>CAZUMA010000032.1:0-35996 GCA_964621835.1 uncultured Anaerolineales bacterium | reverse complement strand
TTGTACTCCATCTATATTCACTTAAGGGAGTGTCCAGTTTTTGGGGCGCACTTCTGAGTGCTGCTGGGGCATTACCTGGATGCCTGGTTGGGCACGTCCTATACTTTCACCCTGGGATTATTGATCCTGGGGGTGATGACCGCCTACTACAACCTCTCCCGAGTGATCCAGCGTTTGAAATGGCAGGATCGGGATCAAGCGCAGGCCGGGAAAGGGGAGGAAAGGGGATGAGCTTAAGCTGGTTGTTGATTGGATTATTTATTGGGCTGGCAATCTGGATCAGCCAGCGGAAGGACGTGATCAGGCTCTCCCCGGAGCGGGTGATGGCGGGAAAGAGGATAGTGATTTTTAGCGCGGTGCTGCGCTGGACGCTCAGCGGGTTGTTTTTAGCAGCAGCAGTCCAGGAAGGATTGGGAGCCGGCCTTTCCGCATTTGGCGGATTGATGGCCGCCCGCTGGGTGGGGATTATCTCCCTCCGGGTTTTCCCCCTGCAGACTAAAAAAGTTTGAGAAGGATACAACATTATGCAGGAAGTATTTCCAGAAGTCGCCTTTACAATCGTTGGAATTCCAGTCCGGGATACGGTGGTTTCCACCTGGGTGATGATGGTTTTGATTATCGGGATCATCCTGATTGTCCGTCGGGTCAAACCGACGGCCCTGGAGCTGGTGATGGAATTTTTAGAAGATTTTATCTCCGAGATCATGCGGCGCCCGGCGGATCCCTACCTGACCCTGCTGGGCTCCATGGCATTATTCATCGGGGTTGCGAACGTGATCGGCCTGGTGCCTTTATTGAAATCACCGACCAGCGATTTGAACACCCCGGTCGCCCTGGCTCTGGTGGTGCTTATTTCTGTCCACATCTATGGGGTGCGTGAGATGGGATGGGGTCCTTACCTGAAGAGCCTGGCCTCGCCAATTTTCCTCCTTCCCCTGGAGATAGTCAGTCAGATCAGCCGGACCATCTCCTTATCTGTCCGTCTGTTTGGCAATGTTTTCAGTGCTGAAATTATCATTGCGATCCTTTTTTCTCTCGCCCCCTTGATTGTTCCCCTGCCTTTGCAGGGGTTCAGCATCTTTACCGGTCTGCTGCAAGCGTATATCTTCACTGCCCTGGCTGCTGTATATATTGCCACGGCTCTTCCCATGAGTTCAGATCAGAAGGATGAGGAAGAGAGAATACAAAAAGAGACAATCCAATAAACAAATTCAATGGATTTTTTAAAAGGAGTTGATTTATGGCTGAGATGGATCCAGGAACACTGATTACACTTGTGACCATTATTGTTTCCGGAGCAGGCATTGTGATTGGGGCCATTGGCCCGGTGATCATGGAAGGTCGAGCGGTTGTCAAAGCCCTTGAGAGCATTGCCAGGCAGCCGGATTCAGCTGGTGACCTGCGCACTACCTTGCTGATCGCTATGGCCCTGCTGGAGTCCACCGCAATCTATGTGCTTCTGGTTGTGCTGATTCTGCTGTTTGCGAACCCGCTGTTGGATCGGTTTTTCTAGATAAGGAGCTCGGATGCTGAATTTTGATATCCCGACGATCATTTTTGAGATTATCAATTTCCTTGTCCTGACCGGCCTGCTGTATCTCCTGCTTTTTAAGCCTATCAGGCGTCGGGTTAATCAGCGCGCAGAAGAAAGACTGCAGCAGGAAAAAGAGATTGCTCAAAAACTGGAGCAAGCTGAATCCCTGCGCCAGGAGCTTGACCAGCGCCTGGATAATATTGAGACACAGATCTCACAGATCATTGGGGATGCGCAGGAGCGGATGGAGGAAATCCGGAGCTCAACGATTGAAAATACCCGCCTGGAGGCAGAACGCATCCTCAAAGCAGCCGCCTCAGAAGGCAGTCAGCTTCAGGAAAAAGCAGTTAGTGACCATATGGATGAAATCCTGGAGGCGATCCGCGTTATCAGCAAGCAGGTTCTCCACCAAACCTCACCCCCTGAGGTCCATGACCACCTTGTGAAAGAGCTCAATGAACGCATCTGGCAGCTGGGCAGTGGGGAGATGGATCAGGTTCAAACAATCCGCCGATCTCTCGATGAACGTTCTCCCACGGTATTTGCTGACACAGCCCGGGAGATGAGTGAATCTCAGGTGCAGGAGCTGCGAGATACGCTCAGCGCCTTGATTGATAAGGAAGTGGATCTGGAGATCAATATTGATAAAGACCTGATCTCTGGATTGCGGGTCCGGGTAGGAGATACTCTGATAAATAATTCCCTGGCTTCTAAGCTGGACAAAATCCTGGACGATGCCGAATTCTCCATCCGGGAAAGGATGGAAAATGCCTGAAAAGGAAAGCCCCTCGAATCCATCCTCGGTGGGGGAATTTAAAAAGTCGCTGAACCGTGACCTGGATAAACTGGAAAAGGATTGTCAGGAGATCATTCAGGATATCTAGGATCAGACTGCTCCGGCTGCAGAAAACCAAAGTCTGCTGAGAAAGCTGATCGGATCCGTGAAATCCTCCAGTTCTCGCTTCGAAAACAAAGTCCAGTTTGAGGATATTGGTACGGTCAATCATGTTGAAGATGCGATGGAAACCCAGACCGACCGTCCCCGCGTCCATACAGACTTGGTGGGGGATATTCAAAAGTCGCTGAATCGTGACCTGGATAATCTGGAGAAAGAAAGTCAGCAGATTATTCAGGATATCCAGGATCAGTCTGCTCCGGCCGCAGAAGTACAAAGTCCGCTGAGAATGCTGATTGGATCGGTGAAATCCTCCAGTTCTCGCTTCGAAAGCAAAGTTCAGTTTGAGGATATTGGGACGGTTAATCATGTCGGAGATGGGGTGGCAACTCTGACCGGCCTTCCCCGGGTCCATACAGAGGATATGCTGGTATTCCCAACCGGTGTCAGGGGGCTTGTCTTCAGTCTCGAACCGAGACAGCTGGATGTGGTGCTGCTTGGTTCAGACGAGGGGATACGGGGTGGGGATGTCGTCCGCACCACAGGCAAGCAGCTGCGCATCCCGGTTGGTCCAAACCTGCTCGGGCGGGTGGTCAATCCGCTGGGAGAACCGCTGGATGGGGATCCTTCCTTTGAGCCATCTGATATGCGGCTCGTGGAGCGGGTGGCTCCGGGGATTACCAAGCGCACTCCCATCAAGGAACCGCTGCATACTGGCTGGCAGGTGATCGATGCCCTGATACCCATCGGCAGAGGACAGCGGGAGTTGATTCTTGGAGACCGTCAGACCGGCAAGACCACAATTGCCGTCGATACAATCCTGCAGCAGCGAGACACGAATATTGCCTGTATTTATGTGGCTATCGGCCAAAAAAAATCATCCACCCTGGGAGTGATTGACCTCCTTCGCAGGCAGGGATCCCTGGACTATACCACGATTGTCATGTCCACCCCGGATGATCCGCCTGCCCTGCGCTACCTGGCTCCTTATGCGGGCTGCACCATGGCGGAGTATTTAATGGATCACGAACGGGATGTACTGATCATTTATGATGACCTGACCAAGCATGCCAACGCCTATCGTGAGCTGAGCTTACTGCTGCGCCGTCCCCCGGGACGGGAAGCCTACCCGGGAGATGTTTTTTATCTGCACTCCCGGCTCCTGGAGCGGGCCGGCAAGCTGAAAGAGGACCGGGGTGGGGGTTCGATGACTGCCCTGCCGATCATTGAGACCCAGCGGGGAAACCTCTCTGCTTATATCCCCACCAATCTTATTTCAATCACAGATGGGCAGATTGTGCTGGACTCCGAATTATTCAATCAGGATGTCAAGCCTGCAGTGAATGTTGGGCTTTCCGTATCGCGGGTGGGGGGGAAGGCGCAAACTCCAGCCATGAAGAAAGTTGCTGGGGAGCTGCGTTTGCAGCTGGCCCAATTCGAAGAAGTGGCCAGGTTCGCACGCCTGGGGACCGAGGTGGATGATGCAACCCAGCGCCAGATAGAACGGGGCAAACGTCTGCAGCAGGTTTTCACGCAGCCTCCGCACGAACCAATGTCCCTCAGTGAGCAGATCGTGATTCTCTATGCGATACAGCAGAAGGTGTTTCAAAATATCCCTGCTGGGCCTACGTTAGAAGCTGAAAAAGAGCTGCTTGACTATGTCAAAGAAAACCATGAGGATTGGATGGAAGAATGCGAGCTTAAACGAGATCTGACCGGCGAAATGCAAGAGCGGTTGAATGAAATCCTGGATGCTTTTGTGAAACCCCGGATGGAAAGGAGCGGTGCGGGATGATGAAAATGATTATGGCAGTGGTTCCACGGGACCAGAGCAACCAGCTGCTGGAACAATTGGTTGCAGCGGGTTACTCAGCTACCTACACCGCAAGCAGGGGCGGGATGCTTCGCCAGTCTCAAGAGATGCTTTTTATTGTTGTGGAGGAGGAACAGGTCGACCGGGTGCTGGAAATGTTCCATGGGGGGAAAGAAGAGCGGGACCGCTCCGCTGCCGAGGAGAAGGATATTGGCAAGAGCGGAAGGGTCGTTTTTGTGTGGAACATTGAAAGGGTGGAGACCTCATAAAGGATGGAAGGGTTCAGCAGGGCTCAGGAACGACTGGAAAACATTCGGGCTGTGGAGCCGATCCTTAGTGCTTTGCGCACCGTCTCCCAGGCCAGCATGCAGACTGCCCGGAGGCAGCTGACCGCACTGGAGCGCTATGGGAACGATCTGATTGAGTTGACCGCCTGGCTGCCGATGGAGGATCAGCCTCTGATTGCCAAGAAGGTGGAAGTCCAGCCGCGGGCACTGTTGGTAGCCTTGGGGAGCGACCGTGGTTTGTGTGGACCATTTAACCGGGACCTGGCTGACCGAATCCCGCGCGAAGTGGATAATATGGAGGCCCCTGGTCGGGAGGTGGAACTCTGGTCATTGGGGGTAAGACTGCAGACGGCATCTGAACGGCTGGACATTCGCCCGGATCTGGCAGAGCGCTTCTCCCGCAAATCCGTTCCAGATTTTTCAAAGGCTGATCGCTTGAGCCGCCTTTTTATAGAGCGGTATCAGGCCGGAGCAATCAAAGAAGTCCGGGTATTATACAATCGACCGCGAAAGGGCGGTCAATATTCCATCACGATGATAAGGCTGCTGCCGATCGAGTTGGATGGGATTCGCGGAAAAGATGTGGACGAGTTCTGGCCGCCGCCCATCATTGAAACCGATCCGGGTGGGCTGCTCCGCCATTTGCTATTCCAGATTGTGCAGTTCCGCTTTAAACAATGTCTGCTCGAATCTTCCACGGCTGAGCATGCAGCCAGGTATCACATTCTTGAGGCTGCGGCCCAGAATACCGAAAGGCTTTCTGAAGAGCTGGAGATGGAGGTGCAGCTTGCTCGCCAGGAAGCAATTACCACTGAAATGCTTGATTTGCTGGCAGCAGCAGGACTGATCAAAAGCTGAGGAAGACTTATTCCCTGGTAATTTTTCCTATCATCCTCGAGGTTGCAGCTGAAAAACAAAAACGCCTGCCTGATGCTGAGGAGGCGTTTTCTTTCTGAGAATCGTTTGACCAGCAGTGTGCTCTTTTATCCCCCGACCATTTTTTTGTTTCCGGATTCCAGTCGGGCGGCAGATACTGTATTCCCCCCTTCGGCCTTGGCTTGATACATGGCTTGATCTGCACGAATCAGCGTTTCTTCAAAGGACTCTGACGCAGGCCGGTACATGGCTACCCCAACGCTGATAGTGATTGTCCAGTCTACATCGGGGATCTTGAGATACTCGATTTCCTTTCGCAGACGGTCCGCCACCGTAATGGCATACTTGAGATGGGTGTTGGACATGGCGACAATGAATTCTTCTCCCCCGTACCGGGAGGTGATATCCGCACTCCGGGTGGCCTGGATCAACCGCTCCGCAATTTTTTTGAGGACCTGGTCGCCGGCAGCGTGGCCGAGGGTGTCATTCACCCGTTTGAATTTATCGATGTCAAGAATAGCAATCGAAAGATCCGTACCATACCGTTTGCACTGTTCTGCAAGGACTGCGGTGTGTTCAAAAAATGCTCTCCGATTGTAAGCCCCGGTGAGTGAATCCCGGTTGCTGATCTGCTCCAGCTCCGAATTGCGGTCCTTCAGCTCAGTTCTGAGAACGAGGTTTTCTACCCGCTGGTTTTCCAGGCTCAGGGTCATCCAGATCGCCAGAACTGCGTAAATGATCAGGGCAATCAACATTTGCAGGTTGACTTGAAAATCGAAAAGCGAGATCGCCAGGATCAGGATCAAAGTGGAGCCGACGATTAAAATGGAATTGAACCGCTTGCCCAATCTAAACCCTGCTGCTAGCAGAAATATTCCTACCAAGTACACGGAAAGGTCATTGCCTGCCTGTAAGTCCAGCAAACACAGTCCGGTGGTTGTCAGGAGCAACGCCAATCCCACTGCCCGAATAAAAAAGTGCTGGAATGAGCTGGAGAAGCGATCCATGACCATCTGGGTGATCAGGGCAATAATGGAGGACTCGACAATGATAAAGGTGAAGGCGCCAAAATACCACCACCAGATAGGGGTGCTTTCTGGCACTACGGGCTGAAAGAGGTGCTGGACCAGCAGGATTACCCCAACGATAAACAGGAGGAGGGAAAGCAGATATATATTCCGCTTTGTGCTCGCCAGCCTTTCGTCTTGAAGCGATTTTTTAAGATATTCGGGAACATGCAGGTTCTGCAACCAGGTTGGGGATTCCATCATTCCTCAGCTTCTGTGTGGGTGGACCAACAGCAGGTCTGGCAGAAATCAACCATCATCCTTCTTTGATTGTAGATTTTACCATAGCCCCATCCGGGTTCCTCTTAACAGATCTGCATATCCATGGGGGGGATCAGCGGGTATCCTCCTTTCAGAAATGTTGGGTATTTTGGTTATGCAGGACCGCAACTGATAGATTTGTCAGACTCCTGCTGGTTGCCTCATCAAGGGGTGTGTGAGAGGTATAATCAGGGCTGCAAAAATTTAAGAGAGAAATATGCTTTGCAGCACCTGGAAAAAAGCAGTTTCAACTGGTTATCTTAAGACCGTGTTAGAATTAGATACTGACAGTCTTAACAAGAATGGGTGAGATACTCATTCCCGAAATCCAGGTTTTGGTTTCGGGATTCATTCCATGTCCAGACCTGCTTCGTCAGAAACATTCCACCGCAAGAGCATTACCCACCCGGGAGAGTATTTTTGGCACAGCAATCTATACTCATCGTTGATGATGACTCCGAGTTTGTCCAGCAGCTGTCTTCCCTGCTGCAGCAGGAAGGATTTACTGTCAATGGAAGCACTCATCCCGATGAGGCACTGGAGCTCTACCGCCGGTTCAGTCCTGATCTGGTCCTGACCGACCTGCGGATGCCTGACGTGAGCGGATTTTCTGTGCTGAAAAAAATCAGAGACTTCGACCCTAATGCAAAAGTGGTCATCATTACTGCCTATGGGGAAAAGGAAACGGTCGCCCAGGCGTTCCGGATGGGCGCTGCGGAATTCATTGATAAGCCGGTGATGGTCGATCGGTTGCTCTCAACTTTGCGAACGATCCTCGAGCATGATGAACAGTCGCTGCAGGGAGATTTAAGGATGATGAGTTTAGCCAGCATCATCCAGATTAACTGTGAAGAACGGAATCAAGCCCTCCTTACGGTTCGCCGCCAGGGGAGAGAGGGGCGGATTTATTTTAACAATGGGGAAATCATTCATGCTGAGACAGGAGAATTATCTGGTGAATCTGCGATTTATGAACTGCTTGGTTGGGAGGATGGCACCTTTCAATTGAAGATGGGTGCTGATCTTCCAGAGCAAACCATTCACAAAGGCTGGTCAGGATTGCTCCTGGAGGGGATGCGCAGGATTGATGAGTCCACGGCGGGATGGAGCACTGTTTGGGATGATGAGTTTTCGCAGCAGGAATCCGAAAAGGATGATCTACAGGATAGAATCGCACGAGCGTTGAACCGAATCGGAGAGGTTGAGGGAGCCTGGATCTGCACCCTGGAAGGAGAATTGTTAGGATATGATGGTGGAGCGGATCCGGAGCAAATCGCAGGCTTAATGATGAACCTCAAAGAAAGAGGAAAGCTCATTGGAGATCTGCTTGCTGAGTCGGAACCAGAGCGGATATCAGTGTTTGGTACCAAGTCCAAGGGGATCCTGATCCCCCACAGCGGCAACCTGATTTATCTTTTATTGGTTAAACGGGCATCGATTGATGCTGTCTCCCAGTCAGTTAACCAAACCTTGAAAAGATACCGGACGGCCTGACCAAGGAGGGTCAAGATGATCTTTCCAAAAAACGAGGCAGTGTACCAGAATTTGAATACATCGTTTACCAATTTTGCCGAGCTCCTTGTTGACCTTACGGAAAACCGTTTTACCGGCTGTATCCAGGTAAGTTTCTGGGAATATGAAGGACTCCTGCTGATGGACAATGGCAATGTTGTCAATGCCTTCGAGGAGATCGGGGATGCCCAGATCACCGGCCCTGAGGCTGCAAAACGGGTCACACAAAAGGCTCAGGAAAAAGACGGGACGATCAGTGTATTTTCCCTCTCCGGAGACATGGTGACCATGCTGGCAAGCATTGTCAAAAGTGAGGTTATATTTGAGGATCTCAGCACCGAGTTCACCAGCCTTGAGGCTCTGATCTCAAAATTACAGAAGGAAAACCACACCGGATATATCGAGGTCTCCATCCATGGAGACCAGCGAAAAGGATTTATTTTCCTGCTTGCCGGGGAAGTGATTGAAAGCATGATGACCGCCCAGGGAGAGGAAATTTCGGGAACCAGTATTCTTCCGCGGATTATTGATTACGCATCTTCCCGGGGGGCAACCTTCAGTGTTTACCGGTCTGCCGTAGAGGAAGCCTTGGAGGAGAGTGAAGAAGTCATGGTCAGCTTTGACCTGCCGCAGTTGTTGGAAGCCTGGGGCGAGATCATTGCTGCTGCCGAAGCGGCGGTAGAAAAACATTCAAAACCGGGACATTTCTTAAACACCTTCAAAGAAACCTTGATCAGTAAAGCCGATCAGTATCCATTTCTGGATCCGTTTGCAGCCAAATTTCAATATCAGGGAGGAACTATCACTTTCACAGGGGAGGCGAGAAAAAGTTTCAGTCGAGGTCTTGCTGAAGGGCTCACCTCCACATTAGAAATCCTTGATGATCAGCTGGAGGGAGTGGATTTGATGGGGGAAGTCCGCCAGAATACGGCTTCTGTATATCAGAAACACCAGACATTGATAGATCGCTTCAATCTTGCTGGCATGATGCCGGAGATCCTGTCCTAGATGGAAACTCTCATGGAGAAAGGCTTGCAGGAGATCAAAGCAGTTTCCGGGGTCAGGGGATGCTGGGTTTGTGATAACCAGGGAGATGTGTTCGCCAGCGAGAAACCCAATGGGATGAGCCAGGATACTATTGAAGAAATTAACCGCCAGTCCCTGCTGGCCCTGCTGGCAGTTGAAAGGGCTCAGGAAGCGATCGAAGAGCTGGACCTCAGCTACAAAGACAGCCGGATGCTGATCCGGGATTATCAACGATTTTTACTGGTGATTGTTGCGTCGCCTGAGGCAAACGTATCTCTGGTGCGCTTGAGCGCGAATGTTGTTGCCAGTCAGTGGGAGCAAGACGGAGAGATCCAGGAGAAAATTAATTCCCTGGAATCTCGCATGGAGATCAGCGGCGAGTAAGCGGCACAAAAGATCCCAGCCGGGTCCGCTTCGTAAGTGAAGATAAATTTACCGTTATAATCAAAGAATGAAATCTAGAGGAGTAATCATATGCCTGAAGTTCTAAGGGGTAACTTAGCACAACTTCCCCTGCTGGATATTATCAAAATGCTCAGCGCTGGAAAACGTACAGGTCGCCTGGACCTTTCCCAGGGAACCAAGCGCGGTGAGATCTTTTTGCAGAATGGTAATCTGGTCCATGCAGTAACCGGGACCCAGATGGGGGAAGCGGGTGTCTACACACTGCTGGGATGGTTGGAGGGCGACTTCAGCTTTGTTCCCGATGAACCAGCCCCGGAAGAGTCCATCAGTTTGACGACAGAGCAAATGCTTCTGGAAGCTTCCCGAAAAGCCGAACAGTGGGAAGACATCAAGGAGGTTATCCCGACAACAGAGATTGTTTTTAATATCTCTCCCTCCGGATCCACCAACACAGTCAGCCTGAAACCGATTGAATGGCAGGTCCTGGCCCAGGTCAATGGACAGCGCTCTGTTGCTGATATTGCGGAAATCCTGGAGCTGGATGAGTTTGATGTTGCCAAAATCATCTTCAGCCTGGTAACAGCAGGACTTCTCCATCAGGTGGAAGGGGACCAGGCCCGCCATAAGGATTTAGTTGGTGAGGATTTTCTGGAGCAGCTTTCAGAAAATTTCACCGAGATTCTGGGGCCAATGGCTCCGGTAATCATCGAGGATGAAGCAGCGGCGATGGGCGAAAGCTTGCAGACCTTCCCGCAGGAGAAAGCTGCCGAGCTGGTGGAGCGAATCAGCACTGAAATCAGTGATGACCAGAAGCGAACTGAATTCCTGCGCTTGATGCTTGAAATCCTCCAGGAATAAATCCGGAGCGCCAGGCGCTTGCTAGCGGTGGCCAGGGATCAAAGCTTCAGCTGTTGACAAGGAGACAATGCTATGAAATTAGCAAATCTTAGAAAGTATATCATTGGATTTGGCGTGATCGTAATTTTCCTGGTCATCCTCGCCTTCCTGAGTGTGAACAACTTGAGAACAAGTTTGGATGTCACTGTGGAGCTGATCAATCTCCAGCGGGTTGTCACGGCGACCAACAATATGGAAATCGCGCTTTTGAATGAGCGGGTCGCTGTTGGACAGTATGCCCTGACTGGAACAAGAGGTCAATTGCTAAAGATTGACGAATTCCAACGGGAGTACGACCAGCGCTGGACCGTGGTCTCTGCAGAATTAGAGGAATCCTATCCGGAACTGGTGGAGGAAGTCGAATCCGCCCGGCAAACCTACACGTCGCTTATCGATAGTATCATTGCTGCCCGAGAGGCCACACCAGGTGATAATTCAGCGGCGGTGATCAAACTGGGTGACCTGGACACGTTCTCAAGGGAAACGTTCTTCCCTCTCTTGCAGGATTTATTTGAACCCGAGGAATCCCGGCTGAATACGCTGATTAATCAGGAGAGAGCTCGGGCATCCCGGTTATCCATCGTGTATGGTGTGCTCAGTGCGCTCAGCCTGGTTGTTGGCGTCCTGATGATTGCTGCGATCTTCTTTGCCTTCAATATCACCCGGGATATCATCAATTCTGTGGAATCATTGATTGAAGCATCAGATTCGATTTCGCGGGGGGACCTTGATGTTCCCATTGATGTTGAGATGGGTGGAGATATGCAAACCCTGGCTGAGTCGATTGAACGGATGAGGACAAGCTTGAAAGCGGCGATTGAGAGGCTGCGCCGCTAGCGGCATTGGGTCAACGGTATCCATGGAACGATGGGAGGATCTGGAGGCTTGCCTCAGATCCTCCTCCCCCTCAGGGATAAACGCGGATAGCATAGAGGAGTACAGACATGAGCAGACGATTGGAATTGCCTGAGGATCTGCTGCATAAAATCGATTACATCCTGGACCATTTGATGCAGAAAGCGAGGACTGATTGCGTCCTGCTGGCAGACATCAGCGGGCAGCTTATCGCCACCCAGGGAATCATGGAGGAAGGGGAGCCAACCACTGTGGCAGCATTGGCGGCAGGCGATGTGGCAGCCATGGGAGAGCTCTCGAAACGGATCGGAGAGGAGGATCCCCACGGATCGTTTTTCCATGAAGGGGAGACCAAAAGCATTTATCTCCATAATATTGCTGGCAGCTTTATCCTGATCGTGATTTTCCGGACAGAAACCCCTATTGGATTGGTGCGTTTATTTGCCAAGCGGGCAGCAGAACAGTTAGAACCGCTTACCATGGAATTTGAAAACGTGATGGGAGATCAGGGACCGCTGGATCCGGAAGATTTCAGCAAAGGGCTGACAGCGGAGCTGGAAAATACATTTTTAGATGAATAAGGACACGAAACCGCAGGTATGTTTATTAATTGGAAGCTCAGAGAAATCAATCTCAAGATAGTCTTTTATGGACCCTCACTGAGTGGGAAAACCACCTCTCTTGAATATATTCATTCCCGCACTCATCCGGATCGACGAGGGGAGCTGATTTCTCTCAAAACCCGGGAAGATCGCACGCTGTATTTTGATTACATGCAGTTTCAGCTTGGTCAAATCGGGGGACTGACCCCGCGTTTCAATATTTACACTGTCCCCGGGCAGGTATATTACCGGGGAACAAGAAAGCTGGTTTTAAAAGGGGTCGATGGGATTGTTTTTGTGGCGGATTCCCAGGCTAATAGGCTGAATGAAAATGTTGAGGCGGTCAGGGACTTAAAAGCTGACCTGAAGGAGCTTGGATTTAATCCTTCCGATGTGCCGATTGTGCTGCAGTGCAACAAAAGGGATTTAGCTGAGATCGTCCCGATCGCAACGATTAAAGGCCATCTGGGAATGAATGGTGTCCACACCTTTGAAACCGTGGCCACAGATGGGACTGGGGTCCTGGATGGATTGAGGTCTATTGTCAACCAGGTAGTTGCCAAAGCCCAGGGGAGGCTCACCCCGGAGCCTTAACCAAGGAGACAAACGTGATAAACGATAGGCGTAAGCAGGGGGAAACTGCTTTTCCCTCGTTTGTTGATATCCTGCGGGAAATGAATCTGGAAGGTGGATTTGACGCATCCGTGCTGGCGACAGATGAAGGCTTGCCGGTAGCCTCGGTGCCCAACAGCCCCCGGCATGAGCTGGCAGGGACCATGGCCGCGGTACTTCATCAGGTCAGCGCTGAGACGCGGTATCAGCTGGGGCTGCCGGTGATTGATGAAATCACCATCCGCACCAGGGATAAAACCCTGCTGGTCTGCCGGCCGGTCCGATATGCTGAAACGCTGGTAATCCTGGGTGCCCTGGTCCCCCCGGATCAAGCCTACCGGCGGGCGACCAACCGCGCTGTCAGGCGCATCATGGAACAACTTAATCTATGAGCGTGGTCAGCTAATCCGGCTTCACTGGAAAATTTATCAAGCCAGAAAAGAACAAAAAAAACCCCCGGAGGCATCACCTGCCTCCGGGGTTTATTTTCTCTTGCGGGCTTTCAGGGCTACGGCAGGGAGTAGTAGTCAATCACATCGAAGGTGTTCAAGATCTCATCAACAAACTCCCAATCTGCATCACTGGAGCTGTCAAAAGCAATCCGTATCAACGCCAGATAGGCGGTGGGATCCGCAATGGGCCGCACAGCAAGGACGAGAAGATCAGTTGAATAGCAGTCCCACCAATCGTAGCCGCCCTCAAACGCTTCGTCAACGTAGCTGTCGCGCTCCTCTTTCCTGCAGATATCGATGTAATTAAATTCGAGCCCATCCAGCAGCTGGATGTATCCGCCGATATTCCCCCAGTCCCGGGAAGCCGAGAATTGAACACCGGGTCCGTAGAGATCCAAATAGGCATCAATATCTGGAGCGAGGATCATATCGGCTGCCCGGAAGTTGATTGTTTTTCCATTGCTCAATTCCCAGACATTCTCCCAGACAGCACTGTATGTATCCTGCCAACTGCTGGGCACTGAAACTTGCAGGGCGCCGGTGCTGTCTGTCCACAGTTCAAATCCACCTGTATCAGCTGGAAGCTCCTCCTCTTTTTCAACAACAACTTCTTCCTGCTCGCCGGTGTCGGGTTCACTGGCAAAACCCAGGTCCTCCACTACGGACAGGGTTCGACCGTTAATCTGCCCTTCCAGGAGCTGCTGGGTTGGGAAGCGGACGACCTCAACCCCCAGGGTGTTCTCATCCCCCTGGGTGCGGATGATATCGCAGTAAGAGGCCATGGTTCCATCGGATCCCAGGGTGATATTTTCCATTGTGGTGAGCAGGTCTCCTGGTTCAATGCCTGCTTCATCTGCCGCGGAGCCGGATTTAATGGAAGAGACCCACACCCCGGATATGGTGCCGTCACCCGAGACTACCGCAACCCCGTTGATGCCCAGTGTATCTACATTTTCCCCTTCTTTAAATTTCTCAATCAGGGGGATTGCTGCATCCTGACCGATCGCAAAATATTGACTGGCGGCCGCAAAGGAGGCGTAGTTGACGCCCACCACCTGACCATCCTCACTGACCAGCGGCCCCCCGGAGTTGCCAGGGTTAATGGTGGCGTCATGTTCAATCACGCTGTCCACGGAAGCCCAGCTGGACTCACCCCCCGCATTTTCTTTTGAGACAATCCCTTTTGTGAGCGTATATTCCGGGTCTCCGAGGGGAAATCCCGCAGCATATACTTCAAGGCCAACCTGAATGGGGTCAGAGTACCAGGTCAGGTAGGGATACCCTTCCCCCTCGATATCAATCAGCGCAAGATCGGAGCATTCCGAGACACCGATGATCTGCGCATTGTAGGTCTTGGTGGTATCGCCTCCGATATATACTTTCAGGAGGGCAGCCCCGGTGACCACATGGTTGTTGGTTACTGCAAGCCCGGACTCATCAATAATAAATCCAGTGCCGGTTCCGAATTCGCTGTACTCACCAAATTCCGGATCCACATATGTGCCCTCGAATTCGATCTGGATGACTGCGGACTTTACATCCTGGAGTGTTTTAACCTGATTGTCCGGCACCATGGTTGCGACCGGTTGAGCCGTTTTCTCCTCGTCTTCCTGGACAGACCGGACCGGCTCTTTCGTATCCTCCGGCACCGGGGAAAGTTCCTCTCCCACCAGGGAGGCAAGTCCACAGGAGGAAAGCATGAGGGATGTTAAGGTAAGCAGAATTAAAAGGGTATAAAATGTTTTTTTTCCAGTCACAACTAACCTCCATAGTCAGCCGCCAGACAATAGAAATATTAATGATTTTGCTTGAAAAATCGGACCCAAAGCTACTATAAACTATTAAAGTACCCTGGACAAGTATTCAGAAGGGTAAAATGCTTTCATTTCTGTAAATGGTTTCTCCCACGCCCCTACCCTCTGGATATCAGTCCGGAAAAAATTTCGCTTGGGTCCAGGGAACAGGGACCAGGCCGGGATTCGGAGGATCCGGGAGATCAAAGCCAGTGAGGAGTTTTGATGGTAGGATAGGGTTTAGTAGAAATGTCTTAAAAGGAGTTATTTATGTCGGAAAAGGACTACCAGAAAATCAAAACACTGCTGGCCAGTGAGGATCCAGAGCAGATCCACCAGGGTCTTGTCCAGGTGCGCGATGCCCTCCCCGGTGTTGGTGCGCAGGAGACCAGGGAGCTTTTTGAGCTGATCTCTCCCCTCTTCTATATCGATGTGCTTGATCATCCTGAACTGCTTCCGGTGCTGGATGAGGCGGTGGGATTGATGGTTGATTTTGGGGATGAGGCAGTCCCCATTCTGCTTGAAACCCTGGATGCAGGAGATATGAAAGCACAATTGACCATCGGGCATGCCTTTGGTCGAATTGGAGAACCAGCGATTGAGCCGCTGCTGGAATCCTATAAATGTGAGGAGAACCAGGAATGCCGGATTTTTCTGGTCTACGCGCTGGGAAAAATCCGATCCCCGGAGGTGATTAAAGCGTTTGAGCAGGTGCTGGAAGCCACCCGTGCGGATCATCCTGAGCTGGTGGACACAGCTGTGCGTGCCCTGGGAGAGTTTGTTGAAGTGATTGATCCTGCAGATCTTCCCGAGGAGTATAAGCAGGAGATGCTGGCGGAGATCCAGGATAACCTGGCTCATCCCAGCGCCGGGGTCCGCGCCAAGGCGATTCGCAGCTATGGAAAGCTGGCTCGCTTTGGTCACTTGACTGCGGAGGAGCAGCAGAAGTGCCGGGAAACCTGCGAACTGCTTTTGGGTGTGGATGAGAGCTTTGATTGGGACCGGGCGTATATCGTCCGGAAAGAAGCCCAGGAAGCGCTGGATTGCCTGGAAGGATGCCAGGAGGGATAAGGACTGCGCTGGGAGATGTCGTTTTTAGAAATTTTGGGAGCCCATCAACCCTGGTGGGCTCTTTTCACCTCAAGATCAGCTTTGCTGCATCAGTCTCCGGTTTGATCATTGGTACAATGGGGCTATTAGATGCACATCGGAATGGATGAAGATGAGTTTTATTGCCTTCTGGATTCAAGCAGTCCTGGTTTCCCTGTCAGGAGTTCTTGCCCCGGGCCCGGTATCTTCAGTGGCTGTTGGCTATGGAGGAAAGAATCCCCGGGCAGGTGCCTGGGTCGCGGTTGGTCACGGGATGGTTGAAATACCCCTGATGATTGCGGTTTATTTTGGTGTGGGGGCAGTGGTGGACCTGCCCGGGGTGCGCACCGGGATTGCTCTCTTCGGGGGAGCCTATTTGCTGTATATGAGCCTGGGAATGCTCCGGGCGATTCGTCAGAAGGAGATCATCGGGGAGCAGCTTCATCAGTCCCCTCTAATGGCCGGTGCTGTCCTGAGCCTTGGGAATCCCTATTTTTTGATCTGGTGGGTCACAGTTGGGGCGAGTTTGATCCTGCGCTCTGTTGAGTATGGCGTGCTGGGTTTTGCTGCATTTGCCGCAGGACATTGGCTTTGTGACCTGGGGTGGGACACATTTTTATCGTATCTGTCCTTTCAGGGGGGGCGGTTCTTTGGCCGTCGATTCCAGCAGGTGATCTTTGCTCTCACAGGCGGGTTCCTGCTTTTTTATGGAGTTCGGTTGATCGTGGAAGGGATCCGGGGGATCCCCGGTTGGTGAGCCGACTTTCGCCTTCCGTGGATGATCTTTCCGTTATAATACTGCCTTATCGGATTTCCTCTGGATCAGGGACATGACATCATTATCCTCCCCATCAAATAAAAGCAAAGAATCCTCTCCCCTGCTTGTCCAGCTGGGGGCAATTACCCTCACAAGAACCGTGGTTTACACCGGACTGCGAATGGTCTTTCCTTTCCTGCCAGTGCTGGCGAGGGGAATGGGAGTGACCCTGGAAACAGCAGCGCTGGCCATCACGCTGCGCTCGATGATGGGGATGCTCAGCCCGCTTATGGGGCCCCTGGGGGATATCCGGGGACGGAAGTACGCCCAGCGGTTAGGCCTGCTCCTGATGGGAATCGGCATGCTCCTGCCTGGCCTGCTGACCAGCTATCCAGCCTTTCTTGTGGGGAACCTGTTTTTTGGACTTGGCATCGTGATTTTTGATCCCTCCATTCACGCCTATGTCGGGGACCGGGTGCCGTATCAGAAGCGGGCGACGGCTATGGCAGTGATTGAGCTGGGCTGGTCGACCGCATTCCTGATTGGAGTGCCCATTGTTGGCAGGGTGATCTCCGAGGAGCGCTGGGGGTCCCCCTTTCTGGGTGTCTCAGGGCTGCTTTTGATCTCCCTGATTCTGGTGCATTGGATTCTCCCGGACAGCGCCCGTGTCGGTGGAGAGCGTCCGAATCTCGCAGAAGGTCTTAAAACTGTAATCCGTCACCGATCCTCAATGGCAGCGGTTTCCGCGAGTTTTTTGATCTTGATCGGCAGCCGGGGATTAATGATCGTTTATGGGGCCTGGTTTGAAGAGGTCTTCCTGCTCAGTGAGCGGGTGTTGGGGGATGTTTCCTCCTCGATTGGCGTGGCCGGGATCGCCGGCTTGTTTCTTGTCGGCCTGATTTCTGATCGGTTGGGAAAAAAACGAGCCTACGTCCTGGGCCTGGTGTTCAGCGCCCTGGCCGCCCTGGGGCTCCCGTTTCTAAAGCAAAGCCTTTTCTTTACCGTCGGGGCTTTGTTCCTGTACTACATGGCTTTTGAGTTTGCCATGGTGACAGCGATTTCTTTGCTGAGTGAGCTGCGGCCGGAAGCGCGGGCAACGCTGATGGCGTTTAATGCTGCGGCGGTATCAGCCGGGGATGCGCTGGGGTCTTTTGTAGGGCCGTGGATCTATCAAGGCAGCATTGTCCCGAATGCCATCCTGGTCCTGGGATGCAATCTGGCGGCGGTGGCTGTCTTGATCCGGTTTGTCAGACTGGATGAGTCCTGATCCAGACCTAAGAAAACCGGCTGCCATTTTCTGGTATTTCTCCAAAAAACCTGCTGAAAAAAAAACCTTCCGTGCTACAATCAAATAGCAAGGCGCTGATTGGTTTTTGATTGGTAAACCTTCAACTTCAACCCTGATTTTTTTTTGGCTCTTTAAGGAGGATTTCCATGAAAAAACCAGCCCTGAGCTCCTTCCTGCTGATCATTTTCATGCTCCTGCTCTCTTCGACTGCGGTTGCCCAGGCGCCGCAGCTTTTTACAGATGACTTTGAAGCGGAAGCCCATCCGAACTGGTCCTTGGACGCTGGCTGGGGTGTCATTGAAGAAGATGGAAATGCTGTTCTGGAAGGCCAGGGGCACACCTGGGCCCGGATTGAACAGCTGTTTCCGGGTGATTTTCAGCTCACCCTCAGGATCAGGGTGATTAGCGGGCGGATTCACCTGGTCACCCATCTCTCGGATGAGGGGAGGTATTTCCTTGGTATTGGGGGACAGCCTGCAGCCTTGAATAAGCAGTACTTTCCGGATGATTTTCAGGAAGGCCTGGCGGTCTCTTCCCAGACTCTGAGGGACAACAGCTGGCATGCACTCGAGATCATCTCTGAGGGGGATACCATCCAGCTTTTCCTGGACGGGGTCAACCTCTGGGAGTATCAGGATCCGGAACCGCTTCAACCTGGGCTGATTGCGTTTGAATCCCTGGAGGGATCGCGCATCCAGCTGGATGATATTTCGGTGGTCTCACTGGGTGAACCCGCAGTTGGGGCGGAGGGCGATGAAGAACCATTCCCGGAAGAAGGCCACAGATCAGAAATATCTGATTCTGCAGGCTGGATCCGGACTGGAGGCCCTCTCGGGGGGCTGGGGTATGATGTCCGGATGCATCCGCAGAACCCGGATCGGATGTATGTCACGGATGCCTATGCTGGTGTATTTCTCAGTGAGGATGGCGGAAAAACCTGGTTCCCCTCGAACAAGGGGATCACGGACCGGACCGGGGAATCCCAGGATGCCATCCCGGTTTTCTGCCTGACGATTGATCCGAATACCCCGGAGATTATCTGGGCGGGGACACAGTACAGCGGGGGGATTTTTAAGTCTGAGGATGGTGGGAAGAGCTGGAACAAGACCACCACCGGGATCACCATCCAGGATGGATTGACCTTCCGGGGGATTTCTGTTGATCCCACTGACTCCCAAACAGTCTATGCTGCAGGGGAATTATCCAGCTGGGCCTGGTCGGGAGAACCCCTGATGGGCCGGGAGTGGGATATCACCAAAGGCGTGCTCTATAAATCAGGTAACGGCGGGGAAAGCTGGCAGGAAATCTGGCGAGGGGACAACCTGGCCCGCTATATCCTCATTCATCCCCAGGATCCTCAGGTCCTCTATCTATCCACCGGGATTTTTGACCGGGAAGCGGCCAATTCCATTCCAGATGAAGCTGTTCCGGGAGGGGTTGGGGTGTTGAAATCCACCGATGGCGGGGAAACCTGGAGGGGGATCAATGAGGGATTGAAGAACTTATTCGTTGGCTCCCTCTCCATGCACCCGGAAAACCCCGATGTCATCCTGGCAGGGGTTGGCAACAACCAGTATTACCAAAATGCAGGGGTCTACCGAACAGAGAATGGGGGTAAGTCCTGGGAGAAAGTCAATTCAGGCCAAGAGGTGAGCATCAATTCTGTTGAATTTGCCCCCAGCAATCCTGAGATTGCATATGCCGGGGGGGATCCAATGATCCTGCGCAGCGAGGATGGCGGAAGAACCTGGAGGAAGGTCTCGGAATGGGAAGAGGGCTGGGGAGCTCCTGGTGTGAGGGGAGGCTTCCCGATAGACTTTGAGGTCGATCCCCGCGATCCGAACCGGATTTTTGCCAATAACTACGGAGGCGGCAACTTTCTCTCCGAGGATGGGGGAAGGACCTGGGAGGTGGCGAGCGCTGGCTATACCGGTGCCCAGGTTCGTTCCGTGGCAGTTGATCCAGAACACCCTGGCAGGGTTTATGTTGCTGCTCGCAGCGGGATTTTTGTCAGCAGCGACGGGGGTAACACCTGGGATGGGCTTGCTTTCCGCCCCCACACAGTCCTGGAATGGAACGCGGTTGCAATCGACCCCACAGATCCCAGCCACCTGGTGTCCGGGAATAACTGGGTGTCGCAGATACTGTATAGTGAGAAAGCAGGGAACGACTGGGAAAGTGTCAGTGAGTTCCCCGGACCCGGACACGGAATCCGGGTGTTTGCCTTCCAACCAGCAGATCCAAGCCATGTATTTGCCGGATCAGGCGCGTTTTACTCGGCAGGTGTATTTGATCCCCAGATGCCATCGCGCGGGATTTTCCATTCCAGGGATGGCGGGCGGTCCTGGAACCCGTCGACCTCAGACCAATTTTCCGATGCCCACGTGCTGGATATCAGCTTCCCGCTGGATGACAGCGACCAAGTTTACGCGGCGTCCTCGAATTATGGGGTTCTCAAAAGCCAGGATGCCGGGGAAAGCTGGGTGCAGGTTAACGACGGCCTGACCGAGGGGAGATGGGTCAATGCGGTTGCAGTGGACCCGCACAACAACCAGCGCGTCTACGCTGGGATTTCATTTGGCGGCATTTTCCGAAGTGAGGATGGAGGGCAGAGCTGGACGCAGACCTCCGTGGGGCTGCCCCCCGAAGCGGACATCTCTTCCATCGTGATCCACCCGGAAGTCCTAAATATCGTCTTTGCAGCGGATAAATTTACCGGGGTCAACTACTCAACAGATGGTGGGGACACCTGGCAGCGATTTAATAAAGATCTGCGGATGAAAGCCGTGAATCAGCTGGCCATCTCTGCAGATGGAAAGCACCTTTACGCGGCGACAGAGGGAGAAGGGGTTTACCGGCTGGATCTCGCTGGAGAGCCGCCCCCACCGGCCCCTGAACTGGTATTCTTTGAGGAACCGGAGGAAAGCCGGTTTGGGGATGAAATCGGACTGATAGAAGAGGAGCCAGAACCGGAACCAGGCGAGGTTGAGGACCCCGATCCTGCCTCAGAAAGTCAGCCCCCAGAAGAAGACCCACCTGCCGACCTCAGGCAGCGTTTTTGCCCGGGCAGTTCGATTCTCATCCTGGCAGCGGTCTTGATCAGCGGGGGACGGTCCATTCTCAGGAGCAGGAAGCCGCGCCGATGATCAAGAAAGCTTCCCTGGGGTTGTGTTTGCTGGTCTTTGCTCTCGGTGCCTGTCAGATGCCGGGGGAACATCAGAACCATTCTTCATCCACCCCGGCTGTTTTGGCGAGATCCCCTTCCCAAGCGACGCTTCACCCGGGCACCGTGATTGGAAAGGTGATTGGGGAAAAAGGCCCGGTTCCGGATGCGGTGGTGCGGGTAAAAACCACCGCCAACAAAACCAGCACCAATTCCCGGGGGGAATTTCAGCTTGATCAGGTGCCAACAGATCAGCCTGTTACTATCACGGCCTGGGCAGAAGGGTATTTTGTCGGCTGGGTGGAGGATCCATTCAAAAAGGAGGGCCCGCTTACAATTACCCTCAAATCCTACTACACCTATGACAACCCGGAGTATGATTGGTTCTCCGCCGAGGGGGAAGATGGGTCTTTAAGCTGCTCTCATTGCATGCCCTGCTATGATGAATGGGTCATGGATGCCCATTCCCAATCTGCTGTAAACCCACGTTTTTTGTCGATGTACAACGGGACAGATCTGGAGGGAAATCAAAGCCCGCTGACACCCTACATCTTTGCAAAGGACTATGGGATGCTGCCGCTCAGACCGAATCCCAACCAACCCTATTATGGGCCAGGGTATAAACTGGATTTTCCGGATTCCGACGGCAACTGCTCTGCCTGTCATGTCCCTGCCCAGGCTGCCCACCCGGGACAGGCATACCAGGTGGATCCCAATCAAGCCACTGGCATTGAGCTGGAAGGCGTTTTCTGTGAGTTCTGCCATAAGATCGGGGATGTGGTTCTCAATCCCGAAACCGGTCTGCCCTACGACAACAGACCCGGTGTGCTCTCCCTGCAGCTGCACCGCCCCAGAGGGGAGGATCAAATCTTTTTTGGGAATTTTGATGATGTCACCCGCCGGGTGAGCAAACTGCCCCTGGAATCTGAGAGCGCTTTTTGCGCGGCCTGCCATTACGGTGTGTTCTGGGAAGAGGTCATTTACAATTCATACGGAGAGTGGCTGGACAGCCCCTACAGCGACCCGGAAACCGGTCAAACCTGCCAGGATTGCCACATGGCCCCCGTCGATTATGACTATTTTGTCTATCCAGAAAAAGGCGGCGAGATCCGGGAGCACGGCCGGATTTTGAGCCATTATATGCCTGGCGCAGCGGATCAGGCGTTTCTTGAGCAGGCTGTTGACCTCCAGGCGGCTGTGGCCAGGGAAGGGGGAAGGGTGCGGGTGGATGTGACTGTGTTGAATGATAATACCGGGCATAATGTGCCCACTGACAGCCCGCTGCGACAGGTGCTTTTGCTGGTTGAGGCGGTGGACGAAAACCACCAGCCGCTGGCCCTCGAGGAGGGTCCCATACTTCCGGATTGGGCGGGCCAGGATGGGTCAGTGGAGGAAGGATACTATGCCGGACTGCCCGGGAAAGGATTTGCTCTCATTCTCCGGGAGGAGTGGACCAACATCTCGCCGACCGGCAACTATTGGAATCCGGTTGAGGTGGTCAGTGATGATCGGTTGAAGCCGTTTGAACCGGACCGTTCAAGCTATCTTTTTGAGGTTCCTGAAGGGGCTGCTGCCGAGGTGACGGTGCAGCTCTGGTTCCGGAGGGCGTTTAAAGAGCTGATGGATCAGAAAGGCTGGACCGATGAGGATATCCTGATGGATGAAATCGTTATTGAAGTTCCATAGTCTTATTGGATTGGAAAAATAGGGAGCACGGGTCAATTGGATAAGGATCTCTTGAACCCCGGTAAGCATTCAAACCGGGGCTTTTCTAATTTCTCCAGCTAACAGAAAATCCGGCGGTAGAGTAGAATACATGGACAGGGAACATACTATCCAACGAAGGATGATTGAGTTATTTCCCCATTTAGTGGCTGAATTGGAAATGATTAAACTAATCTAGAGAGATCGATCATGAAGAATACAATACCGTCCTATACCCTTTTCGTTCTTGCGTTGTTTAGCGCAGCCCTGGCCTGTACTTTGTTTCCCACTCCGGAACCGGAACCTCCGCCAGTTGCTAATAGCGTGGCGACCTCTGTGGCTGCCACGTTGGCTGCAGATGATGAAGAACCTGCTTCGATACCAGAATCCGAGAGTATTCCAACAGCTTCGCCTGGATCAATAGCAGCAGTTCCAGCGTTACTTCGAGTTGTATATATCAAGAATGGAAATGTTTGGGTTTGGCAGGAAGGGGGAGCTCCTCTTTCGCTAACATCAACCGGGGATGCTGCTCAAGCAGCCATTTCGGATGATGGTATGTGGGTTGCTTTCACACGTCAAATAGATCCCAACCGTCAATCGCTTTGGGTGATGAATACGGATGGAAGTGGGCTGCTTGAATTGGTGTCGACCTCAGACTTTGATATGATGGTGACCCATCCGGATGCGCTCTCAGCAGTCCCTTATACAGTGGATTGGGTGCCGGGTACCCACACAGTGGCATTTAACACCCGTCTGACCTTTGAAGGTCCCGGTTTGATCCTTAATAATGATTTACAGTTAGTGAATACGGATACAGCTGTCCTAACACAACTATTGGCACCTGGGGATGGTGGGGAATTTCATTTTTCCCCGGATGGGTCCCTGATCGCATTGGTCACACCTGAGCAGATTAGTGTGGTTGATGCTTCAGGTGGCAGCCGTCGAGACTTACTTAGTTTTCCAGTGGTTCTAACCTACAGTGAATACAATTTCTATCCTGTGCCAATCTGGACCCCGGATGGCTCTGCCCTTCGGGTTGCAATACCACCGGCGGACTCTCTGGGGGATCCAAGCGCACCAACCCGACTTTGGCATCTCCCGGTTGATGCATCTGGTGGCTCGACTTTATTTCGCTTTGTTACCGTCCCTTCATTTATCAGTCCGCCATCGATCAGCCCCGATGCTTCCCGGATTGTCTATCTGGCACCGCTCAGCGGGGGAGGCCCAAATGACGTTGAGCTCCATATAGCCAATGTGGATGGCTCTGATAACCTTATTTATGATACAGGAAACCTGATATTTGAAAGCTGGTCCCCAGATGCAGTTCATTTCTCCTACAGCATGCAGGGAAATAATCCTAAGATTGGTCGGCTGGGCAATCCCCCTCTGTCCTTGGCGGGAGTTACGATGATCAGAGAGCTTCGTTGGGTAAATGAAAATAGTTTTCTTTACCTCAATCGATTGAGCGGAAGCTGGGAACTGTGGCGAAGAGAGTTAGGAACTCCTGGTAATCTGATTGACAGCACAACAGGTGATTTTATTCCTTATGACTTCACCGGTGATTAAGGAATGTCCATGCTGGTTGTGGTTAATATTGGATTGGGTTCCAAAAAAACCTCCGAAGATTTTGTTCATCCTCGGAGGTTTTGTGATTCGGTGATGGATGAATGACCCTATCCTGTCGGAATGAGATAGGCGTGGTGGTCCCGCACGGTCAACATGAGATCAAATAGACCCTGCAGCTCACCATCGACCACCAGCTCGTCATTTTCAGGTTCTATTTGGCCGTTGTCGATCTGCAAGTTGTAGATCTCTCCCTGGTAACGCAATTGTAGATTGGTTTCAGATAGGGGAAGATACCCTTCATTCTCGCTGTTGAGGAAAGCTTCCTGATCCCAGAATAAGGTAAATTTTTCCTGGTACGGGGTCCCCTGGTAGGGACAGAAGGTACCGCAGTTTCCGCACTCGTTGCAGAGCGCGTCCAGATGCAGGATCTGGTTGTGTTTTTCCAGGACCGGGGACTCAACCCGGATGGCGGCATTGGCCCGGTTGGGGCAAACGCTGACGCATTGATTGCACAGCGTGGTGCACTCCAGGCAGCGTGCAGTTTCCCCGAGATAGTCCGCTTCAAAATGCTCCGGGTCGATGGGTGGAACCAGGACCGCTTTCTTTTCCCTCACAGTTTCCAGATGCGGTTCCCCATTGAATGCAACCACAGGTACGGTGAGCAGGCGTTCAGCTGCCCGTTCAAGATGGAGAATACCGTTGGCGACTTTGCGGGCATCAGCGATTCCCTGGACGACGGTCGCTGGTCCATGGAATGCGTCCCCGGCAATAAAGACGTTGTCCACGCTGGTTTGGTTGAATTCATCGACCAGGATCTGTCCCCGTTCCCCAACTTCGATGCCGTTTTTTTCCAACAGATCATACTCAACCAGCTCACCGATGGCGGTGAGCACAGAATCCACTGGAAAATGCTTCATCTCCCCTTCAACGGGAACCGGGCGCCTGCGACCGCTGGCATCAACCTCGCCCAGGCGCATCACCTGGCAGGCCAGCTCTCCTTTGTGCAGGGAAACCGGGGAAACCAGCTCCTCGAAGATCACCCCATCCTTGATGGCATTCTCAAGCTCCTCACGGTCAGCGGGCATCTGTTTAATCGTTCGCCGGTAGAGGATGGAAACCTCTTCTACACCGGACACCCGCAGCGCCGCCCGGGCGCTGTCCATCGCGCTGTTGCCTCCGCCAATCACCCCAACGCGCTTGCCCAGCTGAATTGCGCCCGGGTCCTTTTTGAAGGCCTGCAGAAAATCTATCGCGCCTCGAACACGGTCTTGATCTCCCTTGATGTCAAGGCTGCGGGACTTCCAGGCCCCGATGGCCAGGATCACGTAGCGGAAGCCCTCATCTTTCAGCTGCTCCAGGTCAATATCCGGGTCGGCGTTAAGCTTAAAAGATACCCCGGATCTTTTTATCAGCTCGAGATCATGTTCTACCGTGCCCTCTGGATATCGGAAATCAGGGATGCCGTGGGCAACCATTCCTCCCGGGCGGTCGGTTTTGTCGAATACCGTGACCTGGAATCCTTCCCGGGCAAGGAAATATCCTGCGGAGAGCCCGGCCGGTCCTGCGCCAATCACAGCGACCCGCGTTTCCCGCTGTTCTTCCGGGGGGCGGATGGTCTCAATCACCTCCTCAAACCCAATTTCTGCGGCGATATGCTTCAGATCGCGAATCTGCACCGGGTCATCATAATCATTGCGGACGCATTTCAGCTGGCAGTTGTGATCGCAGATATACCCGGTGATAAAGGGGAGGGGGTTTTTCGATATGATCAATTGGTACGCTTCGCCGTAGCGTTCTTCGCTGATCAACCTGATATAGTCTGGAATATCCTGATGAATGGGGCAGCCGTATGTGCAGGGGGCTAAAAAACAGTCCAGCAGAGGCAGCTTATCGCCGGTCTTTATCGGGGCGGATGTCTGACCATCAAAAGCATAGCGGGGATCAGCAACCGCCTGTTCGGCCGCTTTCTGGAGTGCCTTCAGATCAACCTGATCCATCTCCAGGGCATCGGTTTCGGTTTCCAATAACTCGGCCAGTTGTGTCATCCGGCTGTACCCGCCGGGTTTCAGGAAGTATGTTGCCATGGTGATTGGTTTTAGGCCGGCTTTCAGCAGGGCGGCGATATTAAAGAAATCCGCTCCCCCGGAGTAGGAAATTGTCAGCCTGCCCTTGAACTCCCGGGATAGTTTTAATGCCAGGCTGACTGTTAATGGATACAGCGCTTTCCCGCTCATATACATCTCGTCCGCTGGCAGCGTTCCCTTATCATTGGCCACCGCAAGCGTGTTGGAGAGCTTTACGCCAAATTCCACCCCGGTCTCTTCCGCGTGATCGAGCAGGCTGTTGAGCATCTCTACCGCAGCCGGGTACTGCATGTCGTGGGTGAAGCTTTCTTCTTTGAGCTGGATGTGGTCATAGCCCAAATCCTGGAAGACATCTCGAACGTATTCATACCCGTGAAGGGTCGGGTTGAGCTTGACGTAGGTGTGAAGCCCTTTCTCGGCCATCAAATACCTGCAGATCGCTTCTTGATCTTCCGGTGGGGTTCCGTGCATGGTTGAGAGAGTGACGGAGCGGGATAGACGGGGGGAGATCTCCTCCACGAAATCGGAATGGGTTACCCCCGGCACCTCGCCGTTGTTCACTGTCTGGATCAATGCCTGGCGGCATTCCTGGAAAATGGACGTGTCAGCGGCGTTCTTCATCCCTTCAATAAAAGTGTCAATCTTGGAGGATTGGATCCCTTCCAGATCGTACCCGACGCTCATGTTGAAAACGAATGAACGCTCTTCAACTTTTGAGAAGCCGAAAATTTCCTCAAGAAGGTGGATCAGGAACCAGGCTTTGACATACTCGTCAAATGCCTGGGGGACGGAGAGCTCGGTGGACCATTCCGTGTTGTAAGTCTCCCTTTCTGCGTCGATGCAGGGTTTATCAATTTCCAATTCATCCATAATCTGGACGGTTTTCAGCTCAAAAAACCGGCCGCCGGTCAGGTAGGCCGCAGCGATGTTCTGGGCTACCTGGGTGTGCGGCCCTGCTGCAGGCCCGATCGGCGTCTCACAGCGTTCGCCGAAGACCTGCATCGCACTGTCATCTTTTTTATAATAGAATTTGTTTTCCGGGATCCCGAATATCGTGCCCTCGGATTGGTATTCCTCCAGGATCCAGTCCAGCAGCTGCTGAAAGGGGATGGGCACCATTACATCGCTCATCGCACACTCCTCATCGACTAAAGACAAATAAACCGGCTGGTTTTTGGCCAGCAACATTTGTATTGTATCTAACTCCTCTTCCTGGGAGCAGTGACAGGTGTCATAATTATCCCCGCAGCCCCAGCTGGAACGGGGACACGGCTTAGATCCTCGCAGCAGGGAGGAATTTGGATGATCTTACTAATTTGAAAATCAGAATCAGGTTAATTTTAGGGATCTTGCCGTATAATCTAGATGAGAAACGAGGAGAAAAAAATGTTTAAACTGCAAAAACCAACCCTGATTGTCCTCCTGCTGCTGGCAGGTCTCAGCCTGGCTTGTTCATTGACTGACTATCTAGACCAGGCCGCACGGGTCCCAGGAGAGCCTTCCGGGGATGCGGTGGCCACCGCGGTGGCTGCCACCCTGGCAGCATCTGGATCTGAGCCAGTCCCGTCCACCGAGATGGCCGGTCCCACGCCGTCCTTTACCATCCACCCCACCATCACTGCTTCCCCGGATTACACTTATCAAGGGGTGAGTTTTTCATACATTAATGGAGTGGTTTCCGGCGCGGTGCCGGAAGAGGTCCCCGCTCAAACGGAAGGACCCTTCTCCCATCCAGCCTTCCTGGAGTTCATGCTGGACGGGTATCCCATGCCCGGGGGTTATTTTGATCCCCAGGTGCGTGTGTTTCCGGTGGCAGAGTATCGGGCCGTCAATGAATATGCCGGAGAGAGTATTGATGCCCTTCAGACGTTGATCGACACGCAACCAGCAGATCCTGATTCCATTCCCGTCCCGGATTTTGGCGGGGCAGCTCAGTTCATTGGATGTCAAAAAGAGTACCTGGCCTTTCAAAACGGAAGCGGCGTGCGGTATGTTACCCAGTGGGGCCAGGCAGCTTACCCGATCGGCTTTCCACAGATGTTCTACAGTTTTCAAGGGCTAACAGAAGATGGGGCGTATTACGTGCATGTTGTGTTTTCGGTGGGCCATCCCTCCCTGCCGGATGCTGAGTCGGTGACGATGGATGAAAATTTTTACAATAATTACCAGACCTATACTGCTGAGAAAGAGGCCGAGCTGGATGCCCAGGCACCTGCCAGCTTTCAGCCCTCGCTGCTGCTGTTGGATCAGCTGGTCTCCTCAATCCGGGTGGATGCACCCTGATTAAGCAGCGGGGCGGCCCTGAACGATAATTTAGCGTTGGACCAGTTGAAATCGTCTTCAGGAACCCAGAATTCACATCTTCCCTCCCGGAAATGGAGGGAAGATTGCATTTTATTGATAAGAATATTATCTGGTTTTCATTCTCTGTTAAGGATAATCGAATATAGTTTACTCTGGATCCCGCGGCTTCCCTGCTTCAATGTGCCACCCGCGGGGTCTTTTCCTTTAAACGGGTCATGATTGGCCCCGCAGTAAAGCTGCCTTTTCAGGTGGTGCTGCTCCAGTGATCTTTCTGCTGGTTTCACCCCGATTTCTGACCGGATGATCTCCCTGAGCCCCCAGCGCACCCATGGTTTGGCTGGTTTTTCGGGCCCAGGGGCAAGAGAAGGCTGAATTTCACCAAGAATTCCGCAGCGATTGGTGGGGAGTTATACCCCCCCTTACCTGGCCGGGAAAACGAGCTCCAGCGCTGGAGGGATCACGGCCTGCTGGCAGCCGAGCCGGGGTTTTATGCTTCGACTTTCCCGGCGAACATGGATTTCGGGAGCATTGAACGGATGATCAGGAACTCAGGATCTGCATCCTGAGGTGGATCTTCCAAGGCTTGATGCAGGGCCAGGATAGCTGCCTTAACGATCAGTTTTCCCCCCTGGTACCGGTAGATCCAGCTGCGCTTAAGCAGCTCATGGTAGCCATCTCCAGGCCTGGAGAGGGATTCACACCAGGTATTGTGCAGATCCGTTTTAAAGATCAGCGGACGGTCGATTTTCAGTGGTGTGCTGTCATTGAGCAGCCGGATCTGCTCTGCCAGGCGCAGCAGCTTTTCCCTGTCCGTGTAAGGCCCGGAAAAGACATATACTGCCCCACCCCCGGAAGGTTCCTGTGCTTTGGTCTTTATGGAGAAGGCATCCTTAAGCTTCCCGGTTTTAAGCGCTTCCCGCAGGATTTTATAGAGGCGGTGAGGCTGCTCGGTATGCAGCATCCATTTCCCCAGCCCCCGGATCGGTTTGCTTTTCCTGGTGATCGAAATCCAGAAATCCTCCAGTTCGATAAAGTTGTCGCGGATCGGTTCAGGCATCGGGGGTTCCAGTATCTGCAACCCGGGGGAAACTTGCATCCCCGGAACGTGAGCGGAATGATTGATGGGGTAAAGGATAGCGTGCACCGGGTCCCATTTTTTCAGTATAGCATATGCTATACTGGCCCTGGATGAAGGATCTGGAGAGTAATCTATGATCAACCGCGAAGAGTCAAAACAGCAGGCCCTGCTGAGCCTCGATGGGCTTTCAGTGGGGGATGCAATTGGGGAGCAGCTGCTTCGCAGCTACCCGGTATTCAGCTGGGATGCCGTGATCCCTGCAGGGCCGCTGCCGTGGACGGACGATACTCACATGGCTCTCTCGATTATGGAGGTGCTCTGCCAGGAAGGGGGCATTAACCAGGATCACCTGGCTCAACGTTTCGCAGACCGGTATGCAGCAGAGCCAGGGCGGGGCTATTCATCTGCTACCTCCAAATTTCTGACCCGACTGGGAAAAGGCGGGGATTGGCGGACGCTGACGAGAGAGCGGTTTTCAACTGGGTCATATGGGAACGGGGCCGCGATGCGGGCAGCGCCGATCGGCGGTTTTTTTGCAGGCAATCCGGCAAAAGCAGCAGAGCAAGCGGCATTGTCCGCAGAGGTCACGCATGCTCATCCTGAGGGGATCGCTGGGGCAGCCGCAGTCGCTGCCGCTGCATCTTTGGCTGCAGAGGGTTGGAATGAAGAACCAGAAGCGCTGTTGGAGAAAACCCTCCTCCATCTACCGGAAGGAGAGGTCTCAAGCCGGATTGCAGCGGCTGTGGAGATCGGCAAAGACCAGCTGGTTGCCGCGATTAAAAGGCTGGGAACAGGATACCGGGTTACAGCACAGGACACCGTTCCATTCTGCCTCTGGGTTTCGGCGCACTTCGGGACCGATTTTGAGAATGCCTTGCGGATAACGATGCAGGGCATGGGGGACAGCGATACCACCTGTGCGATTGTGGGAGGGATCGTGAGTTTGCGGGTAGGAAAAGTGCCTGAGGGACTCCTCAAATCCCGGGAGCCGCTTCCTGATTTAGAATTGAGGGCTCGATGAACTCAGGGGGCAGAAGCTGCGAAATACCCCCGGAAGGATTCCGGGTCTTACTCCCCCCCGGCCAGCAGCTCCCCGTGCAGGACCGTCACCGCCTTCCCACCTAGATAAACTCGCTCTGTTCCCACCCGGACCCGGACCTCTCCCCCCCGCGGTGAGGCTTGATACGCCATCAGTTCGCCCTTTCCAAGCTCATCCATCCAATAGGGTCCCAGGCAGCAGTGGGCTGACCCGGTTACTGGGTCCTCATCAACCCCTGCGCCCGGGGCAAAAAATCGCGAGATGAAGTCATACCCGGCGGTTTCACTGCGGCTGGTCAGCATGACCCCCCTCACACCAAGTTTTTCTAATTTTCCAAAATCGGGGCGGGCGTCCCGAACCTCCTGCTCACTTTCCACCCGGACCAGGTAGTCGTAGATGCTTTCACCAATATACTGGGGGACCACCCCGAGGGAGTCTGCCAATCCCTCCGGTGGATCAATTTCCTGGGGCGGTGTCGCGGGAAAATTCAGTTCGATCTCCTGGTCTTTTTTCACCGCTGTTAATAAACCGCTGCGTGTGTGAAATCGGGCTTCTTTGGCGGGAGATAGTTGACCGGTTTCATATAAGATATGCGCACTGGCCAGGGTGGCATGGCCGCAAAGGGATACCTCCACGGTGGGGGTGAACCAGCGCAAATCATACCCGTCCTGGTTGGGAACCAGGAAGGCGGTCTCGGACAAATTCAACTCACTGGCAACCGCCTGCATCCAGGCTTCCTGGATGGGTTTTGAGAGGATGCAGACCGCAGCTGGATTGCCGCGGAAGGGAGTGTCTGTAAACGCATCGACCTGGTAGATTGTCTCTGACATCATTGATCTCCTTGATATCAAATCTTTTTAATCGGATCAGCCGCTGGGTCCGGCCTTCCTGAGCACCTCATCGAAGTTGATTCCAGTATAGCATGGGAAAGAAAGATAAAAAAACTGGATCTCTTAAGGATATTCTGCCATCTACCAATTCTGTGCAGGAACCCAATCCCTGAGACTTACCTCCGTACCGGTAGGGAGCAGGATCAGCTTGACAGAAACCTTGTTTTCCATGAATATTCAGTAGATCAGGGACAAATCATCACAACTATCTGGAGGATTATGAAAAACCAGGTGTATGTTGTACGCTGCGCTTCGTATGATCTGGTGGAAGAAAAGATCGCTGAGCTCCTCCAGATCATGGGCGGGATCCAGCAGTACATTCCTGCAGGAGAAGTGACCGCCCTTAAGGTTAATCTGCTCTCGGCCGCTGAGCCTCAAAAAGCAGTCACAACCCACCCTGTATTCACCGCGGCTGTTGGCCGCCAGGTGAAGGAGGCTGGTGGGAGACCGCTGATCATTGACAGCCCCACCGGCGCCTACAGCCATACGCGTTCCTCGTTAGAAAAGGTCTACCAGGCCACCGGGATGGATATTGCAGCCCGGGAGGCTGCGCTGGAGCTCAACAAGGACACAGCCTATCAGGCGGTTTCATTTCCCAACGGGAAGCTGATCAAGCACTTTGAGTTTATGACCCCGCTGCTTGAGGCCGGCTCGATTATCAACCTTCCAAAACTAAAAACCCATGCATTGATGTCGATGACGGGCGCGGTGAAAAATATGTTTGGCGCTGTTCCCGGGAGAGTGAAGCCCGGTTATCATGCCAAACTCGCTACCCGGGACCTGTTTGCCCAAATGCTATTGGACCTGGCAGCATGTATCGCTCCCGGGCTGACCATCATGGATGCTGTGGTGGGGATGGAGGGGGACGGTCCTGGAAATGGGGATCCTCGCCAGGTCGGCCTGCTGCTGGCCGCAGAAAATCCCCTGGCCCTGGATGTTGTGGCAGGGGAGATCATCGGGTTGGACAGAGAACAGAATGCCCTGCTCATGGAAGCGGAAAAACAGGGCCGGGGGCCAACTTCTTTAGAGGAAGTTGACATTATCGGCATCGATCCGGCCGAGCTGCGGATTGCGGATTTCCGGCTGCCTTCCACCCACTCACCCATGGCCCATCTGCGCAGTGCGACCTGGTGGCAGAATCTGCTTTACCCGCTCTTCCGCACTGCGATGACCCTCCAGCCGCGGGTCATCCCGGAGGACTGTATTGCCTGTGGTGATTGTGTGAACATCTGCCCCATGGATGTAATCAGCACGGTTGAGAACAGAGACGGGCGTCCCCATGCCTGGATTGATGATGATGGCTGCATCCGCTGCTACTGCTGCCATGAAACCTGTCCCGAAGATGCCATCGAGCTCCATAAGAGCTGGTTATACAGGGTGGTGATCCAGTAATTGGCATTAATGAATCCGGCAGCAGGGGTACCGGGAGGGGAAATCCATGTCCAGATCCCCTGGCATCCGAATGAGTTATTGATGAGCGGACTTTTCTTGCTTGGTCTGGCGGTGCTGTTCTCAAGCGGCGTCGCTTTGATCTTGAAAATAAGCAGCGCGCTTGATGCTGATGAGTGGCAGCTGTTTGCTGTTAATTATCTGATCTGCACGGCGGCAGTTCTCGCCTGGGGAGGATGGAGGGTCATGGATCAAAACACTCCCTTTCTCTGGGGGTTGGGTGCCCTGGTCGGGGTTTTATACGTGGCCTCCCTGTGGTTGTTCAATAAAGCCATTGACGCCCAGGGCCTGGCCCTGTCGGCAACCTTGATGCGTCTTTCCTCAGCCCTGCCTACCCTGGGTTCTTTGCTGATTTTCAAGGAGCAGGTCAACTCCATGCAGCTTCTTGGAATACTCCTCGCCTTTATTTCCCTGCCGCTGGCCAGTAAAGAGCCGCTGCGTTTCCGCAAAATCTGGAAGAACGCACCCCGTGGATCACTCTGGGGACTGGTTCTATTTGGTGCCTATGGGTTGACAGATTTTATCTTCAAGATCCAGGCAGAGCTTGCGCCACTTTTGGACCCCCGGGCTTTTATGGCGGGGATTTTTGGATCCGCCTTTCTGCTGACCCTGCCCGGATTGTTTCGGGTCCGAAACTGGACTGGTCCTACCCTGGTCTGGGGGATTTTTCTGGGCGGATCAAATATGCTGGCGACTTATTTTTGGATTGAAACCCTGGCTGTTCTGCCGGGAACCACGGCATTCCCAGTCCTGGGGATCGGGGTGATTGCTGTAACCACCCTGGCCGGGTTGATTTTCTGGAGGGAGACATTGCGTCCCGAAAATTACCTTTTCCTGGCTCTTTCCGCCGCAGCAATCCTGATGATCAATATCGGCTGAGCAGCGCAGGGGGAAACCTCCGGTAATAATTGGGGGAAGAGAGCCTCAGTAGAATCCTTTTTTTCTAATCTTAAATCAATCAAATTATCCAGCAAATACTGATTTCATATGTTAGAATGATCCTACCCTCAAAATCTAACAAAATTGTAAGACCTGGCCCTGCTAACCTAACAAAGCTGTAAGTTTCCCAATGGATACCACTGAAAAAGTGCTGTTAATTCAAGCACAATCTGGGGATCGACAGGCAGCCGGTAGGTTGTATGAAAACTACTACCAGGATATTTACACGTACCTTTTCTACCTGGTAGATGATCACCAGACCACGGAGACGTTATGCGCTGAGGTGTTTGTCCGGATGACTGAGCAGATCCCCGGCTACGCCAGCCAGCAAAAACCTTTTATCCATTGGCTGTACACGATCGCTCGCGACCTGGTAAACAACTGCTGGATCCCTGAAACTGAGAAAGTGGCAGAGATCCCAGGGGATGCGAGCGGGGAACAGAGCGGCAATGACGAAGAAGCTGTACGGTGCTTCCGGAAGGCCATCCGCCACCTCAAGGGTCCCCAGCAAGCGGTGATCGTACACCGTTTTGTGGAAGGGCGATCCCTGGCGGATGTGGCTGATCTCCTGGATGAAAACGAGCACAAGCTGAAGAATCTGCAGGTGCGGGCTCTGCAGTCCCTGGAAAAAGCACTCCAGAAGGAAAAATGTCTGTGAAACCCTGGCGGTTTTCCTCAATTGTGGAGGATTGTTTACATCGGTTGGACCGGGGTGAACCGCTGGTTTTGATTCTGGAGGATTATCCAGCCCGCGCAAATCGGTTGAAAAACCTGCTGGGAATTGCGATGGTCAGCAGGGCACTGCCCAAACCAAAACCCACCCAAAAAGCTCTCAATCTTGGCATCAACCATCTCCTGGTGGAGATGAATAAAAGGCAGGAGGCCGGCAAATTCCCGGAGCAGCCGAACTGGCCGGTAGGCCAACCCACTCCGGGCACCTGGCTGGGCAATCTCACCCAGGCGTTTCGCCTGGATAAGGTCCCTCAACTCGTCCCGGTCCAGCGTTTGTTGGCTGCTGCGGTGGTGGTGTTGATTGCAGGTGGAATGTTGATTGCTAATGTATCTGCGTCCGGTCTTCCTGGTGGTGTGACCAATCCTGTTCAGCTGAGTTGGGAAAATCTCCGGATCCTGTTCACGCTGGATCCAAATCAGCAGCTTATTTTAGAGGGGTTATTCCGTCCGGAAAAGCTGGAAAAGATCCATGTTTTTCTGGGGGACCAATTCCTGAACACGGGAAAACCCAGTGATTGGATTACAAATTTTTGGGGAGGGATCTCTGATAGTGATCTGAACCTGGTTCTGGAGGATCCTGACACTCAAACATCCCCAGATCCCGCTGCTGCAGAGCAGTTTCCTACCGAAACAATGGATGGGAAGGGAGACCCCGGGGGGAAAAAGAAATTCAACCTGGATCATAATTTCAGTGGGGTCGGATCAGATCAACTGGATCACCCCGGGGAACAATTAGGGAACGGAGAAACACAGCAAGGTGCTGGGGATAACCAGGAGGGTGAAAACCCGGTTGATACCGAAAAGGAATCTGGCCATGGAGCTGCGGGAAATAAGGACCCTGATGATGAGGTGATAGTGGGAGCGGAAAAGGGAGAAGACGACCCTGCGGGCAAGCCGGATGAAGCCGGACCGCCCGGCCATGCGGGCAAGCCGGATGATGCCGGACCACCTGACCACGAGGGCAAGCCGGATGATGCCGGACCACCTGACCACGCGGGCAAGCCGGATGATGCCGGACCGCCTGACC
>CAZUMA010000031.1:0-37647 GCA_964621835.1 uncultured Anaerolineales bacterium | reverse complement strand
AGCCGGATGATGCCGGACCGCCTGACCACGCGGGCAAGCCGGATGATGCCGGACCACCTGACCACGCGGGCAAGCCGGGTGAGTAGGAAAAAGATTAGTAAACTTCAGGATTCTTCAGCGCTTTCCAGGCAGTAACTAAAAACCACTCCAAAAATGGAGTGGTTTTTTTATTCGGACCAATCAATCCGTTCTGGTGTGAATGGGGTTTCAAACTTATTAGATTTTTAATCTTTTCGATGCCTGTGGATCAATCATATTCCAGGTATTTTTTGGATTTTCCCCTGACCCGATCGGCTGGATATTTCTGCTTATTAAGGGCCATTTTCTGTTTGGCAGCCTCGATAATATCAATTGAATAGGCATCCGCCAGCTCAAGCAGGTAAATTAACACATCACCAATCTCTTCAGCCAGCGCCTGCTGTTCTTCCGGGTTCAGCTTTACCCCGGAGGATTTCCACTGAAAAATCTCCAGGATCTCGCCTGCCTCTACTGTGAGGGCCATGGCCAGATTCTTTGGATCATGAAACTTTGACCAATCCCGCTGCTGGATAAAATCCTTGATCTGCAGTTTCAGTTCTTCCATGCTCTCATCTCCACAAAAAGAATTCTTATACAATATCCGCCTCATCAGCAGCCTTTAAGGGGATTTCCCAAATCGCCCTTTGGGGGGCGGCAGCTCCACCTCCGGGGGAGTCCCCGGCAGGGTGATCGTAAAGGTGGTTCCAGCCCCCAATTCACTTTTCAGGTTGATTTCTCCCCCATGGGCCTGGATCACGCCGGAGACCAGGTACAATCCTAATCCTGTTCCCTCGCCGACTTTCTTGGTGGTGAAGAAGGGCTTGAAGATCTCCTCCTGCAGGTCCTCAGGGATTCCCCTGCCGGTGTCTTCAACCTGGATGGTAAACTGATTTTCTTTCTTCTGGTACAGGACCCGGATGGTGATTGCCCCCCCAGTTGGCATGGCATCCCGTGCATTCAGGAGGAGATTGATGATTGCTCGCTGAAGCTGATTATAATCGCATTGTATGGGGGGAAGCGCGTCTTGAAACGCCGTTTTTACATGGATATCCTTCCTGTCGAGAAACTCATGCTCAACTTTCCTCAAGGTATCCTCAATCAATTCAGCCAGATCCACCTTTTCCCGACTGCGGGGAGGGGAATGAGCATAATACCGGAGAGAGCGGACAATTTCTGAACAGCGAAGAACGTCCGCTTTGATCGCGTGTAGTTTTCCCCGCACCAGGCTGGTTGTCGAGAGCCTGGATCGATCCAGCTGGCGCAGGGTTAATTCAGCGTTGCTGAGGATAGCCTGCAGGGGTGAGTTGAGTTCGTGAGCGACCCCGGTTGTAAGCAGGCCGATATCGGCCATTTTCTGGGCTGCCCGAGCAGCTTTTTCGGCTTGTTCCCGCTCCAGGATTTCCCGGCGCAGTGCCTCCGTTCGCTCGGCAACCAGCTCTTCTAAGTGCTCCTGGTAAGCAAGCAGTTCCCGCTGAGCAGTTTTATAATCTGTGACATCATGGGCAATTATCTGAACCGAGTTTCCGTCTTGAGCCGGGATAAAGATGTTCTGGAACGTCCGGTTCTCCCGTTGATCTTCAAAAGTGATTCTTTGCTTTTCCCGGAAGACCTCTTTCAAAAGCCTCAGCCTTTCCTGGTAAACTTCTTCACCCAGGATCGTTTTGATCTCGATCTGCTCCAGCGGTGTCTCGCCCAATCCCAGGCTTTCCCGCATGGTTGGATTAATGGAAAGGATCTTCAGGTCTTGACTAATTTCCAAAATCAGGTCTGGGCTGTTTTCCACCAATCTCCGGTAGCGGGCTTCGCTGCTGCGCAGGGCAGCCGCAGCCTGGCTCCTTTTTTGCTCTTTCACCTGCAGCTCTTTGGTCAATTTTTGGCTCTGTCCAAGCAGCTGGTTGAGATTGTTGAGCAGGACGGCGATGGATACGATCAGAACCACACCTGCTGAGAACATCACGGCGCCGGTGTTGGTCCATAAGGAGGCGTTCCCGGGGTTGATCAAATCGCGCAGATGCTCCAGGGGATAAGGGATCAGGTTGGCCTGGAATAGGAACCAGATGGCAAACCATCCAAGTATATTAAGCACCACCAGCAGCAGGCCAGCCTGTACGTTTATAAACAGGGTGGCTGCGATTGGACTCAGAAGCAGCCAGATTCGTCCGTCCCCAACTGTGGTTTTGGTGATGCTCAGGCTCAAGCCGATCGCTGTCATGACGGTCAAATAGACTGCGACCTTAAGCTGATGAGGGCTGTTTTTAAGTATAAAACGGACGAGGATCAGGCTTCCGTACATCACCCCTGAGAGCAGTACAGCCAGGTAGTCCCCCCGGTTGAGGCTGGAAGATAGAATAAAAACCAGGGCCGCAATACCCAGCACCAGCGAGGTATCCAACACCGTGGAGAAGACCCGCTGGCGCAATTTCTGCAGGCTGGGATCCTGGTCCTGAAATTTATTCGTGCCGATCCAGGAGGAGAGGAATTTAATAAACGATGTTTGCTCCATCGTCAGCAGTCTCCTTACAAAAAACTAAAACAATGGATATGCCCTGATTGTATCAAGGGAAATTGATGTTTTTATATTTTGGAATCTGCAGTTGATTGAAGCTGGAACTGAGCAGAGACACCTGCGACCTGGCAACCCCCTGAAGTCCAACTGCCCTGGTCAGGATTGGCTGAGGAGCACTGTTTTCCCGCAGCCGTCCGACCAATCCAGCTCCTCAATTTTATTGAGGTTCTTGTTTTTGATCAAACCGTCAATTCCACCTTAAGACTGCCAATCCTGGAAGATCCGGTAGGGTACCTTTCCTTCCATGATCTCCAGGAGCTTTTGTCCCAACCCAACGATGTTCGTTGGGAAATTTGATTTGAAGGCAGCGAGGATCAGGCGCTGTGAAATCGCAAAAGAATTCTTGATTGTTTTTTCCTAAATCCAGGAGGCATCCCGTGGAGCCCCAGGCAGATGGTCGAAAATATATACTCCTGATCTATGAGATTTTTGATTGCTGTCAGGTCTTCACAAACAAAATTGGCATTGACTATTTTTTCTCTTTCCCTTTTGGGTTTCTGCAGAGGAGATCATTTAGGGTGAGAGGTCCACGCCAGTCACCTGCCGGCACTTTGCAGACAGCCTGAATACAAGAGCTCCCGGTCCACAGCTGGGGCCTATTGATAGGTTTATTGGGGATGTTTTGATTTTATCGGTGGATTGAACGGTATCCTGGTAATTTTAACAATCCCTGAATCAGTCTTTCATAATCTGGATGCACCAGGGCTGTTTCAAAAGTCAAACCAAACCAGGGAGCCAGCGTGATGCAGGAGGCCAAAGATGAAGAGGTATGGAGCCATTATTTGCGTGGACTCGCTTACCAACTCCTGGTCAGACCGGGTTCTTTTGTTCCTCTTTACCGGTCCTGTGGTGATCGGATTGGACAGGGTCGTTAGAATAAAAAGACTGCCAACCGGATCATCATCCAGATGACATTAGAAAGGGCAGGGAGAGTACCCCAGGTGGGTTTTTCCCAAGCGAAGGTGCTCCTGGTTTATTTGTATCAAAATTTTTTCCTACCGACCTCTGAAAAAATTCCCCATTCCCATTGAAACCTAGGGGCAGCTAAATACCCTATTCTCCATCAAGAAGGACGCAAGGTATTCCTATCGCCACCATCCTTGGGGGGAGGTATGTGGTTTGTGCTGATTGTTGTTGGTGGCATGGCCAATTTCCGCTCCAGCATGCAGACGAAATACCTGCGGGGTGGGAATGCAGGAGCAGCTGGGCTCACGGGTCTGATATTTGCTTGTCCTGGAAAATGGGGAGCGCCGCCAATGGGCTGGGATTGGCGATCGCCCGCCAGATAATAACAAAAGCCCATGGGAGGAATTTCCGTGGAGAGCGTGCTGGGAGAAGGGACTGCTTTCACCGTGCGCCCACCGGGAATCGAGGGTAAGTTCTCGGATGCTGGCTGACGGGTCAGCTCCTTTCTTTTTGCGGGTAAGATTGGGTTGTAATTGACGGGGACAGATCCATCATGTAAACTGAGAATACAAAGGATAGAGGATTTCACCTATGTCAATCCCGGCTGATGCGTTTCCCCGGCAGGCTCCCGGTCCCGGAAAAGAAACCCTCCGGGTGCTGCCCCAGCTGCGGTCCGATCCAATTGGTTTTCTGACCAGGATGGCCCGGGAATACGGCGGACTCGTGCGGGTGCCCACGCCTGCCCTGGATCTCTACCTGGTCGCCAAACCAGAGACCATCAAACACGTTCTAATAACCAATCAGCGCAATTACATCAAGGGCAGCAGTGTCGATGTGGCCCGCCCGCTGATCGGAAAAGGCCTGGCCAGTTCAGATGGTGATTTGTGGCGCAAGCAGCGCACTTTGATGCAGCCGGCGTTTCACCGGAAGCGGCTGGCTTCCCTGGGAAAGCTGATGGCTGATACCGTTGCGGAAAGTCTTACCCATTGGGAGGAGCCGATCGCAAAGGGGGAGCCCATTGAGCTGACCACGGAGATGATGCGGCTGACATTACGGGTGATTGTCAGAACCATGTTCAGCACGGATGTCAGCAGGGACATTGACCGTCTCAGTGAAGCCTTCGCTGCGGTCCTTGCGGGGATCAATCAGCAGTCTTTTCGGGCAGATCTGCTTCCAAAATGGCTGCCCTCGCTGCAGAAATTCCGGATGAACAGGGCGCTTAAAGTGCTTGACCGGGCGGTGTTCGAGATGATTGAGCGCCGCCGAGCCTCGGGGGAACCCCGGGGAGATCTCCTCGATCTGATGCTGCGATCGCGCGACCCGCAAACCGGAGAGGAAATGAGCGACCAGCAGCTCCGGGATGAGGTGATGACGATCTTTTTTGCCGGGCATGAGACCACTGCGCTGACGCTGACCTGGGCCTGGGTGCTGCTCCTGAAAAACACAGAAGTTGAAGCGGAGATGCGGGCGGAGATGGACGAGCTGTTTGGGAGGAAAGATCCCCCTGTGGAGGAGCTGGACAGGCTGATCTACACCAATATGGTGCTGGATGAGACACTGCGGTTGTACCCGCCGGCCTGGGTTTTTGTCCGCTCCGCAGTTGGGGAGGATATTATTGGGGAGTACCGCCTGCCAAAAAATGCATTTGTGATGATCAGCCCGTATATTGTTCACCACGATCCCGAATTATGGGAGGATCCAGGGCGGTTTGATCCGGAGCGCTTTTCTGAAGAGCAGAAAGGGCAAATCCCCAAACTGGCTTATATTCCTTTTGGGAAGGGGCCCCGGCAGTGCATCGGCAGGGATTTTGCGCTCATGGAGGCCCGGTTGGTGCTGACCATGATGGCCCAGCGGTTTCATTTTGAACTGCTTACCAAAGAAATTGATCCGGATTATTATGTCACCCTGCGTCCGAAAGATAAAGTTCTGATCAGGGTTAAGAAACGCTGAGGGCCCAGGACACAGCCCGCGAGTAGAACCCGGCCCCGATTTTTGCTAAGATCCCAGATGAACGAAAAAAGGCAGCCAGCTGGCTGCCTTTTTCATGATTGGGGTACTCTCGAGAGGGTTAGTAGTACACCTTGCGGGGAAGTTGTTTGGCCATCTCCACCCAATCATGGACCATCTTCTTGGACGGGGGGCGGCGAACCAGCCGCTTGAGCTCGTTTGTCTGGATGATTGACTCATACAGATTGGCCGGGTTGCGCTGGGCCAGCTCGACAACGGTGTCCACACCGGCTTCCTCGAGCAGATCCGCGTATTCTTCACCGACGCCCTTGATTCGGAAGAGGTCAACATGGTTGACCCATTCCAGCACCAAGGTTTCGCTGATACCTGCGGCCCGGGCGATTTCCTGTCGTCCAGCTGCTGTCCCGCCCTTTTCAAGCAGGCTTTTTGTGCTTCGCACACCTGCGGCTCGGAGCTGGTCTGCATATCGGGTGCCAATTCCTTCCACCATTTCTAACTTTGCCATCAGTTCTCCTTCAGGGCTGATCCTGCCCTCTTATAAATAACATCTACTGGTAATCTTTCTCAAAAATAAAATCGGAACAGCTATGTTTACTGTTCAGGAACCATCAGCTCCATGCCGATTTTGATCATGTCGGGATCATCACCGATGACATCTTTGTTGGCTTCATAAAGGATCATGTACATCTTGTCATCCCCGTAGTACTTTTTCGCCAACCCGGTGAGGGTGTCCCCGGCAACCACGACATGCTTCTTGACAACCGGTTTCTGTCTTGCTGCCTGGCGTTTGAGAATGGCTTCTCTCCGCTTCACGATATGTTCTCGCGCCTCTTTTGCATCAGCTTTTTTCTTCTCATCGGCTGCTTTGGTCAGCTTATCTTCCAGCTCTTTAATCCTGGTTTCAGCCATTTCCAGTTCTTCTTTCTCGTCCCGGTCCGTCAGCTTTTCAATTGCCTTTTTGAAGAATCCCTTCTTTTTTTCTGCCATTATAATCTCCTTTATGCGTAATCAAAATAATGATCGGATTGTTATTGTATTCTAACAGTATCAAAACAGTCAATTGTTAATCTTTTGTAAAAGTATGCTCCAGGGCCAGCAGGGGTCGGGGGTTATCTGCGCTGAAATTTAATCTCCAGATCCATCTTGGACGCTTGCTGGCTCTCGGTTTCGAGGGTGATTTCACCAAAACCATCGGTCACCAATTCTCCGCTGGTCGTTCCTGGCGTACCGGCAGAAGCTATCAGGCTGAGGGATGTGCCGTCCTCCCCAACCAGCCTGGCTTCACAGGTGCCTGATTCCACACTGAGATTCGCGGTGACGAAGACAGTTTCCCTCATGTAGTCTTCATTGATTTCGACATTGGTGCGGTCCGTTCCATCCGCCTCATTCATCCGGACCCGGATGGTGCCTGAGTTCCCCGAGATATTGTATGTTGTTCGATATCCGGTCCCACAGGCCAGGGTGACCAAAGTGAGCATGATCAGGGCAGCTGACAGCTTCCAGAGTTTTGTAGGGTTCATCGTATCCTCCTGGTTTATATGTCTTTCTATGGATTGTTTATTGTCTCCCAGGACCGCTGGTATCTCACGGCCCGACTATAACTGAAGGTGAAAAATATGATCAGCAGGCTTTGCAGCAGCCAGGTCATCACCGCGTTCTGGAGAGATATCCATCCGCTGAGATAAGCCTGGAGGACGGTGGCTGAGATTCCTGTGATTACCGGAAACACTGTGATCATCAGGATGCCTTTTCGGGCCAGGGGATCATGATCAGCCCAGATTAATAATACCGTCCAGCCCAGCATCAAGGATGCGCCCATGCCCATGGCATAATGGTACGCAGGACCGGGATTGAACGCAGGAAATCCAAACGCCAATCCCGTCAGGGATGGAAAGAGCATCGCGATGGCAACCAGAAAATCAATCCCTGCCCCCAGCCAGTAGGCGATATGCAGCAGGGTCCGGGTGTTTTGCTTTTGGATCATTGCTGCTCAAAGAGCCGGATCAGCTCCCCGGTTTCCTGGTAAAGGCGCTTCAAGCTGCCCTGCTTTGTTTGTTGTGTATTTCGTTCCGGGAAACCAGCTTCCAGGGTCAGAAAATCCCCGCTGCCCGCCATCATGATCGGCAGCTTGAGGCTGACCAGGTAACTGGCCCGAAAACCGCTGAAGAGTCGTTGGAGGGCTTGCGGGTCCCTGCCGTAGACGATGTATTTATTATCAAAGGCGGGATTTCCTGGAAAAGAAACCCTGGTGAGCCGCTGGTATTTCGCCGCCCAGTCAAAGAACTTATCCAGCATCTTATCCATCAGGTTTCCCAGCATCCGATCGGTGTTGATGGGAGGAAGGGATGTGAGGGTGAAGCGGGGTAAGGCCAGTTGGGGGGAGATCACAGCAATCATATCGGTGGCCAGCCAGGTATCCTCATCATCAGTGTCCACAAGGTCCAGCAAATACAGATCCCGATCCAGTCCCTGCTGGTGGGACAGGTTACGGACTTCCAGGACCTGATTCTCGCTGCGCTGCTGGAGTTGTTCCAGGCGGCTGAGTAAACCGGTGGGAACTTCTTCAAGAGGTTCAAATCCCAGCTTGATGGCTCGTGATCTTTTTTCCTCCTGGCTCTTTTTGGAGGCGCGGATCATCAGAACAGCAATCCCCGCAAAAACCAGGATTACCAAGATTGCTAAAAGCTCAGGTTGTGCCATTTATCTCTCCTGGAGTGAGGACATCTATTCCTGTGAGGGATTATAAATCCCGACCCGCTATCCTATCTGTAGTTTTACCACTTGTTAACATCTCCTGACCTTTCGAAAATATTAACCAGCTCAAAATCCATTTTCTGAGCTATCTGCGGGGATCCCCGGATCCGATTAGATGAAGCGGGTGGTCAGCTGTAGTGCAGGATGCGGTTTTGAAGGGACCACATCTGGTAATAGAATCCCTTTTTTGCCAGCAGTTCTGCCTCGGTCCCCTGCTCCAGGATCCGTCCCTGGTGGAAAACCAGGATCCGGTCCACTTCGGAAAGGCCTACCAGCCGGTGGGTGATCAGGAGGGATGTTTTTCCCCGGAGGACATCAAACAGCGTGGAGAGGACCTCCTGCTCTGTCAGAGGATCCAGATTCGCGGTCGGCTCATCCAGCAAAAATATCGGGGCATCCTTGAGGACAGCGCGGGCAATGGCAATCCGCTGGCGCTCCCCCCCGCTCAAACGCTGTCCGCGCTCTCCGACGTAGGTTTCATACCCTGCTGGGAGGGAGCGGATGAACTGATGGAGTTTTGCCTTCTGAGCCGCTGCGGTAATCTCTTGATCCGTTGCATCAGGTTTTCCCAGGGCAATGTTCTCGCGGATGGTTTCATGGAACAGGTAGCTGTTCTGGGAGACCACACTCACTCTCCCCCGGACCTCCTCCTGGGGAAGCTTGTTCAGTATAATTTTCTCCGCTCCAATTGCCAGGGATCCTTGATACCCATCCCAAAACCGCAGCAGCAGGGAAGCGAGGGTCGATTTTCCTGAACCGCTGGGACCGACAACCGCCAGGAATTCCTTTTCTTGCAGGTGGAAGCTGACCTCCTGGAGAGCAGGTGAGCTGTTTCCCGGATAAGTAAAGCTGACCTGCCTTGCATGCAAGGACAGCTGATCTGGAAAACGGGCAGGCTGGGGAGGATCTTTCACAGCAGGCTCGGCATGAATTACTTCCATAAGCCGCGATCCCGACTCCAGGGAGCTGGAGAGGTTTTCCACTGCTTCTGGAAGCGGTTGGACGGATTCAAACAAGGACAGGGTAACCAAAGCCAGGACAGCCAGCATCACGCCTGGAAGTTCCCCGGTCCGGATACCAGGGATCGCGGCAATCAGCACCAACCACATGGCCAGGTTCGAGAGCAGAATACCAGCTCCCTCGTTCAGTCCGGAAATCCGGGCCAGGCTCAATTGCGCCCGGTTGTAGTGCTGATTAACCACCTCCATCTGCTGTTTTCTATCCTCTGTTCGCCCAAAGACCAGCAGATCGGGTAAACCCTGTACAAAATTGATCAGGGTTTCATGGAGGCGGGAGCGCTGGTGGACCAGGGTTCGCCCGGGTTGGAGGGAAAGCCTTCGGACAATCAACGGAACCACCAATCCCAAGAGCAGAAAGAAGAACCCCAGCAGGTACCCTGCAGCTGATAAATAACCTCCCAGAAAAACCACGCTGGCAATCCCAACCAGAATTGCAACCAGTGGTGGGGCAAGGGAGCGAATGTAAAAATCCTCCAGTGTTTTGATGTCCGAAACGATCCTGCTGAGCAGGTCTCCGGAACGGTACGTCTGCAGCCTGGCAGGAGCCAGCGGGGCCAGGGACCGGTAAAACCAGACCCGCAGATCTTTCAGAACCTGAAAGGTGACCTGGTGGGAGGATAGCCTCTCCAGGTAGCGGCTGATGCCGCGGAGGATCCCGAAAAATCGCACTCCGACAATGGCCACCTCGAGTTTCGCAATTGACGGGTGGAGCGCGGCAGCAGAGATCAACCAGGCTGATGTTCCCATTAACCCCACGCTGCTGATGACAGTCAGGAAACCGAGCAGCACAGAGATCGAAACCTGCTTCCAGTGGCGCGACAAAAAACCGAGAAGCTTTCGGAAAACCTCCCGATGATTGGGAGGGTGATTGAGCCCGGTGCCCGGCGCTTCCTGGGGCTGGGGGTTGGGCAGGGTAGTCCTGGCAGTCCCCTCAAAAAGGTCCGGAGGGTCGCTCCCGTCGGGCTGCGGGGCACCGCCGGTATATGCCTGCACCAGCTGGCTGTAGGCACCCCCGGCGGACAGGAGGGTCTGGTGCGTTCCCCGCTCGAGGATCCGTCCCTGCTGCAGGACAAGGATCCGGTCCGCCTGGAAGATGGTGTTCAAGCGGTGAGCAATAGTGATGACTGTTCGTCCCTCCATCAATTGCCGGGTCGCATCCGCCAATCGAGTTTCAATGACCGGGTCCAGCTGGGAGGTTGGCTCATCCATGATCAGCAATGGGGCGTTCTTTAGAAAAGCCCGCGCCAGGGCCAGGCGCTGGGCCTGGCCGCCGCTCAGGTGTAAGCCTCCTTCTCCGATCTCGGTTTGATACCCTCCGGGAAGGGATTGGATGAAAGTGTCCAGATGGGCATTCCGGGCTGCGGCGATCACCGCGGCATCTTCTGCACCCGGCCGGGCCAGGCGGATGTTGTCAGCGATGGTTCCTTGGAAGAGCGCTGGCTGCTGAGGGACCCAGGCGATCAGCTCTCGCCAGGCCGGGAACTCCTCCGGTTGGAGCAGCCGTCCATTTACCCGAATTTGACCGGCTTGCGGAGGGACAAAACCCAGGATCAAGCTTACCAGGGTGCTTTTCCCGGCGCCGCTTTCTCCCACCAGGGCGATTTTCTCTCCCGCCTGGATGGAGAGGCTGACACGCTGCAGGGTTGGCGCTGGATCACCCGGGTAGGTAAAACTTACCTGTTCAATGGTCAGCTCCCGCAATGTTGGGAATTTGCTTTTCCTGACGGTCCCAGTTCCATCTCCGCGGAGTGGTTTCGTGTCCAGGATGGAGAAGATTCGCGCTGCTGCACTCTGCCCTGCCATGCCGGCGTGATAGCGCAAGCCCAGCATTCGCAGGGGGATGTAAAATTCCGGGGCAATCAGCAGTAAAAAGAATGCCTGCTCAAAGGAAATCCGAAAGTACAGCAATCGCAAGCCGATCTGGACCGCGATCACCGCGGTGCTGAGCGTGGCCAGGAGCTCCAGCGCCAGCGCAGAAAGGAAGGTGACCTGGAGCACCTTCATGGTTGTTTTTTGGTACTGGTCGCTGGATTCCTGGATCCGCTGAGTCCGGGCTTGTGCCTGGTTGAATAGTTTCAGGGTTGTAAGGCCCTGCAGGCTATCCAGGAATTGGGCGGATAACCGGCTGAGGGTGTGGTACTGCCGGTCAGTGAGGTTCCGGGAAGTTCTCCCGATCAGGTACATAAAAAAGGGGATCAGGGGAGCGGTGATCAGCAAAATGACCCCGGAAAGCAAATCCATGGGAAAGACAAAAAAAAGGATCGATACGGGAATCAGCGCGGAAAGGACCAGTTGGGGTAGATACTGGCTGAAGTAGGCATCCAGCGATTCCACACCATCCACCACCGTGCTGCTGATTTCACCGCTGCGCTCCTGCTGCAGAAACGCTGGCCCGAGATCCTCGAGATGCTTTAAGAGCATCATCCTCACCCGGGTTTTGACCTGGATGGCAAGGGATTTTGCGCTCAGGCTGCGAAACCAGCGCAGGAAGGCGCGCAGCGTGAAGAATAATAAAGTGAGGTGGAGAAGGGGACGGACTTCCGGTAAGCTATTTTGCTCCAGGAAGACCCGGCTGACGACCCGGCTGACGGATTGGGCCTGGCCGATGGTCAGCAAGCCGGATAAAAATCCACTCGTGATGGTCAGCACCAGCCAGAACCGGCTTTGTTTGGCCAGCTCAAGAAGGCGGGGATTTCGAAACATTGCTGATCCTTGATTCCACCCCATTATAGTATGGGAACCGGGAAAAGGCCCCGACTGCCCATTCCCTGGTTCCTTTCCTGGATTGACAGGTTGGGGCAGGGGGAAACGTGCTATACTGTGGGCAAAACAGCACTGAAAAAACCAGGGAGGAGCTGCTATGCCAGACCAGCCTTTATACCTCGTCCTGCTTGGGCCGCCCATGTCCGGCAAAGGAACCCAGGCGGTTCGCTTGACTGAAAAATTGGGAATCCCCCACATCTCCTCAGGGGATCTTTTCCGGGAGAATATCAAACAAAAAACCTCCCTCGGCCTGCAGGCAAAAAGGTATATAGAAAACGGCGACCTGGTCCCGGATCAGGTCACGATCGGGATGGTGGAGGAGCGGCTCCATAGGGAGGACTGCCAGCGGGGCGCCCTGCTGGATGGATTTCCGCGCACCATTCCCCAGGCTGAGGCGCTTGACGGCATCCTGGAGGGGATGGGAAAAGCTCTCTCAGCGGTGTTCTCGATCATGGTGCCCGAGGAGGCGCTGGTGGAGCGGGCCAGCGGCCGGAGGATTTGTCGGAAATGCGGCCGCTCTTACCACATAACCTTTGATCCCCCGCAGGAGCCCGGCATCTGTGATGAGGATGGGGGAGAGCTTTACCAGCGGGAAGACGATCAGCCGGAAACCGTCCGCCAACGTCTGGCGGTTTACTGGAAGCAAACCAGTCCGCTGATTGATTTCTACCGCTCCAGGGGGATCTTGATTGAAATCGACGGCGACCAGGCGATTGATGAGGTCGCCAGCGACCTCCAGGAAGCGGTTGGTTCCCTTTCCTGATCGGGATGCTTATCCCCGGCATTTTTGATTTGAATGTCAGATAGGGATGGTTTCTGCTAATAATGCAGGTCTGAGGACTCTGGATCGATCCGCTTCCGGAAGATCCAGTAGGTCCAGCCCTGGTAAAGCAGCACGATGGGCAGGAAAACCGCCACGATGATGGTCATCACCCGCAGGGTGTAAGGGCTGGAGGAGGCATTGTATATTGTCAGACTGTAGCCTGGATCGAGGGTGGAAATCATTAACCGGGGGAATAAACCTGAAAAGACCATGATGGTAGCAAAAATGATCACCAGCCCGCCGCTGATGAAGGTCAGCCCCTCCCGGCCCTGACGCAGAAACACATAATAGGCAACCAGTGCCGCAGCTGCCAATACCGCGGGGATCAGCCCGTCAACCCCGGGGTTATTAAGGATGTCTGTTCCGAAATAGGTCCAGACCAGAAAAACAACTGCCAGCAGGATCACAACCACCCAGGCCCTGGCTGCGGCTTTTTTCGCACGCTGGGCGAGCTCTCCTTCAATCTTCAGGCTTAAGAAACTGGCGCCGTGAATGAGAAACAATCCCAGGAATACAAGCCCTCCCAGCAGCGCGTAAGGATTAAGCAGCGGGACCAGGCCGCCAAAGTAGTTTTTATTGGCATCAATCGCCACCCCTCGCATCAGATTGGCGACTGCCACACCCCACAGCAGCGCAGGAAGCAGAGACCCAACGAAGATCGCCCAATCCCAGCGATTTCGCCAGGCTGTATCCTCCCGATTGCTGCGGAACTCAAAGGCCACCCCCCGGAGGATCAGCCCCAGCAGCATAAAAACGAATGCCAGGTAAAAACCGCTGAACAGGGTTGCGTACACATGCGGGAAGGCAGCAAAAAGGGCTGCGCCAGCGGTGATCATCCAGACTTCATTGCCATCCCAGACCGGGCCAATGGTGTTGATAACCGCCCGCCGCTCCCTGTCCCCTTTGGCAATCACTGGGAGGAGCATTCCCACCCCATAATCAAATCCTTCTAGAAAGAAAAAACCGGTAAACAGGACCGTGATCAATAGAAACCAGAGCATATTCAGATCCATGATTTGTCTCCTTTGAGGGCCAGGGCTGCGGGTTCGCTCCTGCCGTATTTCAGCATCAGGGAAACACCAACGACCATCAGGATGCCGTAGAGCAGGGTGAAGCTGGCCATTGAGAAAAGGATGCTCCCTGCACTGACCGTCGGGGAGACCGCTTCCTCAATCTTTTGCAGGCCGTTGACAATCCATGGAAAGCGCCCGGTTTCTGCAAGCAGCCAGCCAGTTGTGGTCGCGAGGGTCGGAAGCAGTCCTGCAGGGATCGCGGCTTTCAGAATCCAAGGGTGCTGATCGAGGGTGTTTTTCCTTGAGTAGATAAAAGCGTGACCTGCCAGCCCAATCATCACCAACCCGGAAGCGATCATGATCCGCATGGACCAATACCCGATTGCTACCGAGGGGATATAATCTCCCGGACCGTACTGGGCTTCGGCTCGAGCTTGTTCCTCATTGATCCCCACTACTTCGCTGCTGAAATCGTTATAGAGCAGGAAGGAAAGCAGGTAGGGGACTTTAATGTCAAAGGTGTTTCTCCGGTTTTCCTGGTCAATCCCGGCAATTATTGAGAATGAGCCCGGCTGCTCAGTTTCCCAGTGACCTTCCATCGCAGCAATCTTCATGGGTTGAATTTTCGCCAGGTACTGACCCTGAGCGTGGCCGATCAAACCCACCAGCACAGAACCGACCAGCGCAAATCCAGCTGCCCAGCGAAAAGAGCGGGTAAAAAACTCCCTGGTTTTTGGATTGTCCCTGAGAAGATGATACCCGCTGATAGCCATCACCAGAAAACCTGCTGTCGCCACGCCAGCAGTGAGGACATGGGGAAATTGGTGCCAGACATTGGCGTTGCCGATCAAAGCCCAGAAGTCAGTCATTTCCGCCCTGCCGTTTCTAAGGGTAAAGCCAACCGGGTTCTGCATAAACGAGTTCGCGATCAGGATCCACAGGGCGGACACGTTGGAGCCGATAGCAACCAGCCATATCGCCGCGGCGTGAGCTCTCCTGGAAATCTTATCCCACCCGAAAATCCAGATCCCGATGAAGGTGGACTCCAGATAGAATGTGAGAAGCCCTTCAATCGCCAGGGGAGCACCGAAAATATCCCCCATGAAGCGAGAATACTCCGACCAGTTCAATCCAAATTGGAATTCCTGAACAATCCCGGTGACAACGCCAATGGCAAAATTGATCAAGAATAGTTTTCCCCAGAATTTAACCATTTGTTTGTAGGTTTCATCGCCCGTTCGAACATACCGGGTTTCCAGCATGGCCAGGAATATCGATAAACCCAGGGTGATGGGAACAAAGAAAAAATGATAAATCGATGTGATGGCAAACTGCCATCTTGCCAGGGTTACAGGATTCATAAGCACCTTGATTTGTTAACTTCACCAATCCCGGAAGCAGGCTCGCTGAAATGTTCTCAGGAAGGGGTCCATGGATTGTGGTTGGGGGCTGCTGGCTTTTTACCGGGAGACGATCGGCAGCGCTAACCAGGATTGCTGTTGACCGCTAGATAGCCTGGCCTACCCGGATGGGTCTATGAGTATCTTTCATGGTAACTCCGCAGCATCAGCACCCTACCCATGCCACGAACTGTTTAGTGGAGTTTATCACAAGTGATAAAGCCGGGGAATGAGTTTTATTTTTTCTTGCGAACATGTAGGAGCAGACCGGAGATTTCCATGACTTCGATCATATCCCCTGAGTGAATGGGGTCTTCTCCGGGATAGAGAGCTGCCCGCCAGAGCTCACCAGCGACCAGGACATTTCCTTTCTGGTTTTCAGCGATCTCACTTTTTGAAAAGCCGATCCGGCCGATGAGGGATTCTTTTCCAGTTTGGACCGGCGCCTTCTGGGAGCGGAAGGCTGCCGTCATGGCAGCGCCGATCACCAGCCCGCTGAGCAGGGAGCCAGCGATCACCAGCCAAACCGATACCCGTTGAAATTCGGGTGTGCCGGGGGAATTGAACAGTACCAGGGCCCCGGCGATCATCGAACCCACCCCGGCAGCAGTCAGGGCGCCCTGGGTAGGGGTGTTGATATCCATGATAAAAAGCACCAGGGCAGCAATTAGAAATACCAGGCCGAACCAGTTCACGGGCAGAATGCCCAGGCCGTATCCGGCCAGGGCGAGGCAGACCGCACCGATAAATCCCGCCACCCATCCTCCCGGGCTGCTGATCTCGATCAGGACCGCCTGGACGCCGAGGATGAGCAGCAGAAAAACAATATTGGGATCGGTCAGCAGCTGCAGCATCTGTTCTATCAGGGTTTGATTGAGCGGTGTCGGTTCAATCCCGGCAGTGGCTAAGGTATGGACTGCACTGTTGATTGTGATGGTTTCTCCATCCAGCTGGTTGAGCAGATCCGTAAGATCCTCCGCCAGGTAGTCAATCAATCCCACTTCCAGGGCTTCTTCTGCCGAGGCAGCCGCAGCAGAGCTGACGGTTTCCTCTGCAAAGGCGACTGCTTCCTCTCCCCGCTCAGCTGCCAGGGAGCGAATCTGGGCTTTGACAATCTCCTCTGCTTTCTGCCGGCTTGTTTCAGTTAAGTCCTCTCCGCCGGGCCCCACAGGGCTTGCAGCCCCGATGGCCGTTTCCGGCGCCATGGCTGATTTGTGCCCTGCCAGGGTGATCACCGTCCCGGCGCTTCCTGCAATCGCCCTCTGGGGAGCAACATATACCACCACGGGGACCCGGCTGGCGCGAACAGCTTCCACCATCCGCTGCATCGTGGAAATGCTCCCTCCCGGGGTATTCAACTGCAGGACCACCAGCTGGGCGCCCTGGTTTTCTGCAGTCTGGATCCCCCGATTGAGATAATCTGACATAGCCGAGGTGATCGGCCCATTGAGGTTCAATAGCAGCACCGCCGCATCCTCCTGGGCCGGTACGGTTTGGAGGGGAACAAGGGTGAGCGCCAGGCAGAGCATCAGAGCGATTTGAGAGTGTATTTTCATATCTTCATTATACGCATAAAATCTTTCCCGAACGATCGTTCTACCGGGTTTTATTTCTGATGGAATGGAAGGACCTCAGGGTCCAGATAGGAGAAAAATCATTAGAAACTTGAAATGTCTATACATATTTACGCCAAGTGTTGACGATCCGGGGAGTTCATGCTATATTGTATTTCTGTAGCAGCGGCAATTCTGCCGTCTGTTGCGGTAGCAGAACGTTTGTTTCTTGAGCAATTTTTTGTTTAGAACGAGGGGGGAAACGCCCTGCTGAATGGCATATCACATTAGAAGGAAGGAGAATTTTTTATGGCAGAGCGTGAGACCGGCACAGTAAAATGGTTTAACGCAGGGAAAGGCTATGGTTTTATTGAGCGCGATAACGGAGAGGGTGATGTCTTCGTTCACTACAGCGCCATCAATGGAACCGGCTTCAAGACGCTCGACGAAGGTCAGCGGGTTGAGTTTGATGTCGTTGAGAGTGACAAGGGACCTCAAGCCCAGGATGTGGAAACACTCGGCGAGAGCACGATGTCATTCACCGCAGAACCTGACGACGACAGCGAAAGCATTTTCTAAGATAAACTAAAAACTAAATAAAAAAAGAGCAGCGGTGTCCGCTGCTCTTTTTCGTTTCCAAAGCCCCCTATCAGCAAAGTTGAGGTCCAACCATGTCCTGGTTTAAAGATACCCTGACCATCCAGACGGAGGGGAAAGGGTTGTATCCATTTACAGATCGTGTCGAAAAGGCCATTCGATCCTGGGGGATCGAGGAGGGTATCTGCCATCTCTTTCTGACTCATACCAGCGCCTCCCTGGTGATCAGCGAAAGTTATGACCCCACGGCCCGGCAGGACCTGGAGGCGTTTCTTGACCGCCTGGTTCCCGAGCAGCAAAGCTGGCACCGACATACTCTGGAAGGTAGCGATGATTCCCCCTCTCATATGCGGGCAATGCTGACCCTGACAAGCCTGAGCATTCCCATCGATGGGGGAAAACTATCCCTGGGAACCTGGCAGGGCGTCTATGTCTTTGAACACCGAACCCGCCCTCATCGCAGGAACGTGCTGATCCGGGGATTTGATCCATCTTGATTGCGGGGGGATAATGACCGTAGGGCGCCTGGGTACAATTTTTCACCTGGTTCGAACGATCATCCCGATGCGTCCGGGAAGGGTCAGGCGTTTGTTGGATGGGAGCTGTGGGAATTCAAGGGGGTAAGGTTACAGATCCATTCCAATGGGTTTAGCTTTCTTGTTGACAACCATTTTTCCTGATGTGCACTCAAAATACCCACCCATCGGCAAAGAGGGTATTCCGGGAGAAATCGATGATCAAAAGAAAAATCTTCCCACTCCTCCTTTTAATCATTTGTGCAGGGTTGATTTATTCCTGCGGCGCAGCTCCCTCAAAAACCCCGGTGACCAAGATTTCTGAAGAAGATCAAGGCGGTGAACCAGACAAAGAAACTTTCCCCACACCTGAGGATACCGAAAATATTGGCAGTGCCGTGATTACCTATACAAATGCCATGGGAGATCCTAACTACGAGCATAAGGTCAAAGTGAGCATCCCTGTCACCATTCACCTGGATCCTGACAATCCAGCCCAATATAAAGTCGATGGCTTTAACCAAACCACTGTGTACCTCAAAACTGCTGCATTATACGGGGGCGAAATATGCTGGCTGAGATGTGATTATCAGCCAATCTATTACGCAGAAGGGCGGCTGGTTCAAGATTACACCAAAGGCTGCATTATCCGGGTGAAATTCTCGGGAGATTTCTTTGAATTTCCGATGTCAAGAAGCTACGATTGCCCCTCGGATCCCAATCCCAACGCTCAATGTGGATCCTATATCATTAGTTTTGGCGATGATCATACCTATGAGTTCACTAAACAAGTCCCCTATGACTTGTCTGAAAATGAGGACTCGCGTGTACTTCAAGAAGCAAGGATATCTGAGGTCAACATGCCCGGCAGTTTAATGGGTGTTTGTGATTGGTAAGGGATCTGGCTGTATCAATGGTCAACCTGCCACGTTAACCGGTTGTCATGTATAATAAAATCACCAGTTTATATGCTACTTACAGGGATCGTCCTATGGCGCTGAAATCAGAGGAATGGTCGCGAGAATGGAAGCGAATGGTCCAGGAATTTCAACCGAAAAGCGACCGAGCGGTTGCAATTCTGGGCACCACCTATCTCAACACGCATCTTGCCCGCTTGCTGGAATGTTTTCTGGTGGATGATGAAAAAATTCAGAAGATGCTCCTGGGGGAGGAAAATCCTTTGGGGACCTTTGAAGCCCGGATCAAGGCCGCCTATGGATTTGGATTGATCAGCCGGGTGGAATATCATGATCTGGTGTTGATCTGGCATATCCGCAACAGGTTTATCCGCGACATGGATGAGGGAAAATTCCACGAAGAGGACGTCCAGGACCTCTGCAAACGGCTCCAGATCCCCCATGAGGTTATTCTCCAGGAGGAAAAACCCAGTCCGCGCCGATTGTTCGTCTTCGGCACTGCCATCCTCGCCCAGCAGCTGCTTTATCGAGCCAACGAAGCCAATAATGAAAAAAGAGCCCCCCGGGAGAACTTCATCCTGGTGAATTTAGAATAAGCGCTTGGATCAGGGGGAACCAGACCCGACTCCTGCCCCAACCCTGAAAGTCCATATTTACGGCAATTCGAATTTTGCTGATTCTCCCTAAACCCAGGGGTGATGGGGTGTCATTTTTTGGAAAACAGACAGATTCAACGGCAGATCCTCAAGGGGGCTGCTGGGCCCTGGAAATCGGGATCAAGATGTCCAAACGAAAATTGCCCGGGTGTGATCTTTTTAGAAATGCCTTACCCAAAACCTCATAATATCCATTTCCGAAAACCTTGCAAGCCTGAAACGTCTATGATAGAATGACCGCACTTTTACGAGATCAGGGCTTTTTGGGGTGCCGCACCCCTGATAAAAGCTCTTTTTGTGTTAATATCCGGGAAATCTTTTAGCCATCCTATCAGGGGAATCTATGACGCCTACTTATATGACCCAAGAAGGGTATGATAAACTAAAAACCGAACTGGATTATCTCCAAAACGAGAAACGCCAGGAAGTTGCCGACCGTTTAAGGGAAGCCCTGGATGGAAGTCCCCTGGGTGTGGATGCCGATGTAGAAGTCGAGGCAGCCAAAAACGATCAGGCCTTTATCGAGGGCAGGATTCAATATCTCCGGGGGATCCTGGCCCAGGCTGAGATCGTCAACGACATTTCCAAGTCTGATGTCGTTCAGGTTGGGAGCCCGGTCACCATTGAAACGGCGGAGAAAGAAAAAGAGAAGTACACAGTCGTCGGCCCCGCGGAGGCAGATCCGTTGGAGGGCAGGATTTCCTACCAATCTCCTTTGGGGAGTGCTTTAATGGGCCGTGGGAAAGGGGACGAGGTAGATGTCAACGCCCCGGGTGGTGTATTTACTGTAAAAATTCTTAAAATCGGTTGAGCATGTTTGATGAAGGAATCCACCCCGTGCGCCTGGTCGAGGCACGGGGTTTTTTTTAACCGACGGGAGTTGAATGATGGAAGATTTTACGCAGCTGGAAAAGATCCGCGTGGAAAAACTCAACAGGCTGAGGGAGCAGGGGATTGATCCTTATCCCCGCCGTATTGAACGAACCCACACCATCCAGCAGGCTGTGGATGAGTTCTCTGCCGCGCAGAAAGAAAAAGACGACACCCCGATCCAGGCTGTCCTGGTGGGCCGGATCCGCTCTGCCCGGCCGATGGGCAAGATAACCTTTGCCCATATAGAGGATGGGACAGGCAGCATCCAGCTGTTTTTCCGCGCTGATGACATTGGGGAGGAGCTCCTGGCGTTCTTCAATGACCAGTTTGATCTGGGGGATTTCCTGGAAGCAGAAGGAACGTTGTTCCGCACCAGGACAGAAGAGATCACGCTGCGGGTGAGTTCTTTTCGGATGCTGGCCAAAGCGATCACCCCCCTCCCGGCAGCAAAGGAAGAGGAGGTGGACGGCAAGGTGATCAAGCATGCCACGCTTTCAGATCCGGAAACTCGCTACAGGCAGCGCTACGCGGACCTGGCTGTCAATCCGGAGGTCCGGGAGGTTTTCCGGACCCGGACCAGGGTGGTCCGGGCTTTGCAGGATTTTCTGGACTCAAAAGGATTTTTAGAGGTGGAAACACCCATTCTGCAGCCGATCTACGGAGGTGCTGCTGCCCAACCGTTTGTGACTTACCACAATCAGCTCAAGCAGGACCTTTATCTGCGGATCTCCTTTGAGCTGTATTTGAAACGCCTCCTGGTGGGTGGGTTTGAACGTGTCTACGAAATTGGCCGGGACTTCCGCAATGAAGGCGTTTCTTTCAAGCACAATCCAGAATTTACCCAGCTGGAATTTTACTGGGCTTATGCTGATTATCATGATGTGATGGACCTGACCGAAGCGATGCTGCTGCATGTGGTCGATCAGGTGGTGGGGGATCGAACCATCACCTACCAGGGGAAAGAGATCCATTTTACGGAGCGATGGGAGAGAATTGAACTGCGCCAGGGGCTGATCGATCGGACCGGGATTGATATTCAGAAGCATCCCAGAGCCGCAGACCTGGCCGCGGCAATGAAACCGCTGGATCTGGATTTCAACCCCAAAGCCTCGCGTGGAAAGCTGATCGATGATTTGCTGGGCCGCTATCTGGAACCCACCCTGATCCAGCCTACCATTCTCTACGACTACCCGCGGGATATCTCCCCGCTGGCAAAGAAAAAAGAGTCAGATCCGGATACTGTGGAGCGTTTTGAAGGGTTTATTGGGGGAATGGAATTATGCAATGCTTTTACCGAGCTGAATGACCCCCTTGATCAGGAAGAACGCTTCCGGGAGATGGGCCGTTCTTATGACCCGGAAGAAGACCAGCATCATCCCATGGATGAGGATTATTTACGGGCGATGCGCTACGGTATGCCTCCGAACGGGGGATTTGGTCTCGGGGTGGACCGCTTGGTGATGCTGCTGACCGACCAGCATTCCATCCGCGAAGTCCTGCTCTTCCCCCATTTGCGGGAAACTGAATAGCAAAGAGGCCGGTTTCGTTTCTGAAGCCGGTCTATTTTTTACAGCGGCCAGAGCAGCGGAAGGAGCAGGACGGTGATCACCATCACGAGTAAGATCAGTGGGGCCCCGACCTTTAGAAAATCACGGAACCGGTAATCCCCGGCACCAATCACCAGTGTGTTCACCGGCGAGGCAACCGGGGAAGCGTATGCTGCAGAGGCCGCAAAGGCAATCAGCATCAGGAAAGCCTGTGGTTGATAACCCAGCCTGACCGCCAGAGATAGGGCGATGGGGGCAATCAGCACCGTTGTCGCGGTGTTTGACAGGACCTGGGTGAAAAGGGAGGTGATCAAAAAAAGGGCAGCCATCGTGACCATGGTCCCTGCTCCGCTGAATGTGGAAGCGATCCAATCTGCTCCAGACTGCACCAGGCCCACCTTCTCCATCGCCGTGGTCATGGGCAGCATCCCGGCAATCAGGATTACGCTCCGCCAATCTACCATGCTGTAGGCATCTTTCATCTCTACGCAGCCCATGGTAATCATTAAAAAGCCAGCGATCAGGGCTGTGGTTGCCAGCGGCAGCCAGTTGGTCACCAGCAGGATCAGCATCCCGGCCAGGATCGCTCCAGCCAGGATCATCTTTGACCTGGGTTGAGACCCCTGGATCCCTTCTGGTTGTCCGACGACCACAAAATCCCTTCTCATGCTCGTCAGCCGCTGGATGTTCTTCCAGGGGCCCTGGACAAAAAGGGTATCCCCAAAACGGAGTTCAGTTTCTTTCAGGGGAAGGGACTGATCCTCTCCGGGGCGATTAATTCCCAGTACGGTAAGCTGGTATAAACTCCCAAAACGGGAGGAAACCAGGGTTTTCCCAATCAACTGAGATCTCGGTGGAAGGAGGACTTCTGCCACGCCGACTTCATTATTGACCAGGGCATTGTGGTCATTGGCTTCTGCTGGCTGAACTGCCAGGTTAAGGGAGGCGGACACGTGAGTGATGTTATCGATTTCCCCCTGGCAGATCAGGATGTCATCCTCCTTGATTTTACGGTCAGGTTTGGGTTGGATGACCAGGGGCTTCTCATCCTGAAGAAGCAAATTATTTTCTCCAAATCGGCCGATCGGCCGCTGCCTGGGGGGCCGCCGGATTTCCAGCACTGTGACCTGGAAGTGATCCCGAAGCCCGCTGGTTTTAAGGGTTTGCCCTACAAGTGGAGATTGACTTCTGACCCGCAGGCGGTACAGATTATCCTGAAGCTGGTAAATTTCTACCAGCGCCTCCGGCGAGGGGACCCGCTGAAATTCCTGGCTGGGCGTATGATCCGGCAGAAGCCAGTGATAGGTTGTGGTCAGAAAGACCACCCCGCTGAGAAGCAGGACCAGGCCAAGCGGGGTAAAATCAAAAAATGAAAAAGGCTGGTAGCCGTTTTCCAGCAGGAGATCGCTGACGATAATATTGGGGGGGGTCCCGATCAGGGTCATGGATCCCCCCAGCAGGGACCCAATCGAGAGCGGAATCAGGAGTTTTGAGGGATTGATGTTTTGCTTCCGGCTGATGCTGATAATGGCGGGAGCCATCACGGCAACGGTGCCGGTGTCGCTGATGAAACCTGACAGCAGAGCGACGGTGCCAATAATCAGCACCAGCAGCCGGATGGTGCTGTCTCCAGCCAGCCGGATGATGCGCTGACTGATGATATCGGCCAGCCCGGTTTCCATCACGGTTCCGCCGACGATGAATAATGCTGCCACGGTGACAACAATCGGACTGGAAAATCCTGCCAGCGCTTCCTGCGGGGTGAGAACCCTGCTGACCATCAGGCTAATCACCACACCCAGCGCCACCAGATCGACCTGGAGCCACTCGGTGATAAATAATATAACGGCGGCAGCGAGGACAGCCAGAGTGATGCCCATATCCAGCGTAATCATAGTCTAAAACGATCCTTTCTAAGCTGAGGCTGTTGAACTGCCCCACACCGGCAGGGCAGCTGGAAACAGAATACTTTCCCCTTCCCGGGAAGGCAGGATTTCCACATCTGAAGTCCATTGTATCGAAAAAACTGTGGATAACCGGGGAAAAACCTGTGGATAACCCATTTTCACTGGGGATAAATTGTGATTTCAGCGGGTAAGGAAGGCCATTGCCAGGTGAAAGATACCCGCAATCAGGATGCTGCTCCCCCATAAAAGGTAGGCCATCAACCGGTTGGTCTCGTTCCGGAACAAAAACAATCCCAGAATGAGATTTGCCAGGTAGGCAGTTGTGTTGATAATCGGGAGCAGGATCAACCGAACACTTTCCAGGGAGGGGTAGGGGATGCCCTCAGGGCTGAAACCAAGGGAAATAGTCTCCCGGGTGGGAATGACCACCAGGGTCCAAATCACCAGAGTGATGTTCAGCAGCGCACCGAGGAGGAAGGATGCGAGGATGGGCTTTTGACCATAGATTTCCTCCAGGAAGCGAACCGGGTGCGATGCCTCAGGTGGAATCTGGTCCAGGGATCCCAGCTCAGTCAGTTCCTGGTATTTGTTCATGAAAACCTGGTTATCAGGGGGAGAAATGGCGAAAAAACGGTCCCCGTTGGCGATGATGATCAAATCCTTTGCCCGGGTGGAGATAAACTCAAGGCTGGATTGCCGCTGGCTCATCCGCCTTCCCAGGACGGATCCGGGCCATCGGATCAGCGGTGGTTGAGGCTCTGGTTCCAGCTGGTCAGCGGGATAGACCCAGTCAATCTGCTCCATGGGAATCGATTCAGATCGCCAGCCCCACTGCAGGATGATTCCTCCCCGCTGCAGAATATACTCTGAACGGTGTAGGGCGTATAAGCGATAAATCAGGAACGGGACAGCAGCCAGGGAGACCAGGATCAGGGCGAGATAGGGAAGAAGTTGGGGTGCAACTTCCGCATTGGATGTTTGCCAGATTGCCCACGCACCTCCACTTGAAAAAAGCAGGATCATTGCCAGGTGGAAGATCGTTCCTGTCCGCCGGGGAGGATACACTGCAAAAGGCTCATTCATGGTGTTGTTTATACCACAGCAGGATGAATGTCTCCCTGCGGGTCACTGCCCTGGAGTGAGGCTCATACTGGCCGGTCAGCGGCTACCTGGTCGCCTTCATTGCTGATGGGTTTTCATCTTTTGGCAGGTTTGGCTGTAAGAAGGGACCCGGTAAGCCTATCGGAAGGGAAAAGAAACCGGGAGGTGGTTAATGCAGTACGATTTAGTGATCATCGGCGGAGGATCAGCCGGGCTGACTGCAGTGGATTTTGCGCTGGAGCTGGGTCTGAAAACAGCTATTGTTGAATCAAATCGGATCGGGGGAGACTGCACTTGGACAGGATGCATTCCCAGCAAAGCTCTCCTATCCGCTGCCCGGGCTGCACAGACAATGCGCACTGCATCTAAATATGGCTTAAACCCAAACGAACCGGAGGTACAGCTGGAAAAGGTAATGGACCGGGTTCGTGATGTCATCCAGGATATTTACAACGAGGAAAGCCCGGAGGTGCTTCGGGCAAGGGGGCTGGATGTCTTCCTCGGGAGGGCAGCCTTTAAGGACTCTCAGACCATCATGATGGATGGTGAAAAACCAATCCGCAGTAAGAAATATATCATTGCCACGGGCGCCCTTCCGCGGGTTCCCTCGCTTGAGGGTCTCCGGGCCGCTGAATACTATACCTATGAGAATATCTGGTCCCTGGACAAACTGCCGGAGCAACTCCTCATCCTTGGCGCAGGGACGGTTGGTGTTGAACTCGGGCAGGCGTTCCAGCGTCTGGGTTCCCAAGTGACGATCATTGAAAAAGAGGATCAGATTTTACCCCAGCTGGACTCCCGGTCTGCAATGGCATTGCAGCTCCTCCTGGAAGAAGAGGGAATGAAATTGTTCACAGGGGCAGCGATCAACAAGGTCCTTACCAGTCCGGAAGGAATCCACCTTGAGGGGGAAAATTGTCATTACGGGGGGGATGTTCTCCTGGTCAGTGCTGGCCGAAAGCCGAACGTCTCAGGGCTGGATCTGGATAACGCAGGTGTCTGGTTCAGCGAGGCAGGGATCCCGGTAAATGATAGGATGCAAACAAACCAGGCGCATATTTATGCGGCCGGAGATGTAACTGGGGGACCGCAGTTCACTCATCTGGCAGGCTGGCAGGGATTTGCTGCAGTTCGCAATGCCTTCCTGCCCGGAAGCTCCAAGGGCAGTGTAGAACACCCAGTTTTCACGCTGTTCACAGATCCCGAGGTAGCCGGTGTGGGTTTGACCATGGCAGAAGCAAAGGAAAAATTTGGGAAGAAGGTCCTTGAGGCATCTTTTCCAATGTCACGGGTAGATCGGGCTCACACAGACCGGGCAAAATCCGGTTTCCTGGAAGTTCGATTTCTACCTGGTGGTCGAATACTGGGAGCCACAATCGTCAGCCGACACGCTGGAGAGCTTATCCATGAATGGGCCTTGGCGATCAGTCAGGGATTGACGTTAGACCGGATTGCCTATACCCTTCACAGCTATCCGACTTACGGGGTAGCAGCCATGCAGCTGGCAGCAGAGGTGCAAACCAGTCGAACGATGAAGGGCCTCCAGGGGAAACTCCTGCGCAAGCTTGCCCGGTAACACCAGTCAATTGGCTGGCGCTCCCCAACTTTCAAATCATATCAGCTAGCTGAGGCCGGTGAGCTCCTCGCTGACCTGCCATAAGCGTTCAGCAATTTGGGGGTCGTAGCTTACCGGGGAGGAGGAAATGGCCTCCTTTTGAAAGAAGTATTTGCCGCTGACTCCCTCTGCTTCCGCTGAGGAAGCCAGATAAACAGGCGTTTCGGCTCCCTTGTGGCTGGATTTTGCAAATAAGGAAATGATGGGCATCAGCATTCGAGCGAGCGGATTTCCCTCTTTTCCGAAGTTTGTGGCCACAAATCCTGGATGCACCGCATTCACCGTCACGCCGGTGCCTTTCAGCCGCCGGTCCAGCTCATAGGTGAAGTAGAGATTTGCCAGCTTGGAGCGCCCATAGGCGGTAAATGGCCGGTAAGATTTCTGATTTTGAAGGTCATCAAAATCCAGCTTCTGTCCGATATGAGCCCCGGAGGAGATATTAATTATCCGTCCTGCCGGGCTGTTTTTGATTTTCCCCAGCAGCAGGTTCGTGAGCAGGAAATAGTTGAGATGATTGAGGGCAAATGTCATCTCAATTCCATCGGCACTCTCCTGGCGATTCCAGAATAAGGCCCCTGCATTATTAACCAGGACATCGATCCGATCCACTTTCTCCTGGATTCCCTCTGCCGCCTGGCGAATTCCTCCCAGGGTGGATAAATCTGCCGTTTGATAGTGGATGTTTTTGTTTCCAGTTTTGTCGATGATTTCCTGTTTGGTGCGGCGGCATTTTTTCTGGCTGCGGCTGACCAGAATAACCCGGGCGCCTTTCTCTGCCAGCTGGAGAGCCGTCTGCTTCCCGATCCCGGATGTAGCCCCTGTGACCACGATGATTTTTCCTTCCATCTTTGCGTATCCTTGTGGATGTCTGCTGGATTCCTTTCTTCCCGCCAGTATATATCTTTTCTCTCAGAATGGTATTAACAGGGCATTGAATAAAATGCTCAGCCCGGGATAGATCCGCGCTTATTTTAACTGGATACTCATCTCCTGGGCAGTAAGAAAGGGCGAAGGTTGTTCATCTAGGACCAAAGGGGCTGCCTTTCACTTTCCAAAAAGGAGCATGTTCATGAGCAAACCTATCAGCATACTCTTGCTATCTACCTTGCTGCTTACCGCCTGCGCCGGGGCTGCAGGAACCCTGCAAGCAGCGGAGCAGACTTCAGAGGTGGACCAGCCAGATCAGGATCTACCTGATGATCTGACCCCTACTGAGGAGGAGTCCTCAACTGAACCGACCAAGGAGAATGAATGCGAAGATCCGTTTGATGGTGTGGAGCCGCGATTTTCCACCGGATTCTGGGAAAAAACAAACTTCTGCCTCCACAGCGTGGATTACGAGGAGATTTTCTCCGGCGGTCCCCCTCCGGACGGCATTCCGGCAATTGACGAACCCCAGTTCGTCAGCCCCCAGGAAGCAGATCAGTGGCTGGAGGATCCGGAACCAGTGATCTCGGTGCGGATCGGAGAAGATGCCCGGGCTTACCCTCTGCAGATTATGACCTGGCATGAAATCGTCAACGACACCGTCGGCGGCCTGCCGGTGGTGATTACCTTCTGCCCCTTGTGCAACACCGCACTGGTATTTGAGCGGCCTGAGATTGATGGAACCCTGCTCAATTTTGGGACCAGCGGAAACCTGCGCAACAGCGACCTGGTGATGTACGACCGCCAGACGGAATCCTGGTGGCAGCAATTCACGGGGGAAGCGATCGTTGGGGACCTGACAGGGACTCAACTTCAGTTTATCCCCGCCACAATCTCCTCCTGGGAGGATTTCAAAAACGCATTTCCGGAGGGTGAGGTTCTCTCAAGAGATACCGGGTACAGCCGTGATTACGGCAGGAATCCGTATATCGGCTATGATGATGTCAACAACACACCATTCCTCTTCGAAGGGGAGGTCTCTTCAGATGTCCTGCCCATGGAGCGTGTCGTAGGGATCGTCGGCAATGACGGGACCGCGGTAAGCTACCTGCTCTCCCAGTTGCAGGAGGAGCAGGTGATCAACGGCTCTCTTGGCAGTCTGCCAATTGCAATCTTCTGGAAGGAAGGAACGGCTTCCGCGTTAGACACCCGGGAGATTCCGGATGGAAGAGATGTTGGGACAACAGCGGTTTTCATCGCCCGCAGTGGGGAGCAGGAGCTAACGTTTACAGCCCAGGGTGAGGGGCTGTTTATGGATGAGGAGACCGGCACTACCTGGGACATTTTCGGGGAAGCCCTGTCTGGCTCCCTCGCGGGAGAAGCACTCACCGGGATTGCCCATTACAATACCTTCTGGTTCGCCTGGGCTGCATTTGAAAATTCCGAATCACTACAGGAATAAAGGAAAATAACCACCGCGGGTCAGATCCCCTGAAGCCCGGCGCCAACCAGGTGCCGGGCTTTTTCTGGTATGATGGGGTTGAAATTCCTGGAAAGGGATTCCCCCGTTAAGGTTATTCCTGGTGAGTATAATGAATGGGGGATGGAAATTAACTTGGTCGGGATGGAGGCTATGGATATTTTTGAAATTCAATTTTACGAGAACGCCCTCAGGGACTGGTTTAAAGCTGCAGGCATATTGCTGCTGGTGCTTTTTTTATTACTGGTCATCAAACGGATCCTATCCAGGCGGTTGGTGAAAGCATTCACTAAGACCTCGTTTGAGATTGATGATTTTTTGATCCCTATCGTCCAGCAGACAAAATGGTTTACTATCCTCGCTTTGGGAATTTACCTGGGGACATTTGCCCTGACACTGCCCGAACAAACTGCAGAATGGATCGGAACTGGATTTGAAGTGGTCCTGCTTCTGCAGTTGGGGTTTTGGGGGATGGGGGTGGTCACGTTTTATATTAATCGGAAAATCGATGAAAAGCTGGATCAGGATCATGGGGAAGACGCCACAACCCTGGATGCCCTGGGCTTGATCCTGCGGATTGCGGTCTGGATTGTGGTCGGCCTGGTGATCCTGGATAACGTGGGCGTGGAGGTAAATTCACTGGTTGCCAGCCTGGGGATCGGTGGGATAGCGGTCGCTCTGGCTGTACAGAACATCCTGGGAGATTTATTTGCCTCGCTCTCTATCGCGCTGGATAAACCCTTTGTGATTGGTGATTTTGTGGTGGTGGATGATTTCGCTGGCACCGTGGATGAAGTTGGACTGAAAAGCACCCGAATCCGCAGTTTATCCGGTGAGGAGCTGATTTTTTCCAATGCAGATCTGCTCAGCAGCCGGATCCGGAATTATAAACGGTTGGAGAGAAGGCGGATTTCTTTCAAAATAGGGGTGGAATACAGCACCTCCCTGGAAAAGCTGCAAAGCATCCCGGAGATGATTGAAAAGGTTATTCAACCAGTGGAGAATGCCACCTTTGACCGGGCGCACTTGAGCGAGATGGGGGATTTTTCCCTGATTTATGAGATTGTTTATTTTGTAGAATTGCCGGATTATGATGTCTACATGGAGATTCAACAGGTGATCAACCTGGGGATCCTCCGACGGTTTGAAGAGGAAGGGATCGGGTTTGCTTTCCCAACCCAAACTCTCTTGCTTGAGCAGTAGGGCTGGGGAAAGCAAACAGCACCAGGAAAAAGCGGCCTCTCTTAGGGGCCGCTTCCTTTTTTAATATTGGAAAAATTATTTGTTAGACGGTGGTTAGATCGCTCAAGCTCCGGATCACCATGCATTGGGCATCCGGGAAGGTTTGATAGGGATCAAATAAGATCGGGTACAATCCGGCTTCCTGGGCCCCGATAATATCCGTGTAGTAGTTATCGCCGATATACGCGGCTGATTCCGGAGATGTTTCTGCCAAATACAGTGCGTATTCAAAGATATCAGGATCTGGTTTCCAGCTGTTGACCTCACCGGCAGTGACTAAAAAATCAAAAAAAGGCAGCAAGCCAAGTTGATCAATTTCATCCTGGATGGGTTTTGAGCGGTTGGAAACCAGACCGAGAATGTATCCCTGGAGGTGGAGGGTTTTCAAGGTCGGTCGAACATCCTCGGCCACGACCGTGATGGGGTGATAACGCTCCTCTAACTTGGGCTGCATGATCGCAGCCAATTCTCCCGCATCCTCCTCTTCAAGCCCAACCCGGATCAGCTTTCGCTGTAAATACCGGGTCCAGAAATCGTCATTGCTTACCCCAAATCGCTCCATATCCTCTGCTGCTTCCTTGGAATTGGCCCAATACTGATGCACAAACTGGCGGACATTTCGCCTGGCTGGTTCATCTACAGAGATCTGGAATTCCTCCAGCAGCTTGAAAAATATCTCCTGGGAGGACGGACTGTGCTGACAGAGGGTTCCATCCAAATCAAATAAAAGCGATTTGATGGCTAGGGGCAGTGGCATACGCTGAGATCCTGGTCTGATTATTTCCGACCACCGGCTTATCGAACTGCTGAAGTGAAAAAAAATGAAGTCCTGGACCTGAGGAAAGGGTCTCATTCTCAGTCCAGAAGTGATTTATAATATCTCTGATTATACTAGATCAGGAGATTGGACATCTGAAAAATCCGTAACAAATCTGTCAGCAGCGGTTCATCCGCCCTGGCAGGCTGGCAATATAAAACGAATGTTATCGAAATTTACCAAACAAAGAAGGCTGCAGATCATTTTCCTGGTTCTGATTGTACTTACCTTCCCCTGCTATGGTTTGGGGTTGTTATTTGTCCGTATCAATGACCGGAGGGATGTACAGCCTACCCCCACAGTGACAGCAACCAGCACGGTTCCCCCCAGCCCCACGGTGGGGAGGATCCTGCCCACCCGGTTCCCGACATTTACTCCCACGATTACTCCTTCCCAAACAGAAACTTTTACAATCACCCCTTCCCTGACCGTGACATCCCCTCCTTCGGACACTCCTCTGCCAACGGAAACCCCGGTCCCTTCCCCAACGGATACCCCCACGCCTGAAAATACCAGCACGGCCACGGAGGAGCTCCCTTCAGCCACCCCGAGTCCCACACCGGACCAGGCAGAAGAGTAGCTCAGCATCACCAAAGGGGTCCTTTCGCAGAGATCTCATGCTCGGGTGCCTTTTATTTTGTGGTTTAATGGTTACTCCTGATATTCGATCCCTCTCGGAGGGGCCAACCTTCCCTGATAAGGAATAGAAGCCTATGAAGAAAGTGTTTATCCTCGGTTTGATCCTGGGTCTGGTAGTGCTGACCATCACATCCTGCAGCGTTTTCCCTTTCCTGGATCAGCTTTTTCCGTCATCTCAGACGACCCCGGTGAATGAAACCGTGGTCCCCCCAACCGTTGAGCCCACGCCAGTTCCGACAGCAACTCCCCGTCAGGTTACCTCACTGACCCTGTGGATCCCCCCCCAGTTTCAGCCGGACGAGGGGGAGACAGCGGGGAATCTTTTCCTTTCCCGGTTGGATGAATATGCTTCCAGAAGGCCCCAGGTGGATGTGAAAGTGCGCGTCAAGGCGCTGGAGGGGGAGTTTGGAATGCTTCCATCCCTTCGGAATACCAGGGATGCTGCCCCGCTGGCGATGCCGGATATCATTGCTCTGCCCCGTCGCCTTGCCGAAGAAGCCTTTGAGGAGGGGCTGCTGCTTCCCCTGGATGAGAGAACTACGGTAATGGAGGACTACAGCTGGTTTGATTACGCGCAGGAGCTCTCCCGATTTCAGGATCAGCTTATTGGGGTTCCTTTTGCGGGAGATGCCCTGGTTCTGGCGTATAAAAGTGACAACGGAGAGGATCCCCCGGTCGACTGGGCCACACTCAAGCAGACCCAAAAACCACTGGCGTTCCCCGCCTCGGATCCACAAAGTCTGATCACCCTGGCCTACTATGAGAGCCTGGGAGGGGAGGTTCTCCTGGAAGAAGGTCAGGTCCAGATCCAGGAAGAACCGTTTTTAACCGTGCTGGAGTTCTATCAGGAAGCCCAGGCGGCGAGTGTCATGCCCTACTGGCTGACTCAGTTTGCAAGCCAGGAGCAGTCCTGGAGCTCTTATCAGGAGCGTCAATCAACCCTCGCTTTGATCTGGAGCTCACTGTATTTTTCTTCTGAGGTGCCAAATACATCCCTGGCTGCAGTACCGACCCAATCTGGAAAACCGTTTTCTTATGCCACTGGATGGGTGTGGTGTGTGGTTGGCTCGGATCCCAACCTGGAGCAGGAAGCCATTGAGCTGGTGGAGTTCCTGGTAGAGGATGGCTACCTGGATGATTGGACAGCAGAAAGCGGGTATCTGCCCACCCGGCCGGATATTCTTGAAACCTGGCCGGAGGATGCGTACCCCCTGCTCTGGCAGCAGATTCTGCCCCAGTCTGTCCTTCCGCCTGAGCAGGATGTGCTGATGGTATTAGGACCGGAAGTGAGGGATGCGGTGGTCGCGGTGCTGAAGGATCAGGTGCCTCCGGAAACTGCCCTGGCAGATTTCCAGGCTGCTCGGGAGGGTCAGTAGGGCAGCAGTTTCCCTGGAAATGCATCTGAATTGGATGACGGCTGATCTCACTTCTCAAAATCCATCCCGCATGATATAATCACCAGCCGTGTGTTTGGAAAAGAATGGTGATAGGCAAAGTTGTTGTTGAAGGAAGAAATCATGGATGAGATCCTGAAATCATTAGATGCGCCGAAAAATCCCCAGATACCAGATTTGCGTTCCGGGGACACCGTGACCGTTTTGGTCCGGATTACCGAAGGCGATAACCAGCGGACGCAGCAGTTCAAGGGAACAGTGATCCGGGTCCACGGCAGTGGGAACAGCGAAAGCTTTACTGTCCGGAGGATTGCCAGCAACGGCATCGGGGTCGAGCGCACCTTTTTGAGCCGCTCCCCGATCCTGGAGAAAGTGGATGTTCACAGCCGGGGATACACCCGCCGGGCCCGTCTGTATTACCTGCGGCAGCGCAGTGGGAAGAAAGCGCGCTTAAAGCAGAAATACACCTCTTAAGCTGCTGCTGAACAGAACCAGACCAGGGTACAGCCAATTCAGGCTGTACCCTTTTTCTTTCTTTCCCAGAGACTGAGCGGAAGGCCGGGGAATTTCCTGAGTATAATGGGGCTATGAAATATAAAATCCTCTGGCTGTTGCTGCTGGCGCTGTTTCTTGGGGGATGTGAGGAGTCTCCCGGGGATCTATCCACAGCCACTCCAACGGCCTGGACCACCCAGCGTGATGGCTATTTTCAGGTAGAGGTCCCGGATTGGCCCGAGGCTGATCCTGAGGATCCTGAGACAATCCTGTTTTTGACCCAGGAGGGATTCTTTGCGGTCGTCAACCGCTATCCAAGCCTGCCCGAAATTTTTTCCGAAGAATTTAAAAAGTTTATCGAAAGGGAGCAGGAAGCCTACCTGGTTGTGGAGGACACCTTCCAGGGGCAGCCTTTTTTCGAGTTCACCACCCGCAGCAATAATCAAACCACGCGGCTGCAAGCAGTGCTGCAGTACTGCCAGGGATATACCTATGCTGTGGTCGTCGGGGGACCGGAAAGCGTGTCAATGACCCCCTTATATGAACATGTTTTGGCGTCCGCCAGCTGCCAGGATCCGGTGCAGGTTCCCGATCTGCAGACAGGGAAAATTGGGATGATTGTCAATCCGCAGGAGGATGACATCCTCAATTATTATCAGCCCGGACTGCGGTTGGCCAAGGAAAATGGCGTTCAAGTTGTCCACACATACCTGGATTGGGAGACCATCGAGGAATCCCCTGGAGAATACAACTGGGATTTTCAGGATTATCTGATGGGCTATCGGATCGAGGAGGGGTTTGAGATCTCGGCCGCGGTGAATGTCATCCACACCGCTGTCAGGGGGCCTGTCCCCGAGGATCTCCAGGGTTTGCCCTTTGATGATCCGGAGTTCATCGACCGGTTTACATCCTTTATTCTGGCGCTGCTGGACCGGTATCCTCTGCAGTATTTGAGCATTGGCAATGAGGTCAATGATTATTTTGTCAACCACCGGGAGGAAATCCCAGCTTACCAGACATTTTTTGATGCTGTCTACCAGGCGGTCAAAAAGCAGCATCCAGATGTCCAGGTAGCGATGACATTTGCCTACCATGATGCGGAGGCCATGGACGCCCTGGATATCATTGAGCAGCTTGATCGGGGGGATTTTCTCCCCTTGACTTTTTACCTCTACGGCCCGGGCTTTGTATTCGATCGCGATCCTCAAGCGCTGGAGGGTTATCTGGAGCGTATGCTGGAGCTGGCGGATGGAAAACCCCTTGCTGTGGTTGAAATTGGATGGAACACCGCCGAAAGCCTGCAGGGGAACCAGGAGGATCAGGCTGAATTTGTGCGCGAGGCCTTTCGGCTCCTTGCGGAAAATCGTGAGCAGATCGAGTTTCTGTGCTGGTTTTCCCTGCATGACCGGGATTTGGAAAATTCTTATCAAGCCGCTCTCAGTTTTATTCCCCACCGACCCGATTTGGTCGAGGATGAGGAGTTCATGGCGATGTTTGTGGATTTTTTGAATTATTTGGGGCTCAGGGAAGCGGATGGAGCGCCGAAACAAGCCTGGTATGCATTCCAGGAAGAAGCAGAGCGGTATTTGAGCGGCCAGCCTTGATTATGAGTAAAATAGCTATCGACCATCAACCTGCCCCCCTGGGGATTTTTGATTCGGGTGTGGGAGGGCTCTCCATCCTCCGGGAGGTGCACCGGCGCTTTCCCCAGGAAGACCTCCTGTATCTTGCAGACCAGGCGCATGTCCCTTATGGACCCCGCCCGAGGGAGGAGGTCCTGGCTTTTTCTACAGCAATTGTCCGATACCTGCTGTCCCGGAGCGCAAAGCTGATTGTGGTCGCCTGCAATACCGCCTCTGCAGCCGCCCTCCAGGCCCTCCGTGAGGCATTTCCCGAGACCCCCTTTGTCGGGATGGAACCTGCGGTAAAACCCGCGGCGGAGAAAACCAGCAGCGGTGTTGTCGGCGTGCTGGCGACCCCGGCCACTTTTCAAGGGGAGCTGTATGCTTCCACGGTGGAGCGGTATGCAAACGGGGTCACCATCCTGCAGGATACCTGTCCCGGATTGGTCGATCAAATTGAGCAGGGGGACATTGAGGGGGCGGCCACCCGGCGGATTCTTGAAACCGCCCTGGAGCCGATGATTCAGCAGGGGGTGGATGAAGTGGTGATGGGATGCACGCATTATCCCTTTGTGATCCCCTTGATCCAGGAGATCGTTGGTGAAGAGATCCAGGTAATTGATCCAACCCCGGCTGTGGCCAGGCAGGTCGGCCGGCTTTTGGCTGCCCGGAAGCTGTCCTCACCATCCGCTGACGGAGGAAACCTCACCTTTTTAACCACGGGAGATCCAGATCGGTTTGCCCGGCAAATTTCCGGGCTGATTGGGCTTCAGGGAGCTGTGGAGAAACTCTCCTGGGAGGGTGCAAAGCTCAAGATTTCTTGAGCTCAAGGGATAAGAGCTGCTGCTCTCAGCGGGCCAGCCATTCCATCAATCGGCCGGGTTCCCAGGTGTTGATAACCAGCCCAGGCGGAGCCCATCCCCGGCGCGCAGTGGCGATCCCGTATTCCATATACTCCATATCAGCCGTGGAGTGGGCATCGGTGTTAATCGTCAGATAAACCCCCAGATTTACTGCCCGGTGAACGTAGATATCAGAAAGGTCGAGCCGCATCGGGTTGGCATTGATCTCCAATGCTGTTTGCGTTTCTGCTGCAGCCTGTAGCACCGCATCCATATCCAGATCCGCAGGCTCCCTTGTTCCAATCAGGCGGTTGGTTGGGTGGGCAATAATATCCACATGCGGATTGCGGATGGCGTTGAGGAGCCGGGCAGTCACTTTTTCCCGGGGCTGCCTGGTGCTGGTATGCAGGGAGGCAATCACCAAGTCCAGTTCAGCCAGCACCTGGTCGGGAAAGTCCAGCTGTCCGTCTGCCAGGATCTCGAGTTCTATCCCCGCCAGGATCCGGATTTTTCCCTCTAATTCCTCTTCGGCGCGCTTGATTTCTTCTCTCTGCGCTAAGAGTTCTGCTTCCGAAATTCCCCCTGCGATTCCCAGGCTCTTGGAGTGATCCGTCACCGCCAGGATTGCATATCCTTTCTGAAAAGCTGCCCGGGCCATTTCCAGGATCGGCAGGGTCCCATCACTCCAATTGGAATGGGAATGCAGCTCGGATTGGATATCTTCCAGGGAAACCAGGTCCGGCAGCTCTCCTCTCTGGGCGGCCTGAATTTCCCCCCGGTCCTCCCGCAGCTCTGGAGGAATCCAGGGCAGGCCGAGTGCCTGGTAGAGGGCTTCTTCTTCGGCAAAGGTTAGCTCCTGTTCGTCTGACTTGCGCAGGAGCCCGTGCTCAGAGAGGGAGAATCCCTGTTCAAGCGCGGTTTCCCGAAGCCGGACATTATGATCTTTCGCCCCGGTGGCATACTGCAGGGCGGTGCCGAATCGGTCCGGGGGGTGAACCCAGAGCTGGGCGCGAAGCCCGTTCTGGTACACCACACTGGATTTCACCTGCCCGTGGCTGACAATCTCAGCAACCTGCGGATCGGATACAAACGCTTTCATCACCGGCTTGGGATCTTCGGCAGCTGCGAGAAGATCCAGATCTCCCACAGTTTCCCGCATCCTGCGCAGGCTTCCGGCAGGGGAGGCGGTGCTTACCTGGGGGAGGTTTTCCAGGGAAGAAAGCAGCTGCTTGGCAAACGGCCAGGCATCCCCCAGGGAAATCCGGTCTGATCGGCTCTGGAGGGCTTTGATCCCCTTGAGAATATTTTCTTCGGTTTTCGGGCCGATGCCATCCAGGGAGGAGAGCTTTTTCCTCTCTCCGGCGGTTTTCAGCTCCTCGAGGGTGGTGATCCCCAGCTCCTTCCAGAACAGCTGAACCCGTTTGGGGCCCAGGCCGGGTACCGCGAGGAGCTCCACCAGTGTGTGGGGGACCTCCTCCTGCAGCTTCTCCAGGAATGCAAGGGATCCGGTTGAGAGCAGTTCTTCAATTTTTTCACTGATTGCCTCGCCGACCCCCGGGATCTCCTTCAGGGATCCCTCCTCCTGCAGCAGCGTAAGGTCCGTACCGAGTTCCTGGATGCTTTCTGCGGCCCGGCGGTAGGCCAGGATCTTATAAATTACGTCGCCCCTGATTTCCATCAGATCGGCGATTGTCTCAAAGACCCGGGCAATTTGCTGGTTATTCATCCGGTTCTCCTT
>CAZUMA010000030.1:0-37874 GCA_964621835.1 uncultured Anaerolineales bacterium | reverse complement strand
TTATCTTTTGGAAGAACTACTGACTTTCAGTAACATTATCATTTGACTTGACACGCTCCCCGGAAGATCCCTGCAGCAGCCTCCCAGGCGGACAAGACCCGGGAACAGATCAGCAGAGGGATGGCATCCCGCCCTCAGCAAGGCGTGCTATAATTCAAAAGGTGAATGCACACAGCCATCAACATCAATCCTGAGGCAGTGATGATTTCGTCAAGCTTTGCAGCATATGACATCATCTTAATTCTTCTCAGCGGTGCAGCATTGCTGAAAGCATATCCGCTCTGGGAGCGCCGGAAATTCCCCCAGGGCTTCCGGATGGTCCTTGGTTTATCCATTCTGACTTTCCTCAGGGTATCCATCCTGATCACAGCCCCCTTCACCTGGCAGGGCACAGCCTTCTCCCCTGGATTCAACCTCCTCTCACATGCGGTGGATCTGCTGAGTATACTGGTGATTCTCTGGATGTGGGTTTTTCCTGAACCTGAGCGGATGGCCGATCTCTACGCTGCTGTTATCGGGGGTGCTGTTGCAGTCCTCACCCTCAGCCAGGTGCTGATCCTGCCGTCGCTGCTGGATAGCTTTCCTGCCTCACCGCTGTTCTGGGAACTCCTGACTCTGCTGGCCCTGGCTGGCGGGGGGTATCTGCTGATTCAACGAAAGCCCAATCAGTATGAAAACGGACTTCTCATGGCCGGTATCTTTGCTTCAGGACTGCTCCTGGGCTGGCTGTTTCCGGACCCTGAAAGCTATGCCCTCGACTCCCTTCAGCTAGCGCAGCTTGCTGGCTATCCACTGCTTTTGATCATGGTGAATCGATTTGACCTTGCTGAAGGAAAACAGCAGATCCCATCTGAAATAGCTGATGAAAAGGAGAAGTTCCGGCGCAGGACCAGTATTGATATCTCCCTTATGAGAAATATCCAGGGGCTATTTCGAGAATTGAAATCCAGTGAAATCCTCTATCAGATCACCCGCTGCACTTCGGAAATCCTGCTTTCCGATCTGGCCCTGATCATTGATACGCCCGACCAACACGGCAAGGTGCGCATTATTGCCGGGTATGACCTGATCCGGCAGGAGAATCTGCAGGCGATCACCCTGGAGTCTAAAAGCATCCCCCTGCTTTCAAATTATGTTGTTAATAAAAAAATGCTACACCTCCCGGCCAGCAGCACCTCGAGGGATTTATCCCATCTCGCTCAAAGTCTGCAGCTGACTTCCCCCGGCCATTTGCTCGCTGCGCCCATCCAAATCCCTGGAGCCAACCGGACTATCGGCCTGGTCCTGCTCTCCCCGTTCTCCAATCGGCCCTGGACCCGGGCTGATCAGGAGTATCTTAAGCTGCTGACAAAATTTTTCACCGCGGTCTTTCGGCATCATTTCTATTTGGATCGTGAGGAACCTGATCAGGTAAAACAAACCATTCGGGAGCTGTCCTCAAAACTGACCATGCTCACGGAGGAAAAGAAATCTCTTCATGCACAGCTCTCCAGTGTGGGCCGGGACGCAGAGAAGCTTCGCTGGCAAAAACAGCACCTGCAGGATCAGATCCTGACCCTGAAAAAAGACCAGAGCTCCCTGGTGACCCATTTTCGGATGCTCACGGATCTGGCAAAAAAAGAAACGATAGAAGCCTATCAGAAATACCTTGCCATGGTTGAGCTGGAAATCAAAGAGAAAATGCGCCTGCAGGATGACGGTTTCAAAGAAAAACCCGCACTGTCTGTACCAGAGGAGCAGATCGACACTGCGCCCAACCGGTATGCCAAATTCCCCAATACCGTGGAGGAGGTAATCGAAAATCTGCAGCCGATCATATCAGAAAAGGACCTCTCCTCGGAAATTTCGATGCCTGAGTCCATGCCGTCCTTACTGATGTCAGAGGCACTTTTTGAAGAGATTCTCACGATTTTGCTCACCAACGCGGCGGAGGAGACCCAACAAGGCGGCGAGATTACCATCCGGACAAAAATATATCAGGAAGATGAATCCCTCCAGTTTGCGCATATCAAGATTGCCGATCAGGGTGAGGGTTTCAAACCTGAGGATCTAAATCAGGTGCTCAATCATCAGCTCTCAGATGATCCTGACAAGGAGATAACCCAGCAGCTGACCAACCTGTACGTTACAAAAAACCTGGTAGAAAACGAGGGGGGAAGGATGTGGGTAGAAAGTAAACCAAGCGGGGGCACCGTGGTCAGCTTACTGCTGCCCCTCCAGGGAGCTTGAATTTTGTGTGAAATCAACCACCAGCTGGCCTTTTGGAACAAATCTTGCATTTCCCCTGTTATAACAAAACTACCAAAATACAACCTTAATAGCGGCTTTGAACACTACTTCAGGACCATCATGTGGGTTGCAGAGGCAAAAAAAGGCAAATTTTACGGCTAAAAGATGTCTAAAATCATCCGAAGATTGATCATCATTTTCCTGGCAATAGTGCTGATTGGGTTGGTGTTCATCCTGCCATCCTTTGGGAGACGGTTATCTTCGGTCGCCGCGGAGGAGACGCAGTTCCTGCTCGTTACTGCCGGACCCGGAGCCACCACCACCCCAACCGCCTTTCAACCCTTGGCGGCAACCGACACCTATATCCCAACCGAGTACCCGACCAGCACCCCGACAAAAACCCCAAAACCTACCCGGATAAAACCAGCCAGCAGTACGGAGGGAGCCAGCGGAATCGTCCAACCTGAAAACCAGGTCAATATCATGCTCCTGGGATCAGACCTGCTTCCCCGCGGTGGAGGTTATCGTACGGATGTGATCATCCTGGTGACGGTGAACACAAAAGAGAAGACCGTCAATGTCACCTCCTTCCCGCGGGATCTGTATGTCTACATCCCGGGCTGGACAGAACAGCGGATCAACACGGCGTTCCCCCACGGTGGATTCCAGGCCTTGCAGAGAACACTCTCTCATAATTTTGGCTTTGAACCGGATTATTATGTGATGATCAACCTCTGGTCCTTTGAGAAAATTATCAATGACCTTGGCGGGATCAACATCAACGTCCCCCGGGGGATCTGTGACAGCAATTGGGGTCACGGACAATCTCACTGCGTCTCTGCAGGTCCGCACACATTTTATGGGAGGGAAGCCCTCTGGTATGTCCGCTCGAGGCAAACCACCAATGACTTCGATCGCAATGTTCGCCAGCAGCTGGCATTGGAAGCGATGTTGGACCGCTTTTTTGCCCTTGACACCTTGACAAAAATTCCTGATTTCTACGAGACCTATCAGCAGCATGTAACAACGAATTTAGATTTATCCACCGTGATTTCTTTAGTGCCCACTGCCGCGAAGCTGACCGACCGATCCCGGATCAAACAGTACTATATCAATCAATCTGCGGTGATAGACTGGGTGACTCCGGGAGGGGGACAGGTCCTGCTTCCAAATTACACTGCAATCCATAAGATCTTGAAGAAAGCCTTGAACAGTCCAGAATGATGATTGTCGAGCTAAGAATCCTCCCTCTCAGGAGCGAACCCCTATGTTAACCGGCAAGGGCATGTTTATTTGGAAAATTGATCGTTGCGACAACGGAGATGTCAACAAGATCCTCAACAAATCGATCAAAGCCGATTTCAGCCATGTCCTGATCAAGGTAGCAAACGGCATTTACAGCTACAACATTGATTGGGAGAATAAAATTGACCTTGTCCCTCCTCTGGTATATGCGCTGAAGAACAACGGGATCCAGGCCTGGGGATGGCATTATCTGTTTGGAGACCAACCCCACCAGGAAGCCCAGAAAGCAATCAACCGAATCAGGGAGTTAAATCTGGATGGATACATCCTGGATGCGGAGGGTCATTACAAGGGTAAACACGACGCTGCCAGAACCTTTATGGATCTGCTCACCAAGGAGATCAAGAACATCCCGATTGGTTTGTCCTCCTATCGATACCCTTCCTACCATCCCCAGCTGCCCTGGAATGAATTCCTGAAGAAAGTTGATCTGAACATGCCCCAGGTGTACTGGATGCAAGCTCATAATCCTGGACCGCAATTGGAAAAAACCGTCGCGGAATTTCAAGGCATGAACTACACCCCTCCGATTATTCCCACCGGGGCAGCATTCATGGAGTGGGGCTGGATGCCAACCGCATCCGAGGTGGAGCAGTTTATCCAGAAAGCCAGGCAGCTAAATCTATCCGCGGTCAACTTTTGGGAATGGCGCAGTCTGTTTGAGGATCTCCCCCGGGAGATCTGGCAGATCATTCGGGATTACCCCTGGAAACCCGGCCCGCCGCCGCCTGCAGATATTGCCCAACAGCTGATTGAAGCCCTCAACTCCCGTGATCCCACGAGGATCTGGGATCTCTACAAAGATAATGCCGTCCACATTACCTCGGAGCGGTCTGTTCAGGGCATGTCAGCCATCGAAGGCTGGTACAATGCCCTGTTTACCGATCTTCTTCCAAACGCCAGTTTTAATCTTGCTGGATATTCGGGCACCGGCAATATCCGGCATTTGAGCTGGACGGCCACCTCTTCCAATGGGGATGTGCAAAACGGCAGCGATACATTGGGTCTGATCAATGATAAAATCGCCTACCATTTTACGGAATTCAGCCTGACCCCCTGACCCTGCGCCCCTTCTTCCCGCGTTCTATCCTGACAGCGGCCTGGAGATATCCCAGGGAATAGTCAGCAGGGTGACGTGATCCTCCCCCCGGATGTCAACAACCTCTATGCCCTTTTGGGCAGCCCGCGTCTGCAGGGGGGCATCATCCAATCGGGCGGATTTCGGGGCATATTCCTTGAGATGAATGGTCACCCGGATTGTGCCCTTCCCGGCTGTCATTCCCACCAGCGCGTCCGGCGCTGTCAGTTTCCAGCCAATCACCCCTTTTCCGTAGCGTCCCTGGATAGGAAAGTCATCCTGGTCGATCCGTTTTGCCCGCCCGGAACGGGTCAGCAGGAACACCTCCCCTTTCACCGGCAGCATTTCCATCCCGATAATTTGATCCCCCTGTTCCAACTTCATCCCGTTAACCCCTGCTGCAACAAGTCCCATGGGCCGAACATCCTCCTCAGAAAACCGGATGGCCATCCCGTTTTTTGAGGCCAGGAAGACCTGCTGATTTCCATCACTCAACCGCATCGAAACCAGCTTATCCCCAGAATTGACCTTAACCATTGTGAACAGCTGGGCGGCGGGACCGGGAAGTTCACAAATCTCACTTTTTTTGACCATGCTCTGCTCTGTAACAGAGAGGACATACCAGGAAGAATCCTGTTTCTTCCGGGGTGGTAAACCAAACACAGAAGCCAGCGCAACCTGCTCAGAAAAGGGGGTAATCTTCGAAAAGTGAATCCCCTGAGAGGGTTTCTCGGCTTCCGGTATCGTATGGGCCGGGATGGCTGCTGCCTCCCCATTTTCGCCTACCAGATACAGGGTATCGCGCGTATTCACCCGCACCAACCAATTGGGAACATCCCAACCTGATGGACGGGGGGTATCATCCTCCAGGGTCCTCGAAATCAATCCTTCTCGATTAATCATCACCCAGACATTTTCAGAGGGCGTCAGCTGGGTTAATTTCATGGGAGCAGCTTTCACACCACCCTCTACCTTGGCAATCTGGGTCCTCCTTGTATCCCCATATTTTTCCTTGATTTCCCGCAAGGAGGCAGCGACCACTTCGCGCATTTTCTTCGGAGACTTCAAGAGGGCTTTCAGCTGCTTGATCTGCCGCTTGACCTGCTTGTAGTCCTCTTCAATATTTTTTCTTTCCAGCGCCGCCAATCTGCGCAGAGGCATATCCAGGATGGCCTGGGCCTGGGATTCCGTAAATGAAAACTCTCGAGTGAGGTTGTTCCGGGCTGTTTTCGCGGAACGCGATCGTCGGATCAGCTCAATCACCTGATCGAGATGATCCAACGCAGTGGTCAATCCAGAGAGAATATGTTCCCGTTCTTCAGCTTTACGCAGATCATATTCACTGCTTTTTTTCACCATGGTCAGGCGATGTTCGAGGAAGACCTGCAGCGCCTGTTTCAAGCTCAGGAGCTTGGGTTCATCATCCACCAGGGCAAGCATGATGATGCTGAAAGTGTTTTCAAGCGTGGACCGTTTAAAGAGAATTTCCAGGACTTCTTCAGGGCTGGCGGATTTCATCAGTTCAATGACGATCCGCATTCCCTGCCGGTCAGATTCATCCCGTAAATCCGCCACACCTTCCAGATCTTCATCCCGAACCAGCTTGGCAATCCGTTCCAGCACGGTGATTTTCTTAGTCAGGTAGGGGATCTCCGTGATCACAATGCGGTGCCGACCGCGGGACATTTCCTCCACAATGGCTTTAGCCCGGACCCGGATCTTTCCGCGCCCACTCCCGTATGCGCTTTTCAACCCGGACCGACGCTGGTCCTGGAGAATCACGCCTCCGGTGGGAAAGTCGGGGCCCTGAATAAAATCGCTCAGTTCTTCAACTGTGATCTTTTCAAGATTATTCCAGCCCTCCAGCATAAAAATTAATGCATCGACCACTTCACTCAAATTATGTGGGGGAATGCTCGTTGACATCCCGACTGCGATCCCAGTAACCCCATTGACCAGCAGATTGGGGAAGGCGGCTGGCAGCACTGCAGGTTCCAGGAGGGTGCCGTCAAAGTTATCCCGAAATTGCACCGTCTCCTTATCCAGATCCTCGAGCATTAAGGTTGACAGCGTGGCCATTCGCGCTTCTGTATACCGCATGGCGGCCGGGGAATCCCCATCAATGGATCCATAGTTCCCCTGACCATCCACCAGCGGATAGCGCATTGAGAAGTCCTGGGCCATGCGGGCCATGGAATCATACACAGCCATATCCCCGTGGGGATGATACTTCCCCAGCACCTCCCCCACAATCCGGGCTGACTTTTTATAACTGGAGTCCGGTCCCATGTTCATATCCTCCATGGCATAGAGGATCCGGCGGTGGACCGGTTTCAGGCCGTCCCGCGCATCCGGCAGCGCCCGGGAAACAATTACGCTCATGGCGTAATCCAAATAAGACTGCTGCATTTCATCATCGATATCAATTCGCTGAACCATTCCTACATCCATGAGTCCCTCCAAATACAACACAACACGGAATACGGGAGGAGAGGACTCCCCACAGATCGTATTCCGTTCCTGTTATCGCCATTCAGATTCACTGGGATCTAACCGTTGAGGATTATAACATGAAATCAACGGGGAGTTTCTCACCTCCCCCGATGGATGAAGACAAAAAAAAAGACCAGCGGTTGGCATCAACCGCTGGTCCAGTGCACTCAGCTGAGAATATCCTCAGTCAGCCACCACCTCACTTTCCTCTTGAGGTTCAAGCTCCTTCCCATCCTCTCCCAACTCCAATCCCGGCTCTGCTGCCACCACGGGAGGTTGATCTTCCTCTTCCTCATTTGCCGCCTGGGGGGCAAACGGACCTTGTTCAAATCCGGTCCCCGCCGGAATCAATTTCCCGATGATCACATTCTCTTTCAGTCCGTAGAGGGGATCTTCCGCCCGATCAACAGCTGCCTGGGTGAGGATCTTGATGGTATGCTGGAATGAGGCCGCGGAGAGGAAAGATTCCGTGTTCAAAGCCGCCTTGGTGATTCCCAGCAGAACATCAATATATTTAATCGGTCGTTTCCCTTCTGCAAGCAGCGCCTCATTTGTCTCCATCACCGCAATCCTGTTGGTCAGCTCTCGCGGTAAGATCTCAGCGTCGCCAGAATCAATCACATTCACCTTTGACATCATTTTCGCAATCACGATCTCAAAATGCTTGTCATGGATATTCTGTCCTTGTGATCGATACACCTTCTGGACCTCTGATAGCATGTACTGCTGGCAGGCCTTCCGGCCGCTGATACGCAGGATATCATGGGTATTCAGGGACCCCTCCGTCAGGGGCTGGGCGGGCACCACTGCCTCACCATCGACCACTGCAAGGCGGGCATTGCTGGGAATCTCATAATAACGCTCATCATGGACCTCATAGGAGACGATCACTTTCCCATCCTCAAATCGGACCCGACCATCCCGCTCTGCGATCAACTGGTTATCCTCATCCTGAGCGGCAAGAATATCTCCCTGCTCTACCTGGTCCTCTTCCTTGACCTTCTTTTTATACTTGCTCGGGACCTCATAGCTATCACTGGCCATTTCACTATGGACCACGCGGACCACCCGCATATCGCTGTATTTATCCGATTTTTCAATGCTGACTTTCCCGGCGATTTCCGTCAGAACGGCTTCCCCTTTGGGCGCTTTGCGGGCTTCAAAAAGCTCCTCCACGCGGGGTAAACCCGTCGTGATATCACTGGCTGCGGCAACGCCTCCCGTGTGGAAAGTCCGCAGGGTCAGCTGTGTTCCCGGCTCCCCAATCGATTGGGCGGCAACAATCCCCACAGTGGAACCGAGCTTTACCGGCTCTCCCCGACCCAAATCCAGCCCATAACACTTGGCACACAGCCCGTGTTCGAGCTTACAGGTTAGGGGGGAATACACTCTGACAGACTGCACAGTGGATTTCTGAATCTTTCGGGCAATCTCCCTGGATACCAGGGTTCCCTTTTCGAACAGGATTTCCCCTGTGTCCTCGTCAACCACGTGTTCTGCCAGGACGCGGCTGAAAACCCGGTCCTGCAGAGATTGACCGGCAATGTCTTCACCCCGATCCAGCTCAATGGAATCCTCTGTCCCGCAGTCCTCAGCATTAATAATTTGATCCTGCGAAACATCCACCAAGCGGCGGGTGAGATAACCAGCATCTGCCGTCCGCAGTGCGGTATCCGCCAGCCCTTTCCGGGCGCCGTGGCTGGAAATGAAATATTCCAGCGCGGTTAACCCTTCCCGGAAGCTGGAGCGAATCGGCAGCGGGATAATCTGCCCGGAAGGATCCGCCATCAGCCCCCGCATCCCCGCCAACTGGGACACGGGCCCAAAGCCCCCTTTCGTGGCTCCCGAAACTGCCATGACGGCCATGTTGCCGTGCGGATCCATATTCTCCTTGACAGCATCCCCTACCTGAGAGGTGGTTTTCTGCCAAATATCAATGACCCGCTCATCCTGCTCCTGCTCCGTGAGCAATCCTCTCCGGAAGCTTCGTTCTACTTCGCGGACTTTTTCTAAAGCCGCCTGGACGATCTCCTCTTTTTCCGGGGGGATCATCAAGTCCGCGACTGCAATTGAGTAACCAGATTTGGTTGCGTACTGGAAGCCCAAATCCTTGATCCGATCTGCTGCCTGGGTGGTGGTTTCATTGTCGCAGTATTCATAGATCTCAGAAATCAGATCTTTGACATCCCCTTTCACCAGGGAGATGTTCACAAATTGGACCTCCGGGGGAAGAGCCTGATTGAAGAGCGCCCGGCCGACTGTCGTCTCAATCACTTTTTCTTCCGGTTCTTCCATTCGCTCCCCTGTTTCGTCATACCAGGTATTGGCCAGCAGCTTGATCTTGGTTGGGATCTTCACCTGTTCCAGCGTGTAGGCTGTCTCGACCTCATCAATGCTCGAGAAAACCCGCCCATCCCCAACATAGCTTCGTTCATCCACGCGGGTGAGATAATACACACCCATCACCATATCCTTGGAGGGGGCAATGATCGGTTCCCCATTGGCCGGTTTCAACAAATTATTTGTTGACAGCATTAATTCCCTGGCTTCGGTGACTGCCTTGCTGGACAGCGGAACGTGGACTGCCATCTGGTCACCATCAAAGTCCGCGTTGAACGCCGGACAGACCAGGGGATGGAGCTGGATGGCACTCCCCTCAATCAGCTGGGGTTCGAAAGCCTGAATTCCCAGGCGGTGCAGGGTTGGAGCCCGGTTGAGAAGAACAGGACGCTCTTGAATGGCTTCATCCAACGCTTCCCATACTTCTGGACGATTCCGCTCAATCAGCCGTTTGGCCCCTTTGACATTGGTTGCGTACCCCTTTTTGACCAGGATCGCAATCACAAACGGGCGGAAAAGCTCCAGGGCCATTTTCTTTGGCAGACCACATTGAGACATTTCCAGCTTCGGTCCTGAGACAATCACTGAGCGGCCGGAATAATCCACCCGCTTCCCGAGCAGATTTCTCCGGAAGCGACCTTTTTTCCCTTTGAGCATATCGCTGAGGGATTTCAGCTCCCGCCGGCCCCGCCGGGACAGCGCTTTCCCCCGCTGGGAGTTGTCAATCAACGAGTCAACCGCTTCCTGCAGCATCCTTTTTTCATTACGGACAATCACGTCCGGGGCACCCAGTTCCAGCAGCCGCTTAAGGCGGTTATTGCGGTTAATCACCCGTCGATACAGATCGTTTAAGTCAGAGGTAGCAAATCGACCGCCATCCAGCTGGACCATCGGCCTCAGATCCGGAGGAATGACTGGGAGCACGGTCAGGATCATCCATTCTGGTTTATTCTCGGTATTTCGAAAGGCATCCACCACTTTCAAACGCTTGGTGGCTTTTTTCCGCTTCTGCTTGCTCCCCGTGGTTTTGATTTCTGTCCAGAGATCCTCGGAAAGGGCATCCAGATCCAGCCTTTTGAGGATGTCAAAAAAGGCTTCTGCACCCATCTCAGCCTGAAAGATCTGACCCCAGCGGGAACGCAGTTCTCGATACTCCACCTCCCCCAGGAATGTCAGCGGTTGGAGATCCAAAAGCTCATCCCGCAAGCGCTTATACTCAGATTGAGCGGCATCCAGAGCATCATCCAGGTTCTCCCGCAAGAGAGTGATCTCCTGGGTGGTTTCGGCGCGGACGCGGGCAATATCAAGTTTGATGTGCTCCAGCTGGTTGTCTTTTTCCTCCTGGAGGTTCTCCTCAATTTCGCTCAAGCGCTGTTTGACCACATCCTGAATATTGGAAATGTGCCCGGTGGAGATTTTTTTTCCTTTTTCAACAATGACCACATCCGTTTCTGGAAAGACAATGGCCGATTTTGCTTCCTCCCCCACGCTCTCCTGCAGGGTCTGTTCCAGCTGCTGGCCGTGCTTGATGACCGGCTCGAGTTCCTCAGCTATCTGCTCATCAAAGCGTGCACGGAGTTCGTCCTGTTTCAGTTCCAGCTCGGTAAGCTTCTCCTCCCGTTCCTCCTCTTTGGCATGAATAGCTTCAGAGATATCCTCACCGATTTCCCCTTCGTCCGTGGTGTACTTGCTTTCTAAATTTTCCAGGGCTTTCTTCCGCCCCTCTTCGTCCACATAGGTAATAATATACTGGGCAAAATAGAGGACGCGGTCCAAATCCCGCCGGGACATGTCCAGCAGTCTCCCCAGGATCGAAGGAATTCGACGGGTGAACCAGAGATGGGCGACCGGGGCAGCAAGCTCGATATGGCCCATCCGTTCCCGGCGCACCGAGGAACGGGTTACCTCAACGCCGCATTTATCACATACGATACCTTTATAGCGGATGTTTTTATATTTTCCACAATGGCACTGATAATCCCTGGTGGGTCCAAAGATAGCCTCACAAAACAGCCCATCTTTTTCAGGGCGCAGGCGGCGATAATTGATCGTTTCAGGTTCCAACACCTCCCCATAAGACCAGCTCTTGATCACTTCGGGCGACGCCAAACCAATACGCAGCTTTTTCAACCCCTTGGTTTTCACGCAAATGCCTCCTGAAAGTTAGTGGTTCACTACCTCAACAAATAATCCCGATACCGCCGAGGAGGGGATTTCAATTCCCTGGTCCCAATGGCTTGCTAATCTTGCTCTGGGCGGCGATACAATGCTTACTGAAAACCGGATCAAGCGCTTTTTCAGGATCCTGCTGGCAGAGAGCTGTTTTCAACTCATCAAAAAGGAAGTTTTCAGTAATTCGGACACCGCCAGATCTTCTCAAACGTTTGGTTTGTTCAAGACATGCAAAAAAGCCAGCGCTTTAACGGTCTGTCAGAAGCGCTCGCGGGTGAGGAAGACTTGGTTTATTTAACATGCAACTTAACATTATACAGCGTTTAAAATCCCCCGTCAAGATCTGGCCCAAGCTATTTCCCCCGGCAACTTTTGACTTCAATTTCCCCCTGTCAACCAGGAAAGAGTTTACCACAACTCCCAGCAGCTGACCATGCTGTTGTCAGCTTTTCTGGGCTTCTTTCCGGGCCGGGATCTTTTCCGTCTGACGAATGGGGATAGCCAGGTAAAAGATGCTCCCGCGGCCGAGCTCACTCTCCATCCAGGCCTCCCCTCCATGGCGTTCAGCGATCGACCTGACAATCGCCAATCCCAAACCTGTCCCCTGCTGTTTATCCTTCTCGCGGCTCTCCACCCGGTAAAACTTTTCAAACAAATGCTGCTGGTCCACAGGAGAAATCCCAATCCCGGTATCCTCCACCTCAAAAATGATCCGGCCTTCGTCAAGTCTGTAGCGCACCCAGACTGTACCATCTGGATTGTTAAAATTAATCGCATTGTCCACCAGATTTCTCAGCGCCTGGGTCAGCAGCGCTTTATCTGCTGAGATGAAAGGGATGGTCTGCGTGGAAGGATTGACATGGATGCTGACCTTTCTTTGATTTGCCCGCAGCTCATACGCCTCGGTAACCTCCGCAACGATATCTGGTGCGGATACCATGTCTAATTTCAGGCCAACCTCTGCCTCAATCCGGCCTAAATCGAGGAGATTTTGCACTAAATGGGACATGCTTTCCACCCCGGTTATGATCTTATGGACATAATTCTGCTGCTGATCATTCAGCTCCCCGACCATTTCCAGCATGGTCGCATACCCACGCATCAGGGTCAAAGGGGACCGCAGGTCATGACTGACGCTGGAAACGAAATCTGATTTCATCTCATCGATCTCTTTCAGCTCAGTGATATCCCGGAGGACACAAACCCGCCCCACCTGTTCTGTGTCAGCCATCAACGGCGAGACAGTGGCCAGGAAAACCCGTTGGTCGCCCAAGGTGATTTCCCGGGAAGTGCCGTTGAGGGGAGATTCCTTGACCAGGTTAATCAACTCAAGCTGATCCGTGAGCTCCTGGATCTCGGTGCCCACCCCTTGATTGCCTGGGATATGGATCAGCTCCTCGGCAGTTGGATTGCACAGCAACAGCCGGTGACGATGGTCAGTCACCAGGATGGGGTCCGGGGTGGAGGCCAGGATGGCTGCCAGCCGCTTCCGATTTTCTTCTGTCGAATAGAACAGCCGGTATTTTGAGACCGCCAGGGCAGCCTGTTCGGCCAGGGTGACCATGAAACGGACTTCCCGATCAGGAAAATTATGCGCCTGGCTGTACGTCAGCCACAGCACACCCAGGTAGAGCTGATCCTGCCGCAAGGCAACCGCAAGAATTGCAGCGGGTAAGGGATCTTCCTCCTCGATTTCCAAAAGAGGCATCCGGGTCGGATTCGCAACTAGAACTGGAGATCGATTCCGGGTGATTTCCAGTATCTGAGCATCCAGGAATTGATAGGTCCCAGCATCCTTCCCGCTGCCGATTCGGGTGAGATTGGATTCTCCCGCGATCCCTTCGGGGAGTACATCCGTGTCGAGCACAATCCGGGCTGAGCTGGCTCCAAACTCCAGGGCTGAGGTTAAAATTGTCTGCACAGCATCGCCCATCTCAAGGGAGCTGGCGACCCCTTGAGAAACTTGCAGCAGACGATTCAGTTCCACCATCCGGTTTTTTAAACCCCGGCGCATCTTCTCAAACGCACGCTGTAAACGTCCGACATCATCAACTTTGCGAGTGAGTCTGACGGGACGATCCAGCTGCCCCTTCGCAAACCGGTCTGCTTCCTCGGTGAGATTCCGCAGCGTACCTGCCACCCTGTTCAAATTCAGATACATGGCACCCATCACGGCCACTGCACAAAGCATTACCACGGCGGAAAAAGGAACAGCAAGGTCTAAAGCCATCTGCTGCGCTTCTACTGACGGGATCGTGAGCATCACAGTCCAGGGTCTTCCCAAGGCAGAGCGGATGTAGACAAGCTGCCGGGTGCCGTCTGCGCCGATTCGCTTCGAAAACCTTTCCTGCAGGCTGAAATCAAAACCGGGTAAAAATCCTCCGACCATATCCCCGGCAGTAGCATAGAGAACCCTCCCCTGTTCATCCAGTAAATAACCGGCGCCCCCAAGCTTTTCGATGGCCGTCAGGTCACTGATCACAGGCTGTGTGAAGGGATTTGTCGCTAATTCGGCAATTCCCATCAAAACCCCGGCGGGCTGGCCGTTTTCCCCAGGGATGCTGCCCACAAAACTGATCAGAGACCCTGTACCCAGCTCTCCCGCCGGAACCACATAGACCTGCACAGGAACCCCATTCAAAGCTGAGGAAATCCCAGATTGAATTTCCGAGGAGATGGTGAGAGCGGGATAATTCTCGCTGGGATAGACCGCTATGGGCTCTTTGTCCGAACTAAATACCGTCAGTTGAGAGAAAAAGGGAATGGACCGGAAGCTTCTCTCCAGCACCGCATAGCGCTGCTTCTCCTCTTCCAACGCTCCCGATAGATCCTCTGCATATTGGTTAATTAAACTCTGACCTGTATTGAAAAAAAACGGAATCTCATTGGTTGTGGTCTGGGCGATGTTCTCCATCTGGGTCCGCATTAACCGCTCTGCCGACCGACCAGCAAGAAACCAATTCACCCCCAGCAGGACAATCACCAGGGCTAAAGTCAGCCAAACCACCCCGGTCAGGAAGCGAATTTTGAGGCTTTTTTCTGCTGGGGAGGGAGATAATTTCCCACCAAGACCGGCTGCGTTAGGCAGAGCAACTACCGCAAACTCGGTGATTAACCCCGCAATTGCAAAGCTTCCCCCAATTGCAGCAACAGCAGTTTTGGAATTGGAGATCGCAAAATCCAGGGTTTCCGCCATCGAGCCAGAAGCCCAGGCGTAGGCATCCACAAAAAAGAGCAGGGCATAGATCCCAGCCAGCAGAAGGGTGGCCAGAAATGGTCGCCTCAGCACCCCATAAAGAATTGTTCGATACCGCTGACGTATGGCAGCCGAAAGCAGCATCGCCAGGATGGCGAACTCCAGTGCGGTATACGGGGAGTGGGTGTCCCAGTACGCCAAACAAACCCCGGAAACAAAACCCAGGGCAGAGGCGTTGATCGGTCCGAGGAACCATGCCCCCAACACTGCCGGCAGCGCAGCAAAAAACATTAACGCCCCACCGGTCGGTTCCAGGCTCAAACTGGGAAGCGGCAAGGCTCCCCACTGCGGTACACGGAGCCCAAGCGTCAGGGCACCAACAGGCGCCAGGGTCAGGAGAATGCCAAAGAAAAACCATTCCCTTTCCTTGAGATCCCGCTGCAACGCTTGAAGCTTCCAGTTCCCCCAGACCACCGCGATAAGCTGGAGGACCAAGACAAAATAACCCAGCCAATCGACCGGCCAGATCAAGTATGCGGGTTTATTAAATAAGCTCAGGATAAAGGGCATCATGCTTTCACTGGCAAATTGAACAATGAGTGGGATCCCATTTGGATTATAGCATGCCTGCTCGCGAAGACCGTTCACCAGCGAAATAGCAAAGCAAGAATGATTTTAGTGTGAAGGCTGTGGGAACTGAACCCCCTCCCCGGCAATTATTTCCTGGTAATTCTCATATACCCCGCGATACTCCTCCGGGAGAAGTGCAGCGATGTGAGCCATGATCAAATCTGTATTATGCTGCCGCATCCTGCGGCGGGCTTTCCCGCGCCCGGCAAGCCTGGGAAGTCGAATTGGTTCTCCTACCAACATCTGCAGGGGCGGATTTTGAAATCTCAGCGCCTGGGGAAGGAACTCCTCTGTGCTTCCAAAAATTCCCACCGGGATCACCGGCACATCGCATAAGTCAACAATATAGGCAATGCCTGGTTTTCCTCTGCGCATCCCGGGCGTGTGCGAACGCCCCCCCTCCGGGGCGATCATAATCGGCCTACCAGCATCAAGAACCTGCTGAACCACGGTGAATACTTCCCGGTCAAATGCCGTCCGTTTCAATTGGATCCCCCGGTAAAGGCGGACAATCAGGGATTGTCCAGGCCGGGTCCAGACATCCGCCGCACCGATGATCTCGATAATTGTCGGCCAGAAAGCAGCCATAAAAGGGACTTCAAGAAGCGAGATATGATTAAAGGCAATTACATAGCGATCATCCTTGGGGATATTTTCAAATCCATGCAGCTCCACGTTCCCCAGAAGGCGAAACGCAGCCCGAAACAGCGGCCGCATGACTCGCCGGCTGATTTGATGGAACAAAGGGACTGAATACTGGGACTCCTTCTTCATAGTCTTAACTTTCCCTGGCATATTCTTCAATCCTTTCCAGCACTTCAGGAATTGTCAGGGCATCGGTATTAATCACGATCGCATCCGGGGCTGCTTTCAGGGGAGCAATTTCCCTTGTCGAATCAATTCTATCCCGTTTCTGGAGCGTTTTCATGATTTTTGGGAAATCGACATCTTCCCCTCGCGCTCTGCGCTGCCGATACCGCCTGTGCGCCCGCTCCTCCACAGAAGCATCCAAATAGATTTTTAAATCAGCTTCAGGAAGGACGACTGTCCCAATATCCCGTCCAACCATGATCACCTTACCGCTCAACCCGATCCGGCGTTGTTGTTTTGTTAACGCAGCCCGCACAGCAGGATACGCAGAGACGACTGATACTTTCGCATCCACCTTTGGTTTGCGGATCTGCCAGGTGACATCCTCCCCGTCTGCCAGAACGTCATACTCCCTTCCATCATCCACTGAAGGAGGTTGAACATCGATCTGCACCTGCTCAGCCAGCGAGGATACCCGCTGTTCATCATTCGCAGAAACTCCTTCCTGAATCGCAATCCAGGTGACCGCACGGTACATCACGCCGGTATCAAAAAACAGATACCCCCAACGAGCTGCCAGAAGGCTTGCAACCGTTGTTTTCCCAGAGGCAGCCGGTCCATCAATCGCCACGATGTTTGGTATGCTCATCCTTCCTGATTGCTCCCAGTCCTTGAAAAATCGCAGTTTGATAACAACATCAGCCTTAATCTCGTCCAGCCGCCACCCAGGGAAGCGAATCTTCCCGGACCCAGAGGATCATTTTTTCTTCAAGCAAGGGCCCCTCGCGAAAAGCAACCCATTGGCTCCAATCGGCTGGGAGGATCCCCTCCCAGGCTGGCCGGGTTGCAGATACAAAATCCTGCCCCCAATAGATGCTTTCAAGTTCTGGGTAGATATTGCCGCGATTGGTGATCACGATGGGGGATAACACCGGCTCCTGGGACTCCGGTATAAATTTTATGCCAGCAAACCCTCGAAGCTCCCACTCTAACCCAGGGTTTCCCTCAATCACGGCGCCATCAAGGTCATCTCGTCTCCCGGAGATGGCGATGCTGACCTCCTCCAGCTGTTCTTTCATCCAGCGGTACTCCCCCACCCCGGGCGAGCTGATCCACAGGGATCGGGGGTCTCCTGCTCGAATGTATGCACCCAGCACAAGAGAGGAGAGTCCATACAGCACCAGTCCCGCACTGAAACCCAATTGAAGGCCTTGTTTGGCGGTAGGCCACGACCATTCATAGGAAATGATCAGCGAACTCAATCCCATCAGCAGCAGCGAAGCAATCACCACTCCACCCCGTTCCAGAAGCGCTCGCTGATCCTGCAGCCGATACACCATGCCGAGGAACAACAGCCAATTCAGGGTCAGCAAGGCGAGCACGAAGCCCCCAAAACTCCAGGAGATCCAGGGCTTTTCCATCTTCCAGGGAAAACGGGAAACAGCTTTTCCAGCTACCAACCAGAGCGGAACCATCACCCAAACCAAATCAACTGGACGTCTCCCAGGGTACGCGAGCAGGAGAATCAGGCTGACACCAAACCAAAGGCTGATAAAGTTTGAGACCCGGTCCGCCTTCACCCAGGATCTGACCATTTCTACCCCCCCCAGGAAGAGAGCAAAAGGGGAGGAGAACAATAACAGAATCAGGGGGGTGGTCAGCGTTCCTTGAGACCCCGCTGACCAACTGCTCAAGAATTCAACCAGGCCATTTGTCCAGGCACTTAACCCAGAAAGGCATTGAAAGAAGCAGCTTCCCAGTGCCGCTGCAGCCAGGAGAGGCACCGCGATTGAGGCTGAGTTTGTTTGGTGGCGGTCCCTGGCCCATTCCTGCAGCGCTCCGATCCGATCTCGCAGATAGGGCCCAACCTGGACGATATCCAATGAGTTCACCAGCAGAAGCGTCAGCATCCCCAGGAGCCACCCCAACCAGACAGAAGTCCCGGAGAAGACCGATAATCCCATCGTAAACAGGAACCAGGAAAAACGTTTCTGATCAAAAAATACACCAGAAAAAATCAGCGTCACGAGTGCAGGAACGGGCCCACCGACCAACCTTGAAGCAGTCACCAGACCTGGATCCAGGGCCAAACCAACTGCCGCAGCGATGGCCGCGAGCCTGCCCAAACGGTTTCTCAGAAAGTACGGCACCCAGACAAGAAAACTTCCCAGGAGAGCGGGCCATAAACGAGCCAGAAAATTCGTGCTCTGCAGGAGAGAAAACAGCATGCCAGTAAAGGACAGATATCCGACCTCAGCGCCAGAAAGGGGCGCCTGCAATTCCGCAAGCTGCCAGGCCTGCAGGGCCCAGACAGCCTCCCCGTCTGTTAAGGGTGTTTTTCCCAACAGGAATCCTCTCAGGAACAATGCCAGCAGGAAAATTCCCCCATACCAAAACATGTCAGTCTGACTCTTTTTCTTGTTATCCATGAGCAGCACTTCCGTCATCACCGCTGTGAGGGAATTTCCAGCGGCAGCGCATTATCTGGTTATTGTATTCCCTCGGTTTGATACCCGTAGATTGTGGTCGTATCATTTTGGAACAGCACCGTTGTGATTTCAGCAAATTTCTCCTCTATCAGGCCATTTGGGCAGTACTGAGAACCCTCCGTATAGGTGGATCGTTCTACATTCCCAACGACCACATAACGGATTTGGTAGCGATCCAGGATTTCTTTAGCGGTCTGCCAGTTATGTGTGCAGTAGAGCTGAGCAATATCTTCTTTTCGAGGATTGACCAGCTCACTCCCCCCCCGCCATTGTACTTCATGAAAATCCCATCCCAACACCGTTGGCATCCCGGTATAAGTGGCCATCCTGGCATGGGCTGTGGAGTAGCTTCCTCCGACCGCTTCTGCAATCACCCCCATCGGCTGCTGCCTCAGCCATTGGGCTGCCTGGGCATCTGAGGGATAGTAGGTGTAGAAATGGGTCCCGCCATCCAGGGTCATTCCACCCTCTCTGGAAAAATTATTGGTCTTGTCAGGCAGGCTCAAAACCGGATAGAACAGGCCCATCACAACGGAGAGCACCACCAGGATCTGCAGGATTAATCTTCCCAGGCCCTGCATACTCTGGAAAATGACCACAGTGCCGTAGGCTGCGGCGATGCTCCACATCAACCAGCTTTGATAATAAAATTTGAAGATCGTATTGAGTCGATAACCAAACAGATCCCGTAAGTAAAAAAACTCCGGGAAGAGGACCAGGATCATCCCACTGAAGATCAGGACAAATACAAAACGCCGGGGACGATCCTGGATTTGGATGGGTTCTTGTTCCCGCCTCTGGCGGGAGAGCAGATGTGTCAAACTCAGGAAAGCAATCAAAACCAGGCTCAACCAGGTCCCCGAATACAGGCCTCTTCGCAGTAAACCTGCCTCCACCGCATCTCCGAGATCTCGCGCACCGATAGAGCCTAAATATATCTGCAGGATGGATCCATCCCCGATCAACCCGATCTCCAGGAAAGAGGGCAGAATTTGGATCAGCCCCACTAACAGGAGCATAAAACCTAAAAGACCAAACAGCAGGACAGAGGTAACAGCCAGAGCCTGCAGCCACTGGAGGGATTCTCTCTGCTCCCAGCATTCCAGGACCAAAAAACCAATCACGGGAATCAACAGCGGCCCAAACATCACCCAGAATTGCCGTCCAGCAGTGACATAAACAAGGTTGGGGATGATCCCCCCGGCCTGGCTGTCGAAGCCTGCAAAAAACGGCAGGAAAAACACCCCCCCGAGAATTCCCAATGCGGCCCCAAAGCCAAGAAAATCTAACAGAGTCTCTCCAAGGGAACGTCTGGGGATTTCCTCCCGAAGCCGCAAAGCGTATATCCCAGCGTAGACGGCGACGTACATTGGGAAATTCCAGGTGTTCAGGAATGCCATACTGCCGCCCAACCAGGCGAGCAATCCAAAAAATGTCGGCGACACCCAGAGATTGATTTTGCCCAGGATACGCAGCGGTTGATGACGGGGATGCAGGTACAATTCAAGGCCAAAGACAAGAAGCAGAAAAACAAACGGCATGGAAAGAACATGGGGGTGCAGGTCCGCCAGTAAATAGGAAAAGAAGGGAAATTCGCTGATTACCTCCTTTCCAAATTCCATTCCATATCCCATCAGATCATAATCCTTGATCACCCGCGAAGCTCGCCACCACCACCAATGTCCAAAGGGATTCTCTGCTGGTGGAGAGACCAGATCCTGAATATCCATCCACCGCCAAAATCGGGATACTGGCTGCCCCAGTTCATTGACCCCCCAGAAGCGCCCCTGCCCATGAAGGAAATGCAGAAAGCCCTCCCAATTGCTGATGATCAGGGTAAATAACGGGCCCAGGAGAGCAGGGAGCACCGCTTTGTGCTGATTGGAAACCCGCCCAGCAAGCAGGTTGTAAAGCAGGCCAAAAGCGCCAACCGCTGAGAGCGCAAAGATCAGGGAAACCCCCAGGTTGAAGGCAACGCTGCCGAGCGTACCGGTTAGCTTCGCCAGCATCGCCACCAGGATATACCCAAAGTAATAATAGGAAATTCCATATCCGGACAGCCAGGGATCATGAGGCGGGAAGGTTTCAGCGCGGAGGATGGCGTTGATGAATGATAATTCCATGGGCTTTTCGGTACCAACGATCTCTGGATTTAAAGCCCGAACCAGGGACCATCCCACAAACGCGATCAGAAAAACAGCTTCCACAGTCAGGATGACATCCCAATGAGCTTTGACCCACTGGAGGATGTCTCTTCCGCGCCCCTTTCCCAACCACAGCCCAGCGACTCCTCCCATCAGGATGAAACAGAATAACAACCCGCCCAGGTCATTCCGGGTGAAGCCCAGGCGGCCCAGGATCCAGAACAGATATCCCCAGGTCAGGAGCCCAAAAATCTTTGCGATACTGTAACCGCGATCAGGGAGATCGGGCAGCAGGCGGTAAAGGACCGGTACGGATAACCAGCCGAGAAATAGGATTGTGAGATACCAATATAATGCACTTAACATTGCTTCCTACTTCATAAACCCAGCTCTGGGTTGACTTGATAGATGATCGTTTCCTCATCCTGGTAAACCGGGGCCCACAACACACCCTCCCCGGCAGGAAACTTCTCCAGACCCACCGGGTCATACTTTGCACGCTCAAGCTGTCCCAGAATGATATATTCCACCTGGTAGCGCCGCAGGAAATCCCGGGCGAACGCCATATCCGTCGAATTATAAAACTCATTGACCTCATCTACACGCTCGAACACCCAGGCATGGGGAACGATTGTTCGCTGCTGCCGCTGGTGCCAGTTCCAGCCAACCACTCCAGGCAGTCCGGTGTAGATCGTGTATCGTGTCCCCCAGTGATATTCCACCTGATTGGCTTCTACGATCACAGGGGAACCAACCACGTTCTCCTGCATCCAGCGGATCGCCTGATAATCCTGGGAAAGGTCCATGTCTGTTTGAAAATCGGCATAGGTTGCATAGTTCATAAAAATCATCCCATCGAGAGAACGAGGTGCTTTGAGGGTCATTCGATCCTGAATTTTTGCAACGCCGCCCAGCATGGGATAAAGCGCCGCACCAACCAGAAGCACCGAAAACGCACCCTGCCAGATCCGCCGCAGACCCCCCGGCCATCTATCAAAGGAAATAACCAGCCATCCAAAGGCTCCCGCGCTGCTGATTGAAAACAACGTCCAGGCCTGCAGGTAAAACTTGAAAACTGTATTCATCCGTCCAATATCCCCCTCGATATAAATTAACTCTACCATTAACGTGATGGCAAATGCCGTGCCCGTCAAAAAAAGGACAATCTGTTTTCCAACCGGTGTCTTGGGACGGAGCAGGAGAATTCCCGCCCAGACCATCATTGGGAGCACGAACCAGATAATGTGCACCCCAGCCCCGATGACCTTGACGGTCCCAACCTGGACCCCCTCTTCAAGATATACCCCCTGGCTGACCATCGTAACCAGCACCAGAAGCAGCAGAGCAAGGATGAGCTCCCTGACATCTTTCAATTTTCGCAGGGCAGAAACCGGTGTCTTTGCCATCCAATCAACCGTTTCGTACGCCATCCAGGTCACAATCACGGTGAGGAAAAGACCCCAATGCGTGAAATAATCGCTCCAGGGAGTCCGGGAGCCAAACCAACCCTTGACGCTGGTATACCCCTGACCATACCAGGTCGAGTAGGGTTGGAAAAATACATACGCAAAGAAAATATACAGAAACAGCTGTGTACCTGCCTGCAGCCAGGGGAAAGACAAGCCCTGGCGATACTTGGATCCCCAATAATAGATCACTGCAGCGGCACCAAGCGCCAGATAGGGATAGAAATCCCAGGTGTTGGTGGGACGCAGGACCCCCACCGCTAGTCCCCCAAAAGCAGAAACCCCTAGAATCTGCCAGAACGAGGGCAGTTTTTGCGCCCGTTTGGCCCCCGAGAGAACCAGAGAAACTGCCCAAGCAATCACCAGCATCGTCAGCGGCAGGGCAATAAAATGGGCGTGCAGGTCTCCATACAGGAACGTAAAGAAGGGGAACTCTGTGATGGGTCCGCCGTGCTCTGAGCCAATCACGCGGCTTGGATTCCAGTACCATTCATCAATCCGGTAGCCCAGCGACCTGGACCGAACAAACCGTTCTACCCCGGCAAAAGTCCAGATCAGCTTCCTGAAGAAACCCGCGCTTTCAAGCTCTGTTCCCCCCACCACCAGACGCCTTAACCCCTGAAGGATCATCCGGATGATCCCAAGATTTCCCAGCACAATCATCCCTACCAAGCCAGAGGATCCGGCAAGATACCGGGACACTTTGTGCTGGTTTCCGCCCTTTCCCCAAGCCTGGAAGATATTCCAGACGATGGAAAAGACCGCCAATCCGATCATCATCAGCAGGGTGGGAAGAATGAGGTTGTAGGCAAAAGCAGGAACGATCCCCAACAGTTTGACAAGGACACCAACAAATACAAACCCGTAATAATAGTAATTAATATACCCGCCCGCAAACCAGGGATCGTAGGGCGGGAAGGTGGTGCTCTTCAGGACAGCGTTGAAATAGGAAAAATCCATTGGCTTTTCCCCCCCTTTCCAGGGGTGCCAGAGATCCGGGTTTCCATACCGGATCAACAAACCAATCAGGAATATCCCTAAGGCAATGCCCTCAATCACCAGATAATAGCGTTTATTCTTCCTCCAGATCCGCTGTAGATCTTGACGCCGATGGTATGCAGCTGCCGCGCTCGCGATCGCGATGATCAGGATCACCGCACCAATGGTCAACCGCTGGAAGGGGATCTGCAGAGACCCGGCTATCCAGACCCCATAGGAGAGCAGAAGCATCCCAAAAATACGCGAGAGGGGATACCCACCATCAGACAATCCCGAAAGCACACTGAACAGCAGCGGAGCAGCCAGCAACCCGAGCAGAAAAACGCTCACATACCAGATCACCGCTCCGGCAGCCTGGGATCGATTCTGGATGGCTTCCGTATTAAAGAGTTTGCTCCAGGTTCCGCCGGCACGCTGCTCCGCGAAGCGCTTTTCAGGGAGCATCAAGCTGCCCGGATGTCCATCCGCCTGTTTGGGGGTGAGATGGATCACTTTCGTCAGGTCAACCTCACCCAGGGTTGCCTGCACTTCCAAGAGATTAAATTCGTCTGTTTTCTGGAAGATAAACACTTTCGGGTGATCGTACACCGTAAAGGCTTCTTCAGCAAATTGATCATTAATCCAAAACGGGCCAAGGTGCGGCGCGGATTGAAAAACTTCCACAAGCTCATATCCTAAGTCCCCCTGAAAACTCCCCGGCTGGGCAATGTTATAACAGCGCTCGATCGAAAGGTCTGCCGGACAGCCCATCAGCTCTCGATAATACACGGAAGTGAGCGGATAACGCTCCGGGAGACGAGTTGTCGAGGCCCACTGCCTGCTCGATGTGATCAAAAGATACTCGGCCTGGTCCAAGGTGGTCAGGAAGCGGTCTAATTTTTCCTGGTTATCATCCCAATACATTTCAAAATTCAGGCCGCTCTGGTAGATCCCCCCAAAAGGATCATAGCCATTCAATCTCAATGGTAAGCCATCATCCCATGAACTCTCATTGGCGATCCCTTCCCCCCGGGGGGAAACCACTGCCGCAGGATCGAGGACTTCCAGGAGAAGCTGGTAGCTTTGATCCTCTTCAAGGGGGACCTGATCCGCAACAGGGATCTCAACTGAGAGATTCCCCGAAAAGGTTACCTCATCCTGCCATTCCACAAGCCGGGTTCCGTCCTGGTCTGTCACCGAAAGGGCTAATTCAACTTGGTGATCCGGACCCGGCTTTCCCTGCAGATCTGGCAGGGTGATCCGGGTAAGCAATCCGGGTTTCCGGGGTGTAAAATGGACCGACCAGGGATCATCAGCTTGAATTTCCTCTCCCTCAGGGAAGGACAGCAGCTGCTGATACTGCCCGTCGTTGGTTTCCAGGACCAGATTCACGGGTCCTGAAACATGCTGAAAAATCCATTCCGTCGCGGCCACCCGAGGATGAGATGTGGTGTAAATGCGGCTGAAGGCAAGCCCCCAGGCTGCCGTGAGCGCTAAGCTCAAAAATCCTGCCCAGCCAACTAAAAACCGGGCTGTCCGGGGGTTAATCTCCAGCTGAAGTCGGGGAAGCTTCCAACCTGTCGCGGCCTGATCCCAGGCCCGCACCAAAAACCATCCCGCAAAGACCCCCATCAGCGGGTAAATCGGCAGCTGATAGCGCATGGTGCTGTTCCACTGCAGGGATTGCCAGGTGAAATACAGGGCTGTCCATCCCCAGATCACAAAATGAGGCTTCCAGATATTCCGCTTGAAAATCAGCAGCCCCATCCAAATGAACCCACCCCAGGCTGCAATCCCCATTGGAATACCCATTCCCCAAAGCACCATGTTTTGAAAGGAAAACCACAACGGCCGTCTCGCCCACTGCAATGCGGGTGGAAAATCAACATCTCCGGATGTTTGTCCGCGCAAGGATTTTAGTCCTGCCACCCAGTTTTCATCCAGTTTGATGTTCAAGAAACCCGGACCTTGAAATGCATACGGTTGGAAGATCCGGAATGTCAAAATACTGACCAGGGCTGCAATCACCAGGTAAAGAAATAACCGCGGTGCAGCCTTTTCGAAACGATCAGAAGGAGCCTTAATTCCAAGGACCAAGAGGGCCATCGGGAGGGTAACTGCCACGGGGACAGCGGTAATTTTTGAGGCCACAGCCAGCCCCAGCGCCACACCAAACCACAGAAAAGATGAAAACCTGACCTGATTCACATCCCCGCTGGCCACCTCGACCGCAAAATATACCGCCAGAACTGAGAAAAAGGTCAGGAAGGTATCAACGGTAAAGAAATGGGACTGTTGAATCTGAAGCACTGCAAATGCGGCAAAGGCCGCAGCCAGCAAGCCCACCCGCCGGTCTAAAAGCCGGGTCCCGATCAGAAATACCACCAGCACACTCAGCAAATCCACGGTTGCAGAAAGCGCCCTTCCCAGCAGATAAACACTGCCGTACCCATTTGCCCCGGTCCATTCTGCCAGATAGCGAACCAGGAAGATCGGCAGGGTGCCGTACACAAAAAAACTGTGCCCCCGGTTGGCCGGGTTGAGTGGAGAACTGCCGGTGTTGAAATACTCGGTGAGTGTCGTCACTGGCATGATGCTTGTCTCCACCATGGTCAGGAATCGCTCATCAGGATGGAGGTGCTGCTCTGCATCCCAATCGATCCCTATCAGGCGAAGATACGCTCCTGCCGCCAGGACGGCTAGCAGCAGCAGCCAGGTTAACCAGCGCGGGAAAAATGCATCGTTAGAACTACTCATAAACTATCGCTCTGCTCCATCCAGGTTTTCTTCTTACTTCAACGCATAAAACAGGACAAAATCTCGATTTTCAACTTGAGAGGCAACTAGCCTCCGAATCCCATCCGGATATAGACTTCGCAGGATCTCCTCGGTTTGCTGATCTTCCGGCTTGTAGATATAGAGCTTTGGAGCCGGTTTGTCCTCTGTGAGAGGGATGTCATCCTGCCATAATGCAAAATCGATCACCTGATCCACGGCGTGAATGCCCACCAACCTGGTGTCCACCCAATGAGGATATGGTACCACCCAGGCTTGATCCTCACTCCCAACAGTCTCTGAAAACTGTCGGAGCACACCCCCAATTTCTGATGTATTCCAGGCGCTCTGCTTGAACTGTTGATAGTATTCTTCAAAAACAAGCTGGTAATTAACGCTGCTGCTCAGCAGCAGCAGGATGATGATAAAACTTGCTGGTATGGCTTTACCCCAATCCCGTCTGGAATCCCACTTAAGATTGCGGTAGAGACTCTTGAGCATGATCCCAATGATCAAAAATACCGGAATAATCGCTCCCCCTGTCCGGTTCAAGGAGGGATTCTCATCTGGAAACGCGATCGAGAGCGTCGACGGCAGCGTCAGGAGAGGAATCAAGACCAGAAGGGTCAGATCCACCCAATTGCGTTTCTGAAGGTAGCGAACCAGCACCAGGATTGCTCCTAAGGAAAACAAACCAGCAGAGACCCATCCCAGGGCAGGGCGGTTGACAACAGAGTGGACCCAGATATTTCCATTCTTCCATTGAAACATGACCAGGGTTTTGAGGAAATTATTTAGAAAGATCTGGGGGGGAGGTTCTGTCAGCGGTATTTCAACCCCTGTCAAACGGGTTTTCATCCGGTAAGAAAACATCTCGAAATTTGTCAGGCCATAGCGCAATAAGGGCAGGAAAATAATCAGAGATACCAGGGCGATGATCAGCAATCCCAGGAAAGCCATCCGGCGGTCTTTTTTGGATGGGGCATGAAGCATATATATGAGGATTACGGCAGCAACCACCAGGGGGACAATACGAAATGTGCTGTAGCCGTGAAGCCCCAACCCGAGTGCGGCTCCGGCAAACAAAAAATCATTCCGCCGCTTTTTCCTCAACCCGCGAACGAGAAAATACAGCACCGGCGCCGCAAAGAACGGATACAGGGAGAAACGCAAGGCCACTCGGGAAATCACATTGGGCCAGTAAGCAACCCCGGCAAAAAACATCCCAAAAAGGCCAGCCCATCTGCCAGCAATTTCCTTTCCAAAGTAGTAAATAAATGGCAGGGTGAACAAACCAGCCAGGCAGGTGCCAATCTTCAAGCTTAAAAAGGAGATCCCTGTGCCAAAAATCCTTGAGACAGCAGCAGTCAGGTACATTTGAAAAGCTTCCCGGCCAGTGTTGCGGGGAAAGAATATCAGCGTTTGACCACGCAAGACATCGGAAACATCAATTAATTTTTCAGCATGATCGCTGAACATTTCCGGCGGAACCGCCTCCAGCTGGTAAAAACGGAAAAAAGCTGCCACTGCAAAAACGAGCAGGGTCACGATCGTCCAGGGACTGATGATCAATCCCTGTTCTCGAAAACGATTCCAGCGCTGCTTCACCCTGACAATCCAGCCCTCCCTGACCCACAATGCCTTCCAAACCAATCCCAGCCCGGTCAACCAAGGAAAAATGTTGATCAGCGTAAACCGATTCCCAGCAAACATAATAAATGATGTCAAAGACAGCAAAATACCTGCAGCCAACCACATCCAGCTCACCTGGTAGGAAAACTCTTCTGAATGATCCTCCTTGATTGGATCCATTTCCCAGGACCCCCGCAGCAGTTGAAAAACCAGCAAGGTACCTGCCGCCAAATAGCTGATCACTCCCATCACAACAGACCGGTTGGGTGGTTCCAAAAAGATCTGTCCAATAAAGGCAATCAGGGGTGTCAGGATCACCAGGATTCTTTTTCGCAGTTGGGAAATTTCGAGTTCATAGGCAGCACCATTCTCTACCCTCGAGGGAACCACCCCGTCCCCGGAAGGGAATTTCAGAGTGCTTTTTTTCCAAAAGGTCAGCTTGTCAAGAACGTAGTCCAGTACACTTGGTTCTTCCATAAGATCCTGCGCTTTCGGTAGTCCTTCTAGGACACTTTCCGGGTGATAAAAAACGAGTACACCCCATCATCTCTGCAGGGGGATGCTTGATAGTAGGGTTTGAGAATGCTTTTAGTGAGGGACAGGTTCCAATCCTCAGAGACCAGGATCCAGCGACCAAACAGTTTTCTGCATACCCAGGAAGGAAGGCCGAAGTAATGGCCCCATTCCAGGACCCGCAGGGAAGCTGGCGAAAAGTAATTCCAGTGCTTCTCAATGCGGAACCCAACTTCCTCTAAACGCCGTTTCCAGAGCTCCGGGGAATCACAATGATGATGCCTTGAAATGCGGTTGAAAAACCGCCGATAGCGGTCACCGAGGGATCCAAACCCCAGGTTATCAAAGAAAATGCCCATCGAAAGCGTCTCAGTAAATCGCTGGTTCGGCACACAGAAAATGAACGACGCTCCCCTCTTGAGCACCCGATGAAGATCTGCAAGCACCGCGGTGACTTCGGGAATGTGCTCCAGGACCGAATTGCTGATTGCGCTGCTGAAGAATTCCTCGGGAAAAGGCAGAGAGGCTCCCTGCCCAGCTACCACCATTTTATACACCTGCTGCTGGGCAGCCTCCTTCACGGGGCCGAGCCAGGGGTCCAGACCAATCTCAGGAGGGGTTTCGAAGGCCAGGGAGGCAAAATGACCATCCCCGCAGCCCAGATCCAATGATGGAGAGGGGAGCTCAAGACCCTCATAAAAACGAGCCTCAACAGCTCTGAGTAAGGCTCGGAAAAAAGGAATGGACTTTAGCTGCTGGTCCAACGTATCTGTCAAGTCAGCTCCTCCAAAGTCTCCTCGTAAAGCGCTTCATAGTGAAGGGCATTCTGCAAAGGATCAAACATCTGCTGGATTTTTTCCGGATTTCCTTGATACATCTCCGAATGGGAAGCGATGCGCAGGATCGCTGCTGCCAGCGCCTCCGCGTCTCCGATGGGGATTACCTCCCCCATCCCGGTCATCACTGGCGGGATGCGGACACCCGGTAAATTCGATGCGATCGTTGGTTTGCCTCCCATCATCGCTTCAATCTGGACCAACCCAAACGTTTCTGTCGAGTTCAAGCTGGGTACGACCAATACATCAATATTTTGATAAAACACAGCCATTTCATCTGGAGTCAAGATCCCCAGAAACGCCCACTGCCCCCTGGACTGATACTGCTGAATCCGGGGCATCAAGCGCTCAAAGTAGGCCTGCTCCCCCATCACATGGAGATATTTTCCCGCATAAAGCACGATACCATCTGGAAAGGATTCCAGGACACGAGGTAGCGCCTGCAGCAAGATCTCCACCCCTTTTTCGGAGGCAAAGCGCGTTGCCATACCAATCACCGGGAATTTTCCCATGGGATTGTGTTCCCGTGCAAACCTGTCAACCTGTTCCGGGGCAGGCCGAGGAAGGTCAACCGGGGGCAAGATCACCCTCACTTTTTTTTGAAATCGCCGGAGAAACGGCGAATGAACAGCAAAATCTTCGGTATAAGCTCCTATCCGATGGGCCAGCATTCCGGCGAGATGATGCATGCGCAGGACAACAAAATTTACAATGCGATTGAATATTCCTTCAGGCAGCAAGAGATCACAGTGATAGGTGATGATGGTGGGTTTGCGCAGCAGCCAGCCGCGGAACGCCACCCCGGCAGCATCCAGCTGGGGAAGGTGGAGATGAATGACGTCGTTTTCCAGCACGTACTGCCAGGCCAGGAACCCAAATGTGGGCATGACCACACCTTTGCTGACCCGGAACAGCACCGGAGCCCGGACGATTCTCACCCCATCTTTGACCTCTTCTGCGGGAAGGTCTGGATCATATCGGGACGTAAGCACGGTGACCTCATGATCCAATTTGGCCAATGAGGTAGCCAGCCGTTCAACATATATTGTTAATCCACTGGTATGCGGCCGGTAATAAGTCAAAACGGTCAGTATCTTCATGCCAATCCCCGGCGATCAGAACCAGGTCCTTGCTGATTACTCACTGAAATAAACTCCGATTTTTTTGAACCCAATCAAACAGTTGTTGTATACCGGTCTCAACGGGAGTGGATGGCGTCCAGCCAAAACCACGTTCCGCTTTTCGAATATCCGCATAGAACACCTTTTGATCCCCGGGACGCCAATCCCGCCAGGTGACCGGGATCTCTTTGCCAAGGGCTGATTCCAGCAGCGGGCCAAATTCTTTCCAGATGGAGAGGGAATGCTCTTTTCCACCTCCAATATTATAAATTTGTCCGGCAGTCCGATCAATATTTTCCAGCGCCTGATCGTACGCATCCAGCAGATCTTCCACATAGAGCAGGTCACGGACCTGCTTCCCATCCCCATAAATCGAGATCGGTTTCCCCGTAACAGCGGCAATCACAAACCAGGCAACCCAGCCCTGATCCTCAATGCCGAATTGATGGGGCCCGTAAATACAGCTCTGGCGAAAAACCACGGTAGGAAGCTCAAAGATCCGATGATAATCCCTGGTATATTGATCTCCTGTGCCCTTCGAGCAGCCGTAAGGGGAATGAAAATCAAGCAGCTGTGTTTCATCGACACCAAAAGGGTGATCCATGAAATCATAACGGGTGGCCTGTTCTGTGACCTGCAGATTTTCCAGATCCCCATACACTTTATTGGTAGAAGCATACAGCACCACCGGCAGCCTGGGGGACTGCCGCGCAGCTTCCAGAACGTTCAAAGTTCCCAAAGCATTGACCTCGAAATCATTGCGGGGGTCCAGAACAGAAGTTGTCACTGCAACCTGTGCCGCAAGATGGAGGATCACATCCACCCCTGCTGCCGCTTTTCGAAGCGTATGGCTGTTCCGAATATCTTCTTTTACCAGGGAAAAAGCGTCCTGGCCAAAGGATTTCTGGAGCCAGGTGATATTCCTGGCCGTGCCGGTCCGGGAAAGATCATCAAAAATAATCACTTCATCCCCCCGGTGAAGAAGCCGGGCCACATAATTTGTGCCGATAAAACCCGCTCCCCCCGTGATCAGATATTTTTTCACCATCAGACTATCTCCTCGGGATCTATTTGAGCAACCTCCCTAATTTTACCCAATACCACACCCTCTCTGCCAACTGTGTAAGAACCAAAGGCTGTCGTGACCGCCAAACTGAGGGCATGGCTGGTCAGGGCATAAGCGAACGCTGCGGATCGGTCCATTCCCAAAGCTGACAAGGCCAATGTTAAGCTGGCTTCATAAATGCCAAGATTCCCGGGAGATGAGGGGATGGAAACACCTAAAGACAGGGCCCCTAAACCAAACATTGCCCAAACCAGGGGAGCCCCGGGGGAGAAATTAATCAGCAGCCAGTACTGCAGCAGAACCGCAATTCCCCAGCTGATCGTCATCCACAGAAAGGATCGGAGAAATCGCCGGAAATCCATGAAAATATCCAGACCGGCAGCCACCGATCGGAATCGTTTCTGGAGCCAGTGACGGAGTCCTGGTAGAGGCAGATCTGATCTTCCCAACCATTTTTGAACTGTCTCCTGGTAGCGAACGACCAGGTAGAAGAATAAGAATCCAAGAAATACCAGCCCCAGCAAGCTGTAGGTGTACCGGCTCTGAACTGGAAATTCTAGTGCAAATGGAAGACCGATCGCAAATAAAAGAAGCGCAAACACCAGGTCAAATAAACGCTCAACCACGACAGCTGGGAAAGCTTCCCAAAAGGAGTATCCGCTGGGGTGCAGCAGGATTGCTCGACCGACTTCCCCAGCCCGGAAAGGAAATACAGTGTTTAGAAAATACCCCGCATTTACGATCAGGAAGGACTTCCAGAGGCTGATTTTTTCCTTGAGAATAATTCGCCAGGCTGCTGATCGGGTCAGCAACGATATCCCCAGAAGGCCCAGCACTCCAACGATGACCCAGGATTCAAGCTGTTTGATAGCACGATAAACAGCCCGTAAATCGCTCACCCACAGCAGGATGGCCAGAGCCACCCCGCTGAATAAAAAGCCGATGATCCATCGCCAACGGTCCAGTCCGGATAACCTAGGCGTCATCGTCCAACCTTAAAATCGCCATAAATGCTTCCTGGGGGATATCCACCTCACCAATCCGTTTTAATCGTTTTTTGCCTTCTTTCTGCTTCGCCAGCAGCTTTCGTTTACGGGTGACATCCCCGCCGTACAGTTTGGCAGTCACGTCTTTCCTTAAGGCTTTTAGATCGGTCCGGGCAATAATTTTTCCTCCAGCAGACGCCTGGATGGGGACAGCAAACTGCTGGGGAGGGATGATCTGTTTGAGCCGTTCCACCAGTTTTTTTCCCTTCCGGTAAGCTCGATCGCGATGTACAATCGAAGCCAACCCTTCCAGCGGTTCACCATTGACCAGGATTTCAATTTTCACCAGGTCTCCCGGCCGATACTCCAAAAAGGAGTAATCCATCGATGCATACCCCCGGGTTGCAGACTTCAAATAATCAAAGAAATCCACAATCAGCTCTGAGAGGGGGAGCTCAAAATTCAGCTGCACACGTTCGGAGGATGGATATTCCTGGCTCTGATAGACACCGCGTCTTGATGTAACCAGTTCCATCACCGGTCCATAATAATCTATCGGGGAAAAAATCTGCAGGGCCATCCAGGGTTCTTGAATCTCCTCTACCTCACCCCGATCTGGTAGATCGGCGGGGGAATCTATCTCGACCAGCCCCTCCATTCTGGTTTGGATCCGGTACTTCACAGAAGGAGCGGTGGCGATGATATCCAGATCATACTCCCTCTCCAGCCGTTCCTGGATGATTTCCATATGAAACATCCCCAAAAATCCGCAGCGGAACCCATAGTTCAGGGCTTGAGAAGTTTCAGGTTCAAACACCAGCGCGGCATCGTTCAGCTGAAGTTTTTCAAGCGCATCACGGAGCGCTTCAAATCCCTCATTTTCAAGGGGATACAGCCCGGCAAAAACCATCGGTTTTGCCTGTTTATACCCGGGAAGCGGCTTTTCGGCCGGATCGAGTGCGGATGTGATGGTATCCCCGACACGACAATCATGGACCGATTTTAACCCGGTGGCGATATATCCTACCTCCCCGGGATGCAGCGTCTCAACCGGGGTCATCGCAGGTGCAAAGATGCCCACCTCAAACGGTTCAATATCAATCCCACCTGCCATCAAATGAAGATCCTCCTGGTTGGAAATCATCCCATCAAAAACGCGTATATACGCGATCACCCCCTTGTAGCTGTTGTAGTGAGAGTCAAAGATCAGCGCTCTCAGGGGGGCATCTCTCCGTGCGTTTGGCGGGGGGACCTTCCGAATGATTTTCTCCAGGACTGGTTGAATGTTCTCTCCCTCTTTCGCGGATATCCTGAGGATGTCAGCTGGAGTTACTCCCAGCATCTGCCCGATCTCTTCTGCGATCTCATCCGGCCGTGCTGCCGGAAGATCAATTTTGTTGATCACAGGGATGATTTCCAAATCCGCTTCCAGGGCAGCATACATATTGGCGATTGTTTGTGCCTGCATCCCCTGGGCTGCATCCACAACCAGTAAAGCCCCCTCACACGCTTCCAGCGCCCGGGAGACCTCATAGCCAAAATCAACATGGCCGGGGGTATCAATCAGATTTAATTCGTAAGTCAGCCCATCCTCTCCTTGATAGGTCATCTGAACCGCGGAGGCTTTGATGGTGACCCCTTTTTCACGCTCTAACTCCATATCATCCAACAGTTGATCCGCCATGTCCCGGTCACTTACCGTCTGGGTAATCTGAAGCAGCCGATCAGCCAGGGTGGATTTCCCATGATCGATATGAGCAATAATTGAGAAATTTCGTATATTCCGTACATCCATAAGCAGGCAATAGTATACCCGATGCCCGAGAAAATTGAAATCTACCGCAAAAGGACGGGATCCATTTCTCCCGGAATCAAAACAGTCGAGAGATCAGTCGGTCTGGTTTCCCGGTGATGGCCGCAGGATCGGTTACCTCCAACCAGGCAAAAAATTCCACGTTTCCATCAGGCCCCAACAGGGGGGAGCGGATGATGTTTTTCACCTGAAAGCCGTGACCCTGCGCTTCCAACAGGACCTCCCCAAGCACGCGCTGATGAATATCAGGATCGCGGATCACCCCGGAACCGCGAGCAGCCTCTTCCCGGCCAGCCTCAAACTGCGGTTTGATCAGGATCAGAGCCGTTCCTCCTCGGTCCGGAAACCAGCGGCGGATCACGGGCAGGATCTTTTTCAAAGAAATGAATGAGACATCGATCGTGATCAAATCTACCGGCTCAGGAAGCCTTTCTAGATACCGGACATTTGTGCGCTCCATCACCACGACGCGGGGGTCCTGACGCACCTGCCAATCCAGCAAACCGTAGGCGACATCGATCGCATAAACTTTTTTAGCGCCGTGGTGCAGCAAACAATCTGTAAAACCTCCTGTGGAAGCACCGACATCGGCACAAATTTTCCCTGCGACCTTGACGGAGAAGCGGTCCAGGGCACCTTGCAGCTTATCGCCTCCCCTGGAGGCAAAGCGCTGACCATCAACTAGGGAGATTTTTGATGCCCGGGGTATTTTCCGGGATGGATTTACCACGACCTCATCCCCAACGCGAACCAGGCCCGCCATCACCAGACGCCGGGCCTGGTCGAGGCTCTCAGCGACCCCCTGATCAACCATGGATCGATCCACGCGGACCAGCTTTCTCATAGTGCCCATTTTAGCATGTCTGACCCCGGCTTCTCCTATGCTGACAGACCCACAGCCGCCCCTGCGGCTGGGAGAGGATTCCCTACCAGATCAGATTAATTCATGCTATCATTTTCACATGATAGCCGCCTTAATAAAATCGCTCCGCCCAAAACAATGGGCAAAAAGCATCTTCCTTTTTACCGCCCTTGTTTTTGATCGCAAGCTGCTTCATTTTGATGCCTTATTTCATACCCTCTCGGGTGCTGTGCTGTTCAGCCTGCTTGCCAGTGCAGTCTACATCCTCAACGACATCGCAGACATAGAGTCCGACCGAAAACATCCCCGAAAGCGCCTTCGACCAATTGCATCGGGAGCGCTCCCCCTCCCAGCAGCGTGGACTGCGGGAATACTATTAATCCTGGTTGTCCTGCCCCTCGCTTACTTCCTGGAACCAGGCTTTCTGATCATCTGCACGATTTATCTGGCGCTGAACATCAGCTACTCTGCTTTTCTGAAACACATCCCCTTACTGGATGTGTTCGTTCTGGCCTCTTTTTACGTGCTTCGGGTCACAGCAGGCGTCACCCTGGTCGATGTCAAACGGTTTTCTCCCTGGTTATACGTGGTCACCTCCCTGTTTGCTCTCTTCATTGGTCTCGGGAAACGGAGAGCTGAACTGATCCTGAAGACCTCCACCAATGAAACCTATCGTCCTGTTCTAGAGGGTTACTCAATCAGCCTGCTTGATCAATTGGTCGGAATTGTTTCCGGAACGACGATTGTCGCCTACAGCCTCTACACATTTTCAGCCCCCAATCTTCCGGAAAATAACGCCATGATGTTGACGATCCCCTTTGTCGTCTATGGAATATTTCGTTATCTGTACCTGATCCAGCTGGGAGAAGGGGGAGCCCCTGAGGAAATTGCTCTTTCGGACCTGCCGCTCCAGCTTTCAATCATTCTCTGGTCCTCAAGCATTCTGATTATATTTTACATTTTCTAAACTATGCCAGCATTTACAGCCACCGCTCCCGGTAAAATCATTCTCTTTGGTGAACATGCTGTGGTTTATGGTGAACCTGCGCTGGCTGTGCCGGTGACAAGCGTCCGGGCCCGGGCGGTTGTCAGTCCCCGACTTAATGCCGCTGAGGGAGAAATACTTCTGGAAGCTCCGGACGTGGGAATCTCGCAAACCCTGAGGAACCTCCCAGGCCGGCATCCTCTCCGGGCCATTGTCGAGGAACTGACCGCTCTGTTGGAGCTGCCGCACTTTCCGGCCTGCACGATTCAGATAACCTCAACAATTCCGATCTCTTCTGGCCTAGGATCCGGCGCGGCTGTTTCCACAGCGGTCGCCAAAGCCCTGGCTGGATTTGTAGGAACCCCCCTGACCACAAATCAGCTCTCATCTGTGACCTTTGAAATTGAAAAAATCCACCATGGAATCCCTTCTGGTATTGACAATTCCGTTGTTGTTCATCAAGCCCCGATATTTTTCATCAAGGGCCGACCCCCAGAAAGGCTCTCAATTCCACGCTCATTTCAGGTTGTAATTGGGGATACGGGGGTTCATCAGCCCACCAAAAAAAGCGTCACCCAGGTCAGACAGGGTTGGATGTCGGATCCCTCCCGCTATGAAACGATTTTTGCCTATATTGGGGACATAGCCCGGCAGGCGCGGAGATTGATTGAATCCGGGAGTCCAGCAGACCTCGGCCCCTTGATGAATGAAAATCAACGTCTGCTCCAAAAACTGGATCTCTCCACCCCGGAGCTGGACCGATTGATCTCGGCAGCCAGGGAGGCTGGAGCGTTGGGCGCAAAGCTGTCAGGGGGCGGACTGGGTGGAAATATGATCGCCCTTGCAGCTGGAAACGCGGGATTGATCACGGATGCACTGAAGGACGCTGGAGCAGTTCAGACAATCACAACAGAGATCGAGAAATCCTAAAAGCCTCTCATCCTGTACCATTCATATATCATGAGCAGCATACCCGTAATCCGCACTCAATCCCAAACTAAAAATGCCATAATCCTATTCATAATAGCATTGATATATTTCCTATCTTTCATTCCTGCCAACCTCAGATCTTCAAAAGATGCGAATATGCTCGTCTGCAGCGGAACTGATGAATACAATCAATTCCCGGTGGTGATGGAAATGATCTCAACAGACGGATCAGTTGAGAAAACAATCATGGGAATTATTGATTATGGTCATTATTATTATGGATCCCCGTTTTATTTCATCTCCGCCTTAGCGCTAATCCCGATCAAAGCATATTCTAAAATTCAACCGGCTAACTATACCTGGCTTTATGTGCTTATCTTGAGACAGTTAGGGACATTGTTTATCTCCCTATCGATTATTGCATTAGTGTCAATGTGGACTCGATTTAAGAATTTGTTCGCTTCAATAACACTGTTCCTCTTTCTGGGTTCTTTACCTGCAATTGTTTCAATAAATACCGGTTGGCGTGTCGACAGCATGGTGACATTCTTTGTGATTGCTACAATTTATTGCCTCTGGAGGGATAAACTTCGTTTTCATACCTTCTTTTACATAGCTGCCGTATTTTGCGGACTGGCAATCACAACAAAAACAGTTGGTGTATTTTTTGGTTTTTGCATCATAATTTACTTATTACTTGGATACTTTGAACAATCAATAAAACCAATGGAGCTGATCAGGAAAAGTGCCGCATTTTTAGGAATTATGATTGTTGCTATCCTTGCATCCCACCCAGTTCTCCTGATACCAGGAAGGGCTCAAGAGGTATTCCAAACCGTATACAATCAATCTCAAGTAAATACATCCGACTGGGGTATACCAGTCTTAGCTCGACCTATCTGGCATTATCAACTGAAATATAGGGACGCGTATGCACACTGGCTGATTTTTGCCACAGCACTACTGCTAGGGGTTGGATGCAAGATAAAAGTAGACCACTCTTTTAGCCGTTTAACAAATCGGAA
>CAZUMA010000029.1:0-39039 GCA_964621835.1 uncultured Anaerolineales bacterium | reverse complement strand
ATCTTTTGGAAGAACTACTGACTTTCAGTAACATTATCATTTGACTTGACACGGGCCGATGAATCAAACTGCCTTGACGCCCCCGGAAACCCCACAACTTCCTCACGCTCAAAGCTTGACAACTGTAAAGTCCCTTGCTAAAATGCCGGAAGCAGCTTAACAACAGCATATCGAGGATAGATAGCGGCTGAGCCTCATTAGTGATGAGGTGACGAGGAGGAGGTTCCTCCCTGCGAAGGGAGTGCTAATCTGTGCGAGCAGAGAAAATCGAAGGATCAGCGGATGCCTCTGAAGTCCTGCCATGGACTTCTTCTTCCTTCCCGATAAAATTCTGATTGAAAACCATCTGGTGACAGATTCGACAAGATCAGGAAAATGGCCCATTGGAGGATGATGCAAGTCATCCAGCCATGGTATTTCTGGGAAGGGCATGTTCAGGAAACGGAGATCAAGAGACACGCCCTTGCGTGTCTTTCTTGTTTAAAGGCACCCGTCCAAGATTAATTTTCCTGTTGGTAGATATTTCAAGTTCCTGATAGGAGGAAATATGAAAAAAGATGAACTGATTAAGCGTGTTGAGAAAGATGAGGTTAAATTCATCTCGCTGCAGTTCACGGATGTGACTGGATCCGTGAAAAGTGTTGATATCACCCCGGAAAGACTGCCGGCCGCCCTCGATGACGGGGTGTGGTTTGATGGATCTTCTGTGGAAGGCTTTGCCAGGGTCCAGGAGAGCGATATGCGGCTGGTGCTCAATCCTGATACCTATGCCTTACTGCCCTGGAGCCCCCCTGATTTATCAAGGGCTCGGATTTTCTGTGATATCTATAAACCCAATGGAGAAGCTTTTGAGGGAGACCCCAGGGGGACTTTAAAGCGGGTGATTGCCGAAGTTGAAGACCGCGGCTGGGTGTTCAATGTCGGTCCGGAACCAGAGTTTTTCCTGTTCAAGCGAAACGGCGAAGAGGATATCCATCCCGTACCTTATGATGTCGGCGGATATTTTGATTTTTCTGCGCGGGATCAAGCCACGATGGTCAGAACTGAGCTGATGCACGCCTTGAATGACATGGGCCTCGAAGTTGAAATGGGGCATCATGAGGTTGCCCGAGGCCAGCATGAGATCGACTTCCGCTATGCGGATGTCCTCCGGGCAGCTGATAATGTCATCACCATGAAATATACGGTCAAGGCGATCGCTGCGAAGTATGATTTAATTGCTTCCTTCATGCCCAAACCCATCTTCGGCGTAAACGGATCCGGGATGCACACGCATCAATCCATGTTCAGCAAGGAGGGGGAGAACCTTTTCTTCTCTGCAGAGGATGACAACCACCTCTCTGACCTGGCCTATCAATTCCTTGCCGGTCAGTTGAAACATGCGCGGGGAATGTCTGCGATCCTGGCACCAACAGCAAACTCCTACAAACGGTTGGTACCCGGGTATGAAGCGCCAGTCTATATCGGATGGGCACAGATCAACCGATCCGCGCTGGTGAGGCTGCCTCGCTACACCAAAGGGCGAAATAACTCTGTCCGGTTGGAACTTCGCTGTCCGGATCCCTCCGCCAATCCATACCTGGCTTTTGCAGCAATGCTGGCAGCAGGGCTGGACGGGATCAAGCATGAACTGACCTGCCCGGATCCCCTTAATAATGTTAATATCTGGAATCTCGATGAACAGGAACGGAAAGAAAGGGGGATTGACTCCCTTCCCGGTTCCCTGGCGGAAGCGATGTATGAGTTTGGGAAGAATCAGGTCATCAAGGATGCCCTGGGGGATATGATCGTTAAGGTATTTCAGCGGGCAAAGTGGGCTGAGGTGGAAGAGTACCGCACCCGGGTAACGGATTGGGAGGTTCGCAGGTACCTGGAAGTTGCCTGAGCACCTTCCAGCGCCAGAGGAGGCTGAAATGACGGTAATCAGCAGATCGATTTCGTTGAGCACCGAGGGTCATGGTGATATCCTGGATATCACCGGACAGGTGCAGGGGGAGATCCACAACTCGGGACTGCAAAACGGAACGGCTACGGTTTTTTCTCCATCGGCGACCAGTGCCCTCACCACGCTGGAATATGAGAGCGGCTGCATCCAGGACCTGAAGCGGCTGGTGGAGGAAATCATTCCTGCAGACCGCCCCTATGCTCACAATCAGCGCTGGGGGGATGGCAACGGGCACAGTCATCTTCGAGCCGCGCTGTTCAAACCTTCCCTGACGATTCCTTTTCAGGATACAAAGCTCACTCTCGGTACCTGGCAGCAGATTGTTTTTTTAGACTTTGACACGCGTCCGAGATCCCGATCCCTTGTCATCCAGCTCCAGGGTGAATAAAAAAAGCCTGGATCCTTTTGGATCCAGGCTTTTATGATCAGGGAGCGTCCTATTCCACTGACACGGGTTCAACATCCGGTTCGGCTACCTGCGCAGGACGGTTCCGATTTTGGTAAGTCAGCCACATGGCACCGAGCCCGATGAAAGTAACCAGGGCACCGATAAACCAGCCCAGGAAGGGAATGGCCCGAAGCAGTGTGTAGATCAGGATGCCCAGGATCAACGGCCAAATCATCTGGTCTTTGTACTTGGGCGCGACCCAGTTCAGGATCAGCTTCCCGGCAATCAGGGAAACAACCAGCTTGCTGACATATCTCATCAGCAGCCCAAAGCTTGCCAGGGAAAGCCCCAGGCTGGAGAAACCAACCGCCAGGATGGTCCTTGAGAGGCCTCCCAACGTGATCACCCCGAAGAACAAGGCCGCAGCGATGATCAACCCGGCAATTAAGAAGGCGCCAAGATAAACAACTATCAGGGTCACCATCCCCCAGCCGAGAGACGCCATGGTTTTCTTTTCCACCTGTTCACTGACCTGGGTGAATAATCCCGGCAGCTGCCAGACCGCGAGTCCGCCCAGCAAAAGCAAGGTGAAAAAGGTCCGGACACGCTGCAGAACCCAGGAGCCGACAACGGCTGCCCTGCTGGCCCTGGCGATGTCCCGGCCGGCTTCTTCCACAGCAGCACCTTCTGGTATCCGATCTGGATTGAATTCGAATACCACACCCTCTCCAGGTTCTGCTTGAATGGCATCCGCCTGCTCAACCGCGCTTTCATAGGTCAGCTTTCCACCGATTTCCGCATCCTCAGCAACCCGGATTCCGGAAGGGACGATCCGCTCCACCCCGGGAGGACCGCCGAATAAAGGCTGGTCCTGGTCTGAGGGGCTTTCCACTACGGCATAGACGTCCCCGGCAACCGCACCATCCAGCTCCAGGGCGCCAACGCCTGCCCGGACGTTTCGTCCTACCGTCCCGGAAAGCAAGGCCTGATAAGCACCCACGAGGAGATCTTTCCCAATCAGCGAGTTATTGTCCGTGGAGAGATTAAATCCCCCGTAATAGAGGTTTCTTCCGATTTCTCCATCGGAGCCAAGGGAAAAGGTGCTCGATCCAGCATACACAGATCCCTCAATGTCCCCATTGATCCGGATGGACTGTGCACCGGTGAAGAGACTTCCCGTGATGGTGCCGTTGACCTTGACGATCGATCCGGCAGCAAAGACATCTCCATTGACGGTGCCGAAAATCTCGACGGTTTCTCCTGCGAGAAATAGGTCATCGTCGATGACCTCATCTTCTCCGATGAAACCATCCTGATCAAATTCAACGGCTTTTGCCGGGGCGGCAAGCCCGAAGGCCAACGCGGCCATCATCAGCAGAGACACGGCGATAAGGATAATTTTATTAGTTTTTGACATTAGATTACCTCCTAATCAAATGATATGAACGACTTGATAGAGTACGCATGACATTATAGTATACGCAGGCAAAGAGATAAAGTTGCACTGCCGGGTGGGGTAATCCTGCAGCCTGACCATACATATCACAGCGCGCCGGGGTAGGAAAGCTCACCCTTGTTGGAGCGCCTGCACCAGGGCAGGGAGGGCCGCTCCGGCAGGATGGGGGAGGCGATATGAAATCCGGGGTGAGAGGTTGCTGGAATTTGGATTGATCTCGAGGACTGTTCCGCCATTTTCGAGGGCGAGGATCGGGAAGGATGCGGCCGGTTCGACTGCCGCGGAGGTGCCCACCACCAGGTAAAAATCACTATTTGCAGATTGCTCCCAGGCAGTATTAAGAGCAGCTGCTGGAAGGGTTTCTCCGAACCAAACCACATCCGGACGGAGCAATCCCTGGCACTGCTGGCAGTGCGGAATCCCTTCCTCAAGATCCACAGCTGCCAAATTCCTTTCCTGACGGGTCCCGCAGTGATGGCAGCGGGTCCGAAAGATGTTTCCATGGAGTTCAACAATTTGCTGGCTTCCTGCAGCCTGGTGGAGGTTGTCCACGTTTTGGGTGATCAGCAAAAACCGTTTTCCTTCCCGGATGCAGAGGTCCTCAAGCTGGACCAGCGCCTGATGCGCTGGATTGGGGCGGGCCTGACTGATCAGGGAGATTCGCCATTGGTACCAGCGCAGCACAATTTCTGGATGCTGCTGGAAAGCTTTTGGAGAAGCCAATTCTTCCGGGGAGTATTTCGCCCAAAGGCCTTCCTGGGCCTCTCGAAAGGTCGGGACACCGCTCTCTGCTGAGATCCCGGCTCCGGTCAGGACCACGACGGACCTGGCTTGATGGAAGCAGGTGAGGATCGCAGGGTCCAGGATTCGATTATTCACGCTGGACGAATTTCTCCCAGTATCGTTTGATCCCGTCTGCGGACATCCCCGAGGGATTTGCTTTTTCAAACGCCTTCAGCCACGCAGCCTCCAATCCCTGCTCCTGGGACCGCTGGGTCGCCCAGTGGATAAATTCTTCCCGCAGTGTTTCGATGTCCTTTTGATGCGGCCGGGTTTTCTCCATCCATTTTTCCACAGCAGCTAATTCACGAAGGACCGCATCCAGATGCCAGTCAACATCGTCGAAAAGCCCGAAATGAGTCGGGGCGATTCTCTTGATGGGCAGGGTTTTCAAGCGCTTAATCGACTCCCGCCATTTCAGGAGGTGGAACTCGGGGGGGGGCATGGGGATACGGAGGTGCCTTGGCCCAGGAGTTGGAATACGCACACCGCCGATATCCCCGCTGAAACATACTCCCTCCACCAGGTAGGCAAGGTGGTGGTAGGCATGGCCCGGTGTATCATATGCCGTGAATGTCCATTTTCCCACCTGGATCGTATCCAGATCATCCAGCGCGGTCAGTTTTTCTTTTGGGACCGGCAAAAAATCTCCCCAGAGCCTGTCCATCTTGTCCCCGTAAATTCTGCCAGCGCTGGCAAGCAGACGGGAGGGGTCCAACAGGTGCGGCGCGCCAACTTTGTGCACAAAGACATCCACCCCCTGCTGTGCCAGCCACCCTGCAGCGCCAGCATGATCAAGGTGGATATGGGTCAGGAAAAGATGGGTGATGTCTGCAATTTGAACCCCGAGATCCTGCAGGGCGGTTTCTAACTGGTTTTGGGTAGAACCCGGACCGGACTCAATCAGAACAGCTCCCCCCTCATAAGGGATCAGGTAAGCCGCGATGGCTTTTTCCTGCCCTTGAAATTTCAGATCCAATGGTCTGATATCTGGATAATCGCTCATAAGTACTCCATTTTTATCTATAAGACATGCCGGTCCCTGCTGCACCTGGTGCTTCTATTGATCCGCTTTATAGCTTACCATACTTGCCTGGATATCAGAGCAGGGGGCGGCTTTTTTGGGTCAGGACCGCAGGGAAACTTAACAAAAACGGGGGGATTGAAAATATTAAGGTTCGACGCTCTCCTGCGGGTTGATATATCAGTTTCGGTGTGCTAGAATACCTCCCAACCACAAACTGTGCCGTCTCGCGAAGACTATACCCATATATCTGGGGGTTATTTACGGGTTTGCGAGGTGAGCTGAAAAACGAATTTAAGCCGTTTCTTGTTGCGAAGGAGACCTCAATGGTGGACACAATCGACTCTACTGTTCGCATCTCTGAAATCAAACAGACACCCCCCTTCCCAGCAGATCTCAAGAAGGTCGCGCTGTCTGAGAATGCCCGGGAGGTCTTCACCCGACGGTACCTCCGAAAAGGCGAGGATGGGCAGCCGGTAGAGACGAAAGAGGAAACTTTTTGGCGGGTTGCTTATCACATTGCTGCCGTGGAAGAGCAGTGGGAAGAAGATCTCCTTCCAGCTGCAAGAACTTTTTATCAGTTGTTAGCGGAGAAGAGATTTCTCCCCAATTCACCCACCTTCACTGGTGCTGGAACCCCGCTGGGACAGCTGGCAGCATGCTTTGTCCTGCCGATCAGTGATGATATGGGGAAGTGGTCGGATGGGATATTTCAAACGCTCCGTGATGCAGCCCTGATCCAGCAGACCGGCGGGGGGAATGGATTTGCTTTTTCACGACTCCGTCCAAAAAAATCACTCATTAAAGCGTCCTCCGGTCATGCCACCGGCCCGGTTGGTTTCCTGAAGGTGTATGATAAAGCCTTTGGTGAAATCGCCCAGGGGGGCACCCGGCGGGGCGCGAACATGGCGGTGCTGCGCGTGGATCATCCGGACATCGAGGATTTCATCACCTGTAAAACGGATGAGACAGCCATCACGAATTTCAACATCTCGGTAGGAATCACCGATGCCTTCATGGAAGCGGTGATGAAAGATGAACCCTGGCAGCTGCGATTTCCGGATGTCAAACACCCGGCCTATCGGGATTTCAACGGCACAATTGACCAGGCGGAAGCTGCAGGGATTCCCATCCTTGTCTACCGGGAGGTAGCTGCCCGGGATTTGTATGATCAGATTGTGCACCAGGCCCATCACAATGGGGAACCCGGGATGCTCTTTTTGGACCGCGCAAACCGTGATAATCCGATGTCGCACCACTACATGCTGGAGGCCACCAATCCCTGTGGGGAGCAGTTTTTAGCCCCGTATGAAAACTGCTGCCTGGGATCGATTAATCTCAGCACTCATATTCAAGAGGATGGGACACCGGATTGGAAAGCATTGGAGCGGAGCATCTGCACAGCAACCAGGTTTTTGGATAATGTTGTGGATGCAAATGCCTATGTTCCTTCCGTACCCCAGCTGGAAAAAGCCGCCCATCAAGCGCGCAGAATTGGACTGGGGATCATGGGCCTTGCAGACATGATGTACCGGGCAGGGGTGCGCTATGGTTCAGAGGCCGGTCAGGAGTTTGCCGCCCAGGTGATGGAGTTTGTTCGTTTTCATGTCATGATGACCAGCATCCAATTGGCCAAAGAAAGGGGTCCCTTCCCGGCAATCCAGGGCAGCATTTATGATCCGCAGCAGCTGACCTGGTCACCCCCCAGTCCGATAAACCCTCATCAGGTTGATTGGGGGCGCCCCTCACTGGATTGGGAGAAGGTTGTCAAAGGGATCAAGAAACACGGCATTCGAAATGCCGCCCAGACCACCGTGGCCCCGACCGGCACAATTGCCACGGTAGCAGGATGCGAAGGATATGGCTGTGAGCCAGTTTTTGCCCTCGCTTATACCCGGCATGTGACCGAGGATGACGGCAAGGTTGATCTGACTTATACCAGTCCCCTTTTTGAAAAAGCGCTCCAAGAATCAGATCTGGATGACCAGACCATCGAGGATGTCATCGCTGCGGTGGTTGAAACAGGAAGCTGCCAGCAGATCAGCAATCTCCCCGAGGAAATCAAGAATACCTTTGTGGTTTCTGCGGATATCACCGCTGAAGAACATGTCCGGACCCAGGCAGCCCTGCAGGCCTTTGTGGATAACAGCATCTCCAAGACCATTAATTTTCCAGCGAGTGCCCAACCAGAAGATATCGCCCAGGCCTATCGTTTGGCATGGGAGCTGGGATGTAAAGGGATCACCGTTTACGTCACAGGATCGCGCGATGTCGTTGTCCTGGAGACCAAACAAGCCAAGGATGAATATCAGCTGCAGGATACCCAGCAGCAGATTCTCAAATGGCAGGCAACCAAGAAACCCCGCCCACGCCATCTGGAAGGATATACCTACAGCATTGAAACCCCGCTTGGAAAAACCTATGTAACGATCAATGAAAATGGAGACCGGCAGCCGTTTGAGGTTTTCATCAACACAGCAAAAGCAGGGTCCGACACAGCAGCTGTGTCAGAGGCTATTGGCCGATCATTGTCTTATATTTTACGGATGTCCTCCCCCATCCCCCCCCGGCAACGGCTGGAGGAAGTGTTTCAGCAATTTGCTGGAATCGGGGGCAGGCGTCCTCTTGGGTATGGGCCCAACCGGGTTCGTTCCCTGCCGGACGGCATTGCCCAGGCGCTGAATGAATATCTGCAGTATACCGGTTGGAAAACGGAGAATATGCAGCTCCCCGCAGATGTAAATTCATCCCCCTCGATCCGGATCGGGGATTTATGTCCCGAGTGCGGCCAAGCAGCCCTTGTCAATGAAGAGGGCTGCCGAAAGTGCTATGCCTGTGGGTACAGTGAGTGTTAACCTTCCCGGCTGAAAAACAACCCGGTGGGTGTTTTGAGAAGGAGCAGCCATGACCACACCGACTATCAAGCTGATTCATCAGCATGGATCGGTGCGGAAATATCGCTCGGACCCGGTCTCCAGAGAGCGCATTGAAATGATTATCGAGGCGGGTCAGCGGGCATCCACATCATCAAACCTTCAGACCTACAGTGTCGTGGTTACCCTGGCGGAGGAAAAAAGGAGCCGGCTGCGCGAGCTCTGCAATGACCAGAAGCACATCACCCAGGCACCGGTATTTTTAACCTGGTGTGCGGATTTCAGCCGCTTAGAAAGGGTGGCGGCACACCAGGGCTATGCCCTGGAAGCCGGGACGGTCGAAAGCTTTCTGGTAGGAACCATTGATGCAGCCATTGCCATGCAGAACGCCGGGCTGGCGGCTGAGTCCCTCGGATTGGGGTTCTGTTATATCGGGGCCATTCGAAATCATCCCTCTGAGGTAATCAAGCTGCTGGAACTGCCTGAGCTGGTGTTTCCTGTCGTGGGCATGACCCTGGGGTGGCCCGCTGAAAAACCCCTGATCAGACCTCGCCTGCCTGTGGAAGCAGTTTTACACTGGGAGCGGTATCAACCAGCGGATCAAGCGGATCTGGAGCGGTACGACCAGGCGATGATTGACACCGGAATTTACCGCGGCAGACAGGTGGATCGTGAGGATCGACCTCCAGAAGACTACGGCTGGATGGAGCACTCTGCCCGGCGGGTCCGCAACCCATCGAGGCCCCATCTCCGGAAGGAGATTGTCAGCTCTGGATTTGAATTGAAATAGCAAGGCAACCCGGCAGGAAGCAGCCGGGGAGGAGTGATGATATGGGGAAGCAGCATCGTCCTACTTGGGATGAGTACTTCATGAATATTGCCCATGAGGTTGCCAACCGCAGCACCTGTGAGCGGGCAAAGGTCGGCGCGGTCATCGTCAAGGATAAACGAATTTTAACCACTGGATATAACGGCAGTCCCCGGGGGCTGCCTCACTGTACAGAAGTTGGCTGCTTGATGGAGAATGGACACTGCATTCGCACCCTGCACGCAGAGCAGAACGCCATCATTCAAGCAGCACTGCACGGGGTGACCACAGCTGGATCAACTATTTATGTGACCCATCAACCGTGCTTTTTATGTGCAAAGACCATTATTAATGCCGGGATTGAAGAAATTGTCTATGACCAGGAATACCCGGATGACCGTTCCCGAACCTTTTTGGAACAGTCCGGGGTGGCCCTGAAATCTCTCCAGCGGACCGGCTGACCAGCCAGATCCGGGTGGAGGGGGAGAGAGGCCCAGGCAGTTTTTTTCTTTCCGGACTGCCCATTACCCCAGGGCTGCTATGATTTAAACTCTTCAAAACGTTCTTGAATTCGTTTTCGATACTCTTCATAGTCGGGGGCCAGCCGCTCGTATTTGCTGTCCATCAAGGGGGAGGAAAAGATAAAATCCGCTGAACAGCGGTTCATTGCAACCGGGATATTCCAGACCACGGATAAGCGGAGCAGGGCCTTGATATCTGGATCATGAGGTTGAGCTTCTAAAGGGTCCCAGAAAAAGATCAGCAGGTCAATTTCCCCCTCGGCAATTTTTGCCCCAATTTGGAGGTCCCCCCCCAGAGGGCCGCTCTGCATGCGGTGAATTTCAATCTCCAGCTCCTCGGCCAGCAGTTTTCCGGTAGTCCCGGTGGCATAAAGGGTATGTTTGGACAATCGTTCCTTGTTGAAAGCAGTCCAGGCCAGCAAATCATCCTTCTTGTTATCATGGGCGATCAAGGCAATCCGTTTTTTTTCCGGCATTCCGATCGGCAGGTTTTTCATGGGGGCATCCTTGACTGGTAGGTTTGGTATATTTGTATTGTAATGGAGAACACGGTGAAGCGGATATCCTGCTTCAACAAAGGAAGGCAGAGTAAGTTTCCCCGTTTACTGCCTGCAAGCTTCTACTGCTGTTGACCTCAGGAGACGGGTAGGGCTTGGGTTGAGCCTGCTGGGATGGATGGGGCTGACAGGGGATGCCGCGGGGCTGCTGGTTGGCGGGAGAGGTCATCCCGTTTGATAATCTGCATTCCATCCAGGTAATGAAAGGAATTGTTATTTTCTTTTTGATCCTGCTGAATAGCTGAAAGGGCTTGTTCCATCTCTTCGTGGTTCTCCAGTAATTCTTGAAAACACTTTCTGCTTAACGCATCCGCCTCATAATTGCAGTGCCGGGGGACCCACCGCCAGGTATATATATTCACATCCTGGGCAAGCTGGACGGCTTGGCTGTGCAGCGGCTCATCGCGAAAAGTCCCCACGGTAGCATAGCCGTTCATGCGGTGAATAATCACATTTGCATCACTCAACACCGCGACAGGTTGATCGGTTATCCCCATTCCGATCAAAGCTTCTAAGCCTTCGATCAAAGCCAGATATTCGGCAACATTTGATGTTGCATCAACTCCACGTGCCGCGATTCCGTAACCATACGCAATTAGCAGCTGGTGATAGTACACCAACCAGCCAAATCCTAAAAAGCCGGCAGGAATCAGACAATCAGGTGTGCTCCGAAATGACCCATCAAACCTCAATGCATACATTTTTATGTCCTTTTTGGATGCGTGATGTGGGCTGCTGTGCAATTAAAAACACACTGGCGGCTGTTTTGCCGCCAGTGGTCCCTGGTATTTTGTTTTTGGAAGAAGCAACCACCAGGTTATGTAAGGAGTAAAGGAGGAAGAACTTTTTATCAAAGGAGGTTTCAAGCGCAATTCCCTGAATGAGAGGTTGTTTTTTGTCTCACCATTTGCTCTATTGAGTGTCCTTATCAAAAGTGCCGTTCCTGCTTGAAGATATTATGCCTTGAGAGTATTAACGGCGGTTAAAGAGGCCGCTAAGGGAGCGTAAAGCTTCTGTTAACAAAGCTCTGAATTGGATCAAGCAGCTCCCTCCGGCCAGTAGGAGGCAGGACCGGAACCACTGCCCGGAGTTCATGTTATAAATAAAATAGAAGGGATTTGCGGGAAGGGAGATATGTCAGCGCTTGACCTGAATATCAACACCCTGGCCGGGGTTTTAGTGGGAGAGCTTGTTAAAGCCCTCGGGCTGCCCAAAAAGGGGGTTTATGAGGCAATTTCCAGACCGCTTGTCTGGAAGCCCATGGTGCGTTTTTCAAAACTGGCAGTCCAGTTTGAAGACCTGGTTGTTCAGCAAGGGTGGCAGAGGGCATCCGATTGGTTCATCAGCCACTTTGTGAATTCTGTAGACCTGATCGGGCAGGGAACCGTTCCAAAAAGGGGTCCCCTGATCATCGCTTCCAATCATCCTGGTGCATACGACTCTCTGGTCATTTCTGCAAAACTTCCCCGCAGTGATATCAAGATCATCTCCTCCCCGATTCCATTTCTACAGCAATTTCCTTTTGCGTGTGATCATCTGATCTTCTCTAACGAGGATCCCTATACCCGGATGGGGGTTTTAAGGAAAGCGATCCAGCATTTGAGGGAGGGTGGAGCACTGCTGGTTTTTGCCCGGGGGACCATCGATCCCGATCCGGCATATATGCCCGGAACAGAAACCGAACTCACCCGCTGGTCATCCAGTCTTGGTTTGATGCTGCGCAAGGTGCCGGAGTCTAAACTGTCGATCATCATGATCAGTGGGATCTTGGACCCCCGGTTCATTGACCATCCCCTGACCATCCTGAGACGATCCAGGGTGGACAAGCAGCGGATCTCAGAGTTCTTTCAAGTCATCTGCCAGCTGCTAACTCCTGGCAGGATCATGGTTTCTCCACGGCTCTCCTTTTCTGCGCCCGTCACCTTGAGGGAGCTCGGTCATAACCTGGACCTCAAGGAGATTTCCTCCAGAATCATCCAACGTGCCCAGGAGCAGTATCGCTTCCACCGCTCACAGCTGGATCATATGCCCCGATCCTGATTAGAACACAAGGAGCGATGGGGGATGCAGAAGCTAAGAGCTTTGGTGGATGTTCCGGGAAAAGCTCCCAGTTCTCAGTGATTGTCAAAAAAATCTTCCATACTCAAAGAGAGCCCATGAAGGGGAAGAATTCTTCCACTGACCAGGAAGAAAATCTCCTCAGCAGCGCCGCAGAGGGTTTTATTTGTCCAGCCCAGCAAATCCCTGTACAAGCGACCCAGAGGATAGGGGGGGACCAGGCCCAGACCCACTTCGTTGCTGACGATAACCCAATCTGCTGCTCCGGTCTCAATAAACCCCAGCAAGGAGTGGATTTCTTTCTCAACCGCTGATTGTGCGGATTTTTGATCAGGCTCATCAATCGATCCGCAAGCTGTGAGGATGACATTGCTGATCAGCAGGGTGATGCAGTCCAGAATAATCAAATCCTGAGCAGGAGGGTCCTGGGCCAGGTGCATGCCTATGTGCTGGGAAAGTTCCAGCGTTTGCCAGTGGTCCGGGCGCTGCTGTTGATGCAGCTGAATTCTTGCGGCCATTTCTGGATCATCTGGCCCAGCGGTAGCCAGGTAAAGCACGCTGTCGGTGCTTTTGGCTGCCAATCTCTCGGCAAAAGTTGATTTCCCGCTGCGTGCTCCCCCTAAAAGGATGGTTAATTTTCCCATAGTGATCCCTCGATGGTTTCGAAATCCAGTACTGATTCTACCGTGTCTGTCAGAAATGTCAGCGAGGCTAAAAATGGATCTGTGTTGATGGGCTCTTCTGGCAGTTGATCCATTCCCAGTGATGAAAGCCAGTGCCGGCGCAGAAGCTGGTTTTGAAACAGCCCGTGGAAGTAACAGCCCCAGATCTTTCCGTTTTCAGAGACGCTGCCGTCAACCTGCTGGACTTGAGTGTGGTTCCGGTCAATAAGCATCATCCAGGGATTTTTCACTTCGGTACGCCCGTGATGGATTTCGTAGCCTGAGATCACCTGATCGGTGATTTCAGCCATCCAACCGGTTTGAGCGGTGACCTTTGCCTTTGCTTGATAGGTCATCTTTTCTTCTGTGAAGACTGTTTGTATGGGGAATAACCCTAGTCCCTGGATCTGTTTTAGCTGGGATTCGGCTCCCATGGGGTCTTCAATGGAAGTTCCCATCATTTGATATCCCCCGCAGATCCCCACGACAGCCCCTGCATGATCAGCGAATGAGCGGATTTTTGCAGCGAATCCGCTGGACCACAGCCAGGATAAATCTGCGATGGTGCTTTTTGTTCCTGGAAGAATCACTGCATCCGGTTGTCCGAATTGATCAGGATGTTGGATGTAGCGGACGCGTACCCCAGGTTCTGCCACCAGCGGGTCAAAGTCATCAAAGTTGGAGATGAGCGGGAGGTGGATCACCGCGAGATCCAGGATTGGTTTTTCCCGGGTTCGGTAAGGCTGCAGTGTGTCCAGGGCGACCGAATCCTCCTCGGGAATATAGAGATCCGGCAGGTATGGGACCACCCCCAGGACCGGGAGGGCGCTTTTGTCTTCCAGAATCCGGATTCCTTCCTGGAATAAGGAGAGATCTCCCCGAAATTTATTGATGATGAATCCTACCAGCAGGTCCTGTTCCTCTTTGGGCAGCAGCCAGAAAGTGCCAAGAAGCTGCGAAAAAATCCCTCCCCGATCGATGTCACCTGTTAAAAGAACAGGCGCGCTGGCATATCTGGCAACGGCCATATTGACAATGTCATTATCTTTCAAATTGAGCTCAACTGGGCTGCCGGCTCCTTCGATGATCACCAGATCAAATGAGGACCTGAGCTTATCTAAAGCATCCGTGACAATCTCCCAAAGGGCAGGTTTCTGCGGATAATAACTGCTGGCTTCCAGCCTCTTCCAGGGTTTTCCCATCACGATTACCTGGGATCGGGCATCAGCTTCCGGTTTGATCAGGATTGGATTCATTTCCACGATGGGTTTGAGCCCCGCAGCAGCAGCTTGAACCGCGGTGGATCGGCCGATTTCTGACCCATCCGCACACACAGCTGCATTATTGGACATATTCTGGGCCTTAAAGGGGGCAACGCGAAGCCCCTGCCGGGAATAATGGTGACACAGCGCAGTCACCAGCAGGCTCTTTCCCGCCGAGGAGGAGCAGCCCTGGACCATCAAACACCTGGCAGTCATCGGGGAGAAATCCTTGTTGGGATCATTGCTTCTCCAGGTGGCAGGTATCATTGAGGAGATTGATGATGGCGCCTTCTGGGTATAGGGTCAGCGCGGAAAGGGATCCATTGTCCAGGTGCAGCTGCCAGTAATTTTCCAGGGGGAGGTGAAGCAGCAGGCAAACCAGAGCTTGGAGTGGACCCCCATGGGCTACCAGCAGGAAATCGGTCGAATCCATGGATTGGATCATCGCTTGGAATCCCTCCCATACCCGCCCGGAGAGGTCCAGCAGAGACTCTCCCCCAGGGGCGGAGAAGTCCAAGGGCTTTTGATACCACCGGGTGAGCTGCTGGGGATAGGTGTTTTCAATGGTTGAATAGGTCTTCCCTTCCCATTCCCCAAAGCTGATTTCATTGAATCGCGGATCCCGGATCACCTCTAAAGCGTGGTGAGAGGAGATCGCCGCGGCGGTTTCCTGGGCGCGCTTCAGACCGCTGGTAACTATTGCCCCCAGGTGCTGATGCTTCAGGCGATCCCCGATCAACGCAGCCTGATCTCTTCCATGTTGGTTCAAAGCGATATCCCTTTGACCCTGAAAGAGATGTTGCGCATTCCAGGAGGTTTCCCCATGCCGGACCAGATAGACAGAGATGGGGTCCCTACCGGACAGCAGGGAAGAAATATCCAGGGATGGGGGGGGATTTGTGCGCTGATTTTTTGGGTTTGGATTCATCTTATTCATAATAGGAAGCTGATTGCCTGGAGGAGCTGCTGGTTTTTTTCCGGGGTTAAGGTGGCTATCCTGACGTACCCAGGCAGCCCAAACGAAGTGCAGTCCCGCACCTGGATTCCCTGCCGCAGCAGCTGGGCCCGAAAGTTTGCTGCATTTTCCACAGGTAGCAGGAAAAAATGAGTCGAAGAGGGAACCGGAGTATATCCCAGCTTTTGTAAGTCCTTGATAAGCAGGGCTTTCGAGTCCTGGATTTTCTTGATTGTCTCCTTCAGAAAAGCAGAGGAAGAAAGGGCATGGATGCCCGCAGCCTGAGCGTAGGCGTTGACGTTCCAGGGAGGTCGGACAGATGCGATCGACCGGATGATCCGAGGGTTTCCCACTGCGTATCCCAATCGAAGCCCAGCGAGACTGTAGTCTTTCGTCATGGATTTGAGGACCAGGAGATTTTTTTGTTCTGGGTTGATTACGGAGCCTGAGCCTTTGGTGAAGGAGAGGTATGCCTCATCGATCACAAACAGGGTCCCAGGGTATGATTCGATAAGCTCATTCAGGGATGGCGGCAGACACAGCTGGCCTGTCGGGTTGTTCGGATTGCAGATAAAAACCAGCTCGGGATTTTGGCGGTTGAGTTCTTTGCGCAATCCTGCCAGGGCTGGTTGAAAACCATCCGCTGGGTCCGCGCGAATCTCAAGCACATCGGCACCCATCAGGGCAGCGGCTTTTTTGTATTCGCCAAAGGTTGGACCGCTGATTAACACCCGGCTTTCCGGGGTGAGATAGGTCAGCGCAGTCAGCTGTAAGAGTTCAGCTGAACCGTTCCCTGCCAGGATGCATTCCAGTGGTATCTGGTGATGGGTGGATATTTTCCTGCGGAGCGCGATTGCCTCCCGATCCGGATATCGGCTGACCGGGACTGCGGATAAAGCCGTCTGCAGACCTGGGGCGGGACCGTAGGGATTGCTGTTGACACTGAAATCAACCACCTGGTCAGGATGCATCCCCATCCGCTCCAGTTCCTCGAAATCTGGGGCACCATGGGGGACGGCGGGCAGCTGCGATACCTCCGGCCTGGGTTCGGGTTCCACCATTTTCTAATCCTTGTCTGGCTTGTTTTTTCCTCTGCTGCTGTCCTTCCGGTTCTTGCCCTTCGGCCCCCAGCCAAAAACCAAGCAGAGGCCCACTGCGATCATGGACGTGAGGGTAAATATCCTCCGGGCTCTGAGCAGATCACCGTGATCTGGATCCCTGAACTCACCCCCGAGCTGATACTGGCCCACTTTTTCAAGTTTCACCCCTGCTGCTCCTGCCATTGCTGCCATCGGATATCCGGCGTTCGGGCTGTCTGTTCGGCTGGCATCCCTGTTCATGACCCGGAGCGCCCGCAGGTTTTGATCTCCCAGCAGATAGGAGGAGAGGCTGATGATCAAACCGGTGATCCGGGACGGGAGCAAATTGGCAAGGTCATCCGCTCTGGCGGGGATCTTGCCCAGCCAGAAGTGCAGGGGGTCCTTGTATCCCAGCATCGCATCTGCTGTGTTGATATACCGGTAGATGAACGCGGCGGGTAGCCCACCGATCAGGTAGTAGAACAAAGGGGCAACCAGGCCGTCCGAGGAGTTTTCCGCGACCGACTCAATCGCCGCCGCCGCAGCCTGGGAAGGTTGAAGCCGGGTTGTGTCCCGGCTGACCAGGTGGAAGCTGAGCAGTTTTCGGGCTTCCGGGAGATTGTTTTCAGAAAGAGCTTTCTCAACCTCTCCGGCTGCCTGATACAATCCCCGGAATGTCAGGGTGGATTTCAATAGGATTCCCTCGGCAACCCCGGTAAGCAGGGGGGGAAGTGCGGAGAGGAATTTCACCATTCCCCGGCTGAGACCGCCGATCAGCGCGCTCCCAAACAGCGTTATTCCTGCGCCGGTGATCAGCTGCTGTGTTGGGGAAGGGTTGGTTCCCCATTTCTTCCCCTGGGAGATAAGATTTCCCATCCACGCGACAGGATGAAACCGATTGGGAGGATCCCCGAAGATCAGATCCGTCGTGAGGCAGGTCAGCAGTGCGATCCTTCTGCGGTTGCCTTTGCTCATCCTATCAGCGCTCCCAAGGCTTGACGGACAGATTTTCCGATGCACCAGCCGGTGACGGTGGCAGGGCCTGCAAACTGGATCACCGGGTGCTGATCAACTGCGGCGATGACGACCGCATCGGTGGAGGTACCCGTTGCGGGCTCTCCCCCGGATGTGCGGATGTTATTTTGCTGCAGCAGGTCAGTTTTCGCTTCTGTGGCTGTGATCACAGCATTGACCATCGCGGCCGGTGAGAGCAGGTGATTGATCAGGAGGATCAGGTTGATGGTGCCCGGTGGAGGGGGGTGAGAGGCGGGCCTGGAACACCCGGCTGAGGTGGAGTTCCCAAGGCCGGCAGTGACGATTGCAGCTACCAGAAGCGGGTCTGCTTCCTGGATTGAGATCTGGGCTTCCTCGAGGGAGGCAGCGGTCATCATCCCGATGTATGGGGTGGGGAGTTCCCAATCGGCAGCGATTTGGTCCAGATCCTGATCTGGATGCGGGTGGCGATAGTTTTTATCCACGTGATAGTTGAAGATGCTCCGGCATTTCCCAAAACCACCCCCAACGAGCGAGGAAGATAGTGTTGTCAGGGGCTCCTGGCTTTGCAGGATCATGATCTGTTTGCGGATGCTGAGATGGATTCCTGGAAATACGATCATCTCAGCCACCCTCCAGCAGCTGCGATCAGCAAACCAATCTCAATCATCTCGTTGATGGCACCATAGGTGTCTCCCGTCAGGCCGGGAAGTTTCCTTAAGATCAAGAGGCCAGACAAACCGGTGAGCAGGCCGGCAATCATAAATCCGAAAAGTCCTGACCAGGCTGCTGCCGTGCCGGCAGCGATCAGGGCGATGATCGATGCGATAATCAGTTGGGGAAGATGCGCCTGGTTTTTTATTTCCCGGCCCAAACCTTTCTCTCGGGCATAGGGGAACCCAATCAACCCCACAGCCATCCCCCAGCGGCTGAGGATGGGGATCAGGACCAGGGCGGGGCTGAGAGCTGGGATCGCAGCAATTGCGGAGAACCTGATGATCAGATTCAGCACGCCAGCGGCAAGGCCATAGGCACCCACCCGCTCATCCCGCATGATCTCCAGCCGCATTGGGGGGGTGAAGCCACCAAACAGGCCATCCATGCTGTCGATAAATCCATCCAGGTGCAGCGCTCCGGATGTCAGCACCCAGAGGGTGAGCACCAGGGCCGCTCTCAGACCGGGTGGCACTATCAAGGAGAGCCCGTAGTTGGAAGCTGCCAGGATCAATCCGATCAGCAGGCCTACCAGCGGGTAATAAGCAACTGCCCTTCCCAACTCCCGGCCGGTAAAAGCCCGCTTAATAATGGGCGGGCAGAGGGTGAGAAACTGCAGGGCACATAAAAAAGGGATCATTGCAGCGCTTTCCTACTCCTTGTCAGAGACACCGGCTTCGCTGAATGTAGCCATCCCGGAGAGGATTTTGCAGGAAGCTTCAACGAGGGAGATGGCCAGGGCAGCGCCTGTCCCTTCTCCAAGCCGCATTCCAAGATCCAGGAGGGGGGACAATTCCAGCCAATCCAGCATCAGCTGATGTCCCTGCTCCCGGGAGCGGTGGGCGCTGATCAAAAAGGGCTTCACCCGGGTAGAAAGATTGACTGCCAGCATGGCAGCTGCCGTTGAGATAAAGCCATCAATCACCACCGGAATCTGATTGGCAGCAGCGTAGAGGATCGCTCCGGTCAATCCCCCGATCTCAAATCCCCCGACCTTGGAGAGGAGATCAATGCTGTCCTTTGGATCCGGTCGATTGGCCTGGATTGCCTTCTCAACGGCGATAATTTTCCGTTTTAAACCCTGATCATCCACACCCGTTCCCCGCCCTGTGATCTCTTCTGGGGCCCTTCCAGTGAGTACAGAGGCGATGGCTGCTGACGGGGTAGTATTGCCAATTCCCATATCTCCAGTGGCCAGGATATCCATCCCTTTGTCATGTTGCTCTGCGGCAATTTCTGCTCCCGCCTCCAGGGCTTGTTCTGCCTGCCTGCGGGACATCGCCGGACCCCGGGCGATGTTGTTTGTCCCGGGAGCAATTTTTGCCTTGATCAATCCTGGCAGGTCAGCAAAATCGCCTGCAACCCCCATGTCAACGGTCACGACCCGGGCGTTGATATGCTTCGCAAAGACATTGATTGCCGCCCCGCCTCCCAGGAAATTCATCACCATCTGGTACGTGACATCTGCGGGGTAGGCACTGACGCCTTCATCAACCACCCCATGATCTCCGGCCATGGTCAGGATCACTTTCTGGTTGATCTCTGGAAATTTTTTCCCGGTCATCCCTGCGATGTGGATCGATAGTTCTTCCAGCTTCCCTAAACTTCCCGGCGGTTTGGTCAGGTCATCCTGGCGCTGGCGGGCTGCTTCCATTGCAGCATCATCCAGCGGCGGAATCTGGGCTGTTAACTGCGCTAATTCCATTGTTTCTCCTTCAGGGTTTTGGACAGTTGATATTGAGGTCCGCCGTTGACACATCGGTAGAGCTGACAATCGACCGATTCGGACAGCTGACCCTCAATATAGGCTTTCTTTTCATCTAGATTGGTTTCAAAAGGGGGATATAACAGCCCCACCAGGGTCCCGCTGTGGGCGCGGCAGATTCCCAGCGCCCGGGTCTCTTCGGCAAATTTTTGGGCTGGTTCCAGGATCGAGCTGAATAAGACCTGCTGGTGCAGAATCGCGCTGCGGGAGGCAGCTTCTCCCATCAGCTCCCAATTCATCGTTTCCAGGCCAGTAATAAAATGGTCAAAAATCTCCTGGTGTTGATCGGCAAGCGGCTTCAGCACCCGGGCAAACTCCTGCTGATTAAACGATAAGGTGTTGACCCGTCCCCCCGGATCGAGGAGGAGAATACTGAAGGGAGGCGCCTCACCCAGGGGTTGGATCCGGCGACCTTCCCTGTGATCGAACAGGGTCAACCCGGGAAACAAAGAGCTGTCACTGGGCTCAACAGCGACAGCAATTTTGGCAACCGTTTCAGGCTGGAAAGGCTGGCCGCAGGCAGCGCTGAATGCATATAGGCTGGCGCTGATATCGGCAGTGCTGGTGCCGTACCCGCGTTCCCTTGGTGCGGGGGAAGATAACTCCAGGATTCCCCCCGGAGGACATTCAGGCAATCTTTCCCGTGCCTTATCTATAGCGGAGATGGTTTTTTCAGCCTGGTGGGGAAGAACCCACCCATCGGATTCAGTCAGGGTCACCGAGGCTGAATGAACCCGGTTGATCGGGCAGGAAATCAAGCAAAGTCTTCCCCGGTATGTTCCCTGGATAAGTTCACCAGCGGTCAGGGGAATGCTTACGGATACAGCGGATCGTTTCATGGATTAAAACTCAATCCCTCGTTGGGCTTTGAACCCTGCCTGGTGGGGGTGCTTTACAGATTCCATCCTGGTGACGAGATCTGCATAATCGATCAGGGCGTCCGGCGCATCGCGTCCGGTGATGACCAGGTGCAGGTCCGGGGGTTTATTTGTTTTCAACCAATCAATTACGGTTTCAGTTTGAAGCCATTGGTAATGGAGAGGGTAGGTAAACTCATCCAGGACAATCACATCATAGGCTGCAGAGCTGATTTTTTCCTGGGCCAAGGCCCACCCCGCTTCTGCCTTCTGAATGCTTTCAGGTTCTTTTTCCTTCCAGGTGAAACCCTGGCCGACCTGATGCCATTCGATCCCCAGCTTCTGGGCGGCTTTGACTTCTCCCCAGCGGCCTGTTTCTGCTTTGATAAACTGGATAACACAAGGGGTAAAGCCATGCCCCCAGGATCGAAAGACAAGCCCCAGGGCAGCGGTTGTCTTTCCTTTGCCCGATCCAGTGTTGACCAGGACAATCCCTTTTTTTGGCTTGTTCATCGGTATCCCTTCCCGCTCTGGATGTGGGTGTAATGATGCGCTGTGAAAAAAAAATCCCTGCAGCCGCAGGGAAGGGGGAAGTTGCTTGATTGGATAATCCAGGTCCCACCTTCCTTCCGCGAGGGTTGTGGAAATCAACACCGGGAAGGTCGACCTGGCTAAGCTCCGCTTGATCGGTTTATAAGGCTGCGGAGCATCACAGTTGCGGGACAGCGCCGGACTTGCACCGGCTTCGCCTGATGCTTACCCAAAGATGGGCTATCAGCGTATCCACGGCGTGATCTCATAATGCTAAGGTGCAAAATGGTTCTGGTATTGTATCATGAAATCATCATGGGGAAATTCATTTTGAGGCAGAGCTCCGGTTTGCAAGGTAGGCTTTCAGGCGGTGGTAAGCAGATAAGGAAAACCCCAGCAGGTACAGTCCAAATGAACCAGCGACCATCAGCCACTTGATGAGGGTGAACCCTGGCGCGGCACCTGCGGCAAGGTTTATCCTCAGCGGATAGGCTGCCATCACCAGTGATGTGGCTGCATTCTCTAAATAATCAAAAAGAGTTCCCAGCATCGGCAGGAGGGGGGCTTTTCTCCAAAATGTCTCACCCCAAGGAACCTGCTTGCCAAACCAGCTGATCCCCGCAGTCAAAAATGCTGTGTATACCAGCGGCCAGATGACGTCGAATGTGTATCGAGCCCGGATATAGGCCTGCCGTCCAGCTGCGCCGTACTCTTGGGCATATTGATACAGGATCTCTCTGGTGTAAAAAAATGAGGTATCGGGAGACCCCGATCCGCCTGTGTTTTGGTCGGCGAGGCGTGCCTGCCGGGGAAGCACCAGGGTTGTGAAGAGCAGAAAGATCAGCAGGGTGAGGGCCACCATGCCCCTGGTTGACTTTTCTCTGATCCAGGCCAGGATTTTGTTGATCATATGATTGGATTTTTCAGCCTGCGTCCTCTAATGACAGCAGCTGCTCTTTTAGGGTTTTCGCGGTCTCCTGGTACTCTGCGAGTTTCGTGGTTTCTTTTTGGACCACTTCTGGGGGCGCTTTTTCTGTGAAAGGGCCTGCAAGCAGTTTTTCCAAACGCTGAATCTGCACCTCCAGATCCTCCAGGTCCCTTTCTAGCCGGGCCCGTTCCTCCGCGGGATCCACCAGTCCTGCTAAGGGAAGATAGATTTCCACCGGCCCGGCGACCAGGGCAATATGACCCTGGGGTTTTTGCCCAATTCGGTCGGTGATCTTCAGCTGGTCCCGATCAAGATGTGCCAGGGAGGCCAGGCTGGGGAGCTCCTCCTCCAGGGTATGCTGATGCTCTGAGGATACCAGAAGTGCCGGGATCAGCCTTCCCGGGGAGACCTTTTTTTCTGCCCGGAGGTTGCGAATGGTTCTGACAATATCCTGGATCAGCTGGAAATCTTTTGTTTTTGGCTGCTCCCAGGGTTCCTCGGAACGCGGCTGAGGCCAGGAGGCGATCATCAGCGCTTTTGGCCAGCTGGCTTGAAGGTCTTCAAGAGGGGATTCCTGGACGGCGTTTTTCAGATGCTGCCACAATTCCTCGGTGACATAAGGAGTGAAGGGATGGAGCAAGCGAAGCGAGATATCCAGGACTTTAATCAGCGTCTCTATGGTGTAGTAAGCGCGGCTTCCCCCCTGGTCGATTTGTTCCTTGGCGATCTCCAAATACCAATCCGCAAATTCATTCCAGAAGAATTCATAGATATACCTTCCGGCTTCCCCATATTGGTGGGCAGAAAACAGGCGCTCCACATTTCGAATCAAGTCCTGCATTCTGGCCCAAATCCAGGAATCTGCCAGCGTCCACTCCGGCCCGCTGGAAGGGGGTTGCTGGGCTTCCGAGAGTTTCCCGAGGACAAATCTTCCCGCATTCCATACTTTATTGGCAAAATTTCGGTTGGCTTCCACTTTCTGAAGGCTGAGGTTGGTATTGTTCCCGGGTGTTGATCCAACCAGCATCGTGAAACGCAGGGCATCCGTTCCAAGGTCATCCATGACCTCGATGGGATCAATCACGTTCCCTTTGGTTTTGCTCATTTTTTGACCGTGCTCATCCATCACCAATCCGTGGAGAAAGACGGTTGAGAAGGGGATCTCGCCGGTCAATTCCAGGCCCAGCATGATCATCCTGGCCACCCAGAAGAATAAAATGTCATATCCGGTCTCCATCATCGTGGTCGGATAAAAATACTCCAGGTCCGGGGTCTGTTCAGGCCATCCCAGTGTGGAAAAAGGCCACAGGCCGGAGGAGAACCAGGTGTCGAGCACATCCGGGTCCTGGTAGATTTCTTGGCTGCCGCAGTGCTGGCAGGACTGTGGATCTGCCGCGGTGACTGTGAGCTCCCCGCAGTCATCACAGTACCAGACCGGGATGCGGTGACCCCACCACAGCTGACGGCTGATGCACCAGTCGTGGATATTCTCCATCCAGTTGTAGTAGACTTTTTTAAACCGCTCCGGGATAATTTCAATCCGGCCCTTTCTGACGGCTTCCAGTGCTTTGGCAGCCAGGGGCTGGATTTCAACAAACCACTGGGTAGAGATCATGGGTTCGATGATCTCTCCTCCCCGCTGCGCACGGGGGATTTGATGGGTGTGAGGTTCTTCTTTGATCACCAGCCCGGCTTCACGCATATCTGACCAGAGGTTCTTCCGAGCTTCAAATCGATCCTGACCCTGGTAAGGGCCGCCGACTTCCGTGACATGTCCTTTTTTATCGAGCATGGAGAGCACGTCCAGGTTGTGGCGGAGGCCGATTTCATAGTCGTTGGGATCGTGCCCCGGGGTGATCTTCAGAGCCCCCGTACCGAATTCCAGGTCAACATATTCATCTGCTATGACGGGGATCTCCCGGTCCAGGATCGGAACCAGCACAGTCTTTCCAACGTATGACATGAACCGCTGATCTTCGGGGTGAACCGCCACAGCGGTATCTCCCAGGATGGTTTCCGGACGGGTCGTGGCTACCGGGATGTACTCATCGGGGGATCCCGCGATCCTGTATTTAAAATAATACAGCTTCCCCTGCTCCTCCTGGTGTTCTACCTCAAGGTCTGAGACCGCGGTCTGTAAGGCAGGGGACCAGTTGATCAACCTTGGTCCGCGGTAAATCAAGCCCTTCTCAAACAGGTGCACAAACGCCTCCCGGACGGCGCGGGAGAGTCCCTCATCCAGGGTGAATCTCTCCCGATCCCAATCACAAGAAGCCCCCAGGCGCCGGATCTGTTCTGTGATCAGCCCGCTGTGTTCTTCTTTCCACTGCCAGGTGCGCCGTAAAAATTTTTCCCGACCGATTTCTTCCCGGCTGGTCCCCTCCCGTTTTAGTTTCATCTCTACCTGGAGCTGGGTGGCGATTCCTGCATGGTCTGTTCCGGGGACCCAGAGAGTAGGCATCCCTTTCATCCGGTGATACCGGATCATTAAATCTTCCAGGGAAACAAAGAGTACGTGTCCCAGATGCAGCTTCCCGGTCACGTTCGGCGGGGGAATACTGATGATATAGGGTTTAATGTCTGGATCATGGCCGGGTTGGTTTGGATCATTGGTCGGTTTAAAAAATCCGTTCTCCTCCCAGAATTGATACAGTCTCTTCTCTATGGTCAGGAAATCGTAGGTTTTTGGCAGCATTCGTTACTCCGTGGAAAAAAAAATATGGGTTGATAACCGCTTCTCTGCTGATGGGTAGGCGGCTGTAGGATTGATTTGCTGGTAGGTTTTCCCGCCATCCCGGGTATGCACAAGGGCCAGATCGTCCCCCTTCTGGGCTACCGCCCAGCCCTCCTGGGGAGAAATGAAAGAAAACTCCCCCTGCCAGGTAACCGTTTTGATTTCCGTCCAATCCGCCCCCCCATTAAAAGTCTGGTAGTGATGTTTTCCTATCGCGAAGCCGGTCAGGTAATCAAGAAAGGTCAGTTGAAAGACCGGGGTTGGGAATTGATGGACCAGCCAATCTTCTCCCCAATCACTGGTTGCATAGAGATACGTTACCGGGCTGGTCATATCAAAACCGCCATTTTGGTAGGGGAAGCAGTTTACCAGCAGCAACCCGGTCTGGATGGAAGTGAACGTCGGGCTTTCTGTTCGGCAGCTTTGGGGAGGATCAATCCAGCTTAAACCGGCCGGGGCTGGGAGAGAGAGTATTTCCCAGGTGTCCCCGCCATCCCGGGTTTGCTCCAGGACCGGTTCCGCTCCACCCAGGTTGTCCTTCGTTACCCATCCATGAGTAGCGCTTGCAAACGCTAGTCCCGTATTATGGTATCCCTGGAGCTGGTTGCTCTCAGGATCGATAATTCGCTCCCAGGTGGTGCCCCCATCCTCTGTCCTGTAAAGATTTGTATAGTCATGCATCATCATGTAGCCGAGGTGAACCCGAAGCCATCCCTGCTGAGGATTGATGAAGGTAAATTCCCGGGGGATAAAATCAAGTTCGACGCCGCGAACCGGAAGGGGGAGACTGGATCTCCACTGCTCTCCGGCATCTTCCGTGATCCAGACCTGGTGGGTGGCAAGCGCGGGATTGCTGCGCTGGTCAGGGAAAATCACCCAGGCGAGCTGCTCATCGTAGAAATAAGCTGTCAGCTCCCGGCTTGTGTAGGAGATCTCTGCAATGTCTAAAGGGGGGGTTCGGTCCATCCAGGTTGCACCGCCATCCTGGCTGAAAAGCACTCTGCTGAACCCATCCTCCTGGTGGCCGATTGCCCAGCCGACGTGGGGAGAGATCATCTTGATTTTTGTGATCGTTAACTCTTTCCCGGGGACGAGCGGGATTGGCGTCCGGCGGGGGAAGGGGGTCACAGTGGCCTGTTTTTGGGGGGCTGCCGTTGGGAGTTGAGTGGCAGCCAGCAGAGGTGTGGGGGGCGTTTCTTCTGCCGGGTCAACAATTGGGGTGAAGGTTGGAAGCGGCGTTCTGGTTTCCGGAAATACGGCACCGGAACCCGGATCAGCAGGGTCTGCTGGTGGCGGGGAAGGCTGACAGCCCATCCCCCAGACCATACATCCCAGCAAAATAAGCAGTAATCGACGCATCCTTTTATCCTTAAAGAAAAAATCCCTCTCATCCTTGAGGACGAAAAGGGTCATCCCTCCGCGGTACCACCTCGATTCGTATGCTTGCATGGATCAGCACACGCACTTAATCCCTGAATGATTTCAGGATCAGGCTGTAACGGGCCTTCCCGTGTCGTTCTACTCTTTGACCAGGTCAAATTTCTCCGACAGCATTCCCGGGCGACATTCTGCAGATCTTCCTGCGGGGGCTTCCAGCCGCTGACCACCCTTCTCTCTCAGCTCAGCATCTGCTTACTCTTCCCGGCAGCCTTGAAAAATATGATATTGCCTGCATTATACTTGGAGATCTTTTCTTCGTCAACGAAACCGGCAGTTTCCTGTGGAATTCTGTGCAGGATCAATCAAACCTTAAAAATTCTTGACTTTCCCATGGTTGGTGTGCTATTCTTTTGGTTGCTGGCTGGAGGGCACCAGGACGCGGGTTGAAGAGAATCGCCGGCAGTCAGGGAGGAGAGGAATCATCATGATTCACCGTGAACGCGTTGCCGATGATGTTTATACATTCCAGAGTGATGTCTACGCACAGGTCAACGCCGGAGCTATTGTCAGTCAAGAATGGGCTGTGGTGATTGACACACTTGCTTTTCCAGACGAAGCCCTTGCCATCCGAGAATTTATTGAAGAGGAATTGGAGCGGAAAGTCCGCTATGTGATTAATACCCATTACCATGCGGATCACAGCTGGGGTAATTGTTTTTTCCCAGGAGCTTTTGTACTCAGTCATGAACTCTGCCGGGATTATTTAGAATTATATGGGGTTCCCTCCTTGCAGGCTGCCCGGGAGACAGACACACTTTTTCAAAAAACCCAGATTGTCCTGCCTCATATGACCCTGGATTCAGGGGTTCTGGAATTGATTGTGGGGGACAAGACCCTGCGTTTTATTGAGCTGCCTGGGCACAGCAAAGATGGGATCGGGATTTATCTTGTGGAAGATGAGGTGTTGTTCGCAGGCGATGTTTGGATGCCAATTCCCCACATCGTCGATGGAGATCCCGAAGTGATGAGGGACTCCTTGGAAAAAATCAGAAAGCTGACCATTGAGAACGTGGTCCAGGGACATGGGGAAGTAATCCTGCGGGGCGAAGTGGACAGCAGCATTAACGATCGGATTTCTTATCTGGATACGATTGAAGAGATCGTCCAGGAGGCGGCTGAGGACGAGTTCCCAGGGGAGTATCTCAAAGAAAAAACCATCGAAAAAATTGGAAAAAGCCGGATCCTGCTGGGAGGGGCAGCAGAGGAAATTCATCAGCAGAATCTGCGTTTTCTCTACGAGGAGCGGTTTGAAGAAGCCCCGCGGTATTTTCATGATCTCGAGTAAAGCTGCCGATCGACGCTGATCCCTCCCATCTGAGAGGATCTGGGAGGGCAGCCCTATTGATCTGGTTGTTTTTCTGCTCTTTTTTTGGCTCTAAACCCGACGACTCTTTCAGTTCCTTTAATTAACCGCTGAATATTCGGCCGCAGGGCCCAGAGTATTAATATCTCAGCAAGCAGGCCAAACGCGGCATAGGCGGCTGGCGTCCCAAAACGGTACGCACGGTAGGCGAGGATCAGGCTGCCTACCAGGGGCATTGTTATGGTAGCCAGAGATGCGTATCCAACGAAGTAAAGGATCAAGGCCCCAAGCGGGATGAGGATCAGGGCGAGCGGCCACCAGAACCCAATCAAGCCTCCTACGGTGGGAGTTCCGCCAGCGCCGCCGCCAAACCGAATTTTTCCTGACTGATTGATCTTGACCAAAAAGATGGAGTAATTGTGTCCAAGGACAGCCAGCAGGGCCCCGACCACATGCACCCAGGCCTGGCCTGGGAAGAAACTCAAACCTGCCCAGACAACCCCGGTGCTTTTCAGGGTATCCAGGATTGTGGTCAGCATGCCTGGCAGAAATCCTGCTGCCCGCATGGTGTTTGTTCCCCCGGTTCTGCCGCTTTCAACGTTCTGAACGTTGTTCCCTGTGATTGTTCGTACCAGAAGGTATCCCCACGGGATGGATCCCACAGCATAGGACAAGACAAAATAGCTCAGAGCGGTCAGTATGTTCATAAGCTTTCCTTCCTGTTGTTCAACCTTGCAAACACTTTCCCCTTTTTTATTAACACATGCCGTAAAGAAAGGGAACGATATAGTATAGTTTAGGCCAGCACCGCTAAAAGCCAGGAAAAAACTGTCACACCCAGAGGGAAATACACCAGCCTGGCTGAAACCGGGTGATCTGCCTGGTAAATCCGGCTGCTGATCTCGATCAGCGCGTATAGCGGTCCGAGAAGGGAAATTCCAAAGGGGATGGATGCCATGGGCCAGTAGTGCAGGCCGGCTGCGAGCTCTCCCATCAATAAAAATACTGCACTGGCGTGCGGGATGGCCCAGACCCCATGCTCCCGGAGGTGGATCACCCGGATAAATACCAGGAAGGCAGCCAGGCTGATAATTGGAATTCGGTAGAACAAGCGGATTTCCGCAGCATGGACCGCGATTGCCAGGATCAGGAAAAGGGCCAGGGACAACGCAGTGATGCCAATTTCTGCCGCAGTATAGTAGGGATTATCGACATCCAGAACACAATATTCCGCTGTGAAGACAAGCATCAGGATTCCCCCGCTCACTGCAGCGGAAATCCACCAGGTTCCCCCAAAGGGGAGCTGCTGGATGGTCAGCATCAATACCATGGATGTCAGACTGGGGAGCAGCCAGTGGATCATCGTCTGTTGATAAGTAGCAGCTGCTGGATGGTCAGCAAGCATCCAGGCAGTCCCGGTTGCGGTTAATCCAACAACAACAAGGGACACTATTGTAGAATAATTCAGGGTCAGCGGCAGGTACACGCCTGCGATGGAAAACTCAAGGACCGTGGTGGGAATGGAAACAAACTGCGTCAACGTGTAGGCAAGGAGAATGGTGGAGACCAGGATGCTGAGGGTATTTTGATTGGGCAGATTGTGTTGCTGTTCCATGATAGATACATTCTACCGTGAAGGGAGGGGAATTGCGAACTGACCTTTCCGGGGACCGGGATCAGACCTGAATGTCTGTGCTACACTTAGGGTGGGTAGTAATAGGCAGCTTTCCAGGCTGCCTTGCTGGACCGCCACACTCCAGGGGGGTTGGCCCCTGGAAACGGGTATGAAAGATGATATGAATGAAGGCAAGCTTCCGCTGATCGTGATCGTGGGACCAACTGCTGTAGGGAAGACTGAGATATCCCTGCAGTTAGCGGAACGGTTCAGGGGGGAAATCATCTCTGCAGATTCCCGGTTGTTCTACCAGGGGATGGATATTGGCACGGCGAAACCTTCCCAGGAGGAGTTGACCCGGATTCGACATCACCTGATCGATGTCTCTCCACCGGATGAACGATGGAGTTTGGCGATTTATCTTCAAGAGGTTCATCGGATTATTCACGACATCAGTCAACGAGATAAGCTTCCCTTCCTGGTCGGGGGAACAGGGCAGTACATCCGTGCCGTTGTGGAAGGGTGGAACATACCAACCGTCCAACCCAAACCCGGTCTGCGCCAGGCGATCAAGCGCTGGGCAGATCAGGTGGGTGTGGATGGGATTCGGGAGCGCTTGAACGTCCTGGATCCTGAAGCAGCTGAGATAATTGATGGCCCCAATCTGCGCAGAATGATCCGGGCGCTGGAGGTCATTTTCAGCTCTGGAAAATTATTTTCCGCCCAGCGGGGGAAGAAAGGATCCCCTTATGAGATTTTCCAGCTGGGGCTGATAAGACCCCGACAGGAGCTGTATGATCGGATCGATCAACGGCTGGACAGCATGCTGGAAAGAGGCTTGGTGGATGAAGTGAAAGACCTTTTATCCGCCGGCTACTCAGCGGACCTGCCGTCTCTTTCTGCGATCGGGTATAAACAGATCATCCATCACCTTCAGGGCCGGATTTCCCTGGAGGAGGCGGTTCGCCAGATTCGCAGCAAATCCCGGAAATATGTTCGTCAGCAAGCAAACTGGTTTCAAGCAGAGGATCCTGGGATAACCTGGGTCAACCCCGCTGAGGTTCCCCTATCTGAAATCACCCAGGAGATACAACATTTCCTGGATCGAATTGGTTAACCCGGGAATACCTGAATTCGATACGCGGGTGGATGAAAGGAGAGAAGATATGGATTATCGAATTTGGCATGATCAATATGATGAGGGGGTCCCCCCCAGTATTGATTATCCTGACGTGCCGCTGTATCACTTTTTAGAACAGAATGCTCAAAAATACCCTCAGAAGACTTGTACGATCTTCAGGGGGGCAAAAATCACCTATCAGGAGATGGATGAGTATACAGATCAATTCGCGGCCGGCTTAGCATCGCTGGGTGTGAAGAAAGGGGACCGGGTGGGGATTCTGATCCCGAATACGCCCCAATTTGTGATCGCGTATTTCGGGATCCTGAAGGCCGGGGCAGTTGTCGTGGCAACCAATCCTCAATACACTGCGCGGGAAATCAAGCACCAGGTGAATGATTCCGGGATGCGGTTGATGATTGTGATGAGTAATTTTTACCGGAAAGTCAAAGCGGTTCAACCAGAAACTGGCCTTGAGCAGCTGATTGTCACAAACTTCAAGGAGGCACTTCCACCCCTGAAAGCGTTGCTGTTCACCTTGTTGGAAGAAAAAGCCGGGGGGTACCGGGCAGTCCTTGAGGATCCTGATCTGTGGATGCCCGAGCTGATAAGCAGATTCAATCCCAGTGATCGCCCGGAAATCAAAGTTGGTCCGAATGATATGGCGATCTTTCAGTACAGCGGGGGAACCACTGGAATTCCCAAAGGAGCAGTTGGACTCCATCAGAACCTGGTGGCCAATACCATCCATTTCATGCATTGGATCACAAGCGCAGTCCTGGGCGAAGAGGTTGTTCTGATGGCGATCCCCCTGTACCATGTTTACGGGATGGTCGCCGGGATGAATTATGGGCTGGGATCCGCCTTCAGCCTGGTGATGGTGCCGGATCCCAGGGATCTGAAAGATCTGCTGAAAAATTTGCAGAAATACCGCACCACCATCTTCCCGGCAGTCCCGGCTATCTTCAACGCGATCAACAACTACCCCGATGTGGTTTCCGGGAAATATGACCTTTCCGCAATCAAAGCTTGTATCTCGGGCTCAGCGCCGCTGCTGCGGGAAACCAAGCAAACCTTTGAGGAGCTCACTGGAGGTATTGTCCTAGAAGGGTACGGATTGTCAGAAGCGCCAACAGCGACTCACTGCAATCCTAATCTCGGGGAGAACCGGATGGGATCGATCGGCCTGCCTTTCCCTGATGTAGATGCCCGGATACTTGATCTTGACGATGAAGTCACCGAGCTTTCCCCGGGAGAACCAGGGGAGCTTGTGATCAAAGCTCCTCAGGTTTTCAAAGGCTATCATAATATGCCCACAGAAACCCGAAACACTCTCCGAAATGGATGGTTGTATACCGGTGATATTGCCCGGATGGATCAAGATGGATATTTCTATCTCGTTGATCGAAAAAAAGAGGTCATCAAGCCGGGAGGCTTCCAGGTCTGGCCCCGGGAGGTGGAGGAAATCATCCAGGAGATGCCAGAAGTGCTGGAAGTGGCTGTTGCCGGGGTGCCGGATCCAGACCGGGGGGAAACTGTGAAAGCCTGGGTGGTGATCAAACCCGGGGAGACGCTGGATCAGGAAAGCATCAAAGACTGGTGTGCAGAATCGCTGGCCAGCTATAAGATTCCCACTGCCATTGAGTTCCGAAGCGAACTTCCAAAAACCCATGTGGGTAAATTGCTCCGCCGGGAGCTGGTCCGGGAGCACATTGATGCCGGTTGAGGTTTCTGGTGGTGTGCTTGGGGGAGAATCAGGTCTGTTTGTTGGAGAGTCTCTGCAGGTAATTCCGGGCCCGGGTTAGATCAGGAAATCTGGCCTCCCAGCGGCGGAATATTCTTGTATGCGCGTAGCGACGGTGGTTCTTCACCTGGAGGCCCAGGTGTTTGTGGAGCAGTTCATGGTACATGACATATTCCAATACAAATCCCGGAACGTTTGAGCGGTCCAGGCTGGTGCTGATCATCACGGTATCGGTGTCGAACTGATAGTGCCCGTATTTCCGGTAGGTAGCCCTGCTGCTCCATACCAGGTGAGGCGGATCCAGGGCATGATTGAAGTATTTCTGGTTGACTTGATCAAAGATAGCCCTTAAATCCCAGCACGAACCAGGGGCCTGGCTGCCTTCTGGAATTCCAAGATACGCCAGCTCTTCCCTGAGCCTGCGGTATTCCGGTTGAAAGGTGTATTGCAGGATCGACGGTTTCTCAAAAGGGGGCCCGGATAAAACCGATGCCAGCAGGTCCTCCAGGAGATGGTTGGGTGAGCCGATAAAAGCTTCCTGCAAGGTCAGGTAGATGGTTTGGTCTTTGCTCCGGACAGAATACAATGGGCCGATATGATACAGCCGGAAGATCAGCGACTTGTCAATCCCCCTGTTGTTTTGTTGAATTTTTCGGGCGAGTGCGGCTGTTGTGTCAAGTGTTTGGATGTGCCGGGAAAGATTACTGGGCACTGTCAGGAATTTCAACCATTGGAAAGCCCGCCGGGAGCGAACCGGTAAATTACCCGCCGTGGTTCCAGTTTCTGAGAATATGCCTTCCGTTTGCCTGACTGCTGCGGTGATTTGGGTTTCGATATCCTGGACCAGATTTAAATCCTGAAGGAGCGGTTGAGGGTTGATGTGGTGTTCCCTGTGCGAATCAAACTGTTCCTGAATGAGGGAGATTGTTTTTACCAGTCCGCGGATTTTTAGCTGGTTCTTTTTGATCGGGTTTGAGCTCATGATCTGGTTGGGGGTCTGGATTGTTGAGTTGGACCTGTTCGCTTTCTTCAAAAGCATAAATCTGGTTTAAGATCACTTTGACAAGGAGGGGAGGATGTCATAAAATCTTCTAGTCTATTGTGTGTGACATGATCCCAATAGAGAAGTTTAACAAACCTTGAGCTGCTGGCGAGCACCGCCGTGGAACGAGGTATACCATTCGCTGAGCAGGAAGGCAGAATCCATGAAAGAATATCCCACCAATTCAATTCGAAATATTGCACTCGCATCCCACAGCGGTTCTGGCAAGACCATGCTGGCCGAATCGCTCTTGAAATACACAGGGGCAATCACCCGAATGGGTGGGATCAGCGAAGGGACGACTGTTTCAGATTATCAGGATGAGGAAAAAAGGCGGGGCATTTCTATTTCCACTTCCATGATCCCAGTGGAGTATCAGAATCATAAAATTAATTTTCTTGATACACCTGGGTATACCGATTTTGTGGGAGAGGTGATTTCTGCACTGCGGGTTGCGGATGGTGTAGTCCTTCCAGTTGATTCTGTTGCAGGGGCAGAGGTCGGCACTGAGCTGGCCTGGTCTTATGCAGATGAGTTTAATCTGCCCCGGTTTATCCTGATCAATATGATGGATCGAGATAACGCGAATTTTGAAAAAGCTTTGGAATCGGTCCGGAATATGACAGCGATTCGGCTGATCCCCCTCCAGCTTCCCTGGGGGGAGAAGGCGGATTTCAAAGGTGTGTTGGATTTACTGGAAATGAAGGCATATCCCGGGGATGGGAAAGAATCTGCGGAACTCCCTGAAGAATACCTTGACCAGGCTGAAGAGCTAAGGATGGAGATCATTGAAGCTGCAGCAGAGGGCAACGATGAACTGCTGATGAAATACCTGGAAGGGGAGGAGTTATCTGCGGATGAGATCCTGGAGGGGTTGAAAGCCAGCTTATTGGACGGCAAGTTTGCTCCAGTCCTGGTGAGCGCAGGTGCTGCCTCCATTGGCATGGGACCGCTGCTGGAGACTATACTCAAGCTGATGCCCGCCCCTGACGAAGCCCCTCCGGTCACTGCCCAGGGGGCGGAAGGGGAGGAGGAACTGGACAACAGCGATGCCGGCCCGCTGGCCGCGTATGTCTGGAAAACTACCGCTGATCCCTATGTGGGAAAGATCACCTTCTTCCGACTCTATTCTGGGACGGTCAACGCCGACAGTAAAGTTTGGAACCACAATGAGGATGAAGAAGAAAGATTTGGGAATATTGCTGTCATGCGTGGAAAGGAACAGCTGGATGTGAAAAGCGTCCATGCAGGGGATATCGTAGCTGTCCCGAAGCTAAACGTGACCTCCACCGGCCATACCCTTGGTGAGCAGGGACATCCGCTCATGCTGCCGGTCCCGACTTACCCTACCGCTCTGTACCGGGTGGCAGTGATCCCTGCATCCCAGGCGGACTCTGCCAAGCTCAGCCCCACGCTGACCCGGTTGTCAGAAGAGGACATGACCCTGTCCTGGCGCCAGGACACGACGACCAAGGAAACCATCCTGGAAGGCATGGGTGGCCAACATATCGATGTGGCAATCCGTAAAGCCAAGGATTTATTTCAGACAGCTTTAGAGATAAAAATTCCCAAGGTTCCCTATCAGGAAACAATCAGCAGGACTGGAGCTGCCCAGTACCGCCATAAGAAACAATCCGGGGGCTCGGGTCAATTTGCTGAAGTCCACATGCGCCTGGAACCCTACGAAGAGGAACGCTTCGAATTTGTCAACGAGGTTTTTGGTGGTGCAATTTCCAGAAACTACATGCCCGCGATTGAAAAAGGGGTTAAATCGGTCATGGATGAGGGGGTGTTGGCAGGGTATCCCGTTGTCAACGTAAAAGTAGCTGTTTTTGACGGCAAAGAACACCCGGTGGATTCTAAACCAGTGGCCTTTGAAATCTGTGCCAGGCAGGTATTCAAGATGGCTTTCAAAGAGGCCGGGCCGATATTATTGGAACCGATTATGGACACGAAAGTCACTGTCCCTGAGGAGAACATGGGGGATATCCTGGGGGATCTGAACACCCGGCGGGCCCGGGTTCAGGGAATGGATACAAAGGGGGGCAGGTCTGTGGTCTCAGCTCAGGTTCCCCTGGCTGAAATGCAGCGCTACACCACGGATCTCCGGTCCATGACCGGCGGCCGGGGGATCTTTGAGATGGAATTCTCCCATTATCAGCAGCTGCCCACGCATCTTGCTGAGGAAGTGATCGCCGCAAACCAGGAAGAAGAGTAATCCAAATCAAAAATTGGGAATCCCTTAAAACACCCCTGCAGGGTCCACCAAGCAGGGGTGTTTCTGCTTCCCGGCTGGACCTGCTTTTATAAATGAGCTGGGGGATTCTCCAGTCTGGCAAGTTTCAGTTTGACAAACAGCAGGGGAGCTCCAAGGGAAATCCACAGCCCAATTAAGCTGTATCGGAATAAGCGGAGAGACATCGAGCAAAGCGTTCCATCCTCCGGGAAGATGCTTCCCAACCCTCCCCAGAGCAACACCACCCCCAGAAGGCCTACTGGATAGCGCAGGATTCGCTGAGCTGGGGTTCCCTGGGCTTGATATACTCCTTTGGGAGCCAGCAAACTCAAGCCGATCCCCAATCCATAAAGCGCCCCCAGGGAGGTCAGCATGTCATCGAAGTTCCCCGGGGTGAGGGACTGCCTGGAATTCTCCAGCCACTCGCCCGGGATGCCAGGGGCATCAAGGGGGGAGAAAAGAGAACCGGCTGCCAGGAGCACAACTAGCAGGCAGAGGGTCATGATGCCAATTTTCTTGGGCAGGGAGGATTCCTGAAACCAACCCCGGACCCGGTCCTCAGAATGCAGGAATCCCCCCAGAAGCAGCCCACCAGCGGCCCACCCGACCAGGACGTCATGAAGGTAGTGGACTCCCAGGAATACGCGTGAGATCCCAATCAGGAGAATGCCCAGAACGCTGAGGAGTTTCCTCCCGGGGCCGTTGATGCTGAGAGCGAGCAAGCCCCAAATCCCGGCAGCATTTTGAGCGTGGCCGGAAGGAAAGCTGTAGCTGTTTGCCGGTACTGCTCCGGTGATCTCGGGGGAAATCCAATAAGGCCGGGGGGATCGGAATGATAATTTCAGGATTGAATTCATACTTCCGCTGATCAGCAGCAGAAATCCCATCCGGAGGCCAAGGGATGGATGAATGCACCAGAACAGCGCAGGCATAAACAGCAGATAGAACTCAGTATTTCCCAGAAAGGTTATCCCCTGCATCAGGGCAAGAAATTCAGCAGGCCAGGATTGAAGCCAGATCGAGGTTGGAAGAAAAAGCTGATTGAGCAGATCCATAGATCAAGGGAGGATGGATAATCTGGGGGATGGATTTCTTGCTCCAGGAGGGATTGTGCTACCCGTGCTGGAGGAAGTCCCCAATCGCCTGGAAAACAGTATCCTTTTCAGCGTCCCTGGTCAAGACATGGCCGCTGTTTTCCACCAGGATTTTCTTTTTCTGATCGGGTGCGGTTCCGAGCTCCGCATGGATCCACTCGACATGGATCGGGGGCACCGTTTTATCCGCTTGGGAATGCAGCAGGAGCACCGGGTGGGTGACACTTGGAAGGGTGCTGCGCATTTTCTTGATCAATTGGTTTAGTTCCTGGATGGCCCGAGTTGGGTATTTCTGATACGAAAAATGCTCCTGATCTGCATCCCGATCATGCCAATCAGAGTCCCCTTTCGAAATGTAAGGAAAGAAAGGGGCAAGCAGGGGTAGAAATGGCAATCTTGGATCCGGTCCGAGCCGGTAAGGAGCTGACATGCTGACCACGCCTGCTGCTGGCAGGTGAGCAGCCTGGTGGAGGGCCAGAACCCCCCCCATGGATAAACCGATCAGGTAGATCTTCTCTACCTGTTTATTGAGGAGATGCCACCCATCCTGGACAGAATGGACCCAATCCCGCCATCGGGCCCGCTTAAGGTCTGCAATGGTCGTCCCGTGACCGAAAAGACGGACGCCGAGAACCGAATAACCCTGGCGGGCAAGATACTTTCCCAGGGGCTTCATTTCTGTGGGAGCCCCGGTAAAACCGTGAATGAGCAAACAACCTGGGCTGCTGCCAGGGATGAAAAATGGTTCTGCAGTGTCGGCTATCATCGTCTAATCCTTTCTGACCCTGGCGGGGATTGCCAGGTGATCAGTTTCATGGTTCCCAGGCGCTTTCAGCGGGTTTTGGTTTCAAGGATTTTACTCCTCGATCAGCAGCTGGGAGAGCTCCCTGGGGAAGCGGGTGAAGCTTTCCAGGCCATGTTCCGTCACCAGGACATCATCTTCAATCCGAATACCTCCCCGGTTTGGAAGATAGATTCCTGGTTCAATGGTAAATGTCATCCCCGGAGCTAAGCCTGTGGGATCATCTGCGCTGATATAGGGCTCCTCATGGGCCTCCAACCCCAATCCATGGCCGGTTCGGTGGATGAACATCTCCCCGTAACCCGCGCGGTCAATCGTTTCCCTGGCGGCCTGGTCAACCGCTTTGGCGAGCACCCCTTTCCTCGCTGTGCTCCTACCAGCCGCATTTGCCAGCCTGACAAATTCAGCGATTTTCTCGAATTCCGGATCTACCTCCCCCATCGCAAAGGTCCGGGTGATATCTGAAAAATATCCATCCACGCTCGCTCCCCAGTCAATCAGCACCAGATCACCCCTTTGAAGGGGTCGATCCGTTGGGAATGCATGGGGATCGGCTGTATGGGGGCCGAAGGCAACGATGGGAAAGAAAGGCAAGGCGGGGTCTGATCCCTGGTGAAGGAGGTGGTAGACGAGTTTTGAGGCAATCTCTTTTTCTGTAACCCCCAGCTTGAAGGCGGACAGGGTGGCCTGCAGGGCACATTCAGCAATCCGGGCTGCTTCCCTCATTTTGGCGATTTCCTGGTCGTCCTTGACCATCCGGAGGGAGGCAAGCACAGCCTGGGCTGGAAAGATTTTACTCGCCGGGGCAGCCTCCTCCAGATAGGTCATTTCTAGGAGCCGCAAGCGCCTGGGGATAACCCCCAGCCGGCTGGATTGAAGGCTGGACGCAGCCAGGGCAGTTTTGAACACCCCGAGCCACTGGGAACGGTTCTCCCCGTATGTGTAAGGGCGCACTTCAAAACTCAGCTGATGGATTTTCATGCTCTCCAATTCAGGGAGTATGACCACGGGGGAACCCTCTGCGGGAAAAATGACCAGAACAGGCCGTTCCATCAGATGGAAATTCAGCCCTGTCAGGTAGGCAAGATCAGGACCGGGATTCAGCACAACAGCATCAAGGTTGTGATCTTTCAGGGATTTTCGAAGTTTCTGGTGGCGAGAAATCAAAAGTTGATCAGGCATCAGCTTTGCTCCCTTGAGTCATTGGGCAGCCAGGAAAAGGGGTTATTGTCTCAATGATAACTTATTTTATAATGGTAGTGAATTGAAACCTTTCCCGAATGAATGAAGAAGGTTCTTGATCATCCATTTTAAAGTAAGAAAAGGATGGTATTCAATGATCCGCAGAGCAGCCGGGAGACTTGTCCGTTGGCTTGCTTCCCTGCTTGGGTATGGCCTTGTCCCCGAGAAGTGTTTGTATGATTTCCAGGCGGGGGAGCTCCAAAAATGGGCAGTGATCCAGTCCGAACTCCCAGGTAAGATCACCCGGGAGCTGCGGATGGACCATCCGATGCTTCAGGAGCTGGTCTCCCGGTACCGGCAGTGTGACAGACGGGTCACCATCCCTTTGCTCTGGACGGAGGATCGACTGGCTCAGGAAGATCTTGTCAACTTCCGGGGAAATAATGCTTTTATGTTCCAACTGGGCGGTCGGCGGAGAAATCCTGTTGGGTATTTATTAGCCGCCTATTATCTTAAGGGTTGGATGCAAGATAAAAGTAGACCACTCTTTTAGCCGTTTAACAAATCGGAA
>CAZUMA010000028.1:0-41001 GCA_964621835.1 uncultured Anaerolineales bacterium | reverse complement strand
TGGTCCAGATCCCGGGATTCTTCGCTCCCAAGAAAAGCAGCTTTGACGGATCCGGGGAAGATCCAGCAGCCCGAAAATCACCTGCCAGATGTGGGGGAGCCGCTTGCTGGCCCGAGGATCGCCATAAAGGCGCCCATTATATTTCGAATAGCTTTTGAGATCCCGTGTGGCTGGGGTGCCCGTCCCCGCAGAGCTGTCACTGAGCATGCTCATCACCAGTGAGTATCATCTGAGGCCGCCTATCTGTATGGCTAACTCCGGTCAGCTGGATCCGATTGGAATAGTTTCGGCAATAAGCGCCCCGTGGTTTTTATATACTCACGGTACTCCTCTCCAAAATGGTCCAGCATCATCTGCTCTTCAGCGCCGATCCGCAGCCAGTACTGGGCAATCTGGGGAATCAGAAAGGAAAATCCGGCAATCCAGTTCGCGAGGATCAGGGGCTGGGCCAGCGCCCAGAGCATGTGGGCAGCATACATCGGATGGCGGATGTGGCGGAAGATCCCCTCCTTGATCAGGGAATGGTCCTCCCGGAGTCCCAGGGTGGGGGTCCAGTTCCGGCCCAGGTCCCGGTGCGTTTGCCAGAGCAGGTAGGCTGCAGCGGCAAACAGGACCACCCCGACCCACCTGATCCAGGTTGGGAGGAAGAAATCCGCAAAATCCAGCCAGGTGGAAAAGACATAGAAGATCGGCACGATCATCCCGATCCCGTTGACTGCCAGCAGCAGGGTATCCAGGGTGCTGGCGCGATCCTCGCGTGTTTCCAGGCGGCGGTATTTTGTTGTACCCAGGCTCCGCACGGTGCTGATGAGGATCAGTTCAATAAAATAGATGATCTTGAAGATGGAATTAAACACGAAGGTCCTCCCTGGCATTTGGGGGAATGCCACCATTCAGCTGATTACTGGATCTCCATAAAAAAAAACGCTCCCGGAAACCCGGGAGCGTTTTTTGGTCAATTATCAGGGTTTGGAGATCTCGAAGTAATCGAACTTTCCTACCACATCGTTCTCCGCACCGACGTTGGTGACGCCGATCCCAACCCGTGAGAACTCGAAGAAGTTCCCGAAGCGGCCCAACCGCTGCCAGTTCCCGGGTTCGAAGGCATAGTAGCCGCTGATCATATTATCTTTACTTTCCAGGCGCAGATAGACATCCTCTTCGTCGGTGGCAACATTGTAGGCACCAAAAAGCTGGTCAATCTTGTACTCCATGAAAAAACCCCCACCTCCGGACGCGCAGATGTCACAGTACCCCCGATTGAGGGCGATGTAGTTCTCGGGATCCTCATAGATATAGATCGTTGACTGGTGAAAATTTTCAAATGGCAGTGTTTTCAGGTGCACAGAGATCACAAAATCCCCTTTTGGCAGTGAGTGCCAGAGCAGGTTGCTCTGGTTTTGATCTCCGAGAAGGGATGGTCCTTCCCCGATGATTTGAAGCCAGCCGTCATCGGTAAATGTCCACCGCTCAGGGTTTTCATTTTCCCATTCCCAGCCAGGCTGCAGGGATCCCTCAAAATCATCCCGGAAGAGCACTCCCTCAGGTAAAGCAGTCTGGGTTGGTTCCGGGGTCTGGGTGGGTTCCAATGTCGCTGTGGGTGGAATTGCCGTGGGCTCCACTGTTTCTGTGGGCGGAGGCATGGTTGCTGTGGGGGGATCAGTGGGTTCTGGAGGGGGAGGGGGCTCTGCTGGTTGAGCGCATCCAGCGAGAAGAATCGCGCCCATGATGAAGATGATAATCTTTCTCATTGCCATGTTTCTCCTTATAAATGGGCTGTTTTGGGAACGGATGATCAGGATCGTTCGCCCATAATTACCCTAATTATATATTTATTTTTAGGATTGGCAGATCTCAATTTCTTGCTCTTTTGATCAATCATGCTGGTGGATATTTCTGAACCCAGGCACTCCTCAGGGTGTCTCAGTTATTCGGTTTCTTCTTATCTCCGCAATTCATGCAGGTTTATCCCCGGGGATGATTTTCCAGCTGTCAAAACAGGGTGTGTCCCCTCAGTTAGCTGTATGTTTTCATGGTTCGTCTTTTCCTGGTTGACGGGTAGTTCCCCTAGAAAAATCAGATCAATAAAATTGGTACATCCGGCAAATTATTGGATCCTGGATCAAACAACTGGATCCAGCTCAGGTCCCGGGCTGGCCGTCAGCTGAGCAGCCTGTTGATCCAGCTGGCAGCGCGCGCTAACTCTCCCTCAAGCAGGTAGTTTGTAAATTCAGGTGATTGGAATCAGGCTTGTTGCCTGGCATAACAATCAGGCGGTTCGGTCAGCAAAACGTTATTCTGGGCTGGCTAACAGCTGCTCAAAATCCCGTCCAGGATAACTACCAGATCGCTCTGCCCGATAAGTTATCAACCGGTTTCTTTTCCGCCCCTGCCCGCAGTCCAGACTGAGAAACTGTGGAGGATCAGGCGGTTGACCACCGCTGCTATCGAAGGTAAGGTGCGAAAAAGTTGAAAATGCCTGGCTTTGACCTGCTTTCTTCGTAACAAATATGTTATGATAGTGCAAGGCAGCTGGAAAAGAGGGGGGGGGGATTTTTGAGCTCATGACAACAAATCGGATCGGTAAAAAGCAAAAAATCTTGCTGTAGTTCCCGGGTATCTAGGTAGATAAGGGATACTGGATCTGAAAAAACCATCCAAACCCTGACATTTTCAGCTGGATTGTTCAACAACCTCCTTGGTGAACGTTTTATTCTTTTCCTTCCATTCAATGGCATTGATTAGCAGTGCTGGTATCGTGTTTTCCTGTATTTGTGATCACAAATGCTAGATTTCCCAGTTGTGTTTTGACTTTTGGGAGTGGTTATTTTGGATAAGCATTGAGTTTTCTGGAGGGAATCATGATAGGACAAAAAAAAGGACGTTCTCTTGTCAGGCTGCTGGGGCTGATGATGCTCATCATCGCTGCCGGGGGCTGTGCTCCAACTGCAACGCAGGTTCCAAATCCAACGGCGCCGTTAACGCCTTTTATTGCCTGCGATCCTGATGATTATGATGACCTGAACTTCACAATGATCAGTCCAGATGATGATGAAGTTGTCTCTTCCCTGACCCCAACTTTCACCTGGAGTTATGATCAGTTCTGTATGCCGGAAGGAATTGCTGTAGAAATCACCGGTAGAAATGACTGGGATTTTTATGACGCCGACCTGACCTCAAACTCCTTTACTCTTCCGGCTCCCTTAGACCCTGGGGAGCGATATACCTGGACAGTGTATCCATACCGGGTAGGGGACAACATTCAGGGAATTAGTGAGACACGTGATTTTTACACAGAACCGATCTGTGACAGCACAGCGCTGACCGCACCGATCCTGACAGACCCGGAGCAGGATTCCTGGATCAGCCCGCCCGGAGGATACTACTTCCGTTGGACCTATCCAGACAGCTGTTCCCCTATGTTTTATGTGTATGAGTTTGCTCAAGATTCAGGTTTCAACAATCTAATTGAGTCTGGTCAGACGGAGGGACCCTGGGAGCGAGCCAGGGTTTCCATCCCTGACTGCACGTCCGCTTTTTGGCGAGTTGCAGCTCATGTGGGAAATACCACTGGCCCTTATTCCGAGGCTCGAAAGGTCACCAGGGTATCCCAGGGCAGCTGCTGGCAGAATCATGTTCTCTCGATCGATATGGCGGAAATTTATGGTTATGTGTTTGAAGATGGATGTAATGTAACAGGATATACACAGGAGGAAGTAAACAACGCCGGACTGACTGTCAACCCGGGATGTGTGCTTGATGATGTTTACCGTGCCAATGGTACCAGGTTTGCAGAACCCTTACTGTCCGGGGTGGTGGTGGATCTGGGATCCGGCCCCTGTCCTTCTACGGGGTTGGACAGCACCACAACAAACAGCGCGGGCCGCTACCGGTTTGATGTTCAAACTCCTGGAGAATACTGCCTCTCCATTGATGGTGATCAAATGGAACCGACCATTCTCCTGGGTGGGCAAGGATTCTGGACCCAACCATTTACAGAGGAGATCGTGGTGGAGGAGACCATCAACCTGGGTGCTGGATATACCAGGGTACGGCGCAACTTTGGCTGGGATCCATATGACAGAAGGCCTTTGTACCCACCATTCACAGTAGTGATGCCCAGTTTCTGTCGGGCAGGTGACAGCCCAATTTATCATCCGCTGACAACATTTGAGGAAAACCAGACTGTCGAGACACTTGCCCGCAATGAAGCAGGAAACTGGCTCCAGGTGCAGGTAGGCGATTTAAAATGTTACCTGAGCGCGAGCACGGGTGAATTGGAGTACGGCAGCATCAATGATCTGCCGGTGTTTGACCCGGTTCCGCTGCCCACAAAGACGCCGACACCCAGGCCTGATCGAGATGATTCCGGGGGAGAGGTGGACTGCTCCAGTTTCAAGAACAAAAAAACCTGTCTGAAGCAAGGGTGCAATTGGGTTGACGCATTGAATCAAATGCCGTATTGCACAGACTAGCTGGCAAGGTATCTCCTGATTGAAAGACCCAAAGACAGCTACCTCAGGGAATCCCTGGGGTAGCTGTCTTTCTTGTTTAAACAAGTATGGATCAGAACCTGGATTCAGACATTGAGTGCGTAGAATGTGTCAATATCCCCATTCTTGTACCCGTTGCAAGTGGACCCATCAAGCTCTTTCAATCTATCTTAGTGAGCAGGCATCCCTACCGCCACATGTCGAGATCCATTTATTGAGGCTGTTTTGGCATAATCTGTGATGGGCAGGCCCGGTTCAGCTTCTTTGAGGAACTTGATGATTTGATGTTTGGTGGATCTGGATCGTTTCCTGCTGGAATTCTCCGATCCTGTTTTGCCTAAAAAAATTCCACTTTCACCTGGATTTTTTAGGGGATAGGTATCATCGATTTTATTTGGGTGATGGAAATACGCTTTGAAACTCTTCGACCGCTTTTGGCCCGCTGCGAGCCAGCCCGGCGTAAAACCCCTCCCGGTTGTTTTCCCGGTAATCCAGCCGCTCCACCTGGAAGGGCACCACGCGCTCCCCGGTTTTCCGCCTTTCCTGGACCTGCAGGTAGTACATCAGGGCATTTTCCACACTGCTGGTATGGGTCCAGTTGGATTTGTAGATGGGAATGCCTGCCCGGTTGAAGATCCAGGTCATGTTGGGCATCGACCCGTAGGCCCGGTGGCAGGCGCCGTCCAGCGCGTCAAGCAGAATAGTCCGGGTGACACCCAGATCGTCGCGCAGCGCGGCAGCATGCTGGAATTTCTGCTCCATCGAGGTCAGGTGGGGAAAATGTTCCCCCGGATGGGCTTCGTGGGTGTAAAGAAAGATCGATCCCACCCCCTGCCCGCGGTATTGATCTGCCAGACTGTTCATGGATGGCGCCGCCATCCCGCAGTACGGTCAGGTGAAGCTGCCGAACTCAACAACGGTATATGGTTGGCTGGACCAGACCGCGCTGAGGCTGGTTTCTTCCCCATCCTCCAGCAGCCAGAGGGGAAAATCCGGCGCCTTTTCCCCGAGCGGAGGGCTTTGGTCATACCGCAGCCAGGGAAGGGCTTTCTCCCTGGTGAACGCATCATAGTTATAGCGGGAGATGAGCTCATTCATCCTTCCGTCCTTATCTATAAAAAAAAGCACCTGATCTCAGACTGCACACCACCACCCCAACCTTCTTTCTAAAACATACCTTGGATGAATCTGTCTGAGAGCCCAATCGGGTGGGGTGATGCAATCATACCATGGGGCGCATCTTGATTTGCTGAATTCCTGCTGCTGGTATTCGGGAAAAAGAGATCATGTGATAAAATTTCACCAGTCATTGGAAACGGTTTATTTGTAAGGGAGAAAAAAATGGATTCCATCGTAGGACTTATCGTTAATCAAATGAGCAGCGGCGCGGTCTCACAGATCAGCGAGCAAATGGGCATCGACGAGGATAAAGCTCAGCAGGCCGTGGGGATGGCCCTGCCCTTGATTGTTGGCGCGCTCAACCGCAATGCTTCCTCCTCCAGCGGCGCAGAAGCGCTCACCGGCGCGCTGGAACGGGATCATGATGGCAGCATCCTGGAGAATCTTTCTGGAGCAGTTACCCGCCAGGAAACTCTGGAAGATGGTGCGGCGATCCTCGATCACGTCCTGGGGGACAGGCAGAGCAAGGTTACAAACCAGGTCGGCAAGGCAACTGGCCTGGATACCGATCAAATCGCAAAGATCTTTGCGATGCTGGCTCCGGTTGTCCTGGGGGCATTGGGTCAGATGAAAAAGAAAAAGGAGCTGGACGCGGGAGGCGTCTCCAAGCTGCTTCAGGAAGAACGCAGCACGATCGAAAAATCCTCCTCAAACCTCACCCAGCTGCTGGATTTTGATGGGGATGGCGATGTCTCTGACGAGATTATTTCCCTCGGATCCAACATCCTTGGGGGCTTGTTCGGAAAATAGGAGCCCGGCTGATCCTGGATTTTATTTCGAAGTTCCACATATATATATAAAAAAATAAAGTCATCGCTAAGGACTCTCTTTTTTCCGGCGATGACTTTTTATTATCTGAACCAGAAAGTGTGCTGGTTGAATTGGCCAGGGTGCGTCAAAAGAAAATAATCCGTCCGTAACGAATCTTACAGGTTTGTGTTACTATGTACTGGTTGACTGATATTTGGATCTATATAAAGAGGAGTTGAAAATGCGCCTTACACCCCCCACGAAAAATGTTTTCTGGATTTCCGTTGTCTTTGCTGTTGTTGGATTGGTGGCCACATTTGTGAGCATCCCCGTCCTCTCTGGAATCGCCTTCTGGCTGGTCGTCGTTGGCTATGTGCTTTTGTTCCTGAGCGTTGCGCTCAAAGGTTTCTAGATTATTTTTCCTGTTCCAAAAAAAAGCTCCAACCGATCATTTGGTTGGAGCTTTTTTGATTTATCCTCAAAAGGGGATTGCGAGTATTTGGTTAGGTTCCCTCCGTTTATAAACTGCGCTGCTGTGCCCGCAGTTCCCCCCATTCTTGGATCGTTTTCGGGGGGGATCCAACTTCCCCTTCAGGCCGCCTGATCAGGCTCAAGGCTTCTTCCGGGCAGACAACCGCGCATAAGCCGCAGCCCACACAGTTGACCCCTTCAACCACACAGATGCCCTCCGGGAAGGAAAGGGCGCCAAATTGGCAGGCAGCCAGGCAGTCCTCGCAGCCCACGCAGACCTCTTCATCCACGACAGCCAAAAAGTCAGACTTCGCGACCGCCGTGGAGATGCCAAACTCAGCCACGCTGCGCATGATCCCGCAGCTGCAGGTGCAGCAGTTGCAGATGTAGTTGTGAGGCCCGATATAATTTCCTGTGGAGTGAACCAGCCCGGCCTGCTCGGCCTGGTGGAGGATCTCCAGGGCTTCTTCCTTGGTGATTGCCCGGTCGATCTCGCTTTGATCAAAATAGCCTTCAATTGGGGCAAATACCAGGCAGTTTTCCAGCGGGTGATCGCAGCCCTTGCCAATCAGATCCTGCTGTACGCGGCAGATACAGTCACGCACCCCCCAGGCCTTGGCATTCTCGATCAGCGCTGAAGCTCGTTCGTAGGGAAAGATCTCCACCTCATACGGGATGGCTTCCTCGACAGGAATCACGCGGTGAACGGATACCGGGTCCCGGGCCACGCCCCCTTCTGTTTCCTGGAAGTACTCTTCAAAAAGCTGGGCTAATTCCCGGTCCATGTGGGGAAGCTGTTCTTCATAAAAACCAACCACAAATGGCATCAGCCCGAAATGGAGCTGGCGCTCCACCCGGGCAAAGCGGATCAGGCCTTTCCGGACCATCTGCTTGAGATGTTGAGATGCTGTCTTGGGATCAATCTTCAGTCGTGCGGCAATGGCTTCCGCGGATTCTCGCTCCAGGTTCATGATGGCAGCAATCCTTGCTTCGTCAGGCGAAAAGAGCTTTTCAAGCAGTTTGAGCTCCACCCCGCTTGCTGTCTGTGGGTATCCGTTCGGAAGCCTGTCCAAACGCTCGGCCAGGTCTTTATATACCTGCTGGTTCATCAAATATCTCCCTCGAAAAGGTGGGAAACCCCATTTTGTTATCCCTGACGTTTCAGGCTGATTTCCTGGTTGGTACTGGCTAGAGATCCTTTGTGAGCTGATCAAAATCATCAAAAGGTACAGCGGGTGCCGTGGAAAATCCAATACCCAGCATTTTTGAGAGGGCGACGGATGTTTTCATTGCCTGTTCATTACTCGGAAACTCGGCAATCAGCACCAGGTCGTGCTCACCCAGCAGCGCGTAACCGGATTTGAATGTCCCGCCGTACTTTTCCAGCAGGGCAAGCGCATCCTCGGTTCGTTTTCCACTGATCTTGGCGATGGAATCCTGGGAGTATTTTCCAAACATGATATATGCAGCCATAAGCTCTCCTCCTTTGCCTTTGGTCCTGTCCTTTCCCTATCTGGAAAAGGGGGTGGGGTTTCCCTTAGCTTAATGGTACTCGAATTTTTGTGGATTTAGAACCGGGTCCGGCCGGGATCCTGGAACGGGAAGCTGCTGATGGACCCTGAAGGCTGGTATTAATCCCTTCCTAACGTCGTGATTATGCCAATCTTGTTATAATTCACCGACTATTCATTTAGAAAAAGTGCTGTCATAATAACTGGATATTACTCCGGTTTTTGTCCTTTTCACAGCACATTATGATAACTTTTGCGGGTTTTTATTTTGAATTTGTCCAACCAGTTATTCGTTTCATCAAAGGAGACAGATCGATGAAGAAGAATGGGAAGGTTTTTATCAGTATCCTATTTGCTGTCAGTGTGGTTTTCCTGTCCAGCTGCGGTCCTGCAGAGACCCCAACCCCGGAAGAGGGACCGGAAATTCCCGCCCCTGCTGGCAGCAGCGAAGACAGCGAAGCTCCAGCCCAGGATGAGGAGCCAGCTGCTGAGGAAGCGCCAGAAGAAGTTCAGGAGCAAGTGGGTCAAGCCTGCCTGATTGGCACCTGGCGGACCGTCCCTGGTTCGGTATCCGATTACCTGCTGAATGCCATGAATTCTACCTCAGAGGGAGGAATCACCTTCGGGATCGAGAATGAGCAGGGCTACCTGACTATGAAGTTTTATGAGGATGGCCAGGTGGAGGGGCTTGCCGAGGAATACCAGGTGACCGTGACTGTCGAGGAGATTGACGCAGCGATCGACGTGGTGATGGTTTTGTCCGGTTCAGCAGAATACACGGCGGACAGCGACAAACTGACATTTATCGATCCCAACTATGATGCTGAGGCAGTCGGCGAGGGTCTTGTTGCCGGGATGCAAACGGATGAACAGGTGGCCCGGATCGAATTGACTCCCGGACACTTTGCAGCCCAATCAGAGTCGATTGCAATTGAGGGTGAAACGGATCCGGAAGGCAGCGCCGACTACACCTGCGAAGGGGATTCCCTGGTCATTGAGATTCCAGATTTATCCGCCATCGAATGGGAGCGGGTCGAGTAAAACCCGGTTTACACGGGATTTACGGAGGGATCAAAACCTGATAGTTGGCTGAAAACTTTATCAGTGGTGGAGGAAAAATGCATCTTAATAGATGGTTGGTAGTGATCAGCGTGTTACTGGTGGGTTTGCTCTTGGCAGGATGTGTTGGCAGCGGGGCAGGCGAAACCGAGGATGGGTTTGATTTTCCCGAGGAAGATGTCTCCTCAGAAAAAGCTGGTGAAGAGTTTGATTTCACCGGGGAAGAGGAGGCTGAGGAGAATGGGGATGAGTTTGATTTCACGGTGGAAGATCTGGACCTGGAGGATGAAAATCAAGATTTAGATCAGGAAACTGGCCCGGACGAGGAGGAAGAGGATCCTGATGCTCCTCCGGTGGTTCTATCGCCGCCGTCGAAAAGTACAATTAAAGAGCTCTATGAGTTGGATTCCTGTCTGGTGGGAACCTGGGTGGTGGATAATCAAACTTACCTGTCTTTCCTTCAGGAACAAGCCGCTAAATCCGGATATGGTGAGGGTGAGTTTACCGGTCTTGAGGGGGTGTACCTGGTGACATTCACTGAGGACTGGGATGTAATCTCCGAAGGTGTACTAGTACTTGAGATCAGCAGTGATCAAGGAAGCATCACCTCGAATATTGACTATGATGCGGTAGGATTATACGCGGTGTATCAAGGAGAAATGTATTATTTTGGAGAGTTCAATAACACAGCAACCTTCATGGGAGAGTCCAGCACAACAGAAGGTACTAAGCAGCGTACTGAAGGAGATTACCAGGGATCAAAATACACCTGCCAGGGAAATACCCTCCAAATTGAGACCCTGACCTATAACCGCTTGGAGGAATGAGCTCTTCAAGTGTTGTGATTTCTCAGGGAGAAGCACCCAGAAGGTGTTCATCAAAAAAGCCCACCACCCGCTCCTGGTAAATCTCCGGGTAGGTGCCGCGCATCCCTACATGAACGACACCAGCTTCCGTCCATAAAGCTCGCGGCTCCCCGGCAGCCTTAAAGAGCCTTTCTGCTGCTGTGACCGGGATCACCGGGTCCGCTTCCCCGTGAATGATCAGCACAGGGCGGGGGCTGATCTGCCCGATCTGTTTTTCCGGGCAGAGCTCCCTCATCTTCAGGCCGGTTTGCCGTTCTGCAAAATAGCGGATGAACGGGGTGAAGATATCGTAGTTGACCAGCCAGACCAATTCATCTTCCAGGCAGGCATAGACGCTGTCCACAGCGACTGCCTGGATTTCTGCCCGCTCAGAGGCAGCTTTGATCACCGCCGCCCCTCCCATCGATCCTCCCCAGGCGCCGATGTGCCTGACACCTTCCTGTTCCAGGCTGAAGTCCAAAGCAGCTTCCACATCCAGGGCTTCTTTATACCCGAGTGTGCTCATCTCTCCCCCGCTTTCTCCATGGGCTCGAAAATCCCAGGCTAAAACGCCGTACCCCTCATCAGCAAACATCGCGTAGAGGGCAGCAGGACGGGCATCAGCTAAACCGTGGCCGACCAGGATTACAACGCCGTTGCTGGGTGGGGTGTACCACGCTGCCAGCTGGACGCCATCCCGGGTCACTAGCTTAATATTTTCGTATTCGATCCCGAACGCAGCCGGGGTGTCCAGGCTGGTGAGCTGGCGGCGCGGGGGATGCAGGTAGGATTGGGTGCTCTGGTAGGCTGTGAAGATCACCCCCGCCAGGCCTGCCAATCCTAAAACAGCCAGGCCAAACAGGGCCAGGTTGAGCCAGTACCGCCTGCCGAATTTTTTACTGCTGTTTACTGCCATCAGAAAAACCAAAAAAGCTCAGATCGACATCAGGTTTTTGGGTCTGGTTGCCAGGACTGCAATCACTGCCAGGCAGACAATGATCCCAATCAGGACAGATTGAAGAATGTCCAGCTCGGGGTTGGAAGCGGTCAGGAAAAAGTAGCTGCCCACCCAGATTGCTGTTGTGGGGATGCTGTCGACCGCGCTGTTGTAGAGCCAGGTCAAAAATATCGACCCGGCAAAAATCCCGATCAACCAGGGGAGAGCTGTGGAGGGGGGGATTGCGTAGAAAAAATAGGGCAGCTGCCAGAGCGCCCAGGCAGCAGCCAGCATAACTGCCGCGCCCAGGGCGCTGCGGTCCTGCTGCAGCCGCGGGAGGGCAAATCCCCGCCATCCGGTCTCACCGCCCATCCCGAAGGTCAGGATCCACACCAGCAGCACCCAGAAACCGATGGGGGGCAGAAATGGCGCCGGGGTATAGTCTGTCAGCGCAAAATCACCGCCTGCTGCGAGGTTGAGGAGCCGGGTGAGCAGAAATCCTAACAAAAAGGGAGAGAAGGCCACGATCCACCATTTGGGGCAGATCTGGCGGATCAGCATCCGCTTCCCGAGTTCCTGCAGTCCCGCAGCTCCCTGGGTCAAGCCAGTCACGATCAGCGCAGAGATCAGGGGGTCAAAAGCGGACAGATAATGAGCCCAGGTTGGAAGTACCGCAGGCAGGATCCCCTGCCTGGCCAAAGCCAGCGGAAGGGAGATCAGCCAGGAAAGGGCAAAAGCCAGGAGGAAGAAAAGAATCAGCTCCCTTAAATTTGTATCGTGAGTTTCTGCAGTCTTCAATGCAGTGCTCCTGATAATGGTCCCGGTTGGGTTGACCCCAGCTGGGGGTGAGGATGGATTCTAACAAAAATTATGGTTCTGCGCAGCGTTGTTGGTACGGGATCAGCTGGTTTTTTCCCGGGATTATTCAGACGTAGCTGGTTTTCGGGGGGTCTTTTTTAGGAGCAAATCCCTTGACAATCAGCCAGACGGCCAGGACCATCTCCTGGATTCCCAGCGGCACCCGGAGAAGGGTGTCTGCGGTTGACATATGGCCAGTAAGGTCAAAAATCACCAGGAACCCTGCAGCCAGGTAAGGGACAGCAGCAATCAGCCCCCACCTGGAGATCCACCGGGGCACCATCCGGTTTTTGTCAAGCAGGGCATAAAACATCACCGCTCCCAGGATAAACACGATCGTAGTCAGGGTGCTGGTCGCGGCTCCCTCAAGCAGGAATTCCCCCAGGGCCTGGTAGTTCATGGAAGGCAGCACACCCGCGTGGTGGGGTGTGCGCCGGAGGGTTACCAGGTAAAACCAGCTGAGCGCGACGGCAAGGTACGTGAATGTCTCCAGCGCCCCCCTGAAGAGCAGATACCCCAGTGCCAGCACCTGGTTCTTCTTTCTGCCGATCGGGTAGAAAACCACTGGAATCAGGGCCAGGGCCAGGCCCATGATTAAAATTAAAATCGCTCCCAGGATCAGCTGGCTCTCACCGGCAGGCAGGTTGGAAAAATAACTGGGCGAGTTTCGTATCGGGCCTGTGACAGCAACACTCAGAACCCCGGCTGCGGTCCCGATCAGATAAAGAATACCGATCATTCTGGCGGCTTTTTTCTCTTTTTGCATGAATTGGGCTCCTGTTCGATATGGGGAAAGTCTTGTGGCAGTCTCACAGGGATATACGGAAGCAGTGCCTGCTGGGTTGCAGCCAGTTTGTTCTCGTGCCGGTTTTTATCCCGCTCCCTGCAGGCTGCCGTTCTGATATCAGTTTGTAATGCTATTCTCCACAGCGGGTCGTGAGCACGGGTTGGAGGGGGTCGAGGTCCGGATCAAACACGAAATAGCAGGAGGCTTTCCAGCGGGCTTCCTCCAGGAGGATTTCCATGGATCCATCCCCGTTAAGATCATAGGCTCCGATCAGCCTGATCTCTGCCCCCCGGCCGAACTGGCTGTCCTGGGTGATGTAGCGCTCGTACAGTTTGTATGTCTCGACACCGGTGGATCCAAGCTGACGCAGCAGGAACAGGCTGTAGTCCCCTGCTGTTTCCCCCTCCCTGGATAATCTTTGCGAATTTCGATTCGCGGAGATCAACACCTCATCTGTGCCATCTCCATCCAGATCAACCTTGACAATCTCGTCAATGGCAGCGGGGACTCCCCTGAGGCCATTTTTCGCAAGCAGGTCTTTCACCATTTCTGTATAGGGAGCTATGCCGCTGGAGAGGTCAGCCGGAAGCCGTGGAACCGCATTCCAATCTGCATCCAGCCCGATCCGGTGGGCAGGAAGCTTTTCTGAAAGGATCTCCACGTGCGCCTGCTCGGGGCAGTCAGAATAATCTGGGGACGTGATCAGCCTGAGATTGGCCTCTCCCAGGTAGCTGGTCAAATTATAAAAGCGGAAAGAAGTCTTCTGGGGGATTTGGGCTGCGACCTCATCTGCGGCGTACCAGGTGTCCCCCTGCACGCCACCCAGCAGCACACCATCCTGATTGACAAAAGCATGAACTCTCTCAGCCGCATTCCCAGGATCTTTCTCCGCAAAGTTCTCTGGAAGCGGGTAGGAGCAAAGCGCTTCCACCCTGGTCTCAGAGGGGGTGAAGGAAAGCTGCAGCTCATCCAATTCATACGCGGTCAGGACCCCCTGGTAGATCTCGCCGGGGTTTTGCGGGGTAATCCTGACATCCGGGGTTCGTCCGAGTATTTCTGCTTTGGAGGTTTCTGCCAGGTACTTGCAGCCGGGGATTTTCCCCTGGGGATCCACAGAGAGTAAGGAGATTCCAGCAGCGATATCATTTTCCCCATCAAATCCATGCTGCCCGATGAGGATGAAGCCGCCTTCTGGCTGTTCAATGATCTGCTGGACCTGGATTTGGGTTTCCCCGTCCCCGTAAAGACGGTCCCAGAGGATGAACCCATCGGGGTCCAACCTGGTCATTCTCAGGTAAAACCCGCTGTAATCGCGCCCAAAAAACTGCCGGGTGTTGGCGATTAAAAAACCGCCGTCTTCGGTTTCAGCTGCATAAAAATCATTTTCATACACGCCGTAGTATATATGCTGCCATACTACATCTCCAGTTCGATCCAGCCGGGCAGTAAATACTGCAAAACCCCCATCCGCCATCAGGTGCGGAGCGGGGGCGAGAAAGATTGCCCCGCCATCCCGGGTGCTGCGGATAAAATGGGGAGGAAAAAGGGTCACATCAAAGGGGATAAAATCAAACCGCAGCTCCCAGGCGGAAGCCCTGTTGGTTCGCCGGTTTATCCTGTACACGGTGCGGCTTTCCTGGACAGCAAGGTATTCGCCGTCCAGCGAGGGCGCTGAGACATATTCATCGGATCCCAAGGCGCCTGACATCCTGGCGGCCATGTAAGCTTCCGTTGGTTCACCGTCCCAAGCGAGGGTGATGATGTCGCCAAACCAGCCGATCAAGGTTGTGGTCTGCCCCTGGGGCCTGATTTCCAGGATCGGGCTGAATAACTGCATGTTGAAGCCGCCTTCCCCAAAACTGTACCCTTTTGACCACTGCCACTCTCCCAGGGAATCCAGCTTATGGACGCGGGTGTATTCTGTAATCAGCACCCCGCCATCTGCGGTCTCCAGGATCCCGGTGGGAAACTGGATCCCCTCGATCGTGCGCTCCCAAACTTTCAAGCCATCGGATGTTAGTCGGAGCGCTGTATGGACGCTGGAACTCTTTGCTTCGGCTGTTTGAAAGAGCACCAGCAGTCCCCCATCGCTTATGTTTGAGGCGTGGATCAGGGAGCCGTTTGGGATCCGCAGCCACCATTGGGAGGCGCCCTCAAAGGAGGACAGAATGGGCTCGGCAATCTGATTGGGCAGGGTCGCTGTGGGTGTGATGGTTGAAGAGGAAGTTGGTGTCGTAATCGGTGTGCTGGTGCCAGTCGGGGAGGGGGCCAATGTCCAGGTAGGGGGTAAGGCGGCTATCGAACCCGGTATTTGTGTAGCGGTGGGGGCCTGCAGCTCAGCTGGGGCGGCGCAAGCAGCGAGGATGAGGCAGATCAGGAGAACAGGAATTCTGTTGTTATTCATGGCTGTTTTTTCCTATTCATGCGGATCACCCTTTCTCTCAGAATTAAGTTGATTTGGATACCAAGCAGGCTGCCCGATAGGGGTTCAAGCTTTAGGAAGGGTTTCCATGGATGCAGTTATTCCCCGGTATCAATAGTCTCCCCAGCCATACAGCCGGATTCAAGTGGGACATTAAGCTTATCAACCCGCCAGATATAGTTCCAGGAGGTGTTGCCCACGGTTTCCAGTTCCCCTGTTTGAGCTCCATCCAGGAGGACCAGTTTGAGTGGGCCGAAATCAACCTCGTTCGGAGCTGTTGTTACCATCGCCGATCCGAAGTCGCAGTTGCAGACTGTGTCAAAGATTTCCCAGAGCTCTGAGACATGGATCTGCAGATAGCAGCCGCTTCCTGGACCTTCTGCAATCAATGCATCTGGGGGAATCAGGGTCCCTGAAACAGTCAAATCCGCCGCCCAGGTGGCAGCGCACCGGCAGTCAGGTGAATTGAATTCCGTTTTCCCGCTGCCTTGATGGTTGCCTTTCACCTGATATACTCCCTGCTTCTGGCTAAATTGGATTTTGAACGGCACAATCCCCACTACGCTGTGGCTGATATTGCCGCCGTTGCTGGTAGTTGAATTTAAAAATCGATCCACATGGAGTTCTCCATTTCCTGAGGTCCGCTTCACGGTTGGTGTGGGAGGATGAATTGAAGCGGTTGGTTCAGCCGGGGCATTACCCTGATCACCAGGGCTTCCCCCACCGCCAGGGGAGGTATTCCTGGTGCTGCAGCTGCAGAGAGTGATCAAGAGAAATAGAAGAGAAACGATCCTGCGTAAGACAGCTGAATTCTTTGTTATCATCCCTCCTCATCTGGATATGCATCCAGATGAAATTAGCTTTTTGTTTGGTGAGGTCGTCTGAGATCCATCAAACCAGCATTCTAATTTATGATAAGGGACAGGGGATTTATATGCTCATTATAGTATGTCCTGCGTGTTAGCGCTGGCTAAATTCTCCTGGGGTCTGGATTGATTTCTTTGATCTCATAGAGCTTGCAGGACCAAGCATGTTGAGGCCTTTCTTTTTAAATCCCTATCTTTTGCATCAGGTAATATGAAAAGTCCCTGGCTGAGGTCCCAGGGACTGGAAAAAATGGGGCAGACATCCTGATCCAAAGAGGTTCAGGGAATATTCTGGTCACGGGTTAAGGGGTAATCCCTGTTGCGCATCGATATAAGGAGAATCCTCTCTCCCCTGGCTGCCCGGATCCCAGGACGTTGTAATACAGGAAGATCTCCTCCTCCCCTGGATAGCTCTCTGGATCCGTCCGGATCACCTCACCCAGTCCGTCCTCGCATTTCAAGGTGAAGCGCTTGTCTTCTTCCAGTCCCCACACCCAGACTTCAGCAGGTGCATATCCCCCATCCGCCTTGACAATAAGGCTGAGGTAAGATTTTCCTCCCGCCGTAAACGGCTCAGGGGAACCGATCACGGTATAGGCTGAGCCAACCGGGATGCGGAGTGTATGCATCAGGTCCCAATAATCACCCCCGCTATCCCTGTAAATCTCAATGCGGCTGTCATCTACCACGGTCATTACCAGGAGCTGATCATATTCCGAAGCCCACCAGCCGTAGGCATAGCTTTTGTCTCCAGGTGTGTTGGTGATCATCGCTGCGGCCCCGGTGCTTGTCTCGTAAAGCACGACCTGGGAGGGGCTGGGTCCATCATTGATAACATACGTGAACATCGTGGTCCCGTCCACCCAGCGGGCGCCGCGGTCAATGGGCGCAACCGCGGTTTCTGTTCCCTGGGGGTCGCTTTCTCCCAGCCAGGCGACTTCCCCAATGCCCGGGGCGGGTTCTCCCCGGGCAAAAAGCAGGCGCACCTCTTCCCCGCTGGGGTCCTTACTGGCCAGGACACTTAACCGGGTGGGTTTGCCAGCCGTTAATGGTTCAACGATAAATCCACGCTCCCCTTCCTGCCCCCGCCAGATCTGGGGTACACCTTGATTTTCTTTGGTGTAAAAAAGGGACCAGCCTGCCTGATCGACCCCGAATTCTGGGGCATTGAAGGACACCGCGAGCTCAACTAAATCAGTATCAACCAGCAGGTCCCTGCCGTCCCCGCTCAGGAAATCCCCGGAGAGTGGATCGAGATACCCGATCCAGGCTCGCTTAAAACCGTCAGCAAACGCAACCAGGTTTTCCTCCGGGTAGAATTCCGGATCAATATAACCTGCACCAGCTGCGCCCATTGGAACCGAACTGCGGGTCTGGGTTGCAGATGCTGTTTGATCCTCTCGTTGATTGGATTCTGCGTTCAGGGTCAGCAGATACAACCAGGCCTCCTCGTATAGAGGGTCTCCCTGCTCATCAAAGGTCAGCGCCCGGTCAACGATGTGGGTGTTATGGGCTCGCTCGCCCTCCGGGGGCGGGGCGGTGGCCATCAGCGCGTGGCTGCCCAGGTATGGAGGCTGCTGGATATCCACGATGACCCTCTCCCCATACCGGTCGATTCCCAGGGCGCCCATCAGCGCTTCCAGGAAGCGGGTCACCTTGTCATCATCCCGGTGGAAGAAAAGGTAGTAGTCCTCCGGGGGAGTCTGGGAGGTTTTTTCGATCAGCCAGGGAGCCAATTCTCCGCGGCGGACATCCGCCCAGGCAAAGGCAACCGCCCGTTCGACCGTGTGCTCCATGGCCAGGTAGACCGCGTGGCCTCCCCCCTGCGAGTGCCCGGATACGATCAGCAAGGACCAGCGCGGTTCCCCCTCCTCATCCAGGAACCGCCCCCAGCTTTCCTCAGGATTGGTTTCATCCAGGTAGACCAGGGCACTGCGCAGCCGACCTTCAATCGAGTTATCCGGATCTACAGCGACATGGCGGGAAAGGCTCTCCCCCCGGAGGGTCTCAGCGCGGATTTTCCCGTGGCAATCCGGATCTGTATCAAAAGGGCAGAGCTGCAGGTTGACGCTTTTGTCATTCGGGTAGCGCAGGTTGATGACGTGCAGCCCGGCCTCCGCAGCGGTTTCCATCAGCGTCGTGTAAAAATCCGGGGTGGCGCCGGTCCCGGGAAGAAATAAGAATAATTCTCCAGAATCCTGGTCCTTACTGGCTGGCGCGCAGATGTAGTGAGGTTCCACCCACTGGCTGATGCCTGGATCGGTTTCGGCCGGGTGGATGTACCTGCAGGCTGCCTCGGCTGGTTCAGTGGTGGCTGTTTCTGCTGCGGTTGGGACTGTCTCCTGGATCGGGGTCTCCCTGAACCTTGTGCAGGAGCCAATCAAAAGCCCGGAAAGGGCCAGAAGGAGTCCGGAGAAAACTTTTTGATGTATTTTAAATTTGAGCATGTACATTTTCTGCCTCCCAGGAATACTTCACTGCCAGTATAGCGGCTGCATGTAAAGGTGCTGTAAACTGTCCGTAATTTCCCTGTAAATCATCAGAAGCAAGTTCCGCAAAATTCTGTTTTGACTGGCGCTTTTGATGGTCAATGGGCCGGGCAGTGCAGGGGAATCCTGGAGGGCAGAACAGGCTGGCCCTCCCGGGTAGGTTTGGACAATTCATCTGCTTTGGGCTATGATTGGTTAGGCAAGGAAAGGAGAAAATATGGAACGCTACAGGGTAAAGCCGGGGGATGCTGTGGATCTTGGCAGGTGGGATCCGGATGATAAGAGCTTATTTGAGGTCAAGAAAAAGGAAGGAAAAAAGATCCTCAAGGAACTTAATGATGAGCTGGAAGATCTGCAGGAGCTTTTGTATGCGGAGGGGAAGCAGAAGGTGCTGATTGTCCTGCAGGCCATGGATACAGGGGGCAAGGATGGGACCATTCGGCATGTCTTTGAGGGGGTTAATCCGCAGGGGGTGAAGGTCGCGGGATTCAAAGTCCCTACCCAAAAAGAGCTGGCGCATGACTATTTATGGAGGGTCCATAAACACACCCCGGGCTCGGGGGAAATAGTGATTTTCAACCGCAGCCATTACGAGGATGTGCTGGTGGTGCGGGTGCATGGTCTTGTCCCCGAGGAGGTCTGGTCCCGGCGGTACAGGCACATCCGCGAGTTTGAGAAGCTGCTTGCGGATGAGGGGACAACGATTCTAAAGTTTTACCTTCACATTAACAGGGAGGAGCAGAAAGAGCGCTTGCAGGACCGGTTGGATGAACCGGATAAAAACTGGAAGTTCAGCCTGGGAGATCTGGAAGAGCGCAAGCTGTGGGATCAGTACATCCAGGCGTATGAGGCCGTGTTGGAAAAGACCAGCACGGAATACGCTCCCTGGTATGTCATTCCAGCCAATCGGAAGTGGTACCGGAACCTGGTGATCTCCACGATCATTATTGAAACACTCAAGGGCCTGAAGATGGAATTTCCTCCCGCTGAGGACAACCTTGACGGGGTTGTGATCGAATAAACCCGGAAATTCTCTTGCTGGCTGATCCTGTGTTCCCCGGGCTGCTCTGCTGAGGTTTGGTTTTTCTCCGATTCAAGTCGTTTTTCAGTCCCGAACGATCTCCGTCTTGGAAGCGTTTTTTGCCTTTTGGCGCGGGCCCGGTGTTTATTCGCCTCAACCCGGCACCCAAAAGTCTCCCCCAGGAAAAACCAGCATCCCTGGACCACCGCTAAAAAAGAAACACGATCTCAAATCCAAAAAGATTCCAGTCGGAGATACGATAGGTATACCATCGGGAATACATATACTTGCCGGTGATTGCCCCTTCCCGTTTCTGGGAACCGGTCCGTTTTCTCCTCGCGCGTATCAAAGTGCCGAATTTATCTTGGACACACTGGACCTGTCAGGGGTTGACCGGGCGGAGTACATCTAAATCCAGGAGGTCCTTTTATTCTGGGATCCTTTCTATGTCGGTTATCCAAAAACAGACCTCATGGAGGAGGAAGTCCGCCATTTCCAGGACGTGTTTTCCAGCAGACACCGATTTGATCAGGATCAAGATGGAAACGGCTGTAGTTGAAGTGGATGGATCCCAGATCTATTCTGACCTGGCTGAGCCGCTGCCCCGGGCTTATGCTCATGTGATGGTAAAGGATCCCCCGGGTTAATACCTGTCCCAATTTGAAGGGCCAGGGGGTGAATCCGGGGAGGTGTTTTTAGATGAATCTTTCATACCCCAGGAGATACTTCAGGAAGCAGAGGGGGCGTCCCAGGATCGGGCTCTATCTGCGCTGGATGCGGCGATCATTAAGGGCATAGTTGTGGTTGGTTTTACCCCGAATGGGTATGCCAGTTACCTGTCCAAACGGCTGATCGCCCTGGTGGAGGTGGATAACGAAAAGTGCCAGATCCCACTGATCGACCGCAAGGTGATCAAATCGCTGCTCACCTGCTCTCAGCGCCATTTTCCATCCTGATGGTCCTTTGCTTTATTACCAGATCTTTACTATTCAAAAACCGCCGAGCTTAATCCACCTCGGCGGTCTGCAAATCAACCAAATATCCAGCCTGACTAGAACTCTTCCCGCTGGATGCGCCAGATGGAAAGTCCCAAAAACAAGATAACCCAGAGCAGGACAGCTGGAATGGAAGCAGGGGTAGGCATAGATTCGCCAAGGGCAGCCGCCCCGGCGTTTGCGGCAGACAGGCTGTAAGGCATCACGTGCACCAATCCGGGAATCAGCCCGATAATCAGCTGTTGCCCAAACAGCAGAGCCACGGGAACAGCCAGCACAGCCCCACGGTTCGAAGTCAGTGTTCCCATGAACACAGTCAAGCTGAGATAGAAAGTGATCTCCAGTCCAACGATCAGCCAGGCGATCAGAAAATTACCCACCACCAGCCATTCTCCCAGGAATAAACGGGAGAGCTGCCAGTAGATCCCCAACCCGGGGATCAGCCAGATCAGCGGATAAATCCCGATAGCATTGCCAGCTACTTTCCCCAGCAGATAAGCCGACCGGGAGATCGGTTTGGAGAGGATCCAGGCGGCGATGCCGTTTTCCCGCTCATTGACCAGCACATTTTGCATGGTAATTACCACCCCCACCGTACTGAGCACAGCCAGCATCCCAAACACCTGCCGGACATCGGCTTTTCCCAGATCAAACTCACCAGTCATTTTGCTGACCAGGGCCAGCATACCCAGTATCCCGTTGAGAATTCCTACCCAGAGCAGCCCCTGAATCATCCAGCGCTTTGTCCCCCACCAGCGTTTGACCTCTGCACCAAATATGGGCCCAATACCCTGAAAGAACCCCGGAACAGCTTCCTGATTGATCTGCATCCCTTCAGATTTCATGGTTTTCCCTCCGGATCAAATTCATAAAAACCTCTTCCAGTTCAAATGACTTCTGCTGGAAATGAGTGACCACCACATCGGGATGTGAGAGCACTCGGCGGAGCAGGTTTTCTTCTGCCAGCTTCTTATCAGAGACGGCGATCTGGAAGACAAGTTCCCCATTCTTCTCCTGCTGGACCAGATCTGTTATCCAGCTGTGCGCTTCCAGTTCACTTATCACCCACGGATCATTTCCTTTCACCCGCAGCTGATAGACCGTCTCTTCAGCCCCAAAAAGCAGATCCCCGATTGGCCCCTGGGCGACCAGCCGACCCTGATTAAGGATAGCAACAGTATCGCTGACCTGCTGGACATCATCAAGAATATGGGTCGAATAGAAGATGGTGGCTTGTTCCCGCAGGTTTTCCATGATCTTGAGCACATCGTGCCTGCCTAATGGGTCAAGGGAAGCTGCTGGCTCGTCTAGGATGAGCAGTTTTGGGCCATGGATCTGCGCCTGAGCAATTCCCAACCGCTGTCTTTCTCCCCCGGAAAACCCCTTCACAAAGCGGTCCGCTTTGCCGGTCAGCCCTACCAGCTCAAGCACTTCCTTCACGCGCCGATCCAGCTGATTACGCTCAGCTGAAAAATAAAATCCAGCGGCAAAGTGAAGCACCTCGCGGGCGGTCATATGTCCTGGAAATACCGGATGCTGGGGCAGATAGCCGATCTGCTGACGGATTGCTAAGCTTTCCTGATCAGCATCTTTTCCAAAGATGGATGCTTTCCCACCACTGGAAGAGATCAACCCCAGGAGGATTTTCATCGTGGTAGTCTTCCCGGCACCATTGGGACCGAGAAAACCAAAGATTGAATTTTCTGGAACGACCAGATCCAGGGATTTTAAAACCTGCACATCCCCGTAGTTTTTCACCAGCCCGTTGGTTTCAATCACGTTTTCTTTCATCAATGTCTTTCCTTTCCCTCGGGATCATTGATTTGGTTACATAAATTAATCACTGAAAACCCCAGCCGAGATTAAAGCTGCCTTGAGATTGATCGGCTTCCATCTCCACCCGGTAGCTTCCGGTTCTGGGAATCTCTAGGGAGTACAACGAAAGGTACTCTTCCTCGGACGTGGGGTAATGCTTTTCCCAGATCACTTCCTTTTCAGGATCGCGGACCCTGAGCATCAGGGATCCGCTTTCGACCACAGCTTCGAATTTCAGCTGCAGAGAATCCCCTTCCTGCAGCCGGACAGACTTGCTTTTCGTTCCATCAAAATATGTATATCTGGCCCGCAGATACCGGTTATCACTGGAAGAAATCATCCCGACTTCCAGGGTGGTTCCTGCAGTCAGGACTGCAAGCAATGTGACCAGCAAAAAAAAGCAAGTTTTGATCATTTATCCCTCGTTCTGTATTGACCTGAAGCTTTTCCATCAGTGCCTCCAAACTTCCCTCCCAAGGGATGCCTGACAGTCCGGATTTTTGGAAATTTGAACCCTGATTATTTCCCGCGATCAGGGTTCAAAACCTAAGGAGGAGTAGAAGAAATCACTCACTATGAGGCGTATCTTCCAATTCCAGTATAGGATTATTTGGACGAAGGCACATCCTCCCCTCGACGGGTTTTCCACCTGACCGAATGGCCAGCTGGACATCAAAAACAGGAGGCGGTCTTGACTGCCTCCTGTTTTCCTGGGATTCATCAGGCTGAGGTCAATCCAAAAGCTCAATTGCATCGATAAGCAAACGGCCATCTTCCCGGGCAAATCCGACCTGCAGATGCCGGATGGAATCGCCGCTGAAGTGCAGATGAACCACTGCGGTGTCTTCAGTGCGCCCTGGATCCACAGAGAACCACTGGGGCAGGTCCTGGGCCAGAAGGAAGGGATCTGCGGCAATGGCTTCCCCGCTGCTGAGCAGTTCTTCCAAGCGGTCGAGCTGACCCTCAGATAGCATACCGCTCTCCAGATAGGTCCCTTCAACCAGAGGGTTGAACATTTCTCCGCGGCCTCTATCCCCTAACTGAGCCAGATACCAGGTGTAAAATGCCTTGGCCTGACCGGCAGGGGAGCCTCCACAGGTGATACTGCTGATCACCCAGGAGCCATCAGCCTGGATCGTTTCCACAGTAAAGACCTGCTGATTAAAGCTGGTCCGCACCACCACAGTGGCCCCCTCGCGGGCGTAGAACACGCAGTCCGTGGCAACCCACCCGGGGATATCCTGCGCGCAAAGGAAGGGATCGGCGTGGATGCCCTCAGAGAGCAGCTCATCGACGTGTTCTCTGAAGCTGACGGTGAGGTATTCACTCTCGCGGTAGAACCCCTCAACCAGCGGGTTGCGGAAGCTCTCCGTTCCAGGCTCCCCGATAAACCCCAAGTAGTCGGCATAGAAAGCTTCCACCACCGCTTCCGGTCCCATCGAGCTGGCCGCTGCCGGCTCAGCATTGACGGAGGTTTTTATTGGAAAGATCATCACAGCGAGGATCAGGATAGCCCCCATACCCAAAATTACCAGAAATCCAAACTTTGTCTTTTTCATTGTTACAGCTCCTTTATGATTGTTTTTCAATCCTGCTCGCATAATACCGATAATGGAGCTGCTTTCCTTCAGCCGACCGGCGGAATTCGATCTCCTCCTTAGGAGGGATTTTAATCTCCCCCAAACGGCCAGGTATGAAGTGAACAGTGCATTGGCAGAATAGGTTTTTAGCTCAATGAACCAGGTGGTGCCGGCAGCTGTTCTCCGAGTTTCCAGAAAAGGATCGCCGCAGTCAGATATCCCACTGCTAGACCGACACCGAACTCTCCCACAACAAATCTGGTCAGCCCGGTATCAGCGGTCAGCGGTGTGAAGATCGTTTGGACAAAGACATTATGGCTGGCATGCAGGAACATCGCCGGCCAGACGCTGCCGGTTTTAAGGCGGAACCAGGCCAGCATAAAGCTGAATCCAACCGCCATCACGGTGAAGCAGAGCATTCCAAACCACAGCGGTGTCTCGCCGTGATAATCGGCGAACAGCATTCCCGGAAAGTGCCAGCCTGCCCAGATTAATCCGCTGATTAAGGCTGCGCCGGTGAAACCGGTCATCCGGTGCAGCACCGGCACAAGCAGTCCCCGCCAGCCGATTTCCTCTCCCAGCGCAGGCAGGGCAGTTCCCACCAGACCGGCTGCACTGGTAACCAGGACATAGATCAAGATCGCCCCGGTCCGAGAGGTCGGAAAGCCGATCTCCGCTGTGATTTCCCGGATAAGTTCGGGGTTCGGGAATCCCCCCAATCCGGTCAACCAGATCAGCCCATAAACAGAAAAAATCAACCCCAAGGGAAGTCCGATGCTGAGCAGCTGCCAGCGGGTTTTCCCCCATTTCCAGCCTAACCCTCCCAGCGTCCCCTCGGTTAGACCCTGCGCGATTAGGGCACTGATCCCCGGCGCCGACATTAACCCGAAGACATACAGTCCCCCCTGGGCTTGCATTGTCCCTGCCTGGGCAATCAAGTAATAAAATCCTCCGCTGATCAGCAGCGTTAATCCTAAAAATATCCCCAGCTTCTTCTTCATATTCAGGTGTTTCCTTCAATCGTTGGCGAAATCACTAAACGCCTCCCAAACAGTACCGGGAGCAGGATGGCTCCCCCTACCAGCAGGGCCACGCTGTAGAGGAACGGACGCAGATCGCCTCCCGTGCTCATTGGCAGCACCGGCAGCAGGCCGACCGCGGTGTTGGTCACCGCATGAAAAAGATTCGGCAGCAGCAGGCTGCCCCGGGTGTTGACAAACATCCAGCCGTAGATTACCGAGGAAGCCACCACCTGAAGTAAAAAGACCAGCAGGGGCAGCTCTTGATGAAAATCTCCCGGCAGCCAGAACAACGGCAGATGCCAGAGTGCCCAGGCCGCGCCGATGAGCAAACTGGCTTCCAAGGTCTGATACCTTCTGAGCAGCCCCGGAAGGGCATATCCCCGCCAGCCGATCTCCTCCCCGAGCACGCTGGTAAACAGCACATAGAAAAATACTAAAAAGGACAGATACCACTGGGCCGGATCATTGAACACCACCTCCCCTCCCTGCCAACGGTAGATCTGGATAGCAGCCAGCAGGATCAGTGGAGGTCCCAGGATCGAAAAGGCGTACCAGCCCCCGTGCACCCGCCACAGAAAAAGTTTCCGCAGAAGCGCCTGCAAACCCGATTTTCCGTTCTTAAATGCCACCAGCCCGAGGGCGGCCAGGGAAGGGCCAAAGGCGCCAATCTTACTCCACTCCGTATGCAAACCGAGCACAGCCAGCGGCACCCATACCCCCCAGGAGATCAGAAATGTCAGGCCGAAGAAACCCAGCGGTGAAAACTGAAAACGATCAGCATCCATAGAAATAATCTCTGTCATGGTCATTGTCACGGGACTATTAAAACACGCAGACGATTTTTCCCTGTGCTTCCGCTGCCTCGATCCAGCGATGAGCTTCGGGAATCTGGTCCAGGGAGATCTTTTTCCAGATGATAGGTTGGATCTCACCATTCAGTGTGAGCTGGAACAGGTTTCCCAAATCCTCCATAAACAAGTCGGGGCGCTTTTTCCGCAGCGGACCGATTGAATAGAGACCAGCTTTGCGCTTATTCGGCAGCAGATTCCAGAACTGCAGACGCAGGAAATCCAGTGGAATGCTGCCGCCCCTTCCCATGGTGGCATGATAAAAACCATAGGCGATCAGCCGTCCTCCCGGCCGCAGGCACCGGAACGAACGTTTGAAATGATCTCCACCGATATGATCAAAGACAGCATCAGCACCAGGCGGAGTAAGCCGATTGATAACTGAGACAAAATCCTCTTTCCGGTAATCAATCGGAACGGCTCCCAGCCCAGACACCAGGTCATGTTTCGGTGCCGAGGCGGTTCCGTACACTTCCAGGTCGAAGAGATTCCCCAGCTGGGTTAAAGCGCTCCCAACCACACCGCCGGCACCGTGCACCAGGATTCGCTGACCAGCCTGCAGGCCAGCCTCCCGAATCAGCATCTGATAGGCGGTAGTGTAGCTCAACACCAGGCTGACCGCCTGGGCTGGATCCAGCTCCTGGGGCACCGGCACCAGATGGTTTGCGTCCAGGCAGACATATTCTGCCTGGGCCCCAATTACGGTCAGCTCGGCCACCCGGTCCCCAAGGGAGAGATTGGAAACCCCCTCCCCGAGCCGATCAACCTCTCCCACCAGGTCATATCCGGGTGTGAAAGGAGGGTTTTCTTTCACATCTGGATATACCCCCTTACGGATCATCACATCGGTAAACGCCACCCCGCTGGCCTGCGTCTTCACCCGCACTTGACCGGGTCCGGGCTCAGGCAGTTGGGGTTCTTCCACGACAGACAGCACGTCAGGGGACCCAAATTCTTGGATAATGATTCGTGAATTAGACATCTCTCTCCTTAAGCTCCGAATGGATGCTCATCTGACAGGACGTCAGGCAGACATCCTGTGCCAGGCTCCCTTTCCTGACTGTTGACCCACAAGAGAACCCCGCTGACCAAAAAACCCAGCCAGAGCACCCCCCAGAGGGGAATTTCTGCAGCAGATTCCGGGAATCCGGCCTGCATCGTTGAAGCCGAGACAACCGCCAATGCCAGCATGTAGAGCACACCCTTGACGACCATAATGACACTGATCACATATCCCCAGGGCTTCCGCTGCCAGATCCAGATCCCGCCCAGCAGCAGCCAGGGGATCACAAAAGTTAAATCCAGGGCCGGGACAATGTAGGTAACATGATTGGTCTTTAACACGATCTCAGGGATTCTGCCGCTGAGAATAAAGTCACCAGCTTGAATGATATAAATCGTGGTCAATCCCAGGGCGACAAAGATCTGGTAGCCGCCGATCCAGCGCACCGGTGTTCGATCCCGAAATCGATTTTTGATCCCCTGCGGCTCGATTTCGATCAATCCAAAGATCAGGCCCAGCAGGGAAAGCGTCATCAGCAGGGAATAAACCAGGAAAAAGGCGTTGAAGGCGGCGGCATAAAGATAAAACGCATAGGTATAGAGGGCATAATCCAGCACGGCCAGCCGGATGAGATTGGCCCGGCGAAATCCTGACATGGTCCGGATCAATGTAAAACCGAGCAGGGGAACCGCAAAAAGCAGCGTGACCAGATCATTGCCCTGCCAGGCCGCTCTAACAAAGGGATGATCTTGATAGAGCCCATCCCACAGCAGACCAGCTGCCGGGGCGGCGCTGAGCAGAACCAACACCAGGAATGTCAGCCATCTGGAGGCAGCGCGAAGAGTGTTTTGATCCATGTTTGTGTCCTTACTGCGAGTTGATTTGACTGGAACACCTGCTGGTTGAGTTATACCTGACCGTTCTTCCGCAGGCGTTCAGCAATCTCATCTGCCCAGCCGCTGATTCGCTCCCAGTCCCGGTAATCGCCCAGCGGTGCTTTCAGCCCTTTGACAATCAGCTTTTCGGCAAAACCAAGCTTTTCTTCCTCCAGTGCGCCGTGGAAGAAAGCCGTATCCCAGGGTTGAATTTGATCCGCCGCCGGCTGAAGGTTTTCCGGAAAGCGCCAGCCGTTCATGAGTTCTTCCGGTTCCCCTGCCCCGGTGGGGCCGCTGGAAAACAGCCACACCTTTCTAGCGGCCAGTTCCTCAGCCTTTTCATTGAGGAAATCGGCTGCCGGTTTCCGCCACTGACCGGCATATACAGCGCTGCCCACTATCACCGCGGGATAATCCTCCAGGTCAGTGACCTCATCCACCGGTAATAGGATCGCGGATACCCCTTGCTTCTGGAGCTGCTCGGTTATTTTCTGGGCGATTTCCGCCGTCGATCCGTATTTGGAAGCGTAAGAAACCAATACTTTTTCCGTCATCTGACACTCCTGACCGGGGTGTTTTTACAAGCCCCCGGCGGCTTATGATCAAGGTGATTTTCTTGAAAAGATCCTGCCAATGGGCGATTCTGGTAAGGGTCAGGCCAGTAGACAGGCTGAAAACAGGTCCGGGCCCACCCAAACGGGGGAACAATGCCGTGCAAAACCAGCCTTCCAACCTCAGAATTTTTGATAGGCTTCATCATGGCTCCTCCTCTGAGTTTCGTTCAGGGACCATCCTGCTTGATATATTCAGTGAGATCGGCGTTGTAAATCACTTCCTCAACCTGCAGCTTCGCCCAGGGTGTTCCTTCGTCGTACCAGGTCAGGGCGACATCCACCGGCTGCAGTCCTCCATCCAGAGGCAGCCACGCCCGGGCTTCATTGATCCACAGGGTTTTTACCTGACTGCCTTCTCCCTTGTAGCGCATGGATTCCATGAACCGGACCAGACCGGACTCTGGTTCAAATCGGACTATGAACGTTTGGGTTTTGTCCCGGTAGGGGACTGTCAGAGTCGCTGTATTCTCATCCACCTTCCCCCAGATTATCCGGGGATCGGTCAGCCAAACAGAAGAGGCCCATAAGGTTTCCGACCACAACCCCAGATTGGCACCCTGATCCACCTGCCGCCCTTCACTAATGCCGAAGGGCAGTTCCAGTCGACCGGTGCCGGAGAGATACCATTCATTGACCCGCAGGAGTGGGAATCCAAACCAGGTGGTCTCGATGTAATGGCGGTAGTTTTTTCCGCTTTGATGAGAAAACCGCCAGCGGACCGGCATGGTGATGCCGTTTATCCGCATGGTTCCCCGGCCGCTGATCACCATACTGCTGATCTGCGGCATTTCCTCCCCGTACACCCGGTCATAGAAGCGGGAAACCGGGGCAGGAAGATCCCCGGGAACCGCTGTAAATTCTGCCTGGGCAGCCCTGCCAGAAAACGGCGGCAGCGGTCTGGGTTGGACCTGCAGCCCCAGCCAGGCGACCAAGAGCATTCCGGTCAAAACGGCCAAGATGATTCCGATAGTTTTCACAGCCCACTCCTCGCTTGATGCTGCTCTCCTTCTACCTGCTATGATAAAAAAATATCCCCCCGACCGCATCCGCAGTTCGGGGGGATTTCCTGCTGGACGATTGTTCAGCAGTGACCCTGGTCAGTGGGGCAGGTTAGCCAGCAGGCACAACACTGATGATCGCTCCGAGATAGTAGGGCCAGATCACCAGGGCCAGCAGTGCTTTCCACCAGATCAATTTCACAAATCCAAGTGTGAACAGCCAGCCGGCAAACCAGAACGCTCCTGAAGTAAACGGTCCTGAATTTGAAGTAGATGAATTCTTACTCATTGGATTCTCCTTTTCTGGACACCTGTCCAGATTGTTAAGAACCTCTTCCCGGTGATTTCCAGCGGGAAGAGGTTGACTGCTTTGTATTCGCTGTGCTTACCCGGTCCAGAGCCACAAGCCAATCACAGCCGCCAGAGCTGCTGCGGAGATGGCCACAGCGATTTTTGCTCCAGGCTCCTGCTCCCGGGCTTCCTTGACGGCGTTGACAAGCACCGCCAATCCCAATCCCAGGGATAATCCCATCCCGGTATTCTCTAACAATAACCCCGCAATCATCCCAAAGCTGACTCCCAGAGCCAGGATTGAGCCGAAGGAATAACTATCCTGCTTGTTTTGATTCAATTGATCGTTCACAATGCCTCTCCGTTGATTGATATCTTACTATCCAGTCTGGATCCAGCCCCTCTCAAGGAAGATCCGCTCAGATGGTCTCCGCAGGGACCACTTCCGGCACGCCAGTCCACTGATTCCATGCCAGGGTCCAAAGCGTGGAGTACCAGGCTGCAAAGGTGCCCTGGGCGAGCAGCAGCACCGGCCAGAGCAGGCAGCACAGGGCGATCACGATCCCCGGCAGCAGCAGTATGATCCAGAGGCCGATGCTGATGGCGATCTGAATCAGGAAGAGCACAATGGCCGGCCCCAAGTTCTCCAGCAGGACATTGAAGCCGCGCTTATAGGAACCAAAGACGCCTTCATCCTCCAGCATGCAAGCCCGGTTGGCAAAGGTGCGCAGCAGGGAAAGTCCCAGTGTGAGGGGGACCAGTACACAGGCCAGGATACCGACAGGCAAAAACATACCGGTGCGCGGTGCGGTGATTAGCTCACCCTCGGTAAGCACACGGCTGAAACCGCCGTAAATCCCTACTGAGCTCAAAGCGATCACCGCCAGGATCAGGACAGGAATTGCCGGCACTAAACCGATGCCGATCAGACGGAGAATTTTCGCCCATCCGGCCTGGAAAGATTCCCTGAAATTTGTGGTCTGTCCCTGGCTGAGAGTATTTGCACCGTTGATTAACCCGCCCCGGGATGTTGTCCCGATGATCCAAAATACCAGGGCCAGAATAATCACAATTACAGCCAGAACACCGATGCCAATCATGGGTAGAACCGGCAGGTTCAGATTTTGGAAGGGGGCAGAAAAATCGAACCTGGGCGGCTGTTGAAAATCAATCCCATTTCCCCCGGCAGCGCCCTGCGATCCGCCGCCCCCACCGGCACCGCCAATTACCACCAGCACGCCGAGCAGGATCATGAATTTGTTTTTCCAGATCAGGTTCCAGGCTTTCTCAAACATGATTCCGTAGTCCATCAAAAAACTCCTTTTCTTCACCCCCGCTGTGAAAAACCGATCCCTCACAGAAGAGGAAATAACCGCACCTTTACATACGAAATTCAGCTTCTATTTGTTGCATGATGGGCAGCATCGATCTATCTAACCAGCAAGTTGACCTGACCCACACCACCTTCAATATCCAGCTCTATGGCTGGGCCAGTGCCGTACTCCTGACTGGTGTACGCGCCGCCATCTCTGGATAAGCCCTCAACTTTGATTTCACCCAGTCCTCCGGCAACTTCTGCTCGGATTGGGGTCTCATCGGGAAGAGTCACAGTCAGTTCTCCTACGCCTCCCTGGATATCCACCGCCAGATCCTCGCTCAGGTTGCCGCCCAGACTGACCTCGACCTCTCCCGCGCCCAGATCCATCTCCAGCGCCGACAGATTCAATCCCGTCAAATCCAGACTGCTCGTTCCGGCCCCCAGGGCTACATCCAGATCCAGCCGGACGTTCTCGTTTAAGGTCAAATCCCATTCCAAACGATAGTCAGTACCGAGGTTGAACAGGGTGACCTCTTTCTGCTCAATGATCAGTTCTCCTGTGCTGCCGCTGTTTGTTGTGTAATCGATCACCGGGGCATAGTTGCTGTTGCTGTAGCGGAACTGCCCTTCCATCAATGCCTCTTTGCCTGATTGAATGCTCAATTCACCAGCACCCATTCGCAGCTCGACCACAGCTTTGTCAACTCCCTCCAGCGGAATAGTCTCCGTTCTGGACTCCATACTGCCTTTTGACCCGGTAACCAGGCAGCCAACTGCCGCAGCAGAAAGGACTGCGATAACCAGCAGGATTTTGACCGTTCTTTGCACTTCCATCTTTTCCTCCCAGAGAATAATTTGATCAGTTCTAAGCTGATGGTAATCAAAGCTACCCTGAAATTCATCCTTCAGGAGGCGGGAATCTGTGCCCCCCGGAAAGACAGTTTCGGACCTGATCATCCGACCAGGTCCGAATAAAATAAGATCCGCTTTTTCGGGAAAGGAACTTACCCTGCGATCAGCGCAGACCAGAAACGCTTGAGAGAAAGCGGTTCTCCACTGAGCAACGTCTGAGTGCGGAACAGACGCGCCATCATCAGCCACGTCCCCAGCACTGCCAGGGCAAGTAAACCCAGACTGGCGGCAATCTGCCAGGGGGGCACGGTGGCAGAAGTCAACCGCAGCAGCATGGCCACGGGCGCTGAAAACGGAAATATGCTCAGAATCAGCGCCATTGTCCCCTGCGGGTTCCCGGTAATCGCCGCCCAGAAATAAAGGGGGATCATCATCGGCAGGGTGATCATAAAGGTCCAGCTGCGCCCTCCCTCAAGATCCGGCGCCAGGGCACCGATGCCCCCCATCAAGGCGGCATACAGGCAGAACCCGCCTAAAGCAAACGGCAGGATCACAGCAATTTCACCGGCAGAAAGGTTCAAGCCGGGAAGCGCGCCAAGAGGATTCTCGGAAAGCACAGCAAGCGCTGTACCTCCCACCAGGAGCCAGATCGTATATTGGACAATGACCAGCAGCCCCAGCCCGAGCAGCTTCCCGGTCAGCAGCTGACGGGGGCGAACCGTGACCAGCAGCACTTCCATCACCTTCTCCCCTTTTTCTTTGCTCAGGCTCTGCAGTAAATAGCCTCCGCCGGTAAACAGCGGTATCAGAACGAACATCGTGACGATGAAGGGCATCATATTAAAACCGCCTCTCTCTCCTTCTCCGGGATATTGCTCCACTGTCAAAGACTGGTAGATCGGTTCATTTCCCCGGAAAGGCTCCCTCAGCCGGGCCAGATGTTTGGGATCCCTCTCTGGAAAGAGATTCCGGATTAACAGCTGTTCAAAAGCTTCAGTTTCTGGCGGTGATGTCGGCAGCCTCAGGCTGATCCGCTGAATTTCACCGCTCTGGCGGTAGTCCTCAGGAATGATATAAAAAGCATCCACCTCACCATCCTGCAGACCGATCTCTGCTGCAGTTCGATCAGGGTACGCCCTGAAGCGGTCGTTGGGAAGTTCATCCGGTACATTTTGGATCATACCCGGCTGATCGACATAGCCAACGCGCCCCTGAAGATCCTTTCCGATCAGGGGGTCTTCTACTTCCGCATCCGGCGCGGATGCACCCACATTACCTGTGAAAAACCAGATCACCAGCAGAATCAATGGTGTGCCAATGGCACCGAACAGAAACGCTTTACTCCCCACTCGCTGGGAAAATTCTCGTTTAGCAATTACCAGTACTTTATGCATCATCAACTCCTTTTCAGCTGTTCCCTGAGATACTGCCAGATCGCTTGACTGCTGCCCAAATTTGGGGCAGAGACAACTTCTGGCCGTACAGCAGCATGGTCGTCCGGAAGATCCTGGAGACTGTCCAGACACTCACCAACAAGGTCAGCAGCAATATCCCCAGGCTGCTGAAAAGCTGCCAGAGCGGGATCTCTGTGAGTGCCATCCGGAAGAGGGTGATGGTCGGGGCAGTGAGGGGAAAGAGCGTCAGACCGACAGCAAGCGGACCATCAATCGCATTGACCACCACGCCCATTAGATACATCGGCGCCATCCCCAGAAACCCCAGCATGCCGGCCAGCTGGCGGGCTTGCTCCATATCTCCGGCGATGATTCCTAACCCGGCTCCCAGGGAGGCGAACACGAAGTACCCCACACTTCCCAGCAGTCCGCCCCAGATCAAGGCCTGCCAGGGGATGGAAATCGGATGCCCGGCAAGATCATCAGCGAAGAATAAGCCCACCGCCAGCACAGCTGCCGCCACCCAAACAGCGATCTGGGTCAGGCTGAGCAGGGTCATCCCCAGTACCTTTCCGCTGACCAGCTCAAAGGGAGAGATCGAGGTGATCACCATTTCCATGGCCCGTTCTTCCTTTTCCAGCACCACCACAGAACCCATCTGATTGGCGCCGGTGAACACGGCGAGCACAAAAACGAAAGCCAGGAAGATCGGCGCGGCCACCCGGATGATGACCGATGGCCCTTCGGAGATTTCCTCCCCTGAATTCAGCGCCTGATAGGTCACCGAAGCGGTTTCCTCCAGACGGTCTACCTGCCAGGCCGGCTCGCCAGCGAGAAAGGCTCTCCGGATTACTTTTTCTAAACCGGAGGTCAGCCGTTCGTTGGGCTCCTCGCTTCCGTAGAACTGAGGGGAATCTCCCTGGAAATAATCCGTGGGGACAACCAGATAGCCCCCGATTTCGTTGCTTTCAAAAGCGCTGTTAGCGGATTCCTGGTCCGCAAAGAACTGCAGGTTGAGTGTTTCCCCGTTGACTTCCACCTCATTGATCGGACTCATTTCCGCGGTCCTATCAACCACTCCAACCTGGGGCAGGTCCCCTCTGAATTCAGTCAGGATGGGAATCGCGCCGGCGATCACCATCAGCAGGGGAATACCAAATGTCAGCAGCAGAAATGTCCGGGAACGGATGCGCTGCTGATACGTTTGCCTTGCTACGAGCCAGATCTTTTTCATGCCGAACCCTCCTCAGCATCTGCGTTTTCCCCGCCCACAACGCGGACAAAAATTTCATCCAGACTGACTTCGACGCGCTCAAAACGCTCCACAGTTATCTGCGGATTGGATACCAACCGCCGGAGTATTTCTTCCGGCAGGACACCCTCTGACAGCAGCATCCGGTAGCCTCCGTTTCGGGCGGTGAGCTGCTCCACACCGTCAATCCCCTCCAGATCTCCCCGCAGATCCACCTCCACGGCGTTGCTGCTGAACCGATCCCGGATTTTTTCCAGGGAGCCGTACAGCACCCGTTCTCCCCGATTGATCAAGAAGATCCGGGAGCACATTTCTTCCACCTGATGCATCTGGTGGGTGCTCATAATGATCCCGGCTCCACGGTCCTTCATGCGGTAAAGCAGCTTCTTGATAATCCTGGTGTTGACAGGATCGAGTCCGCTGAACGGCTCATCAATGATGATTAAGTCCGGCTCATGCATAATGCCGGCGACGAACTGGGCTTTTTGGGACATCCCCCGGCTCAACGCCTGGATCTTGCGATCACGGGCTTCCCAGAGCTCGACTTCTTTCAGATAAGTCTCCGTTAAATCCCGGGCTTTTCCTCCCGACAATCCTTTCAGCTGACCGAGATAAACCAGCGTGTCCATCAGCGTCATTTCATCATAGAGGCCCCGCTCCTCTGGAAGATAGCCAATCCGGGATTTTTTCTCTTCACTCATCGCACCCCCAAAGATGCTGATCTCTCCCGACGTGGGCTTGATGATATCCAGCGCCGACCGGATCAGGGTGGTTTTCCCGGCGCCGTTGGGGCCCAGCAACCCAAAGATCTCTCCAGCATGAACTTCCAGAGAAACGCCGTTGACGGCTTTGACATCCCCAAAGTGTTTGGTAACATCCTTGACCAATAAAAAGGTTTGATCTGTCATGATATATTCCTCCAATACCAAAACTGATGACAATTTTTATGAATGATTGAGTGCCCACCACCTTTTCACAGACATTCCACATGGAAGCAGTCCAGTATAGCCAGGTAAATCCGGGGAACCGACAGCGCTAAGGCGGATTCGATACCACCGAAGAAGTCTGCATCCGTAAACCTCTGACTGGACCAAGATCCCAGAGAATAGCATCCCGGGCTCCACCGAGGTTCACCAGATCCAGCAGTTGACTGATTGACTCTCCGCATTCAGCTGGAGATAGATTTTTCTGGGCAGCCAAATATCCCAGAAACTCAACGCCGGAAAGAGGGGGATAGACCCCGAACTCCTGGGACAAAGATCCTGATACATTTTGCAGCTGATTGGGTTGATCCCTGAGATTGATCCCATTCCCGGTCACTTGCCACCTGGTTGATTGGGTAATGGTGGCAATCAGGGTCATTAAGGTTGATTTGCCCGCCCCATTGGGGCCTAACAGCCCTAACACCCTGGGGGCTAAGTTCAAACTCAGGTCCCGGACTCCCTGGATTTCCTGACCATAGCGCTTACTCAGGTTGTCTGCAACATTTTCCATACCAATTCCTTTGCCAGTACAGAATCGAGTCCATGATATCTGGTGACCCTCAACCATGGTCTATCCTCTGAATAACAGTATGATATGCAAGGCTTAATTCCGGTGCACCGATCAAACGGTGGGATTTCCCCCTGGTCTTTCGACCAGAATTGAATTCTGGTCCCAATCTACCCGGAGTGAACGATCCGTCATAGATCCTCCCCATCCAGTATAAAGGGAGCGGTTAATCTCCCTCACTGGCACTGACCGCTCTCCAGAGCAGCTCCTCAAGCCAGACGTCCTCCGACCATAGTTCTGATTTCCAATCAGGTTGGAAACGGTCCAGCAGCACACCCTGGGCAAAGCCGCTGTAGTAAAATCGAGCATCCCCCTCTCTACCGGCTGTTCTTTTGACCTCGGCTAGCTGTCGGCGCCAGTACCGGGTTCGATCCTGATAATGATTGAAATCCCCATCCTCGCTGATCGCTGGCAGCGGCTGGTAAGCAGGGCTCTCAGCAGCAGTCTTCTGGATTTCAAGTTCAGCATATTTTGCCATTCCTTCCAGCCATTCCCGTTTGCGTTCATAATCGATCAACTGACGGTCGAGAGAAAACGATTCCCTGCGCTGCTGTCTCTTCTCCAGGAACTGGACAGCCAGCGATCTGGCCTTCTCATCCGATTCCGCCGAAGCGGCCTGATAGAGCAAATCTAATTCCGCTTTCCAATCATCCTGGAAGGCGTCATCGTCCCAGGGGTACTGATCCCCGAGGAAATGAACTGATTCAGCGCTGTCAAATTTATCTGGAACGGCTATTCCCTGCAGGGCATGAAAACTCTCGTGCGCCAATCCTCCGATGTAGGTTTCTGTGCTTCCCAGCAGGAGCTCCCAAACCAGGCGGTACGGAACGATGACCCGCAGCCCAGGTGGTAGCTCCCCTTTGAGATCCTCCACCAGTCGAATCCGGGTGTATTCCCGGGTCATCAGAGTGGCCACCCACTGACTCCCCACCTGTGCGGTGAAATTTTCCGGAGTTTTTCCGCTGCTCGCTAACGGCTGCCGGTAATACACCTCTCCGAAAAAATCATCCTCTGGGACCTCCTGCCAGGTGCGGCCCCGTTCTTCACCAGAGGGCACCATCGTCCAGCCCACAGCAGGCTTTTCTTGAAATCCAACGAGAAAAGCATATTCTTCGTTGTATACAATGACAGGGATATCAGCAGATCCCCACCCCGTCCAGACCTGATTCCCCAGCGATTCCCGGAGATGAAAATATTCCGATATACGGGCCTTTTCAAGATCTCCGAGAGACTCTACAATCCGGGACTGCTCGGGGAGTCCCAGATTACTGAGCGCGGATAGAACCGGTAGGAGGATGATTGTTCCAATGAGTATGGCCGCAATCCGGACCAGCTTTTTCATCCTATCTCCTTCTTTCCAACTTTTAAAACGAATCCGCAGCTCGAAAACCTGATCAAATGCCGGTGATCATCCGCTCCCGCTGAAAGGTTTTTGCTCCCAACCAGAAAAGTACACCGTCCACCCCCCAGAGGACAGCCCCCACCAGCACTACCAGTCCGATGCTGAAGTACATCACTCCCGCCGCCTGAGCAATCACCAGCAGCAGAATGGGAAGAACGACCACCCCTCCGATCTGATTGGCTTCCTGGAATCCTTTCACCCGGCTGGATACCAGCACCATGGTGGATAAGCCCAGGCCGGCTGCTGCCGGTGCAACCCAGATAACCAGCACCACCCACATCCAGTTGGGGAAAAAGACCTTCCCCATGGTCCCCCAGCCAGCGAGATTGGCTGCCAGGGAATAAATGAGGAACCCCACCAGCGAAACAAGCAGCGCTGGAATCCAGGCGGAGAGGATCTTGCTCAGGAACAGCTCCCGGTCAGTGAGCGGTGTATACAGCAAGGCTTCGATCGTCTTGCGGTCCTTCTCTCCTGCAAAACTGTCCGCCGCAATCACGCTGGAAACCATCAGAGGCACAATTAGAAACATGGGCGCGAAGATATACACCAGCATCATCACCAGGATGGTTTGCCCTTCGTTATACTCCTGCAGGGTTCGCTGCAGCCCGGCTGGCATTGTGTTGATAAACTCAGAGAATTCCCCCACGGAAAGTCCCGGCATATTGATCATCCCGGGCGCCAAAGATGTCAGCATCGGGATGAGAATAAAAAAGATCAGCGGAACGATGATCATTGGGATCATCACCCCCCGGCTGCGAACCACTCCCAGCAGGTCTTTCCGAATCACAGCCCGAACAGCTCTAGCATTCATCAGTCTTCCTCCTCATCATGCAGCGAAAAATAAACGTCTTCCAGGGTGGGCTCCACTGGATGAAGCTGATAGATAGCCAGATCAGCAGCGATTAATTCTTTGACCAGCTCTGGCACAGCATTTCGATGCAGACCCGTGATCTTGATCCTGCCGTCGTCACCTTCCGCCTCCGCCTCAAGGTCCCGGCGGTGTATCACACGCAGGGCCTGGCGGACCATCTCCTGACCAACCTCGATTTTCAGCTGGGCGCGGTCGCTGATCCGCCGGGAGAGCTCCTCTGGGGTTCCAAGGGCAATGATCTGGCCCTCCCGGAGCACCGCCACCCGGTGGCAGAGCCGCTGTGCCTCCTGCAGATTGTGCGTGCAGAGAAATATGGTCTTGCCCTGGCTGCTGAGAGCAGCGATTAAATCCTGCACATCCCGGGCGGAAACCGGGTCCAATCCGGACGTGGGCTCGTCCAGGAAGAGCAGCTCCGGATCATGCAGCAGCGTGCGGGCCAGGGCCAGGCGCTGCTTCATCCCCTTGCTGTACCCGGATACCGGGTCATCCACCCGGTCAGTCAGGTCAAACCGCTTCAGTAAATCACCGATCCGGTGCTCGATCAACTGCTCATCCACCCGGTAGAGATCAGCAAAGATGGCTAAGTTTTCCCACGCGGTCAGCCGTTCTTCCAGCGCCGGCACCTCGGTAAGCACCCCGATCCGGGCGCGTATACTGGGTCCATCCTGCTGCGGAGAAAGTCCAAAGATGCGGATTTCTCCCTCATCAGGCTTGAGCAAGCCATTCATCAGCCGTACGGTGGTCGTCTTTCCGGCACCGTTATGCCCCAGAAAGCCAAAGATCTCCCCTTCCCGGACCTGAATGGACAGGTGGTCCACTGCCACCAGATTGTCAAATCTTCTGGTCAGATTCCGGGTAACAATCAACTCATTTGAGCCCATCACTTCTCCTTTCGCTGATATCAATAATTACACCACGGCATTGGCTCCTCGCCCCTCACCTGCCTGCCACCGCTGTTTCAGCCACAAGAACCCGGCAGCTGCTGCAAACCCCAGTACAAAGCTACTATACCAGATCCAGCGCGAGTCCCCACGATCCATGATCAGTCCCGCTCCCAGCGGTCCCAGCGCGGTAGGGATCATCCAGGAGAATCCCATCACCGCCATATAACGGCCGCGCATATCCTCCGGAGAAAAACGGGCGACCAGGGCTTGGCCGGTAGGCGCAACCAGCATTTCACCGGTGGTAATGATCACCATCGCCAACAGAAAGAATCCATACCAGCCGACGATGCCGTACATCCCGAAGCCAACAGCATACAGCAGCGTTCCGGCAGCCATCACCCGCAGGGAAGAAAACCGTTTGATATAGCGGGTGATGGGGAACTGCAGCAGCACCACCAAGGCGGCATTCAAACTCATCAACATGCCGAACCCCTGCTCAGGCACCTGGTGGAAGTCGCGCAGGAAAACCGACAGCGAGCTGTACATCTGGGTGTAGACCAGAGTCGAAATCAGAGAAAACAGCAGGAAAAGCATAAAGGGCGCGTTGCGGAGAATTCCGGCATAGCCCTGGAATGTGGCCCCAAATCCTGCCCTGCCGGGTTCAGCATGGTCCGACGCCGGTCGGGTTTCCTTCACAGCCTGGTGAACAATCAGGGCGGTGATCAAACTGGTAATGGTGTCAATCACAAAGAGCAGCAGGTAGGAAGTAGCCGCCAGCAATCCCCCTACTGCAGGACCGATAGCCACTGCCAGATTCATGGCCACCCGCATGATGCCGAACCCATCTGCCCGCTGACGGGCAGGCAGCAGATCAGTGAGCATCGCCTGGCGGGCAGGGCCGGCCGCATCGGCGAATAACCCCGATATCCCACCCATCAGATAAAACAGGGGCAGGGTGCTGACCAACCCCATCCCCAGGCTGGTCAGGCCGCTGACCACCAGGCCGAGGATAATCATGGTCTTCCTGCCCAGGTAATCCGTCAGCGCCCCGCCCAGGGTGCTCCCCAGCATCCCGGTGATCGAAAACAAGGTAAAGAGCACTCCGACCTCGGTCATCCCCACTTCGAACTTCCGGGTGATATACAGGGAAAAGAATGGGAACATCAATGCCCCACCCACCCGGTCGATAAAAGAGCTTCCAACCACCACCCAGAACTGCGTTGGGTATTTCTGATAGACTGTTTTCATTCGTTGAATCGGCTGTGCCAGAAGCATAAGAACCTCAATATCATCATTAGAATGCCAACCGCAGTTTAAGCGGAAGGCTCCCCGGGCACATCAGACAGCCGGGGAGTCTGTGATCCATCGCTCCGGAGAGGATTTCACCTGGTCATTTGGTCAGGCCATCTCTCAAGCGGCAGTCTGATGGACTAAAGTCAATAACGGATCCAGTCAATCTTATCCGGGATCAACTCCTCCAAAGTTTGATCAGGGTCTTCTGACGAAAGCCGCGGCAGTTCTTTCACAAAGGCTTCAAAAGGAATGAAATCACGCAGTTCCATCCGCTCCATGGTGCCTGATAAATCTGCCGGTACTGCAACTCCAAGTTGGATTCCCTCGCCTAGGAGAAATATTATTTGAATTTCATCGCGGCAGGGGTGTATCCGGATTCCATGCGCTAAACCGACAATCAGTCCAGAGTTCGATCAATCTCAACCAAAGATCGGCTGGTAGCTGGCCGGTCCCTG
>CAZUMA010000027.1:21983-46372 GCA_964621835.1 uncultured Anaerolineales bacterium | reverse complement strand
TTTCGATCCTGGATAAGGAAGTAATAGGGTAAGATTTTTATATGAGGCAACAGGATGGGCATTTCTAATTGTCATTGACAGACCGGGCTTATTTTTCACAAATAACGATCCGGTTTGTTTCCTTAAGGGATGAATCCCGATAAAAGTTAGCCGGCAAGGTTTGAACTATCACGGAATGCCCCCTTCCTGAAGCACAGGAAGGGGGAAGAATGTTTTCCAGGATTAGCTCAGCTTAATCGCTGACCAGGAGTGCTTTTGCGAACCTGCCGTGAACCCAGCCGGTCCATCGGGCCAGGTGCATGGTCAGGGTTAGCAGCAGCGCACCGCCGATGGTTACCAGCGGGGTAAGATAATCGGGGATGGAATACTGGTTTGCTCCAAATTGGGCAACCGGCAGCTGAAAGACAATCGAGAGGATCGGAGCAGCGATAAAAGCCAGTGAGGTTGCCAGCAGCGTGACAGCGATTGAGAAGTACAGGGAGCCCAACGGGAGCATGAGCAGATTGTAGACCACGGCCAACCAGGTGGTCTTGCCCAACAGCAGCTGCTTGAGCCGCTCTATCCAGCCCAGGTCGGGATTGGTAAAGGCAGGCCTGCGCGGCATCCGCTCCCCTAAAAGCGCTTCAACCAGCCGGCCTTCCAGGTATGCCAGCCCGCGAATGGAAAGCAGAAAAAGAATGGTCACCGGGATGCCGATAATCAAAATCATCACCCCGATCGATGTGGACAGGGCGGTCACGGTCCAGGAAAAGTACAGCGTGCCAGTCACCAGGGAGATCAGCATGAAGACCAATCCTCCCCAGGCCCGGGGATCGATGAATACACGGAAGAACCCTGAATATCGCTGCCCGGGTTTCGAACCGGTTTTCCCCTGTGCCTTAGCACTTCCAGTTCGAACCAGGGACGGAGGCTTTGAGAGCTCCCAGTTCCGATACACCTCAGCAATTTCCCCGGGAGTGCCGTATTCGTTGATTACCCCCTGGAGGATTTCAGCTTCATCTGCCTGCTCTGTACCCTCCAGCTCGTTTGTCAAAGCGTTTCTGAGATGCTCCTCCGCATCCGCTAAGGCATCCTGGATGGTGGCTTTATCAGCCCCTTTTAAGGCAGACTTGAGTTCAGATAGGTATGACTTTATTTTTTCGTCTACTGTGGTCACTGGTATTCTCCTCTCAGAACGCTGTCAACAAAGCGTTTAGTATGTTTCCAGATGGTTTGCCATTCTGCCAGCACCTGCCGGCCGCTGTCGGTCACGCTGTAGTATCTGCGGGGGGGGCCAGAGCGGGACGCTTCCCGCTTACTGCTGAGCAGGCCGGAGCTTTCCAGGGATCGAAGCACCGGGTAGATGGCGCCCTGTTTGACCATCACGGTATCAGCTTCCTCCTTCCCAGCACCCACCAGCTTCCCGATCTGGTACCCATACAGCGGCTCTTCGGATTGGCTGAGGATGCTCAGCAGGATGAGGGCCACGGTGCCAGCGCTGAGCTCTTTGCGGAATTTTTTATGGACTTCTTGTTTGCTGTCCAATGGATCCTCCTCTATTTTCCCGGTAGGCCAGACATACTACTATTAACTTAGTAATACTAAGTTAATAGTAGCAAATACTGAGTAGTATGTCAAGGCGCAGAGGAGAGGGAAGGGTTGTCCATGGCGGCAGGAGGGGAGGTCAGCTGGCAGCTGGTGGGTGCCAGGATCAGCCCTGGACAGGGAAATCTCCAGGCCAGTCCTTGCAGGATGAACTGTGCAGGATGATCTCAGGAAACCTGTTTCGCTGTTTGATTGAGGGCCTGGTCCAGATCGGCAATCAAATCCTCAACATTTTCAATGCCCACCGAATAGCGAATCAGGGACTCGGGTATGCCCATCGCGGCCCGCTGCTCCGGTGTTACCTCAACATGACTGGTTGTCCGCGGGGGCCCAGCAACCGTTTCCACGGGTCCCAGGTTGGCAGCTACGTGGGCATATTTCAGCAGGGGGAGAAAGATCCGCACCGCCTCGAAATCGCCTTCCAGGAAGAAGCTCAAGACCCCTCCAAACCCACGCATCTGTTTCCGGGCGATCTCATAACCAGGATGGGACTTTAACCCCGGGTAGTAGACATCCGCCACGAGGGGGTGGTTTTTCAGCCAGCGGGCGATCCGCAGGGCATTTTCGTTCTGTCGCTGCACTCGCAGCGCGAGGGTTTTCAATCCCCGGATGTGAAGGTAAGCTGCCATGGGATGCAGCGTCGCCCCGTTAATTTCCCGGTACCGAAAGATCTTTTCGATCAGCTCCTTACGACCGCAGACTACCCCGCCAAGCGCATCCGCATGGCCTCCCAGGAATTTTGTCGCGCTGTGGAGAACCAGATCACAGCCCAGGGGGAGGGGTTGGGTGTTGACGGGCGTGGCAAATGTATTATCCACCACGACAACTGCCCCGGCTTGCTTGCCAGCGGCAGCAAGCCGCTGGATGTCGAGCACTTTCAGGGTTGGATTTGTGGGGGTCTCCAGGTAAAGAACCTGGCAGCCTTTCTGGACCTGATCTTCGATTTCCTCGTGATCCGTGGTGTTGCAGAGCTGGACCTCCACCTCCAGGCGGGGCAGGAAATGCGTGAATATTTCATTTGTTCCCCCGTAGGTATCTTTTACCGAAACAACCCGGTCCCCGGGTTTCAGGAGAGTGTAGAGAGTGTTGCTGATTGCGGCCATGCCGGTTGAGAAGCTGGTGGCGGCCTCGGCGTCTTCCAGCTGGCGCATTTTTTCCTCGAATACGGCCACCGTGGGATTGGTATTTCGGCTGTAGATATGGCCTTCTGATTTTCCAACTGCGACCTCGTACCAGTGGTCCAGATCCCTGTATCCATAGGAAACGCTGTGCACAATGGGAACCTGCGTGGAGCCTTCCCAGAGATTCTTCTGTTCTTCACCGGCCCAGACAGCCAGAGTGCCAAGCTCCGGGGGTAATTTCTCTTTTGGGGCCATGCTGTTTCCCTCCTTGGAGGATTACTACGCTCAACGGACCATTTTTATTCGGGTTGTTTCAGTGCTGTTTCTGCTTGGGATTTGAGGAACTCCACAGCGGCCTCCGCAAGCACCGCGGTGCCCACGGGTAGGGCATCTTCATCAATGTCGAATCTCGGGCTGTGATAGGGCCGAAAATTCCCTTTCTGTCCTGCGCCCAGGTGGAAATAAACGCCGGGGACCTGGTTGGCAAAGTAGCTGAAATCCTCTCCAGCCATACTGGGTTTCATAGGGAATATTTTATCATTGTCGAGGATCCTGGCCGCACACCTCCGGATCAGATCCGACAGTGCTGGGTCGTTGATGGTGGGCGGAAAGATCTCCTGAATAGTCAACCGGTAATCCCCACCCTGTGGGCGAACGGAATCCAGGATGTTTTTCAGCGCCTTGTGAATGGACATCCGCACCTCCTGATCGTAATACCGGATGTTTCCATGGAGGGCAACTTCCCCGGGAATCACCCCGGAGCTGCTTCCGCCATGGACAGCTTCACAGGAGATTAATCCGGCTTTCAGGGGGTCGGTATGCAGCTGGGGAATTCCTCCAATCGCTTGAACTACCTGGGCGAGGAGGGGGATTGGGTTGATCCCCTGGTGGGGGGAACCGCTGTGGGAGCTGGTCCCCAGGATGAGAGCATCATAGGGATCCACTCCAGCCATGATCGGTCCCTCAGAAACGGCGATGGTTCCACCGGGCAGCATGGTATCGACATGTAGCGCCATCACCGCGTCCAGTCCAAGCAGGGCACCGTCTTCCACCATTCGGGAGGCTCCCCCTTTTCCTGCCTCATCCCAGCCTTCTTCCATCGGCTGAAAGAGAAACCGGATTTCGCCGTCTGGAAGGTTTTTTTGGTTGGATAAAACCTGAGCCGCACCCAGCAGCATTGCTGTGTGAGCATCATGGCCGCAGGCGTGCATCAAACCCGGGATCTGCGAGACGTACGGGACCTCGTTTGCCTCCTGGAGGGCCAGTGCATCCATCTCCGCTCTTAAACCGATTGACGGCCCGCCGGATCCAAGCCGGCCAACGACCCCTGTTTTGCCAACTTCTGTCTGGAGATCCAGCCCGAAGCCCTCCAGGGTCCGGGCAATCAATGCGCTTGTCTTATGCTCCTGAAAACCAAGCTCGGGATGCTGGTGGATCTTCCTTCGCCAGCTGACAAGCTGATCCCGGATTTTCTCCGCCAGGAGGAGAAAGTTTGTGTCCATGATCAGGATTTCCTTATCAGTTTGCTTTCCTCAGATGATTGTTTATTTAGACATGATTGCGGGGGATTTCCCGGTGCCAGGTTTTTGTGAAAACCCGGCCCTCCCCTTCAAAGGCATCCAGGCTGTTTGTTAGATGAAAATGGTCCTGGTCTGCTGTCATCCGGCTGTAGGTCTCAACATGGATTTCCCAGTCTCCCCGTTTCAAACCCATCCTGCCTGTACTTACCGCTGTTGCTGAGAGAGGGAGATCCTCGTGAATGAGGTAGCGGTCCTCGATCTTACTGAACACTTCCAGACCGCTTTCGACCAAAAGGGTCCGGCCGTGGTCGTAGATATCATGGATTTCCTGAATCCGGCTGCTGATATCCTCTTTGATCTGCCGCGTTCTGCTCGGCGTGCGGAGGACCTTATAGTCCATCGGTTGGCTCTGTTCTGGCTCCGGAAAATCTGGCAACTGGTCATCCTTAGGTTTGGGAGGGCGAACGGGAAGTTCCAGGGTGCTGTCTTTCCCGGTCCGGATTTGGAGGGTGATCCTTTCCGGGGAGGGCCAGGCAAAGGGCCAGTACGTGGGAGAAACCGCCAGCCGCCAGTGATGTCCGGGAGGCAGGCGGTGGCCCGCTGCATCCATTTTTATGTTGATCAGATAGAATTTTCCCTGCCGAAGAGGCTCTGGGTGCTGATGGCTGCCGCGGTGGGTAAGGTTCAACACCCCCTTACTCACCAGGAGGGACTGTCCGGAGGGTGCTACATCGCACAAACGAACCGCGATCAGGCCCAGCGGCTGATCTGCTGCTGCTTTCAGGGTGACGACAGGGTTTCCCAGGATGTCTACAGGTTTTTCAACTGGGGGAGAGTCAAAAAGCAAACACAGCCCATCTTCCCGACGCTGATCTGGCGGGAAATCAACCGGAAGCCCATACGGACACCACACTCCTGAAAGGGCGCCGTGAAAGTGGGATCCCTGGATGGATAGGTCCTGTGGTGTGGAGGGTGTATTGCTCAACCGGCCTTGATCCAGGTGATAGACCTGGGATTGAATACGGGTTGAAGGCCAGCTGGTTTCCGCACCCCAGAAGCCTGGTCTTACCTGGTGGATAGGTGCAGGGGGAACATAGTCTTGGATCCAAAACCGGAACATTGGCTCCTGCATGATCCCGGTGTCAATCCCTTTCAGCCACTGGTCCCACCATCGCAAGCATTCCTGGAGAAAGCCAATTTGAGGACCTGGGATCCCGAGGTGGGGATACTCATGGGACCAGGGACCGATCAACCCTTTTTTGGGGCCGGGAAGCCCCTCCAGCAAGCGGAAGACCGCATTTGTGTAGGCATCCCCCCAGCCGCCGACTGCATAGACCGGTGCTTGGATTGCACCGTACTCCTCACAAACTGAGCCATGTTTCCAATAATCATCGCGAGTTTGGTGGCTTAACCAGGCCTGCACATAAGGGGGTGTATGCTCTAATCGGTTAAACCACATCTCCCGCCAGCGTTCCCCCACCAGCTCAGGATCGGGAGGGATGGCGTTCATCTGAAACATCCGTGAAGCCCAGCCCTGCATATCGGATCCCAGCACACACCCCCCGAGGTAGTGGACATCATCAGCATAGCGGTCGTCCGTGGAGGCCACGCTGATGACCGCTTTGAGCTGGGGTGGGCGGCGGGCGGCAATCTGCAGCCCATTAAATCCGCCCCAGGAAATACCTATCATCCCCACATTACCACTGCACCAGGGCTGATTCGCGATCCAGGAAATAACTTCCAGAGCGTCATCCTGCTCCTGTTGCAGGTATTCATCCAGAAGGATTCCATCGGAAGCCCCGGTTCCCCGCAGATCAACCCGGATACCAGCATAGCCATGGCCGGTAAAATAGGGGTGGTAGGTAGAATCCCGCACAGCTCGGCTGTCATCTTTTCGATACGGTAAATACTCCAGGATCGCTGGAACAGGGGATTCGATTGCGGTCTCTGGCAGCCAGATACTGGCGGCCAGCCGGGCCCCGTCCGACATTTCAATCCATTGGTTTTGAAGCTTACGGATGGAATGGGGGTAGGTCCTGCGAAGTTTGATCATCAGCAGACCGGTCCTTTGGATGAGTTAGATTTTAACAATCCCTGGGAAGTGACAGGCGACCAGGTGGGTCTCACCTTCCTCGCAGGATAAAATCGGGATTTCAGTTTCACAGCGTTTTGCAGCGTAGCGGCAGCGGGGATGAAACGGACAGCCCGAGGGTGGGGTGCGGGGACTGGGGATTTCCCCGGAGAGAATAATCCGTCCTTCCTGGCTTCTCCGGTGAGGATCAGGAAGCGGGATTGCTGAAAGCAGGGCTTCCGTGTAGGGATGTTTGGGATGATTGAAGAGTGTTTCTGTCTCTCCCAGTTCAACGATCCGCCCCAGATACATTACAGCCACGCGGTCAGAGATGAACCCAATCACATTCAGGTTATGGGTGATGATCAGATAGGTTAAATCCAGCTGCTCTCCAAGGTCTTTCAGCAGGTTTAGAATCCCTGCAGCGACCGAAACATCCAACCCGGCTGTTGGTTCATCTGCCATGAGCACTGCGGGCTGGAGGGCTAATGCCCGGGCGATCCCCAGGCGGCGGGCCTGCCCCCCGGATAGCTGGTGGGGATATTTATCAGCTTGTTCAGCGGCTAAGCCGACCATCGCTAGAAGGTCTTCGACAGATTTCCGCTGTTCTGGGGGTGTGTTGTGAATACGGTAGGGTTCCTGCAACAGGGCGGATGCTTTCATTCTCGGGGAAAGACTTGAGAAAGGGTCTTGAAAGATCATCTGCATCTGGGCACGCAGGGGGCGGATTTCCCGTATCGGAAGTTCGCTGATCTCTTTGTCAAGCACGACGACATTCCCCAGTGTGGGGTCAATCAGCCGCAGGATTGTCCGTGCTAAGGTTGTTTTCCCGGAACCGGATTCTCCAACCAATCCAAGGGTTTCTCCTTTCCGAATCGCCAGATCCACTCCGGCAACAGCCTTGACGGGCCCCTGTTTTTCACCCAGGAGCTGATCGACGAGCCCGATGTGATCCTGGAAATGCTTATGCAGGGATCGGGTCTGGATAAGGACCTTTTTATGAGTGTGCCTTTTCCGGGAATCCCGGGAGGTTTTTTCAAGGGATTCTGCCGCTGCAATCCTCCGTACCCCTGTCCAATCAGGAGCATAGGCATGGCAGTAGACAGTGTGGTCTTCAATTTCCCAATACTTGGGTTCGTTTTGATGGCAGATTTGTTGAGCAAGCTCGCAGCGCGGTGCAAATTTGCATCCCGGGGGCAGGTCTCGCAGGCTGGGGACAAGGCCTGGGATTGTCCGTAAGCGGTGTTCTCTGACCCGGTGGGAAGGATGAGAGCGCAGCAGCGCCTGCGTGTAAGGATGCTTGGGATCATCAAAGATCGGATGGACTGGCCCAGCTTCCACCAGGTTTCCTGCATACATCACGACCACCCGGTCACAGATCTGAGCGATGACCCCCAGGTCGTGAGTGATATAGAGCATAGCGGTGTTAAACTCGTCCCGCAGCCCGCAAATTAACTCCAGGATTTGTGCTTCGAGGGTGACATCCAGGGCAGATGTGGGTTCATCAGCAACCAGCAGACTCGGGTTTGCCAGCAGAGCCATGGCAATCATGATCCGCTGGCGCATGCCTCCAGAAAATTGGTGTGGGAATTCCTTGATCCGCTCGGCAGGATCAGGAATTCCAACCCGGTCCAGCATCTCTAATGCCTGCTGCCGGAGTTCCTGGTCCGTACCATTTTTCCCGGATATATTATGTGATCGCTGAGCGTCGAGCATCTGTTGCTCGATGCTGAAGACCGGGTTAAGGCTGGTCATGGCATCCTGAAAGATCATGGAGAGATCCTGACCCCGATAGCGACGCATTTCCTCCTGGCTCAGCGGAACGAGGTCGGTGCCCCGGAAAAGGATCTGACCTTCGCTGATCTGTCCGTTCGGTGGCAGCAGCCGCATTACAGCGGAGGCGACGGTGCTTTTGCCACAGCCTGATTCACCTACCAGCCCGATAATTTCCCCCTGGTGGATATCGAAATTTGTACCCCGGATTGCCGTGAGGATACCGTCCCGGGTGTGGTATTTGATTTCCAGATCTTTGATTTGCAGTATGGGTGTTTCCATCAGATTCCCCTAGTCCCTGAGAGGGCTGGATCGAGGACATCCCGGAGGGTTTCCCCGAAGAGCGTAAAGCCGAGGGTGGTGATGATCAGGGTCAGGCCTGCCCAGGTGATTGGCCAGGGTGTCTGGCGGATAAAGTTGAACCCTTCTGCGAGAATCACTCCCCAGGAAGGCGTTGGGGGCCGTACTCCCAGGCCCAGGAAGGAAAGACCTGCTTCAAAGGTGATCACCACCGGCAGATCCATGGCAGCCAGGATTAACAGCGGGGCGATGATGTTGGGGAGGATGTGGAAAAAGAGGATCCTTCCCTGGCTGGCCCCCAGGGACTTTTCCACTTCGATGTAGGGCTCTTGCTTTGTGCGCAGGACCTGGGCCCGGGCGATGCGCGCATACCCGGGTGTCCAGGTCAAACCGATTACCAGGACCACATTGACCAGGGAAGGCCCCAGCAGTGCCAGGATGGCCAAAGCTAATATCACAGAGGGGAAGGCCTGGATCGAGTCAAAGATCACCAGGGCAATGTCGTCAACGATCCCACCTGCATAGCCAGCAATCAGGCCCAGGACCAGTCCGGCTGACAGGGCAACGGAAACAGCTGGCAGGGCCACGCCAAGGGCGATCCGCGTTCCGTAGATCAGCCTGGAGAGAAGATCGCGCCCCAGATGATCCGTTCCAAATAGATGCTCTGGAGATGGACCCTGCAGCATACTGGGAATGTCCTGCTGGGCAAAGTCATAAGGAGCAATCAGGGGGGCAAAGATGACCATCAGCATAAAGATGAAAACGATCAGGAAACCCAGCGCTCCAAGGGGACGTCTGAGCACATCCCCCAGTACGGGGATGCGGTCCAGAAATCGCTGCCAGCGTGTTGTCGGTCGAGCTTTGAATTCCATCTTAACCTCGCATCTTTCCTAATTGAATCCGAGGATCCAGATAGGTGTAGAGTAAATCAGCCAGTAAATTCGCGGCAACAAATAAAAAAGCCACCACCAGCACCCCTGCCCGCACAATGGGATAATTCCGGGCTTGGATGGCGTTATAAATCAGGCTGCCCATCCCGGGTCGGGTGAAGATCAGCTCCACGAAGACCGCTCCTGCCATCAGCTTCCCAATTCCCACACCCAGCACCGCAACTGTCGGGATAATCGCGTTTTTCAGAGCATATCGGTAGTAGATTTTATGCAGGGGGATCCCAGCCGCCATCTCGGCCCGGATGTAGGTTTGATTGAGCACCTCAAGCAGGCTGGCCCGGACAAGGCGGGCCAGGTACCCCACCCAGGTGATCGCCAGGGCGCTGGCCGGCAAAATCAGATGCTTGATGTAATCCGCGACGTTCCCTCGCTCCCCCAATCCGATCGCTGGCATAACTTGAAGCTGAACGGCAAAAATTAGCAGCAAAAACAAACCGCCCACATAGGATGGAACAGTGATAAATGAAATTGAGATGATTGCCGTGAATCGATCCAGCCAGGAGTCTGGATGGGTGGCGGAGTATACGCCAAGGGGAATCCCGATTAGAACCGCCAGGCTCAGACTGGTCCAGGCGAGAATCAACGTATGAGGCAGGGCGGCAGCAACCAACTCGCTGATCGGTCTTCCTGTGAATAGATCCGTGCCAAAATCCAATCTCATCAAGCTTCCCAGCGCTAAACCAAGCTGCTGGAGGATAGGTTTGTCCAGATTCATGGCTGCCCGGATCTTAGCAATTCGCTCCGGATTTGCCCGGGGTCCCAGCAGGCTTTTTGCTGGATCTCCCGGAACGATATGCACCAGCAATGTCAAATACACTGTGACGAGAACCAGGACAAGGACTGTCATCAACACTCGTTTAAGCAGGTATGTGCGCATACGGTATCTCCCCGTCTGTTATTTTCTTTTCCTGATCGAAAGCCGTAAAGGATATACCGGAGAGGGGCCTGCTGTTGCAGCAGGCCCCTGGATATCCTCTCCACAAGGAGAGGGTTTTATTAGAGAGATTATTCGGCGGCTTTGAAGAACTCGACTTGAGGCTTTCCGTTGGGTGTGGTCGCCGGGGCGATCTCTGTGGAGTATCCAAATACACGAGCGCCGTTGGTGACCCAGATTGTATGGGCAGCCTCATCCCAAATCTGCTGCATCTCCACGTAGATCTGATCTCTCTCTTCAGGATCAAGCGTTACCAGACCCCGCTTGTGCAGAGCATCATATTCCTCATTGCACCAGGACATGGCATTCCAGACTCCCACCTGGTCACAGGTGAACCACATCGTGGCCCAGGCAGGATCAGGCTGCATGGAATAACTGCTGACCATCAGTTCATTGTTCTCAGCTGCCTGCTCACCAAAGGTTGTTGTCCAGTACGTGCTGGAATCCATGGGGTTGAGCTCGACATTGATGCCCACCTCAGCAAGATTCTGCTGAATGATCTCCGCCCAGGTGCGCTCCTCCGTGGTGTCCTGGAGGTCCAGTCGCAGGTCCAGTGACTCAAGCCCTGCTTTGGCCAGGTGCTCCTTGGCTTTTTCAACATCCCGCTCATAACAGGGAGCCTCTTCCCAGTATCCGGTCAGGCCGGGGGGGATCAAAGCGCAGGTCCTCTCGACCCGACCCATGTACGCAGCTTGGATAATGCTTGGGACATCCACCCCGTAGATGACTGCCCAGCGTACATCAGGATCCTGGAGCTTCGGATGCTGAACATTCATCCCAACCCAGTAATACCGGAGGGAAGGCTTTGACCAGACTGCCAGGTCAGGATTGGCTTCGAATCGTTCCATGGACTGGCTGCTGATCAAGCCGAAGTCTAAGTCGCCAGATTCCAGGGCAACCTCAGCAGCTTTATCATCCTCAATGGGAATGAGTTGGATCTCATCATAGTAAGGTTCATCTCCCCAATATTCAGGGTTTTTCTTGAGGATAACCATTTCTTGTGGTCGCCATTCCTCAAACAGATAGGGGCCTGTGCCGATGATATTGGTGGCAAATCCTTCCAACCCAACTTCTTCAACAAATTTCTTACTGATGATATTCCCGCTGTTGACCGGCATGGTTGAATTCCACAGCGGAGCATAGGGCTCTTTGAGGTGAATGATCCCGTTGTAATCGTCGATGACTTCCACGTAATCCAGCGTAGCCCAGTCATCAGCATAATCAGCAGCCAGATCAGGATCAATAAAGCGTTCATAGGAGTACTTGACATCTTCAGTGGTCAGCTCACCATATCCTTTATGCCACATGACACCTTCTCTGAGCTTGAAGCGAATCTCCAATCCATCATCGGATTGATCGATCTCTTCCACCAGCTGGTTGCAGAGATCGTACGAGTTGGGGCAGTAGCGCACCAAGCCGTTCATCACCGCGTTGGAGACAACCTCGTCATTTTCCGAAATCCGGAAGGCAGGGTCCAAGTTTTGGATGTCCCCGTAGAGACGGACCCGGAGGACTTTCGGCTCCATGGCTTCTTCTTCGGCTTCCTCTTCCATCTCCTCTTCTTCTGCCGGGGCCGCTTCCTCTTCCGCTGTTTCAGGTTCTGAGGGAGGAGCCTCTTCTCCAGCCTGACAGGCACCGAGCAGCAAACTGAAAGTCACCAAAAGACTGATTAAAAACAGTAGATATTTCTTCATCCTCTATTCTCCTTATTCTGCAGTTGTGAGATTCATCAAAGCAGTCTTGAACTGGGATGTCGTATGAGGTCTGTTCCCTCCTTTCACGAATGGCGAGAGGCCTCATTCGTGGGCAACGCGGATAAAAATCATTCGCTGATAACCTTAAAAAGGGAACCACTAAATGAACGAATAAGGGTGAAGATCAGGGATGAAACGCTCGAAGAAGGCTGCGTCGAGTGTAGAATACTCGTTTTGTTGTAATCCTGTCAGGAAATTATTGGGATAATGTCAGTATACCGGTATACTAGCATTTGAAGTTGGCTCTGTCAACAGGGATATTTCCCCTTCACCCCCTGCAAAAGGTTTTTTCAGGCTAATCCCAACTTGTCGATAGCGGGTTCAGCGGTCAGGATAATGTGATCGGACATCGTTTGATCGACATTCTGGGGATTGCGTGATTTGATGCTGTTCAACAAGGTTTGATGCATGCTGGCATATTCTTCTTCATCCCCCGGGAGGGTCAGGTACATAAAATACAGGATCTGGATCTTTATACTTTCAAGAAGGTTTTTGAGCAGAGTATGGTCGGTCTTACTCCAGATGTAGGAATGGAAGTCGATGTCAAGCTGGACGAGTCTTGAAAAATGTTCCCGTTGGTAAGCGATTGCCATCCGATCAATAATGTTCTGAAGATAATCGTAATCGTGCTCCTGCAGGTTCAGGCAGGCGATTCGAACAGCCAGGCACTCCAGAGTGCTTCGGACCGTTGCCAGCTCCAGGAAACGCTTTCGGTCCCAGGTGGTCACCAGGTAAGCTCCTGTGGGATCCCGTTCCAGGAGTCGTTCTGCTTCGAGGCGGGCGAATGCCTCCCTGACCGGTGTCCTGCTCACATCCAGCTCCCGGGCAACCTCTGCCTCACGGAGTCGCTGACCCTGCTGGAGTTTTCCCTGGATGATATATTCAGAAATGATCTGATAGACAGAATCTGATAGTTTTTGTTTCTCCAAGCTGATAGTGGGCATTGCCGGAAGTGGTGCCTCTTCCGGGGAGATTTGCGGGGATTGGTTACCCATTAGCATACCTTCCAGCTGCGATTAATCTTGAGGGTATTTTACCGTGGTTTTGGTACCGGGGTTTTCCTGATCCTGCGTCAAATCAGCTGTGGCTTTTGGCATTATTTGATAGCTTACCAAGGCAAACGCTTCCAGTTCCAAAGATGGGCTCGCAATTCTCGATTCAGGGGTCTGCGAAAAAATGACCCCCGCACGGACCTGCTGTGATTGTGGTTTTTATCATGGGTTTTGGGCAGTCATGATCCTGACTGGCATGATAGACCCGTCAGAATCAATGACAGCTGCAGCAGGAAACGGGAGGCCCTTTCAGCACCTTGAATGAATGAAAGCTGGGAGGGTATTATGCCTGCCCTGGAAATGCGGCCAGCGCAGGTCAATGACCATCTCGCAAGATTTCCGGGAGTCGGGAATCCTGGTCAGAATTTCCCGTGAGCCGCTGGCAGGGGAAAGTAGCCAGATCTCCCAGCATTGGTTGCATGGCAGGGGAACCTCTGCTTTACTTGTGAAGGGGCTGACGGGTGAGCTGTCAGCTGAGTATCCTTGATGCTGATGGCAGTTGTTCCGGCTGAACCAAGAAAATATTCCCGCTCTTTTATTTGGGGCTGCCACGGGTCGAGCAAGCAGGGTGAAGGGGATCTTCTCCCGGACTCCAAGCACACGAAGCGTCGTGGGATCGGACATGGGACTCCTTTGTACCTGATCTCAAACCTTCTTCAGGTACCTTCATTGGAAAACTAAAATGCCTGACCTTACTTCACGGATCAGATGATTCAACTCTCTTGGCGCTGGATAGAGGTAACAAAAACCGCCCGCATCAAAACGGACGGTTGCTGTACTGGAATTGCTTTGCGGCCGCTTCAATGCCGGTGTGAGCAGGCCAAGTATCTTGACTTCTTTTATCATAACAAAATCTATGGGGTTTCTCAATGCTGAAAGCTTAAATAATCAAATCTAACTCAGGCCCCCGGGGAAACTCATGACCCGTTAGTTGATCGGAAGATTAAGGCGGGGTCCAAAGCCTCATCTCAGATAGTAACCTTAAAGAATCACATTCTTTAAGGAGTTTTTTGTTGACAGGAATCCAGAGGGTGTGTTATTTTTAATTTTACTTTAATAACCTGTTAACGGCAGGTTAATGAAAGGAAATCGTCGGGAGGAGGGCTCCCAGTTCTTTGCAGCGATATGCCACGAGGAGAAGACCAGACAATCGGCAGCTGCGGAACAACCCGGCCTGGTCGGCGGGTTTTATAAAGGACCAAGGTGTATGCGCTGCCCGCCTCACACAACACCTTCCAAGGTCGGGTGACCCGACGCACCCATCCCATGACCGTGGGGACAGACTGGATAGCTTTACCTCCGCTAGGGTATCTCTCACCAATATTCTCCCCACGGTTGTCTTCAATAACTAGCCCCAGTCGGGGCTTTTTATTCTTAAGGGCTCAAGGACGGTTGGCTGCAGCGAGGTCAGCTAACGCGGCTGCGGTAGCCTGTTCTCCAGTGCAGACCCGTACGCCGATGACCAGCTCCCCATTCACCAGGGCTTTCAGCGTGATTTCACCCCCGGAATAGGTGCCAAGATAAGCCCCATCAAGAACCCCATCTACTGCCTGTACATTATTGAGTGTAAACTCAGCAATCCCCCAGTGGTCCAAGGGGTAATAGGTCACCTCATAGAAATGGCCCTCTTGATCGTGGTACATGCAGCCGACTTCCCTGTCTAGGCTGAGAGTGGTTTCGGTTTCCTCTTCCCGAAGCGGGCCAACCAGGGCACCTACTTCCTGGATTGGCAGCAGGCTGCAGACATCCACCCCTTCTAGGTCCGTGCCCTCCTCGATGGAAAATTCATCTTCCAGCTCAAGAGCGCTGCTTTCAGCTGCTTCTGATTCCTCACCCTGAGAGGTCGGTTGCGAAGCATCTAACCCTGATGTCTCAACCGGGAGAGGTGCACTGCATGCGGATAGGATAATCAATACCGCTGGAAGGAAAACGCTCAGAGGGTATAGTCGAAAGTTTTCATATTTCATGGTGATTCCTCCAGGATTTATGATGCTGTGAAAGTGTGGTGGTTATTTACTGCCGGACTTATTGTTTTTCCCGGTTAGTTCAGGGACCAGGTTTTACTCATCGACCAGGTTGAAACAGGCAGATATAATGAGGGTGGAAAACCTGAAAAAGTATAGCATAAGAGAATGACCTGAAAAGCAAAAAATATCAATTGGGGCAGCTATGACTGAAATAAAAAGACAACGCCAATTCATGAAATCTGGATTCGGAAATCGAATCCAGGAGCGGTCCGATCAGCAAAAAGGAGTTCCCTTTCCTGAGATACAAAAGCCTCTTCCTGAAAATCCGCTGGCAGTGATTGATCTCCCTGAAGCTGATTCAGTGACAGCCTTGGAGAATAATTTCACAAAGATCATCAAATCTCGTGAAAGCCGCCGGCATTACACGGATGAACCGCTCAGCCTGCAAGAGCTGTCTTTTCTATTGTCCAGCACCCAGGGCGTGAAGGAAGTTGTTGGCAGCGGCTATGCCACCCGTCGGATGGTGCCATCCGCGGGAGCCCGCCATCCCTTTGAGACCTATCTTGCCGTCAACCGGGTGGAATCGATAGAAGCCGGGCTGTACCGGTATCGACCCCTCCGCCATCAACTCCTCTTGCTGGAAACCACCCATCAGCTGCCTGTGCTGCTGACCGCTGCCGCGCTTGGCCAGCAGTTTGTGGGGAAGGCTGCCTGCGTATTCCTCTGGAGCTGCATTCCTTACCGGGCAGAGTGGCGCTATCAGCATCTGGCTCATAAGAACATGCTCCTGGATGCCGGGCATCTCTGTCAGAATCTGTATCTGGCTGCGGAAGCACTCGGGCTGGGGACCTGTGCGATTGGAGCCTATGATCAGCATACGGTGGACGCTCTGCTGGAGCTGGATGGGGATGATGAGTTTATTGTCTACCTGGCCCCGGTGGGGAAGATCTGAGTCTCCAGCTGCCCTCTCGGGGGAGGTCAAATCAGATAAACAAATGGGTTTTTTCGTTCTGCATTCAGGCGAAAAAATCACAAGGATGGAAGGACCTTGCCGATCCCAAGATTGGAAAGAAGATTTGATAACAGATTGAATCTAGATGATGGCTGTCCGATCCCCGATGGGATCCTCGGTTACACTCAGGACGCGATTAATCAGCTCTGTTTTTTGATTCCTATCCAAAGATCTGTTTGATTTTTTCCACTGTGGTTTCTAGTTCAACAAGAAAGACCAAGTTATCCAGGAAGACAATCGGAACCGACATGAGCACGGCCACCCCGTTAAATTTTCCGGCATAGTTGGGGATCCCCTTGATGGTCGCTACTGCAGCGCCAGTGGAGGTGGGTACGAGGTTTGCCGCTCTCCTACCTGACTGCTGCAGATATTCTTGGCGAGGTTGTCCACGATTACCTGTGAGAGAGTACAGGCATTAGATGGTGGTCATTATTTCCAGTCGTTTACCCAGAACTTCTACCTCCGGTGAGATGCAGTTGGTGGTGCAGCTGGCACAGGAGACCATTTGGATCTCCTCATCTGTGATAATCACACCATGAACGATTGTTTTCACATCTTTGGTTTTACAGATGCAGAAAGCAGCACATACTCATAGAACGCTTCCAGGTGCTTTTTAAGGTCATCCCCCGGGTGAAAATTCCAGCTCATTCTAGGGAAGCTAAGCGGGATCTTATTGTTTGAATACTGGAATTTTTAGCCATCGATGATCAAATTTTTGTCCATCCCCTAATTTTTGGGTTAAGGGTATTAAAAGCCCCGCGGCTTTAGGATCAATGAAATTTATGAATGATGACAGACTCTGGAAGAATAAATTATCGATAACCATCACAAACAACGCATCGGTAATCATCTGGATATACTTGAAAAGTGAATATAAAATGCTAAAATCATTTCACGTTGGAAATTTATATATTCGTGGAGCACAATCTTATGGGACGATCCAGGTGTAAAAGTGATCAAATATGATCAAATGCAATAATCGGGGAGAGACCGATGTCCAAACTGAATAATTTCTTCGCATCCGCCGCTGATTTTGCCAGATTTCGTCCGCATCTGCCCAGGGTTAGAACCCTGGGCAGTAATTTATTAAATACATGGATTATCCTGGTACTTGTGGTTCCAAATATAGTTTATGGTGTCCAAGCAGCTATTCCAGAAAAAAGAGCATCAGTGCTTGGAGAGTCGAACGATCAATCCTTCAAGCTTGAATCAGAATTGAGAGAGCCTGATAAAAACGAGTATCAGGCTCCGGTGTTTACACATCCCGAGCCGAGATCTGCCGATCTAGGTAATCCGAAAGACAAGGATCATTCTCACAACAAGATAAAAAATTTTTCACCGCTGTTATTCATAGAAAACCAGGGTCAATTTAATTCTGAAATTTTATTTCTAACCAATCAACCCAATGGTATTGTTTCATATTCCGCAGATTCGATCTGGGTGACGAAGTGGATCGACAATTCACCATTGAGTATGTCGGTTGATGAAAGCGCTCAAGGAGGAACGGGAATTCCTCTTCAAAAAGATCTGGTATCCGAGCAGTTTCCCGGAAACTCTCTTAATATTCAACTTCGGTTCTTGAATGGATCCCCTGATGTTAAGGTAGAAGGTATTCAAAAATTAGACTCACGGGTTTCTTATTTTATTGGGAAAGATCAAGAAGATTGGTTTGTCAATATACCCTCCTGGGGAGGGGTTAGATATGAGAATTTATATCCGGGGATAGATCTTGAAATTAAGAGCAGAAAGGGAAAATGGAGTTGGGAACTGTTCGCAGATCCGGACGCTGATCTTTCTCAGGTAAGCCTGATGGTGGAGGGAGCTGATTATTTGGAGGTGAAGAATGATCAAATTATCCTTAACTCCGGATCAGAAAATTTCCTCCTGCCACTCATTCGGATCCATCAAACTAAATCGACGCTTGACGAGATTGAGCCCAGCGTTGATGGAAATATCATTCGTTTTCCAGTCTCAACTGAACCATCCTCAATTACTGACAAACAGCAGGAAATGGGTGGCACATTGTTATTCAGCACGCTGATTGGCGGCCTGGGAGAAGATTATGGGCAGGATCTCGTACGGGATGAGGATGGTTCAGTTTATCTTACCGGGTATTCAGCATCAACAGTTTTTTCGGGTTATCTAAGCACAACTGGTTATTCCTTGACCAATGCGGGCGGATTTGATGCGTATATCGTCAAGATTAATCCCCAATTATCCGGCTATGAATTTATGACCTTTCTGGGAGGGGGGGATGACGATTATGGGTACGGTCTCGAGGTCGTCAATGAGGAAGTCTACATAACCGGGAATACATTGTCCGCCGATTTTCCAGTAACTTTGGGGGTATATCAGGAGAACCTGTCAGGGGACATGGATATTTTTATTTCTAAGCTGAACAGCACTGGAACGGGGTTGATATTTTCAACCTATTTGGGTGGGGCGGGAACCGATCGGGGAGAGGATATTGTTGTCGATACTACCTCTGAAGTCATTCTTGTCACAGGTGGAACCACATCTGAGGATTTTCCAATGGCTGGTGATTTTCCCCATCAGGATCAATTGGCTGGTAACTACGATGCATTCCTGACCAGGCTGACTGCAGCAGGGGACGATCTTTTCTATTCCACTTATCATGGGAGCACGGGAGATGATTACGCAACAGCAATCGCGCTGGATAATTGTGGACGAGCGAATATAGCCGGATACACGGATTCAACGACGTTCCCTATTGAAGGTGGCTGGATTGGACAGGATAGTTATGGCGGGGGTTTATTTGACGGGTTTTATGCGCTCTTTTCACAATGGGGATCAATCCAAAAATCGGAGTTTCTTGGGGGAGACAGTTTGGATATTGCAGCTGATATCGTTGTTGGCATCATTGAGTATGAGAATTACACTCAAGCGGAAGGGATATATATTATTGGAGAGACCCAATCTTCAAACTTTCCGAACTCAGAACTGGGCTACCAGACTACCCTCTGGGGAGGGGAGGGTGATACGGATGCTTTTCTGGCCAGGATTGAGGGGTATCCCGCAGTGCCGTTTGACGATCCTACTTGGGGACAATGCTTTGCGGGGGCAACGCCTTATTCGACCTATTTAGGGGGAATTCAAGAGGATCGAGCCCGCGGCTTGGCGTGGTTAGAACCCGGCATCGTGTATTTATCCGGGGTCACCAGCTCCCCCCTGGACTTTCCGATTGCGTCTGCTAAACAGGAAAATTTTGGAGGAGGAAGTCAGGATGCATTTGTTGCAGTTCTTGATATCGATGAAAATACCCTAAATTATTCGAGTTATCTGGGTGGATCAGGTGATGACTTGGCAGAGGTTATTATTGCTGATCAAAATGGAAACGCCTATGTGGGGGGATATACCAACTCCGCTGATTTTCCAACAACTCCAGGTGCTGTTCAGGAAACCAACCAGGGGGCCAATGATAGCTTTGTCTCAGTAATCGATGTCCCGGAAAATATCGTGTTACCTGAAGAAGCTGTTTATACGCCTTGTTATTTCAACCGAAATGAATGTGAATTCTCTTTGGCAGAAGGATCCCAAGGCTATGCAAGTGATCCGATCAATACTAGGACAGGGGGCTTTTTTTACCCTGTAAGAGATCTTGGGTTTAACACAGCAGCGGGTCCATTGATGTTCCAGCGGGTCTATTCTTCATCGACTCTCGATCGCTATACGGATGAGTTGGGTTTTGGTTGGACTCATAATTACAGCTCCCGGTTAATCTTCCCTGATCAACCTGGGGGAGAAGCCGGGGTTGTTTTATTCAAAGCTAACTCTGCAAATCTCTATAGTTTTATTGATCATCAGGATGGTACATACTCCCCATCCCCCGGCGTGGTGGGAACGCTGGCATTTGATGATGGAGCATATTATCTATATGATAATAATCGAAATGCGTACATATTTGATGAATCCGGGAAAATAGTCCGTCGGGAGAACTCCGCAGGGCAGGCAATTCAGTACAGCTATGATCTAAATGGGGATTTAGATAGAATTTCCGGTCCCGGCGGGCTTCGTTATTTAGAAATATCCCGGGACGGACAGAAGAGAATCGACTCTGTAACTGATCATACAGGGAGAAGTATTGAGTTTAGTTATGACAGCAACGGTGACCTTGTGACAAAAACGGATGAAGTTGGAAATACCTGGACGTATGCCTACGATGATCCGGGAAACCCCCACCACTTAACAGAGGTGATTGATCCTGGAGGGGTGACAACCATCCGAACAGAATATGACGATCAGGGAAGAGCTATCCGCCAATATGACAGTTTTGGCACAAAAATAGTTGAGATTGTTTTCAATGATAATAACTCGACGGTGTTCACGGATGCTCTTGGAAATACGACAGAGCATATATATAACGACCAGAATCTTCTGGTAGAGGTAAATGCCTCGAATTCGATATCAACAACAAAAAAGTATGATGAGTCTTTCAGACTGACCTCGATAACTGATTCTCAAGGGCATGAGGTGAATCTTGTATGGAGTGATCAGGCGGGAAACCTGAACGCAATCGAAGATAGTCAGGGCTATCAATACCAGATGGCTTATGATGCGTTCAACAACGTGATCTCCATCAGCGACCCCCAGGGTGGTTTGACCACATTTGGATATAGCAATAATTCCCTTATCTCAAAGACGGATCCCTTTGGGGAGACCACCAGCTACACATACACTTTAAAAGGGTGGGTGGAGACCATCACGGATCCCCTGGGGAATACCACCAGATATGCTTATGATGAATTTGGTCAGATGACCTCAATGACTGATGCTTTGGGAAACACAACTAGCTACAGTTATGATGATTTAGGGCGATTGGTGAATACCACTGATTCCTTGGGACGGGTGACGCATCATGATTACGATGCCGCCGGGTGGTTGATCAAGGTTACAAAGAATTTTGATCCTGCTCTACCGCAGACTTTCCTTGATTCATATAACATCGTCACAGAATACCAGTACGATGAGGTGGGCAACCGCACAGCTACGATCGACACCTATGGAAATACCACCACTTTCACCTACGATAATAACAATCGCCTGGTAAATGTTGTGGATCCGGATGGGAATACAACAAGCTATACGTATGATGCAAATGGCAACCGAACTTCCACTACCGATCCGCTGGGAAGAACAACCACTTTTGCCTATGATGAAGCCAACCATCTGGTAGCCATTACGGATTCTTTGGGCAATACTGCCACAACCAGTTATAACTCAGATGGAACAGTATCCAGCGTGATTGACAGCTTGGGGCGAACCACCTCATATGGCTATGATAACCTGCAGCGGGTGACAGTCACCACGGACCCGATGGGAAATGCTTCCGGTACAAACTATAACGCGCTGGGCAACGTCACCTCGACCACGGATGCATTGGGCAGGATCACCAGCTATGAGTATGACGTTATGGGCCGCTTGATCCGCAACACTGATCCAGAAGGGGGTGCAACTGAGCATTTCTATGATGCGGTCGGCAACCGGGTGCAGACGGTTGATCCGCTGGGCAACGCCACCACCTACACTTATGATGCTTTAGGGCGGGTAGAAACGGTGATTGACCCACAGGGGCATATCACCAGCTATACCTACAACGAGATTGGACAGCGTACCTCAATGACTGATCCAAACGGAGAGACCACGTATTTTGGTTATGATCTCCTTGGTCGTCAGATTCACGTTACAGACCCATTGGGAAACACGAGCACAACAGTATACGACGCTCTGGGTCGGGTAACCTCTTCCGCCGATGCATTGGAGAGGAGGACATATTTTAACTATGATGTCCTTGGAAGATTGACCAGTCGGAGGGATCCGGCCGGGGGGGTAACCACCTATACCTATGATGCGGTCGGCAATCAGCTGACAGTGACGGATCCGAAGGGTCGTACCACCACAACGACTTATGATGCCCTCAACCGGCCGGTGAAGGTAACCGATCCCACAGGAAATGCAACGACAACCGCTTACGACGCTGTCGGCAATGTGATCAACGTCACCAACGCAGCCGGAGAAACAACCAGCTTTGTGTACGACGGTCTCAATCGCCAGACCAGCGTTACTGATCCTTTGGGTAACACAACATCCTATGAATATGACGCTGTTGGCAATCGTACAGCGCTCATGGCTGCCAACGGGGTTTCCACCCGCTATGAGTACGATGATCTGAACCGCCTGGTGGCTGTGGTGGAAAATTATCGACCTGGTTTTAACCCTGATCAAAAAACCAACGTGCGCACCGAGTACACCTATGATGCCAACGGCAACCGGCTGACTCGAAAAGATGGAAGGAACAAGGTGACCTCCTTCAGTTTTGACAGCCTGAACCAGTTGGTCCGTGAGGTGGATCCTCTGGGGAACTCCTGGACTTACAGCTACGATGCCCGCGGCAATCAGGTTTCAATGACCGATGCCAATGGAGCAACAATAACTTATGGTTATGATGCGCTCGGGCGGAAAACTGATATTAATTATCCTGGATCAGAAGAGGACGTCCATTTTAATTACAACGCCCTTGGTCAGCTCCTGGAGATGAACGATGCAGTGGGGACTACAACCTGGAGCTACGACAGCCTGGATCGGGTTACGAGTATAAATGACCCCTTTGGTGATACTGTCGGCTACAGCTATGATGCGGTCGGCAACCGCACCGGACTGACCTATCCGGACGGCAGGCAGGTATCCTACAGCTACGACTCTGCTGATCAACTCACCGGAGTCAGTGATTGGAATGCTCGGGTGACCCAGTATGCTTATAACGCAGTCGGCCGGGTCCTCTCCCGTACTCTTCCAAACGGATTGGTATCTGATTACGGGTATGATGCTGCGGGACGGCTGCTGTCCTTAACTCACACACTTGGAGAGGATGTTCTTTCTTCCTTTCAATACACCTATGACCCGGTGGGGAACCGGGTCCGGGCAGTGGAGAAAATGGGGGAACAAGAAGCCGAGCCTATTGTGAAGGTTGCTGTCATCGGGGAGAGCGGTGTGCCGCTGTCGGGGGTGGAGGTTTCTGTTTTTGACGGTATTGAAGATACCGGTGTAATTGATACGACGGATGCTTCTGGAGAGGTGCTGATCACTCTTCCTGAGGGCAGCTACCATTTCCAGGCAGAGGTGGATGGCGTCCAGTATTGGAGCGGACAGGTAAACCATTGTACCGTCCCAGGCTGTACGGATGTGATTATTACCGTGCCGTCCCCTGTACTGGTCACCGTAAAGGACACAGCGGGTGCGATTATGCAGGGGGTTTCTGTCGTCGCTTACAGTGGTGGGGAGAATACTGGTATTCAGGGCACGACGGATGCGGATGGACAGGCCCCGCTTCGTTTACCAGAAGGTGATTATCGCTTCCAGGCTGACTTAAACGGTGGCTCTTATTGGAGCGGAGATGTTGACCACTGCGCTGTTCCCGGCTGCACGATGGCTCAGGTGGAAGTTATCCTGCCTGTCACAGTCAAGGTAATTGACAATATCGGCGTGTTTCGAACCGGCGTGGAGGTTTCCGTTTTTGATGGAGAGATTGATACTGGATACCGGGGGAATACAGGTGTATCCGGGAAGGTAGATCTTGTTGTACCAGAAGGGGATTACCGCTTCCGGGCGATCTTCAATGGTGTAGAGTACTGGAGCAGCGATATTAATCACTGTTCTGTCCCAGGGTGTACTGAAATTGACATAGCTGTTTCGAGGCCAGTCACGGTGACTGTGCAAGACACCGATGGTGGGCCGGCTGCGGATGTTCAGGTTTCTGTTTATGAAGGTGATGATAATACAGGAATATGGGCTGCTACGAATCCTGCTGGAGAGGTTCAATTCAACCTTCCCGTAGGACAGTACCGCTTCCAGGCTGATCTAAATGGCACTTTTTTCTGGAGCAAGGAATTCAATCACTGCACTGTACCTGGTTGTGAAGAAGCCACAGTAACCGTCACGAAGCCTGTCACGATTACTGTGCTTGATTGGGATGACACCCCACAACCTATGGTCCCGGTTTATGCTTATGATGAAATGGATTTTAGCGGTTACGATGGCACCACGGATGCGGAAGGAAAGGTTGATTTTACACTTCCACAAGGAAGCTACCGGTTCATGGCCGAGTACAATGGGGAGCAGTATTGGAGTGGAGATACCAACCACTGCACACTGCCTGGCTGCGAAGTTTTCACCTTCCTTGTCGGTCCAGAACCAACGTTGACGCCAACGGCCACGGCCACCCCAACAGAAACGCCGACCCCAACAGCGACCCATACGGATACCCCGACGGCGACTGATACCCCAACAGAGACGCTCACCCCAACAGCGACCTATACGGATACCCCGACGGCGAC
>CAZUMA010000027.1:0-21883 GCA_964621835.1 uncultured Anaerolineales bacterium | reverse complement strand
CTCACCCCAACAGCGACCTATACGGATACCCCGACGGCGACTGACACCCCAACAGCGACGCTCACCCCAACAGCGACCTATACGGATACCCCGACGGCGACCGATACCCCAACAGAGACGCTCACCCCAACAATGACATTTACGGATACACCGACAGAGACATCAACCCCGATAGGGACAACCACGGACGCTCCGGTGCCGACTACCACCCAATCCCCGGAGGATCTTCTGAAAGAACTCAAGGAAGACCTCGATGCCTATCGTGAGGAAGGAGCTCTTGATCGGATATTACACAGAATATTGATCAGAGCCCTGGATCGAATTGAGCGGTTCTTGGAGAAGGGATATAACCATATCGCAGTTCATCATTTAAGGATCTTTATTTACCGGGTGGAAGCATATCGCGGAAAAAGAATCACGCAAGAAGCGGCTGATGACGTGATCCAGAAAGTTGAGTATATCATCGGTCAAATATCATCTGAGCCAACACCGACAGATCCCCCTCGAGTCACGTCCACTCCCACAGATACGCCAGCCCCGACAGCTACCCAGAGAGTCACCCCTTCGCCTACTAACACGCCTCCACCCCCAACAGACACCCCGGGAATTACGCCCACGCCTACAGACAAACCTGCCCCAACAGCTACTGCTACACAATCTCCAGAGGGGCGGCTGATAGAACTCAAGGACGACCTCGATGCCTATCTTGAGCAAGGGAAACTGGATCGCGTATTACACAGAAGGCTGATGAGAACCTTGGATCGGGTTGAATTGTCAGTGGGGAAAGGGATGATCCGCGTCGCCGTGTGTCAATTGCAGTCCTTTATTAATCGAGTAGAGGCTCACCGCGGGAAAGAGATCACGAAAAAAGCGGCTGATGATCTGATCCGGAAAGTGGAAAGTTTCATCGACCATTTATCCACTGAGAAGGCTGCTTCCGAGATTCCTACTCCAGGAAACCAGCAAGAACTGCTAAAGTCCCTCCGTGAACAGCTTGATGAGTATCTTGATCAGGGGCTAGTCGATCCAACGGTGTACGATAAATTGGTCAAGACCCTGGATCGGGTTGAATCCCAGCATGAGAAGGAAAAATATCAAAACGCTGTTAATCAGATTGAGGTTTTCATCAATCAGGTGGAAGCTCATCGGGGTAAGAAGATTGAGAAAGATGCGGCAGATACGTTGATTTTACTGGCAGATCACTTTGTTGATCAGCTTTTTAGCCAGCCAACCTCAACCCCAGAGGGGGGTCAGTCAGAGCAGCGTTCATTCACCGTTCCGGAACCTATCCCAGCAAAAACACATGGTACTGGGTGGAGCAGTGGTGGTTTGCTTGCCGCCTACGTCCCGATCCAATACAACTCTCTCCTTGCCAGCCGGGCTGATCAGGACGGATCTGATAATCAACAGCTGCATCCACTTGCTGAGCCAGAACAGATCTCGGTGCGCGTGGAGGATACGGAGGGGACTGCTGTGGAGGGAGTGCATGTTTATGCCTTCGATGGTGAAAACTACACGGGTGAAAATGGGATAACTGATGGGAGCGGGGTTGCCATTTTGGATCTGCCCGAAGGAAGCTATCGTTTTCAGGCGAATGTTAACGGCACAAAATTCTGGAGTGAATCCGCAAACCACTGCGATGTGCCGGGCTGTACTTTGGCACTAGTAACAGTAACAAAGCCGGTCTCCATCAGCGTGGCGGATACAGATAACTCACCCAAAGCAGGGTTAAAAGTGTACGCATTTTTAGACCAAACCTACGCCGGGTACAGCGGCATTACAGATTCAAACGGCGATGTTTCTTTAACCTTACCCCAGGGAGAGTATCGATTTAGAGTGTACATGAATGGGGTTCCTTTCTGGAGTGGGGAAGTGGATCACTGCACCCTGCCGGGTTGCCAGGCAGCATCAATAACTATCTCCAAACCGGTCTCAGTCAGCGTTGCAGACAGCATTGGTATACCTAAAGTTGGTGTGAAAATCTCAGCTTTTGATGGGGATTCCTACACAGGGCTTTATGGTATCACGGATGAGGATGGGGAAGTTTCTTTAATATTGCCGCAAGGGGACTACCGTTTCAGAGCTGATTACCAGGGCATCCAGTTCTGGAGTGGGGATGCCAATCACTGTACCTTGCCGGGTTGCGAAACAGCTACCATCATAGTTACCACTCCAATCACGGTCAGTGTTACCGACACTGAAATGATGCCAAAAGAGAGCTTGATGGTTTATGTCTATAATGGCGAAATATATTCAGGTATCAGCGGAGTCACAGATGCTAACGGGATGGTTTCATTTACTTTGCCAGAGGGCAGCTACCGCTTCCGGGCTGATTCCAATCACACGATGTTTTGGAGTGGTCCTGAGAACCACTGCACAGTGCCTGGTTGTGTGTCAGCGTCAGTGATTGTCACCAACCCCGTGGTGGTCACCGCAATCAATGAGACCGGGGATCCTCACTCAGCTTTAGTTCTCTATGTCTTTGATGGAGAGACATACACCGGAATCCGGGGGGAAAGTGATGAGAACGGACAGGTTGATTTCACGCTTCCAGTTGGAAATTACCGCTTCCGGGCGGACTATCAAAACAGGCAGTACTGGTCTGATGCTGAGAATCACTGCGCTGTGCCGGGCTGCACGAATGCTGTGCTGGAGATCCCGATGTGGACCGGTATCGAAGAAGTCACCATTGAGTATACATATGATCCGCTCAACCGCCTGACAGAGGCAGACTACTCGGATGGAACTTACTTCTATTATCAGTATGATTCAGTGGGCAATCGCCTAGAGATGGATAGCTCGGTGAACGGGGTGGTGACATACCAATATGATGCAGCCAACCGCCTGGTAGAGGCAGGTGGGGTGCCGTATGTCTGGGATGCTAACGGCAACCTGCTCTCGGATGGTATCCACACTTATACATACAATTACGCGAATCGGTTGTCTGCTGCGGTTGAAGATGGTAGGAACTACAGTTATGCGTACAACGGTCTAGGAGACCGATTGGTAAGCTCAATTGATGGAAGCCCATTCCGATACACAATGGATCTGAATACCCGGTATAGTCAAGTGATCGGTGATGAGAATCGTTCCTATCTCTATGGATTAGCTCGACTGGGGCAGGAGAGCAATGATGGAATACAGTATTTTCTGGATGATTCTTTGGGCAGTGTCCGAAATATGGTGGATGAGCAGGGATTGCTGCTGTCCAGGAAATACCAGCCATTTGGGGAACCATACCTCAGCTCAGGGCAAGGGACAAGTTCCTACGGATTTGCCGGGGAATGGAGAGAGGAAACTGGTTTGTTGTATTTGAGGAATCGGTATCTGGATACAGAGATGGGCAGATTCCTCACGCATGATGCATGGCCCGGGGATATGATGAATCCCCAAACCACCAATGGATGGTCCTACTGTGAGAATAATCCCATTTCTTGTATAGATCCGTCAGGTAAACAATCGCAAAACAACCAAACGGGAGTATACAATGATGGCCCGGAGATCCCCATCGATGCAACCCCCGATAAGGAATACCCTGGTACTGAAAAGACCAAACCTGCAGGAGTGACATTCTATCCAAGCGTTGATCCATTAATGTATGGGGCCTTTGGGATCCCGAAAGATACAGATGCCGCTCAATTTATAAAAAATTTTACGGAAGTGACCATTGGCGTGGATGAATACCCCTGGTTAGATATCGACTCAGATCAATATGCGTGGCAAGTCAGCAACAACTTGAATACTGGCCTATGTGGTCAGGTAGCCATAACAGCTTTGCTGAGCTCTTTTATTGGGAAAGTGACAGTCCAAGAAATTACTAAAGGTTATGTTGTTGCCATAGCGAATAATGTTGTGATTAGAGCAAAAAGCAGCTACGAGAAATATAATCCATATGATCCAAATTATACCGGTTCAGAAGAACTGGAGCAGTTTATTCGTAAGTATGTAACCCAAGAATATGATGTAAATCTAAGAAGCTACTCCAATGCATATAGCATCAGTGGATGGCAGAATAATCCGGGAGAAGTATATGAAATGATTCATGGTTGGTTTTCTACCGGGTTATTCCCCATTGTTGGGGTAGAGATTGTAAGTGGTTCTTCATATACAGCTGATTCACGTGGAGGGTGGATTGGTGATACAACTCGAAGTTTGGAAAATAAAATAAAACACTGGGTGGTAATCACTGGAATATCACGAGAATTTAATAAGAATTATGCTGAGTCCAAATGGAACTGGTTCCGGATCTATAACCCATTTGATAATCAAACCGAATATTACTGGTATCCACACTTCATGGAGGCATGGGTTTCTGGAATCGGTAAAATTATCTTAATTGGAAAATGATCATATATGAAAAATTTCCCTAAAAAATGGGGGATTTACTCGATGAGCGTGGAGCAAAGTGATTGTTAATGAACCTCAGAATTCTGTACCAAGAGATGGTCTCGTCCAAGAAAACTCAGGCACTGTTCTGGGGCTTCCCAGCCCTGTTTTTTTTGATCTTCCTGCTCTAATGGGTCTGTTACGGCCTGAAACCTATGACAACCGTTTTTGTATTTTTTTGTCCTTTTTTTCTGTTCTACGCTCTCAATTAAAGGCGCCTCGTTATTCGCACCAAAGAAAATGGTCTCAGGCTAGAGTTTGGGATCTTCACATAGTCCATCGCTTTGAACAAGATCCAGGAAATCGCCCCGGATGAAAATCTCTCCATCGTGGCGATGTATGGTGGGGAAGGCATCCACTTCATGTTCGTCCGCGGGAGGTACCGGGCTTGGTTCAACATCCTGGAGTTCCCTTATGTGGTGCTGACTCTTGGGGAAATGCGGGTCCTGCAGGACGTACCGTTTTCAACCAGACATCCCGATGGGGTTATCCGGAAGGGAAAGATCTTCTCTCGCTTCATAGTACAGCCTAATCATTTGCTGCAATGTGCCTGCAATGGTGAGCGACCTGCACTGGACAGATTAGAAATCGCGCTAGGGGTAGTTTTTTGAATCAGCGTGGAGGGACGCAGTCCAGCAAGCTTTGACTTTGGAAGGTATGGGTTTTCTTGAAATACTTCTCTCAAATGGTCAGATTCATCTCGTAGATCCTCATAAGATTGTTCGGAATCCCTAAAATTGCTTTTCCAGGATAATCAAGGCTTCATGATAGAATTTGATCATATTTCTGTGCTGGGTGACATTAAAAACTTCAGATATGGGGTGGATTATGGGGAGAAGTAGATATGTAAGGATCAAAAAAAATGATCGTTTTCTCATCGATGATGGATCCAAACTCTGGATCCTGATCACTCTGATCCTGATCAGCTCGACTGGCTGTGTTCCTCTGGATGCAGACAGCCTCCTGCCCGTCACTCCACCAACTCCCACCGGGACAGAGGTCGTGCTTCCTGCCACCTGGACCATCCCCCCGCCAACCGTCAGCATCACATCCGTTCCTGCCGCCACTCCCACCATCACCCCAACCCAAACTGCAGCCCCCTCCCCGACCGCGTCGATTGCAGCCCCGCAAGGTTCCCTTGAGCCCAGTCCCACCACCGATTGGACAGCTGTCCGCCTTCCAGATTGCACCTTCACCGCCACTGACACAGGAGTCAGGATCCATCAAGCACCTTTTGTTGATCCCTACCATGTACTGCCTACCATGGAACCGGGGAAGCCCTACCCAGCTGTCCTCACCAATCCCACCTACAGCCTGCTGCTTGACCATGGCCAGCCTCTGGGCTGGGTGGATTACCGCCTGTTGGTAATCACCTCAGAAGGAGATGAATGCCTGACCAATGATGATGAACGTGAGTTCCGGGATTTTCCACTTTGTTTCTTCACCCCTTTGAAGGAGATCAACGGGTATACCGATGCAGAGTTTGAGAATGTGATGCAAACCTTGGCCCCTCCGGCTTCGTTTGTCGTTCTTTACCAGAGTGAGAGCTATTATTCCACTGCCTACGGCTCTTCTGGACCCAGTTTTGTGGTGAAAAAGGAAGAGGTTTATACGCACGGGAACTGTGATGATATTCCCACCCTGGCAAAGGCAACCACAGAAACATCCCTCTATACCGATCTACCGGATCGGGGCGGGAGCGTTGTCTATACCCTGGAGGTTGATGAGCCCGTCTTTACCCAATCCCAACAAATGGACGGAGCGCCTCCACCCGGAGTACAGGGAAGTGGATTTTGGGTCCTTGTCAGAAGGCACAGCTGGTCAGAAGATATCAATGGTTGGGTCTGGTCTGAACACATCGAAAATAAATAAACCAATCCAACCCCAATTCGTTGATCCAGTGCATTGTTACTATTAAAATAATATTTCAGCAGCAATTGGGGGAGAAAAAACCGGGTGGGATGGCCTCCTTGCTGATAGAAATGAGGCATCAAATGCCGCATTCCTGGTAAATGGAAGACATTTCATTATCGGGAAAGCCTTGGGCACGGTTTACCCTTTCCTCTCAACAAAAAACAGCCTCATTGTGCAATGAGGCTGTTTTTTCTTCGTTGGGTTTTTTCCGGTAGAGCATGTCGGGTTGCTACACAAAAACGATCTGTGCGCCTTCAGTCAGATCCATAAATTCCATGGCTCCCAGGACCGTAGCCTCTTCCACCAGATCGTCCTGGGTCAACTTCATCATATCCATGGACATCTGGCAGCCATATACATTCGCACCGGCGTCGATGACCAATTTCACAAACTCTGGAACCTTAGGGAAACCAAGTTTTTTAATCTCGCCCCTCATCATCCAAGACGCGGCAGCTGAGATTCCCGGCAATGCTCCTATCAGAGTTGGGATTCCAACCCAGGGATGCATATTGGGATTTCCGACTGTAGCAACATTCAACTTGTTCATTTTCTTTTTGGTGATGATATCCAAACCCCAAAACGTGAAGAACATCTCCACATCAATTCCACTCATGCGGGCTGCATTGGCCAGGATGAGCGGAGGATACGCCATATCCAGGGAACCTTTTGAGGCCACCAGTGCCAATTTTCGATTCCCGTTATTCCCCGAACTCTGGTGTAAGGCTCTTGAGGGTCTAGCCATCGTGCTCTCCTTATTTTAGATACAACCTGTTGGTTTTTTCAACCCAGCGATATTGGCGGCGATTTTTGCAGGCCCACCTGGAAACAGCTGATAAATTTCTTTCATACTGACATCCGTTTGCTGGGTGATTTTCCTTAAAGTAGGAGGTTCACCATTGGTGTCAAATTCTTTTCTGGCGTAATTAATCACTTCCCAATGACGGTCAGTTAGATCAACCTCGAGGGCTTCCGCAATCGCTTCACCAATTTCTTCATTCCAAGCGGATTCGTCAACCATAAATCCTTCGTCATCAAATTCGATTGTGTCGAGTATATCTTCGGTCATCCGTATTCTCCTATAAACTATTCACTGATTCCCTTATGCCTGGGGTTATGCAAATCCTGGTTTTGACTCTGTGACCTTCTTGCCATTCATTGACAGCTGGTTGGGGATTGGGATGTAGCGCCCTTTGAGCAACAAATTCCAGTACATCCAGCGGAATCCCATCTTTCCCCAGTGGTTAATCACAGATTCTTTCAGCAGGGGAAATGGTCCAACTATCGGGAGTGGAAATGCGCCGGGGAAAGGTTCCACATCGTAATTAAAGTCAATCAAGATGCCTTTGTTGAAACCGGATTCAATAAAACAATTGGCATGTCCATCGAACACCGCTGTGGGTTCCAGACCTTCCATGTGGCGGCGCATATTCTCCACCAGAACATCAAGCATAAAATGGGCCACTGAACCAGCTTTGGATGTTGGCGCGTTCCCTGCGTCCCCGATCACCCAGATATTCTCCCAGTCATTCGATTGGAGTGTGGCTTTGTCGATCGGGACAAAATTCAATTCATCTCCCAATCCTGATCTGCCGATTACCTCCGCGCCCATATTGGTTGGTACGGTGACAAGCACATCATAAGGGATCTCACGTTCATCCCAGGATATGATTGTGTTGTTTTTGTTGTCTACCTCCCCGATATTGAAATTTGGCTCAAGAAGGATATTCTTCTGGTCCAATATTCCTCCCAGAATGCTGGCTGCTCTGGGCTTTGTGAACGCACTGTCCAGAGGTGTTGCGAAAACGATTTCCACCTTGTCTCGCATTTTCTGCTGATGAAAGTACCAATCTGCCAGGAAGAGGAACTCCAAGGGTGCTACCGGACATTTGATGGGCATCTCGGCCACATTCACAACCATTCTTCCCCCGGTCCAGGAGCTCAGGAAACGGGCAAGGTCAACTGCACCATCAACCGTGTAGAAATCATAGATGTTATTTCTCCATCCCCCACCATCTAACAAACCCTCTGTCTCTTTGGGTTGGATGTGGCTGCCGGTTGCGATAACCAGATAATCATAATGGATGGTTTGGTCGTCCGCGGCCAATTTGACGCGGTTTTCCTCAGGTTCAATTAATTCAATTTCTGAGAGAATAAACTTGACCTGTTTGGGAATAAACTTTCTTTTAGGTTTTTGGACATCCTTGGAGGAATATATTCCAAATGGGATAAAAAGGTATCCAGGCTGATAGTAATGGGTCTCATCACTATCCACGATGATGATTTCCCATTCCCTGGGATCCAGTTTCTGGACCATTTTATTTGCCACCATGGTTCCCCCGGTCCCGGCTCCCAAGATCAACAAAGTTTTCATAAAATATTCTCCTTGACTTGACCGGGATATGTTCATCCAAGTCATCCCAGATCAAGCCTGGCCAACTCATAAAATCACCAAGTGTAACATGACATATTCTATCATGATACATATTAAAACTTTGTGAGTCCAGGGGGTTTTTCTACAAAAATTGGAATGATCAGCTTATCTTAGACGAATCTGCGTGTTGCTATCTTTTCTGCCTTCTGTGGGTAATTCCCCACACATCGTGCTGGATCAGTTTTTGGGGGGGAGGTCAAATTAGATTTCATGATCTAAATCAAAAAAACAGCTTTGTTAATGTTGAATAAGGGAGGGGATGGGTTTGCTGCTTACCCATACCAGAGATAATGGGATCTTTGAGCTAATCGATCCTGACCTGGTTTTTGAGGCCCAATCGATCAAGAGGATCAAGATCAACCACATCAAAAACAAACTCTGCGGCAGCTTGATTGGCATCGACAAACTGGAACGGCTGAAACGGCTGCAAAGCGATCCGGTGATCAACGAGTTTGATATTTCGGTCAAAGAACCAGAAACGGCATCGCGTTTCCAGGGGAACTTCAGCCACAATACGACCCGGATGCTGAGAGGGATCAACTTCAAGGATTTGTGAAGCTTCTGAGGAGGAGCAAGCTCAAGCTCAAATCCAGCACCATGGATATGGACAGCAGCGTGGTCAACGTGGAAGGCCACCCGGAGGGAACAGCCAGGGGGGCAATCCCAAAAAGCCGGGCAGCCCCTGTCACAACATCCGGTTTGCCAGCTGCTGCTCAAATCATTCTGAACCAATGAAGCCATTTTCTAGGTGATGCTGCTTGCCTACATCTATACCTGCTGATAAAGATTGTTATAGTTAAGACAATAGAAGACCGTCAGCAAATCAAGACTTTTCGTTTGATGTACATTTTTCTGGCCGGGAAGAACGTCAGGACAGCAGGAAGAGTGGTGATGAAGCTCTCGCAAAGATATCCTTACCAGGAGATCTATGGACATTCTCTTTTCGTCAGGAGCGAAATTTTATCACCAACTGCAGGGATCCTTGATTTGAATGATCGTTTCCGGGATCTTCTCCTCATGGGCAAATGCCAGGGCTAGGCATTCGTCCGTTTTGTACATTAAACTGATCTTCTCAATATAGAACTATTCCCCTTCATCGCAGTTTCCCCCTGTGCAGCGGTGGAAGCGGCCGTATTCGGTTGTCTCTCCAGGAGCAAGACTCTTTTGAAACCTGCGCCCATCCAATGTTCTCCGAAGGTCTCTGCGGCGCCGTAATGATTGACCCGGTAGACAGCAAATATGATTTCCTTCTTGCCCGTATTGGTGATGTTGCCGCGGGCGTTGCAGGAGCGTTTTGAACCGCTGGTGCCATCACTGTGATTGGTAACCCCAAATTTGTAATCGGCGGGATCTACCAGGCAGGCCGCCAGGTCATCGGAGCTGGACAGGGAGTCCTCTTTTACTTCTGCCTCCGCTTCATTCTGATCAGATTTGGATGTGTCGCAGTAGAATCCGTAATTATCGAAGGTATATCTTCCGCCCTTGATCACGTTGCATTTAAATCTATCAACGACCATACAAGCCGAACTGGAGAGGATCGTGAACAGCATGGCAGTGATGATGAGAGTGCGATTTTGCAGAAAGAGTGTTTTCCTTTGTTTGGTCATGTTGTCTCCCGTTGCGGGTTTGTTCTGTCTTATTCTAATAATCACACTGCTAGATTACCAGTTTCTTTTGAGCATTAGCTAGTGGTGATAAGATGAAATAAGAACAAAACTGAGAACCAGGTTAAAGAGTGAGCGATGGAAACCAACCAGGCGATGCAGATCATGGCACAGGGATATGTTTGATCTGAATCAGTGCTGCTGGCCTTGTGCCAGGAACCTGGGTAAACGAGACGTGGAATCCCAGTATAGAGTAAACTTATTAAGATATGGTATCCAAGTCAAAGAGAGTCCAATAATCTATGAAAAGATACTTAACCATCCAAACTGCCCTGGCTGTTCTCTTGGTCTTGGGAGCCTGTAGTCGATCGGAACATATCTCTGACGAAGGTCCCAATGGATATGGGGACCCTGATAAAGTAAGTAATCCTACGGATGTTCCACCCACATTAACTGAGGCAGCCACAGATCTTCCCCCCACGGCTGCTCCCAACATCCTTGAGGTAGATGTGCCGGATCCTGATTGGGTTGCCTATGATTTTGTGGCTGAGGTCTGCAGTGCGACCTGGTCCACAAACGCTACCTACCTGCCCTGTCCGGGGCATCTGGACGAGGATGGAGGTGGGTATATTGAAGCTACCGACCATACGGTTGTGGAGGGAAATATTTCTGTTGAAGCTCCCGTATTGATCGGACAGCCAGGTAAAGGGTATCCGGTCGGTACTGGATTGTTTGGAAAATATCCCCCACTTACCGTTTACCCAGGGGATACCTTCCAGGCCGTGATCGCCTGCCAGGGTGACTCGGACTGCGATATAGATTTCTACCTGGAATACTATCCCCCGGGAGCCACCAGAGCAGTCGATTGGAAGTGGGCCCATCAAGCCGAAGATGGAGCGCAGCATGTTTCTGCTGACCTGAGCTCACTGGCTGGTCAGACGATTGAATTCTACCTGGTGCTGCGGCCTGAGGATGATCGTAAAGGTCAATGGGCAGCCTGGATCCAACCCTTCATTAAGAGAGATCCCGCGGCAAAGCCCCTTCCCACCCAGGAAGTCCTGCCCACTGAAACCCCGGACCCGGAGGATCAGACACCCGGCGTGATCTCGGGGATGGTGGATATGGCTTCGGCGCCCCCGTACCTGAAAGATGCTATGGGCGGTGGAGGCAGCAGCCCGGTTGCAGTGGTTTTCTTCAATCTTAGCGAGGGAACTTACTGGTGGATTCACACATCTTTAACCGGACATCCCTACTTTCAGATGACGGTCTCTCCGGGTGAATACCAAGTGGTGGCTTATGCTCACGGTGTGGGGGATATTCCCTATGTTGATGGCGGCTATACCGGACAGAACCCTTCCTGCGGGAAAGACCTGAAGACGGTCAGCATGCCCCCCAACGGCCGGGTGGAGAATATTGTCATCGCAGACTGGAATTGGACTTGCGGTGTTACAGCTTATCGACCGGATAAGCCTTCCGGGGTGCCCCTGCCGTGAGTGTTTGATACTGACAATTTCCACGGTTTGGCTAGCCAGCCTGGCATGCACCCATATACTATTTATCGGCAACCAAGCTGATTGCGTGGATGCCGGAACATATATAATTACCTCTTCTTAGAGCCCTCTCCCTCACAATACTCCAATTCGCGGGATATTCTGTTGAATGGGAGTATTTCCTACGTAAGAAAGAGCGTCATGAATACTTCTTTTTTCGATCATAGAATAAACTTGAATGCATACTGTATTCTTAACACTGCCCATTGCATCCTGACTTTATATTATGTAGAATGAATTCATCCAGCAATATTCTATTTTGGAGGGAACAGATATGAAAAAACTACACCGCACTGTATCCATTTCACTGCTCCTTGCACTCACCTTGTTGCTGCTCAGCGCAACCATTGCCTTTGCAGCTCGCCCCCTAGCATTCCATATGGAAGTACACGAGATCATCAACGGCACTGGAGAGACATTTTATGCTTCGGGTCCAGCTGTGGATGCCGGTGTAATCTGCCCCACGGGTACTCAGACGGATCTTATCAACAATACTTTTGGTCCACCCAAAGGCGACTATCGCTTTCTTTATATTGTGAAGAGTTTTTCCTGCGAGGATGGGACCGGAACATTCTTTATAAAAATGAGGGTAAAGTTGGAATTAACCACTGGGAATACTACTGCCAGGTGGTATTTTACGGATGGGAGTGGCGCTTACAACCACATACGCGGCCATGGCACCCTGGTTGGTACTCCGATCGTGCCAGGCTATTCGATCATGGACGTTTACGACGGCATAGTACATTAACCGAGAAAGGCTCAATCAACCCAAGAACTTTCCTCCAAAAAAGACTCTATATAGAAAATGACCGCCTCTTTCTTGGGCGGTCTTTTCTTGATGAAGGGAAAATGCGTTTCTCCGGGAGTTTGGCGGAAAATAGGTAAAAAAAATTACGGTTTAATTTCAAACAGCTTGTCTATTGGGAGAATCGGTTTCCTGATTAAATCCGCCGCTTTCAAACGAAGCTTTTGGGAATGAAGATATTTGAGAAATTGATCATACTTTGCCGTCTTTTTATGAAACTTTCCATATTTTTCCAGAATTATATCTAAACAAGCCAGATATAAATCCAATGGATTTATCTTGTTCAACAAATTTTCATGTTCCTGATGATCTGGAATTCGAGCTTGTATTCCTGCTAACAAGATTTGGATCTCTTCAACCAAAAGTCTACGCACGGGTGCTGCCGTGTTTATTTCTAGCATTGGAGATCTGACAAATTATATTGTGAATATCCAAGATAATAAAAAATAGCACCAGATATTGTAAGGAAAAGAAAAAACCACCTGAAAAGGTGGTTATTTACGAGTGAGCGTGGAGGGAATCGAACCCCCAACCAATGGCTTAAAAGTCCTGCATTGGGATGATTTTTCTTCTCGGGTATCTGGAAATTTTTGGTTTTAGAGGGGAAATTTAGTTTACCCAGAATATTATTTATATTGATTCTAAGTTATTTGCACCAGAATAGCACCAGGATAGGATTTTTTCTGACTTGAATTCGAGCCTGCGACCTGGCGGATAAAGGCTAATAACCTGCTAGGATACAATACAAATATTTCTTACATTAGCGACAGATAGATTTGGAAATCAACCTTAAGAATGTTCATTCAATGCTCGGATGAACAAACAGGATAAAGTACCCAACAATATCAAATAAACATATCATTCAATTAATTCCCAATATGTTTTTAGATAATTTTCCCCGGAATCCCAAACTGCTTCATGATAATAGCCATCCAAATTAAATATGATGGTAATTTCATAATCATCACGAACGGCTTTGTATGTGTTCTCGTCAACTTTTGAAAATTCTAAATAGCGCCAATTGAGATCTTCGGGAATAGTAACTGTTCCGTCCCTAAAGATTACTGTGCGTTCCTTTTCTCCAGTAAGTGGCCCATCTCCTCTTGCATCGTATTCCGAATCGTTCTGGGTATATCCATACAGGTGTTTTCCACAGTTTACAAGTTCTTCAGGAGTCAAGTTAGGCATATCACAGCTATAAGTTACTTCTGTGGGAATGAATGCTGCGCTAACTGTGGGGACTGGGTTTTCTATCTGTAAATCTTCGTGAGTATTATTTGAGCCCCAGTCAGGTTTTTCACCATAACCAACAATTTTAAATGTCTCACCAGACGCAAGATCCAAGACAATAATATAGTTCCTCGAATCGCTTTCAGCGCCAAATGCTACCCACTTACAATCAGGCGAAAAAGATGAATGGATATTGTGCCAATCTCCAAGATCGTACCTACTTTGTTCCATACTCATGGCATTGATTAGATATCCCCAATTAGATGTCATGATAAAGATAAATTCATTTCCAGAAACAGAACAAACATCTAAGCTTAGGGGGTTATAAATCTTTTCTGTTTCTTTATAGCTATTTGAATCAATATCATAAACATAGACGATATCCTTATATTCATATATTATTTTCTTGCTATCGGGCGCCCATGTAACATTTCTTCCAGTTATTGGTAATACTGTATGGTCTAATGTCTTTAAGTCGATTAAAACAAAATTTTCATCTGATGATAGGTTGTCTGGATAATTGCTAACAACTAATAGGAAGCTCCCGTCTGGTGACCAATTAGGCTTATCATACCTATACTCCGTAAAACTCATTAATTGGTTATAAGTTCCGTACTCCCTCTTTGTCAGATCAGATATGTTCAAATTACTGTCTGGATAATCATAATCAATCACAGCAATATAGTTACTGTCAGGTGACCAGGAGAATGGCTCGAGACTATACTTGGCAGTGTTGTATCTAGATATGTCGTTTGCCTCATAAATTTCCTCAATTATTGTGCGTTTAGATCCATCAGCATCGATAACCATCACACATGTCTTGTCGTATCTTGTCGAAAGATAAGCAACCATATTGCCATCAGGAGAAAGCTCTGGATTGTAATTTATATATTCATCATCTATCAATTGCTGAAGGTTTTCACCATTTGCATCTACAATATAAATCTGTGATGGTTGATTCCCGCCAGATCCACCAAAGAAGTCGCCATCATGAAATGCAATTCTTCCAGGAATGTTATCTGGAGCTGAAAGCCTACCAGAGAAAGCTGATATTTTATCGTAATATGTATAAACGTAATAACTTGATGCAAAAAGGATTAATACTACAATAACAAACAGTCCGATCAATTTTGTTTTACGACTAAGTTTCTCAATTGGTTTATGATCATCCTTCTTGACAATAATGTTCTCAATTTCCTGTTTGCTCTCCTCTGCCGCTTCCCATTTTGCCTTCTGTTTCTTTCCCCAAATGAACCAATACAATATATAGAGCAGCAATCCAATTATTATTAGGGGCACAGTCCAGAAAATACCAAAAGCGTAGGGCATTATTAATGCTTCGCTAAACGCCCTAAAGAATGGACCATCACCTGAGGCGAGGTAAACATAAATACCAACGAGGTAGCTTGCCAAAAGCGGTATCGTTACAAACAGCAATAAGAATTTGTACCAGGTAATGTGTTTACGGATTTTTTTTGGGTGCTTATCTGTTGTCATTTTGGCTCCCTAAATTAGTCACAATAATTTCTCTTTCAAAAACTATGTTGATCCTGAAAACTGGCGGAAAACGGCTTTATTCCAACACGGCTATGTTTTGATTATTAACTATTATTGGCTGAAACAGCATTTAGATTATCTAAACTGCATATTTATGCATTATCAATAACATCATCAAAAAATCCATCAATATCTGCAAAAATATACTTTATTGCGTTAAAGATATCTTCAACAATTCCGGAATTAGATCTTGGAAATGTATATACTGATTAACCATCAACGGCAATGTCTAAGTTTATTGATGTCTTCCAAACGATGTTACCAAAATCTGAATCACTAGAAAACATTGAGCCAGTTGATGATGATGGTGAAATCCTTCTTATTTGGGACTTCATTTCATAGATTACTAATTCTTTACCCAAATCGAATGTTTGATAAGCTTCCGTAAAAACAGTCCCTGGGGATTTTGGTATACTCAACGAAATATCCGGATCAGGAATAGAATACCATTCTATTTCCCCATTCTGAGTTTTATCCAAGATTATTGAGAGCGACTTTCGGATTTTATCTAAATTACTAACCATGATTATGTCTCCCAAATTTTATTGCTCATATAATCCTCAATTTCATTTTCGACCTTTCTCAAGGCTAAATATATTACCCGTAATCTCTTTTCACTAGATTTGATATTCTTGTAAATCCAAATAATCAATAATATGTACCGTAGCGACCATCTAATAGGGTGTTTAGCTTATACCATCAATGAACGAACAGTTACTTGCGCAATGGTAATCTCTTCGATTATCAAAATAGCGTTATCGTCGTAACTACTTAAATATTGACTTATAGAAGAAGCATGATTTGCTAACTTTGATCTGAGATCTTCTCGACCAATGAATTGGTAATGCCGATTTATATTGCTTACTTTGATTGCGACAAATATTGTAACAATGAAACCGATAAATGAAATGAGATTAACAACAGCAACAACTAATGGGTTATTAAACAACTGAACAAACGATGGTATTAGTTGCATAAATTAGCAGGATATGTTACCTAATTTTTATCTATTATATCAATCGCTTGGAAAGTAGTATTTGTTGAACATATCATTCATGGTGCTATTTGATTCTTGGTTATTTGCACCGGAAATAAGTTTCAAATTTTGAAATGCATAATCCGGGGGAAATCGTCCACCAAATCCGGAGCATGTCGTCCACTGAATCCGGAGCAAAGAATCCACGGATTCCGGGGCATGCCGTCCACTTTTTGAACCGTTCTGGAATGAGTGGACGACATCCATCGGAATCTTGAAACAAGACTGGTCAGATCCAAAGAATCGTGTCATGCTGGTCTCCACAACAGAACTTCAAGGAGACAAGTATGGCACAAAGGAAACTGACCATGAGAAAAAGCAAAGAAATCCTGCGCCTGAAGTGGAAGCTCGGGTTGAGCGATCGCCAGGTAGCTGCCAGTCTGCGAATTGCCCACAGCACCGTGGCCGCTTATGTCAGGCGGGCTGAGGAGGCAGGATTGGACTGGGAACAGATCGAAGGGATGGGGGAAACGGAATTGAAAACCCGGTTATTTCCACCCCCCAAACCCAAAAAGAAAAGGCGTCCCCAGCCAGACTGGAAGTGGGTGGATAAGGAAATGCGCAAACCGCAGGTGACGCGCAAGCTGCTGTGGACGGAATATATCGCAGAGCACCCGGATGGATACGGATACAGTCAGTTCTGTGAGCTGTACCGCCGCTGGGCAAAAAGTCAGAAAAAATCTCCGATGAGAAGACCGAAAAAGGCGGGAGAAGAGGTCCAGGTCGATTATGCTGGACAAAAGGTCCCCATCGTGGATCCGGAAACGGGGGAGTTCCGGGAAGCAGAGATTTTCATTGGCGTGCTGGGAGCCAGCGGCTTGATCTACGCGGAAGCGCAGTGGAGCCAGAGCCTGCCCAACTGGACCCGGGCTCACGTGCGCATGTTTGATTATTTCGGCGGCGTGCCGAAGCTGGTGATCCCGGACAATCTCAAATCGGGTGTGACTAAAGCAAACTTTTATGACCCTGATCTCAATCCTACCTATCATGAAATGGCCGTTCACTACGGGGTGGCGGTGCTTCCCACCAGGGTTCGCGAACCGCGGGATTATCCCGAAGTTTTGCAAATCCCGAAGTTTCTTATCACAGTGGTAATTTGAGCCGATATTTCCATTAAAATCATCTCAAAACTTCGGGATAATAAAAATGTTACAATCAATCAGTTTTCATTTCAGACCACACAGTTTTAATATAAGTTCTTCATTGTCTTGCCATATAGGGATTTCTTTGGAGGTATGTTCATCATCCACTTTGGAGATTTTTTCCAGAGCTACTTTCATCATGGATGTATCTGTGGAAGCATAAATGTCCGTTGTATTGACGCTGACATGGCCAAGGAAATCTTTTATATACGAAAGAGGAATGCCTGCCTGGTAGAGATGCATTGCCCTCGTGTGCCGAAACAGGTGCGCATGCATCCGCACTGGTACATCCGAACATGACTGATGGGCAGATTCAGCGTAATGTTTGAGGAAACAAGAAACATTATCATCAGACATCCTGCCTTTTTTCCCTCTAATCAGAGTATAAAAAAGGTATTGATCATTTTTCATATAACCGTCGGGGTGAAATATTTTCATATACTCGTGTAAATGTGCTATGGTCTTCTCCATGAGCGGTACGGCGCGCATTTTATTCCCCTTTCCGGTTAGATAGATACACGGAGTCTGGTCATTCAGGTGGATGTCCCTCAGTTTTAAATCAAGAATCTCTTGAATCCGCGCACCGGTGTCATACAGAAGGATCATAAAAAAACTATTGCGCCTACCGCATCGGGTGTTCGGATCCGGTTGCTCAAGTAGTATCTTCAAGGCTGTTTCGGACATATATTTCACTTTGTTCCTCACCATCTTTTGTGAGCGTACCTTTTGAACGTCCATATAGACTGCCATGAGTGCGGGATCTTCCATCGCACAATAATAAAAAAAGGATTTCAATGCTGCCAGCCGATGGTTTTTTGTCGATATTTTACAGCCGCGCGTGTTTTGAAGCCATGCAAGGAATTCATAAATCACATCATGGTTGATCCTGTCAAGGTTTATGTTAGTAAAGGAGATGGCCTTTTCCTCGAACAGAAATTTACGGAAAAGATTGATGGTGTCGCGGTAGGCTTTGACCGTATGATCGCTATAGCACTTGTTCTTCGGAAGAAAAACGGTCAGAAATCCCTTTACATGTCTAAAAAAGCTGTTGTCATGCTTCATGGTTCACCTCTGGGATTAAGTTTATGCACTTTTTCAAGGTTTTTTCCTTAAATAGAGGAAAGAATTCCGGAACAAAGTGCAAATAGTAATCGGTTTCCGTAAAATTAGCATGACCAAGATACATGCTTAAATACGGCAAATAGGCATTGAGGTCTTTTCCATCCTGGATCCATAGGTTTAACCGCTTTACAGCGAAGGTATGCCGAAAATCGTGTACGCGGGGTGGATTTCCGCTACTGACATTCGTAATCCCCGTTTTCTCCCAGAAAAGATGGAACCAGTGGCCGATAATGCTATTGTTATAATGGTCGCCGCATGGACTGGGGAAAAATCCGATCCGGCCCGGAAAAATGTCGCTAACTTTCGTATGGTAAATCCGGCATAGACCTAATACCGCTTCCGACATCATCACGTTGCGGTCTTTGTTGCCCTTGGACTGTCGGATTGCCAGCTTCCCGTTTTCCAGATCCACATCTTCCACGTTTAACAGCCTGGCTTCGGAGGATCGTAACCCGCAGCAATACAGAACCCGAAAAAACACCGGGATAATTAAATGCCTGGCAGGACTGTAGGAGCTAATCCGACACCGATCAATTTCAGCAAAAAACGCCCGAAGCTCCCGATCCGTGAAGATATGCGGTACATACCGGATCTGCTTGCCAGGGATTCCGGGTGGGATGATGTAGGCCTCGATGCCAATTCGGTTCATATATTTTGCCAGTTGCCGTACCGGAGTAATCCGGCGATGAAGATAATTCACGTGTTCATCTTTCCTCCTTTCTGCCCAATGCATGACCATCGCTTTAGTCAGTGTCGTTTCACCTGGATAATGGGTCATGCAGAAAACGCTAAAAGTATTCAAGATCCGGGCAGAAGAATCGTAGGGGTAACCAGTGGATTTCTTCTGCTCAATCAGACCTTCAATATAGGGTTTGAAGGTCCCGGAGACTGGAATATTCATAGCAATTCCTCCTTTGTGACTTCAATTCCCTGTAAACTCAATGCGCATGCACGTAGATGCACAAGGTCCGTCGACAGATATGTCTTCGTGGAATCCTTGTCCCGATGTCCCAAGATACTAGAAATTACCGGAAGCGGCGTTTCTTCCAAAAGCAGGCGCGCTGCCACATAATGGCGAAGACAGTGAAATCCCTTCTGGTCCTCCACTCCTTGCCGAATACCTGCTTCTTTCATCATTTTGCAGCTGATCCCATAACAAGTAGAATGCCCCGACAATTTTTGGTGAGGGGCCTGAGTACGCAGAAACATATAGGGTTGGTGCGAAACTGGTCTCCCGTTCAGGATGTAATCCGCAATAGCGTTTCCAACATCTGTCAGCAAGGGAAGGACAAGCGGTGTACCTGTTTTTTCTTGTACGATTTCGATGGTATTGCTTTTCCATTGGACATCCCTCAGTTTTAGGTTGATGATATCAATAGATCTCAAGCCAGTTCTGAGGGCAAGTAAAAGCATGGCATAATTGCGTTTCCCCAAAGGTGTCATACAATCCGCTGAATCAAGAAGTTTCTGTTCATCTTCGGGGGTAATCGTTGGGACAATCTTGGTCTTTCTTCCAGAACTACTGGGTATGGCACTGCTGAGACAATATGCGGTAAGGTTCTTGCTCTCAACAAATCTGAGAAAAGACCGGAGAGCCGATAAGACCGTTCTCATACTGGTTGGCTGGTACCGTTTTGAAATAAAAGGGATAAAGAGACTGACGTCGTTCAAACGGACTTCAAGGAGATCCTTGATCTTCTTCTGTTCCAAGTATTCTAAAAATTGCCTTGAAACTATTTCATAAGTTTGTATGGTACCTATGGCTTTTCCTTCTTTATTGAGACAGTTGAGATAATCCTTTTGCAAGCGAACGTACGCTGGTTGGTGAAAATGTGTTGGGCGGACATGTTTTTGACGATTCCATGTGAAATGGCCATTCTGATACACTTCAATTAACATACGAACTGTGAGGCGATAAAGCTTATATCGCCATCTTTTTATGTCTCCGGTGTCCAATTTTGCTTTTGACTCAAGGACATATTGTTCTGCCAGTTGTTTTGAAAACAGAACCTGATTGTTTTCAATGAAATAATCAGTTAATTCTCTCCAGGCCAGCTGGTACTGATATAACGTTGATTGGCTATGCTCAAATGAACGGATGGATTCTTTTGTCTGTTCAATGAGCTCGGATAATAATATTTCGCCCATACTGTAACACCTCCATAATTTTGATTAGGTAAATTCTTGGGTTTATTATGCAATGAACGGGTAAATCATGGATGAAAAGAAATATTATCCCGAACTTTTTCGGGTACAGTTACGAAATATTGGGCTGGTTTACGGGAGAATTCTACTCAGAATATCACTGTGATAAGAAACTTCGGGATTTGCAAAACTTCGGGATAATCCCGGTTATTCCGAATTCGGAATAAGCGGGACAAAGGACTGGCTGAAAATGCGGTCCTGCAGGCAGAGCGCTGGATCCTGGCCGCGCTGCGCAACCGGACATTTTTCAGCCTTCACGAGCTCAATCAAGCGATCCGCGAACGGCTCCGCTGGGTCAACCACCGCCAGCGATCAGACTGTGAGTATTCCAGGCAGGAGCTGTTTCTCAAACTGGAAAAACAGGCCCTGCAGCCGCTGCCAGAGCGGCCGTTCGAATACATCGAGGTCAAACGGGCCAAAGTGCACATCGACTACCATGTCACCTTCCAAAAGCACCACTACAGCGTCCCGCACCCCTATATCCAGCACAAAGTCCTGATCCGGGCCGCGGAACACACCGTGTCCATTTACCACGAGCAGAAGCGCATTGCCCATCATGTGCGGCAGGATGGTTATGGGTACAGCACCGCAGAAGACCATCTGCCGCCCAACCACCGCTGGTATCTGGAATGGTCCCCGGAGCGGTTCTGCCGCTGGGCGCGGGAGATCGGACCCCATACTGAGAAAGCGATCTCCAAGGTCCTGGTTTCCAGGCAGCATCCCCAGCAGGCCTACCGGGCCTGCCTGGGCATTCTCAACTTTGCAAAAAAATACAGTCCGAAAGAATTGGAGGAGGCCTGCCAGCGGGCCGGAGAAGCAGAGGTCTACAGCTACAAGGCCGTCAAGCGGTTGCTGGCAGCAAAAACGGACATGCTCAAGGCGGGTTTACAGCATCAGGCTA
>CAZUMA010000026.1:0-49746 GCA_964621835.1 uncultured Anaerolineales bacterium | reverse complement strand
GAGGTATCCACCTTAACTTAGCCCCATTTTTTGTCAAAATTTGGGGTCCACCTCAGGGCAAGCCCTTCAGCAGCTTCCCAGCCTGAGCATTTTCCGGTCCTCCTGGGAAGATTTTTATCCCCAGGGATCGATCTACCAACCATGATGATTTTTGAACAGGTTCATCCAGGCCCTGAATAACTAGAATCTTTAAAAATCAACCATTCAGCTGTGTTAAAATGCAGGGAGGAAAAGCTGATAGGAAGAGAGGTGGATGGCTTGGTGGTCTTGATCCGGGGAGGGGGAGATTTAGCCAGCGGGGTGGCCCTCCGCTTACACCGCTGTGGGATTAAGGTGCTGATCACAGAGCTGCCAGAACCGCTGGTGATCCGCAGGTTGGTCTCATTCGCAGAAGCTGTCCACACGGGGGAAGTAGTGGTGGAAGATGTCACTGGTCAGCTGATAAGCACCCTGGACGAACTCAATCCGGTTTTTGAAAACAGGCGGATCCCGGTGCTGGTGGATCCTGAGCTGAGGTGTCTGCAGGATCTCCAGCCACAGGTGGTCGTGGATGCCCGGATGCGGAAAAAACCTCCCAGGACAAAGAAAGAAATTGCAACGCTGACTGTTGGATTAGGTCCGGGATTCACTGCCGGAGAAAACTGCCATGCAGCGATTGAAACCAACCGGGGCCACAACCTGGGCAGGGTGCTCTGGGAAGGATCCCCGGAGCCGGACACAGGGAGACCGGGAACAGTGATGGGCTACAGCAAGGAACGGGTCCTGCGGTCCCCGGCTGATGGGATCCTGATCAACCAGGCAGAAATCGGCCAGCTGGTCGACAGAGGGCAGATCATTGCTGCAGTCAAGGATCAGGCCATTACAGCACCGTTTCAGGGCGCCGTTCGGGGATTGCTGCGGAATGAAACAACTGTGCATGCCGGGATGAAGGTTGGAGATGTGGATCCTCGTGGGGACCCCTCTTACGCCTTGATTGTCTCGGATAAGGCTCGCTGCCTGGGAGGTGCAGTCCTGGAGGCCATCCTCTCCCGATCGGGCCTCCGGGAGGCGATATGGACTTAATTCAAGGTCTGCGGCTTACCCAGGAGACAACGGCTGCTTTTGTGGGAGCTGGGGGAAAAACCACCGCCATTTTTCTGGCAGCCAGACAATTTCAATCTCTGGTGCTGGTAACAACAACAACCCATCTGGCTGTTTCCCAGGCCCGCCTAGCTGATCAACACCTGATCATCAACACCGCTGAGGATCTCTCCATCAACCAGGCGGATGCAGCCGGGAAAATCATTTTAATCACCGGCCCCGTTGTGGAAGAGGACCGGTTGGGAGGCCTTGATCCCAAAAGCCTCCAGCAGCTGAAAGGGCTGGCAGAGGAATGGCGCTGTCCCCTCCTGATCGAAGCGGACGGGGCCAGGCAGCTTGCTCTGAAAGCGCCTGCAGATCATGAACCTGCTATCCCGGAATTTACCGACAGCGTGATTGTGGTCGCCGGTTTATCCGGATTGGGAAAACCCCTCAATGCAGATTTTGTCCACCGCCCGGAAATTTTTTCCCGGCTGGCGGGGGTGCCCCTGGACGAAAAGGTAAGTAGTGAAGCGCTGTGTGAAGTTCTCACCCACGCAGCAGGTGGGTTAAAGAATATCCCTGACGGGTCCAGGAAGTGTCTCCTCATGAATCAGATTGATGCCGTTCCCGGATGGAGAAATTTACAGAAGAAGATTCCGGGCCTGTTGGAACATTATCACAGTGTCAGTTTTGGGATGCTGGAGGAAGCGCTGCTGCTGGAAGTATGGGAGCAAATTGCGGGAGTGGTGCTTGCCGCTGGAGGATCAACCCGTTTTGGAGAGCCAAAGCAGCTGCTGGAGTGGGGTGGAAAAAGCTTTCTTCAGGTCGTGGCAGAAAAGGCGCTGGAAGCCAGCCTGGCGCCTGTTGTAGTGGTCCTCGGATCTGAGGCTGACCAGGTCCGGAGTGAGTTGGATAAGCTGCCGGTGGTAGTCGTAGAGAACCCTGCCTGGAAGACCGGGCAGGCTGGTTCTGTGCGAACAGGGGCCGCAGCGGTTCCCCGTAGATGTGGAGGTGCTCTTTTTCTGCTGGTGGACCAGCCCCAGATTCCTCCTGCACTCCTAAAAAAAATCTTGCGGACTCATGCGAAAACTCTGGCGCCCATCATTGCTGTGCAGGTGAGGGGGCAGCTGACCAATCCGGTGTTGTTTGACCGGAGTCTCCTCCCGGAGCTGATGACACTCACCGGGGATAAAGGCGGGCGGGCACTTTTTGAGGAGTATGATATTCAGTTTGTCCCCTGGGATAACCCGCTGATCCAGCTCGATGTCGACACACCCGAGGACTACCAGGATCTCATTAATGGCTGGAACCCTGACCCGATTGACTGAATCAGAACCACTTCTAAGCGTATCCCCTCCTGGATAGTCCGGGGATGGAATTAAATCTATAGTACAATATTAACGATATCTGCGGAGGCGTTGAAGCAAACAGGTCATGATCTCCAGGCGGTTGACCATCCGGACCTCTCCATCTTTTGTTAGAAAAATCCAGACTTCCCTGACGCTCCTCTTATCCCAAGAAAAGAGATCCCATGATAGACGAAGTCATCAGAACTTTCATTGCTGTTGATTTGCCCGAGAGCGTAAAAGAAGCCTTGGGACAGGTATCCAGCCAGCTGCAGGACAAGCTGCTGGATACGCCCATTCGCTGGGTGAATCCAGAAAAGATCCATCTGACCCTTAAATTTTTAGGGGATGTCTCCCGGGAGAACATCTCCATGGTGGAAAAGATCCTTCAATCGGAAGCGTCGAAGCGCCAGGCAATGGAAATCGGGATTGGAGGGATTGGCGCTTTTCCAAAAATCAGGCATCCGAGGGTTATTTGGGTCGGTGTAGAAGCACCTTCTGACCTTTTTGATCTTCGGAGAGGGATTGAAGATGGGGTTGCCAGGCTGGGATACAATTACGATAAATACGATTTCACCCCCCACCTCACGCTGGGTCGAATTTCCCGGAAGGCATCTGCCCGGGATGTCCGGAAGGTGGGCAAAGAGCTTCATGATTTCCAGGTTGGTTTTCTTGGGGTGGCAAGAATTGATGCGGTTCATCTATACCGAAGTGACCTTCAGCCGGATGGCGCGAAATATACCCGGTTGTCTACGGCCCCCCTGCAGGATCAGGAAAGTCAAGTTGTCGTGTGATGGGAAGAGAGGTGTAATCTGGAGTCTAAAGAATTGGCAAACTACATCGTGGATATCCTGGACGAAAAGCAGGCTGAAGATATCCACCTGATCGACATTCAAGGGTTATCAATACTGGCAGATTATTTTATTGTTTGTTCGGGTACAAGCATCCGGCTGGTGAAAGCATTGGTCGAAGCAATCTCGGAGGAGCTCAAAACGCAGTTTAAACTCAGCCCAAGAATAGAAGGAGAACCTCAAACAGGCTGGATGTTGTTAGACTACGGGAATTTGATCGTTCATATCTTCTCCCCTGAGCGCAGAAATTACTATCAGCTGGAAGAGTTATGGTCAGACGGAAGAACCCTGGTCAGACTTCAGTAAAGGATCCAGGAACAAGGAAAGATGCGGAGGCTGCGAAAAAAGGCAGCCTCTTTTTGTTCTCTATGGGGGCCTGATCATCTAGGGCTCCGGATCAGGGAGATAGGCAGGTTATTGTCCGGGAAGGAAGCTTCTCAGGAGGGGATCCAGGATCAGCAGGTTCCTTTATACATTCCCCCATCAACGGTCAGCATGACCCCGGTGAGATAGGAGGCAGCAGGCGAGACCAGGAAGGCAGCAGCTTTTCCAAATTCCTCCGGCTTCCCCATCCGGCCCAGGGAGCTGGCGCTGGACACCTGCTGTTTCTGTTCCTCGATGGTCCGGTTGTTCTTCCTGGCCTGATCGCGGATCAGTTCCAGGACACGTTCTGTCTCTGTGTAGGCTGGAAGAATGGAATTGAATCGAATTCCATCGGAGCCCAATTCCAGGGCCAGGGATTTTGTCAAGCCAATTGTCGCGGAGCGGATGCTGTTGGAGAGAATAAGATTGGGAATAGGCTGTTTTACAGAGTAGGATGTGACCGTGAGAACACTGGCGTGCTGGGAATCCCGGAGATAGGGCAGTGCTTCCTTAATCATGCGAACATGGCTCATAAACGATAAATCAATTGCCCGCTGCCAGGTTTCCTCTCCAAATGATTCAAACGTGCCGGTAGGAGGACCGCCGGTGTTTGTAATCAGGATGTCCAATCCCCCCAGCTGCTCTGCAGCGCTGGGGATCAGGTTTGAGGGCAGCGTCGGATCTGCAAGATCCCCCGGGATCGTTACCACTTTTCCCTGATTGATTTTCTGCAGGGTGCGGGATGCCTCCTCGAGGGATTCCAGATCCCGGCCGTTGATGGCCACATCACACCCTTCCTGAACCAGCATTCGGGCAGCTGCAAAACCCAGTCCCCGGCTGGATCCTCCGATGAAAGCTTTTTTTCCAGCGAGTCCTAAATCCATGATCTGCTCCTTAGAAAAGCTCGATCTGTTCTTGAATGATATAAAAATCAGGATAATGCCGTTCAAACCAGTTGATCACTTTCTGCAAACTGCGTTGGGTATGCCTGCTGTCATTGCTCAGATAGCTGCATCCCAGGCAGGTTTCATTCCAGCTGTCCTGATAATCCATTTCAGCCACAGAGATGTTGAACTCTTTCTGCATCCGGAGAATTAACGGTTTCAGCTGGTTTCGTTTTTCTTTCAGGGAACGACAACCCGGTATCCGGATATGAAGGGTCAGGATGCCAATGGCCATTGTTTATTTCCTCCAGGTCCAATCCGGATGACCGTACTGTGTGTCAACAAGCTGCTCTGCATGGTCCAATTCCTCCGTTGTGAGTTCCTCCTCTACCAAGTGGATATTTAATGAATTGCTGAATGCCCTTTGGAAAGCTTCTGCTGCCTCTTGCCAGGTGACTGCTCGGCCTGAGATGCTTTCTGCAGTGGCAGCTTTTTGGAGCAGGTCAAATCCTGCCCTTGACCTGGTTTCGGAGGAAGGGAACTGCAGGACCCGCGTGATGCGGGTAAGGTCTCCATGGAGCGGTAAACTCCCGTGTTGAAGAACGCCCTCCCCTTTTCGGGCCTGAGCACTGCCGATGATCTTTTTTCCATGGGCGGTGATTTCGAAATCTGAAGGAAACTCAAAACAGATCGGCTGATTTGGATCAAAAGCCGGGTTTTTCTTTTCCTGCGTTTCAACTGGCAGTCCCAGGAGAACCAAAGCTCCTGCCAAGGCTTGGGCAAGGCGCTGGTAGCTGGCCAGAATCCCGCCCTCCAGTCGGGGATCAGATTTAAGACCGATGACAGCGTACGTGAGCTCATCGACATGCAGGATGGCTCTCCCGCCCGTAGGACGTCTCACCAGGTCCCACCCTTCTGCATTCAGCTGTGTTTGGTCCACATCAGAGATCGGTTGATTGTATCCCAGCGACAGACAGGGGGGAGCCCAATCATACAAACGGAGGGTTGGGAGAACGCTCCCCTGGCTGACTGCCCGCAGGATTGCAGAGTCCACCGCCATATTCCAGGCTCCTGGTTGGGCTGGGGATTGAATAAGCCGCCAGGTTGATGCAGGGTAAGGGGGTACGGGGTTATTCATCGATGAAATTATAGCGTATGCCGGGTCAGGAAAGGTTAAAGGATCGCGAAATAGCAGGAAAAACCTGCCACATCCCGGGACGCCCGTCCCATAGAACCCCTCACCTGGAGAGGGACGGCAAGATTTCATTTCTGTTAGCTTTCCAATCCCGACAGGCATGCAGGGAGGTTCCGTAGTAAAATCCACCCGTCCATGCCTTATTCATCATTTACTGCAGTTTTCTTGATGAGGAGCTCATCTATGAATGTCCGAAAAATTCTCTTCCCCGGCCTGCTGTTAATCCTGACAATTTCCTGTTCCTTGGGACAATATATCAGCAGCGCGCCCGCGGACGGATCAGCAGATTTACAGGCAACACAAAACGCTTTGCAGCTGACCCAAATTGCCCTGGAAAACGTTCAGGATGATGCCTCAGGGGAGAACCTATCCCCGGATGCGGGGTCGGAGGTACCGCAAGAGGAAATCCAGGTCACCGAAACGTCCCAGCCCCAGGTTGTGCTGTCCCCGACCGAGGGTCCCTCGGCGGCAGATAATCCAACCGCTGAAATCGATGAACCTGTTTCCATGCCGAATCAATTTGTAATGGCCAGCACCTTCGGCCCGGCAGTCCAATGGGCGACGGGAGGCTGCAGCAAAGCCTGCCATTTTGCCGATGTGAACGGAGATGGATTTGATGATTATATTGCCGAGGATCTTGATGGGATCTACGTCCTGCTGTCGACGGGCAGCGGATTTGGCAGTGCGCAAAAATGGGCTGGAGGAGGGTGCGATAAGGCCTGCCATTTTGCCGATGTCAATGGCGATGGGAAGGATGACTACATTGCCGAGGACAATAGCGGCATCTATGTGCTCCTGTCCACCGGAACCGGGTTCAGCGCTGCCCAGCAGTGGGCTGCCGGGGGCTGTCAGAAAGCCTGCCATTTTGCTGATGTGACTGGAGATGGGAAAGATGATTATATCGTCGAGGACAATGATGGGATCTATGTCCTGCCTTCAACGGGAAATGGATTTGCCATGTTTGAACAGTGGGCGACTGGTGGTTGTCACAAGGCCTGTCATTTTGCGGACGTAACCGGCGATGGCATCGCAGATTACATCGCGGAAGATAATGACGGGATATACGTGCTGCCCTCCACTGGCAGTACTTTCAGCACCCACAAAAAATGGGCTTCTGGGGGCTGTGACCGGGCCTGCCATTTTTCAGATGTCGATGGGGATGGTGTGGCTGATTACATTGCAGAGGACAATAATGGGATCTTTGTGCTGGTGTCGACCGGGAGTGATTTTTCCCCCGCCCAACAATGGGCGAGCGGCGGCTGTGATAAGGCCTGCTTCTTCAAGGATGTGACAGGAGATCTGATCTCAGATTATATTGCTGAGGACAACAATGGGATTTTTGTCCTCCCTGCGCAGTAGTTTTCTGAAACCATCCTGGACCGAATTTTCGCCCCTTCAGTTTCAGCGTGATCTGGAGGGGCTTTATCTTTAAGCGGTCCCCGCCCTGGGGGACTTTTCCGAAATGTTTTCGCGCTGGAGAGTTTATAGGGGGGAAATTTGCTGCATTGCCCTGATTGATCAAGCTAATGACTCCTTTTTCACCGCTTGATGCTCCTCTCCGCTAGCCCAATCCACCCATAAGGGACCGGCTGCTGGGTTCCGGCAGCAGAACTGCGTTGATCCATGCAGCCAGGGCCCAGCTTTTAGATGTCTGAGGCTTGTTTTGACGCGAAAGATCGATGGATTTTGGGGAAAGGGGTAGGGGTCCTTTATTTGGCACAGGCCGCCTTACAGTTTTTTAAAGGAAATTGGTTGGTTTTGGGTGGGAGTTTGCCTTGCAAATTATACGAAATTCATATATACTGTGGGTAGTTTGTGGGAAAAAGTGGTAAATAGTGGGACGCCGGGCAACCGGCGCTCATTGTTTAACAGGGAAGTAGAACATATGTTCTTGGGACAGTACAGCCACGCGATTGATGAAAAAGGCAGGATGATTGTTCCCGCAAAATTCCGGGAGATGCTGGATGGAACCATCTATCTCACCCAGGGTTTTGATCAAAATTTGCGTGTCCTCCCTGAAGAGATCTTCACTTCAATTTACGAGCGTGTAACGGAGATGAGCTCAACCAATCCCACAGCCCGACAGCTCCGTCGCCTGATATTCTCCACTGCCCAGCAAGCGGATATTGACAGCAGTGGCAGAATCCTGATTCCTCGATACCTGAGAGAAGTAGCCCAGCTAAACGATGAAGCGGTGATCGTTGGAGTGGGGGAGGCCCTGGAGATCTGGGCTCCCGAAGCATGGAATTCCCAGAATGAGCTGCTTAAAGATGCTGAAGCTAATACGGAAAGATTTGCTGCCCTGGATATCTGAGGTGGATGCTGATGGAGCACAAACCTGTTTTATATCGGGAGGTGATCTCCGCTTTACAACCCGATCCTCAGGGGCGGTATGTGGATGGCACAGTCGGGGCAGGCGGTCATGCGTATGGCATCCTGGAAGCCAGCGCTCCCGGTGGGAAGCTCCTGGGCTTGGATCGCGATCCCCAGGCCCTGGAAATCGCAGCAGCGAGACTGGCTTCGTTTGAAGGACGAGCTGTCCTGGTTCACGGATCTTATCAGCAGATCACTTTGCACCTTAACAATCAAAAATGGGGTCAGGTTGATGGGGTGCTGCTTGATTTAGGGCTTTCATCCCTGCAGTTGGAGCAGGCTGACCGCGGATTTTCTTTCCAAAAAGAAGGTCCGCTGGATATGCGTTTTGATCCCGCTATCGAAAAGACAGCCGCAGATATTGTGAATACTTATCCCCGAAAAGAGCTTGCCAACCTGCTTTACGAGTTTGGGGAGGAAAAAAATTCCCGGAAGATCGCGGATGCGATCATTGCCAGCCGTCCTCTTCGGACAACGCGAGATCTGGTCAGGGCAATTGAAAGAGCTGGATCAAAAACCCGCTCCAGAACTCATCCTGCCACGCGGACTTTTCAGGCTCTGCGTATTGCCGTCAACGATGAGCTGGCAGCACTGGAAGCTTTTCTTCCTGAGGCGCTGGAGGCAATCAAACCGGGAGGGCGGTTGGCAGTGATCGCCTATCACTCTTTAGAGGATCGGATTGTAAAGCATTTTTTTAGAAGGGAGAGCGCTGATTGTATCTGTCCGCCGGAAATCCCGATCTGTGTCTGCGACCATCAGGCTGCATTGAAGGAGATCTCCCGCCGGCCCATCCGGCCCGGGGACGCAGAGGTTGCAGAGAATCCCAGATCCCGGAGCGCAAAACTGCGTGTAGCTGAAAAACTCTGAGATCCCAATGGCATAAGGCTTGCAATCATTAAAAGGATACACTTACAGTTCAGCAACATCACCCGCAACGAGAGTTCAAATGACCGAATCCTTGATCCAGGCCTATTCAAATTCTCCCCGAAGAAAAAAGCTCCAAATTATTGGGGGCTTCTTTTTAGCACTGGTGATCTTTTCAGTCTTATTGATTTCTTATTTGGTGGTTTCGTCGCGGGCAGTCTCCATGGGCCGCCAGCTTCAGCAGGCAAAGGATGAGATTGACCGATTGGTATATTTGAATGTCAATTACCGCAGCGCGATTGCTTCCCATGCACATTTTGAGGATCTGGAGGAAAAAGCACAGGAATTGGGTTTTCGCGCTCCCTATCCGGGAGAGGTTTTTTATATCCAGGTCCCCGGGTTCAACCAGGACCAACAGCCGGTGTCCAGCGGGCTTGAACCGGCAAGCCCGGCGAAAATCAATGTGAATCTGTTAGAGTACCAGGAAAGTTTGCTTGACTGGGTTCAAAAACAAATGATGATTTTCATTGATCCATTTCAAGATTTATGAACGAGAAGATTACATATAACTGGCGGTATATTGTTATTGCAGTCGTCTACTCCCTGTTTGCGGTGGCGATCATAGTTCAAATGCTGAGGATTCAGCTGATTGTCAATGTCAGCGATTTACCTGAAGCAGAGCGAATGGGGCAGTGGGAGCATGCAGCCTCAAGAAGGGGTTTGATTTTGGATCGAAATGGGCATCTTCTTGCTGGGAACCAGACTGTTTATGCGGTCGATATTGATTTCACCAGGCATCTGGTTGCGGAGGATCCCGAGGAACTGCGCCTGATGGCTGACCTGGCCATTGAAGTGTTCAGCATCGAAAATCCATTTTTGCTGGAACTGCTCGAAAAGGAGCCGCGTCCGGAGCAGAAAAATATCACCGTGGATAGGTTTGCTTCCCAGGAGGAGCTGTTGAGCTTCCTTGAACGTCTGGCAGAGATAAAAAACCTCCCGGGGGAGGGTGACGCTGACTTTCAACCTCAAGAGGGAAGCTTTGCTCAGCGGGAGCTGATCGAGGTGATCGATTGTTCCAATATCCCCCGGGTGAACTGCACGCCCCACCTGATCCGCAGCTATCCGGAGGAAAAACTAGCATCCAATGTGATTGGATTTGTTCTCCGGGATGAAAAACGCGGTCAGCTGGGAGTGGAGGAGAAATACGATACCGCATTGTTTGGCAATGATCGAACTCTTTGGGCTTTATGGGATCCTCATAAAGCGGATCAGGCGCCGGACCCGGATCATGGAGCGAATATTATTCTGACGATTGACAGTGTCCTGCAGGCAGATGTGGAGCAAATCCTCGATAAAGCAGTCAAGAAAACAGGGTCTCTGGCTGGAACGATTGTGATCATGGATCCGGAAAATGGCGATATCCTGGCGATGGCTTCCTCACCTCGGGCTAACATTGATATCTATTGGGAAGAGGAACAGCGAGATATCATCAACAATTATGAGAATGTTTATAATTATGCCCTCAAAGCGTATGAACCCGGGTCGGTTGTCAAGGTGCTTACCATGGCGGCAGCGTTGGACGCTGGGGTGGTGGAGCCGGAGACAGAATTCATTGATGAGGGCAAGATTGAGATCGGCGGTGTAACGATCCGCAACTGGAATAAGGAAGCCTGGGGTCCGCAAACCATGAAGACCTGTATGCAGAACTCCTTGAACGTTTGCCTTGCCTGGGTGGCAACCGAGTTGGAATCTGAGAGATTTTATGATTACTTCCAGGCATTTGGATTTGGCCAGCTGACCGGGATTGAGCTGGCCGGTGAAGTCCCTGGGGTGGTGAAAAGTTATCACAGTCCTGACTACACCCGGTCGGAATTGGGGACGAACGCTTTTGGCCAGGGGATCGAAATGACCCCAATTCAAATGGTCAAGGCGATCTCGGCAATTGCCAACAATGGAGAGTTGGTCGCTCCCCGGATCATCAAGGCGATTGTTGATGAAGGGTATTCTTACACCCCGCCCAAAACTGTTGTGGGGCACCCGATCTCTGAAGAAACGGCCCAAACAATCACGGAAATGCTTCACGAATCTTTGATTAATGAAACCTCCCTGGCCCTTGTTCCTGGATACAGTTTGGCAGGAAAGACCGGAACAGCGGAAATCTATGTTTCCGATCGGGGCTATACCAGCGAAACAACAAATGCATCATTTGTCGGTTGGGGACCGACCGAGGATCCAAAGTTTATTGTCTACATCTGGCTGTCAAAGCCGGCCACATCGATTTGGGGATCAGAAACCGCTGCCCCGGTATTCAGAACAGTCGTCGAGCGGTTGGTGATCCACCTGGGGATTCCCCCGGATGGAGTCAGGATGACCATGCAGGAAAAAACCGAATGATTACCCTGGATGTCGTGTTTGAAGCCCTGGTGGGAAAATCGCCCCGGTGGGCGACTCATGTCATCGCCGATGTTGGGGTCGATTCCCGGGCAATGATCCCGGGCGCCATGTTCATCGCGGTTCCCGGGGCCTCAGCGGATGGGCATGACTTCCTTGCGGATGCTTTTGAGAGGGGAGCGAGTTTTGCCATCATCCAGCACGCCGTCCCGGATCAATTCCAGGTCGTGGACCTTAGAGAAGGGGAAGCAGGGAAGTTTGATGAGGAGCTGGTTCCTCCCTTCTGCCTGCGGGTGGATGACTCTATTGCCGCCCTGCAGGAAGTGGCCCGGGCCTGGCGCAGCCAGCTCGAGGTACGGGTGATTGGCATCACAGGGAGTGTTGGAAAGTCGACCACAAAGGAGCTGACCACAACGGTGCTCCGGCAGCGCTTCCGGACATTAAAGAATCCAGGCAACCTTAATAATGAAATTGGTTTGCCAATGACTTTGTGGCGGATGAGTGCAGGTCACGATAAGGCAGTTCTGGAGATGGGCTTTTATGTACCGGGAGAGATAAAATTTTTATGTGAGATCGCCAGGCCGTCAGTGGGGGTGATCACCACCATCGGTACAGTCCATGCAGAGCGAGCGGGCTCGCAGGACGAAATTGCCCGGGGGAAAGCCGAACTTGTCCAATCGCTGCCCCCTGGGCCGGAAGGCGTTGCGATTTTAAACTATGATGATACACTGGTCCGGGCGATGGCTGATCAAACACAAGCCCGTGTATTTTATTATGGGCTCAGTCCAGAAGCGGACCTCTGGGCTGACCAGGTGGAGGGACTGGGGTTGGAAGGGATAAAATTCCGTCTCCATTACCGGAATGAAAAAATTCACCTTAAAGTCCCTTTGATCGGCAGACATTCCGTCCACACTGTCCTGCGGGCTGCAGCCGTTGGGTTAACCGAGGGTTTATCGTGGGGGGAGATTATCCGGGGGCTGCGGACAGGCCATACCCAGCTGAGGATGGTAGCGGTCCGGGCAAAATGTGGCGCGATGATCCTGGATGACACCTACAATGCCTCGCCTAAGTCGATGCTGGCAGCTTTAAACCTGCTGGATGAAATGCAGGGCAGGAAGGTGGCGGTCCTGGGAGACATGCTGGAACTGGGCAGGTATGAACGCCAGGGACATGAAAAAGTTGGCATCCGGGCTGCTCAAGTCGCGGACACCCTGGTGACAGTGGGCACGCTCTCGGAGATCATTGCTGAAGCAGCCAGGTGGTCCGGAATGAAAGCAGAAAAGATCCATTCTTTTCCGGATTGCAGCAGCGCAGTGAAGTTTTTGGAAGAGCATCTGACAGAAGAGGATATTGCCTTGGTAAAAGGATCTCACAGCATGAGAATGGATGATATTGTTGCCGCTTTGGAGGTTGATTAATGAACCAAACCGCGATGGCACTGGCGCTTTCCGGGTTCAGCTTTCTGCTTACAGTTATCTGGGGAGGACCTCTCCTGCGGATCTTGAAACTGCTCAGCATCGGGGAAAAGATCCGGGTTGATGGCCCCAAGCGGCATTTTGCGAAAGTGGGAACCCCCACGATGGGGGGAGTGTTGATATTGGCTCCAGTCGCGCTGCTAACCGTGCTATTTAACGCTGTGAAAGTGTTCGGGGTCGCTGTGTTCGGGAATTCCGTTCTGGTTCCGCTCTTGGTGTTTATTGCTTTTGCGCTGATCGGGTCTATCGATGATTGGTTCAGCTTGCGGGGTATTCGCGGTGGGGATGGCCTCTCAGTCAAACAGAAGCTGGTCCTGCAGTTTGCGGTTGCGATAGGTACTGTATTTGTCCTTCGCTTCCTTCTGGATGTCCCAAAACTCTATCTTCCCGGGATCAATTTTGAGATCGGTCTGCGGAATGTTGTTTATATTCCGGCAGCGGTGATCATGATTGTGGGTTTCTCGAATGCTGTGAATTTTACGGACGGTCTGGATGGTCTGGCTGGATTGATCTCTGCGACTGCGTTTGCAGCTTATGGTGGGATTGCGCTGATGCAGGAGCAGATTTTTCTAGCGCGGTTCTGTTTTATTCTGGTGGGTTCGTTATTTGGATTCCTTTGGTTCAACGTCCATCCCGCAGAATTGTTTATGGGAGATACCGGTTCCCTGGCCCTGGGGGCAACCCTTGCTGTTGTTGGGTTGATGACGGGACAGTGGGCAGTGCTGCCGATCATCGCGATTATTCCCCTGAGTGAGCTTCTCAGTGTTGTGCTTCAGGTCGGCTATTATAAGCTGACAGGCGGCAGACGGATCTTTAAGATGACGCCGCTTCACCATCACTTTGAGCTGTTGGGGTGGAGTGAAACCCAAATTGTGCAGCGGTTCTGGTTGATTGGACTGGTGGCCGGATTAATTGGAGTGGCTTTATCCCTGGTATGAAGATGATGGATTGGAACGGGAAACGTGTGGTGATTGTTGGAGCAGCCCGCCAGGGGCTGTCCTTAGCGGCGTACCTGGATGAACAGGGAGCTCAGGTGATCCTGACAGATCAAAAACAGGAGATTGAGATGCCTGAAGATGTAGATCTCGATCCAGCACGGGTGGAATGGGTCCTGGGGAATCATCCAATATCGCTGCTGGAAGATCTTGATCTGCTTGCTGTCTCCGGGGGTGTCCCGCTGACAATCCCGCTGGTCCAGCAGGCTTTTGAACGGGGAATCCCAGTCAGTAATGACTCAGAAATATTTTTAGAGATTGTCCCATGTCCCGTGATTGGCATCACCGGTTCTGCTGGAAAAACGACCACCACTTTGCTGGTTGGGAAAATTGCAGAAACGGCAATTGGGGCTGAGCGGACCTGGGTGGGGGGCAATATCGGCAATCCCTTGATCCGGGATGTTGACAGGATCAGCGCTGATGATATTGCGATCCTTGAACTTTCCAGCTTTCAATTGGAATTAATGTCCTCCTCCCCTGAGATTGCCTGCCTGCTCAACATCACACCCAATCACCTGGATCGTCATCAGACTATGAAGGCTTATACTGCAGCGAAAGCCCGGATTTTTTCCGGCCAGAATGCGGGCGATATCGCGGTGATTAACCGGGAAGATCCAGGGGCGTGGGGTCTGCGAAAAATGGTCAAAGGGCAGCTGATGACATTTGGGATGGACCGTCCTGGGGATGAGCTCCCTGGGAGTTTTGTCGAGGATGGGATGATCAGCTTTTGGGATGGAAAGATTGTCGAGAGGCTTTTTCCAGTCGAGTCCATTCAGCTTCGGGGAAAGCACAACCTGTTCAATGTCCTGGCAGCCAGTGCAGTGGGAAAGGCAGCAGGATATCCAGTTGCAGCCCTTCAGATTGGGGTGGAATCTGTAAAAGGGGTGGAACACCGTTTGGAATTTGTGCGCAGCTGGCAGGGAGCGGATTGGTACAATGACTCGATCGCTACCGCGCCGGAGCGTGCCATGGCTGCCGTCCAGTCCTTTGAGGAGCCCCTGGTGCTTTTAGCAGGAGGTCGGGATAAGGATCTTCCCTGGGATGACTTCGCAGCCTTGGTCGCTGAGAGAGTGAGGGTATTGATCCTCTTTGGTGAGGCTGCTCCGATGATAGAACAGACCGTCAGGGAAGCCTCCAAAAACACCCGGAGCGCCCCTGATATCCTGTCCTGCCGGAACGTCAGCGAGGCGGTCCAGGCTGCCGCAGAGGCAGTTCGGCCAGGTGATGTGGTGCTGTTTTCACCCGGGGGAACCAGTTTTGATGAGTTTATTGACTTTGCTGAACGGGGAGAATTGTATAAATCATGGGTGCAAGAACTGAATTGAAACAGGATCAATCCACTTTCGATCTCGCCATCGATATCCCTTTTCTATTGGTGGTGGCGGCACTGCTGGTGATCGGTTTATTGATGCTTTACTCTGCTTCCTGGGATGTCTCCTGGCATGCTTCCAAGGATGTCAATTCATTTTTCATCCGCCAGCTGCTCTGGCTTTTGATTGGTGGATCTGTGGCGGTGTTTTTGTATTTTCTTGATTATCACCGCTGGAAGGAGAATCATTTCGCGATCATTGCGATCCTGGGCACAATTGGGCTGTTGATTGCCGTGCTGCTCATCGGCAAAGGGAGTGCCCGATCGCTTTTTGGTGGGAAATCGGCTCAACCCTCGGAACTGGCAAAGCTGGTGATTGTGATTTACCTGGCTGTATGGCTGGATGCGAAAGGGGAGATGATCAAGCAGGTTGGATTTGGCCTCGTCCCCCTGGCGATGATCATCGGCAGTGTGGGGGGGTTGATCGCCATCCAGACAGATGTCAGCGCAGCTGTGACCGTGTTTTTTCTAGGATTGCTGATGTTTTTCATGGCCGGAGGATCCTTGACCCAGATTTTTGCTCTGCTGGTTATTTCAGGAGCCCTGGGATCGGGAATTGTGGCTTACCGGAAGCCCGAGGTGTACCAGCGGATCGTTGATTTTTGGGTGAACATTCAGGATATTAATACAATTGGCTCCGAGCAGATTGCGAAATCTTTTACTGCATTCATTAACGGAGGTTGGTTTGGCGTAGGATTGGGGAGGGGAGTGGCCAAGCTGGTGCTGCTCCCTGTGCCTCATACAGACAGCATCTTTGCGGTGGTAGGGGAGGAGCTGGGTTTTGTTGGCTCTTCGCTGCTGGTATTTTTATACGTCATGCTGCTCTGGCGAGGATTGCGCATAGCCAAAAGGGCGCCAGATGGGTTGGGGGCACTCCTGTCTGCCGGGCTGACTTTCTGGATTGTTTTTGAGGCATTTGTGAATATTTCTGTGATCATCGGGTTAATGCCGGTGGCTGGCAACCCCCTCCCGTTTATGAGCCTGGGAGGATCAAATCTGGTAGTCACCCTGGCCGCAGTGGGGACCATTCTTGGGGTAGCTCGCCATGCGGATCTGGAGAAGAAAAAGCTAGAACGGAGGTCACTAGGTGCGGTTGTTGATCTGCGCGGGCGGGACAGGCGGGGGCGTGTACCCGGCACTGGCCGTCCTGCGCGCACTCCACAAGCTTAACCAAACCGGAGAGGGATTGGAATCTGTGCTGTGGGTTGGTGGTGAGTCAGGTATGGAAGAAAAACTCCTCGCCCAGGAAGAGGTCGAGATGGTGACCATTCCTGCTGCTGGGTTGCATGGTGTTGGGTTCAGACAGCTGCCTGGAAATCTGATGAAATTAATGGCAGGGTTTTTCAAAGCGCGAGGAATAATCAATTCTTTCCAGCCGGATGTGCTGTTTTTTACCGGAGGTTATCTTGCTGTGCCGGTTGCCCTGGCGGGCTTTTGGAAGCCCAGTGTGGTTTTTGTCCCAGATTTAAAGCCGGGACTGGCTCTGCGCACCATTGCTGCCCTGACCGATCAGGTTGCTGTCGCTGTCCAAGAAACCAGCAAATATTTCTCCAGGAGAAAGTCAATTCAGGTGACTGGGTATCCTGTCCGGGAGGAGCTGCTTTCTTATCCGCGGAAAGCGGCATTTCAAGAGATGAACCTGGATCCTGCTCAACCGACCCTGTTGGTCTTTGGTGGAAGCAAAGGAGCTCAATCCATCAACCGGGCGGTCAGCAGCCAGCTCTCCCAGCTTCTTGCTGAAATGCAGATCATTCATATCAGTGGTTCCCAGGCCTGGGAGGAGATGAGGAATATCCAGCACAAACTGACAGACCAGGAGCGGTCTCGCTACCGACTGCACCGGTATTTACACCGGGAAATGGGCGCTGCGCTGCGCTGTGCGGATCTGGTCCTCTCCAGGGCGGGTGCCTCGATTCTAGGAGAGTTTCCCAGGTTTGGGGTTCCGGCTGTTGTTGTTCCATATCCGCATGCCTGGGATTACCAGATGAGAAACGCACGCTATCTTGCTGATCGAGGGGCCGTGGAAGTTTTACTGGATCATGAGCTGAAAGAACACTTATCATCCCGGGTGCTGGCTCTGATGGACGATCGGGAAAGACGCGAGGCAATGGCACAGGCGATGCGTGAAGCAGATCGTCCCCACGCCGCCCAGTCCATTGCGGTCATGCTCTACAAACAAACTCAACCAGAACCCGGAGGAGAAAGCTGATGATCTCCCTGATGTTTGCTTTCTGGCTTTTCCTGGGATTATTTGGGCTGATTGGAGCGATGCGGGGGTGGGCAAAAGAGCTGCTGGTGATTTTCAGCATCATTCTGGCGTTGTTCTTGATTCATGTTTTAGAAAATTTCACACCCTTCGTGGAGCCATTTCAAGCGGTTTTTGCCCAGGTTGAAAACCTGGAGGGTGACATTGAGTTCAACTCGCTGCCGACCGCCATTCAAGAAGAGGTGAAAGTGCAGTTCTGGGTCCGCGCAGGTATTGTTGCTGTGCTGGCATTTTTCGGATATCAGTCTCCGCGGCTGGCCGCCTTGCGGGAAAAAGCCCGGCGGGAGAAGGTGCAGGATGTTCTCCTCGGGGCGGTGTTAGGTCTGGGAAGCGGGTATTTCATTGTTGGCTCGCTGTGGTTTTATATGGCGGAAGCTCTCTACCCATTTGCGCCCAATATTTCCCCGCCAGCTCCTGGGGACCCGCTGGCTGAGGCCGCCTTGAATGCACTGCAGTATTTTCCACCGGTATTTGCCAGCAATCAAATTGGCTTGTTTTTCGCGGTGGTTGTCGCCTTTATGTTTGTGCTGGTGGTGTTTATTTAATGGATCACATTCATTTGATCGGGATTGGAGGGACGGGTTTGTCGGCAATTGCTAAAGTGCTTCTGGAAAGAGGCTATCAGGTCAGCGGATCAGACCTCAGGGATTCTGCGCTGGCAGCTTCGGTCGCAGCTGCAGGCGCGAAGGTAATGATCGGCCATCGCGCCGAGAATCTCCGCGGTGCTGACATTGTGGTTCGGTCCTCGGCTGTCCCGGAAGATAATGTGGAGGTGGAGGCAGCTCAACAGGCCGGGATCCCGGTTTTGAAGCGGGCTGATTTCCTCTCCAGACTGCTGGAGGAAAAAGACACCATCGCTGTTGCAGGAAGCCATGGCAAGACCACCACCACGGCCATGATCGCCTGGATGCTGACCGCCCTTGAACAGGATCCTTCTTTTATTGTTGGGGGGGTGGTTGAGAACCTGGGCACCAATGCCCGGTCCGGAGCGGGGAAGTTGTTTGTGATTGAAGCAGATGAATATGATTATATGTTTCTTGGCTTAGAACCAACCCTGGCTGTGGTGACCAATGTGGAGCATGATCATCCTGATTTATTTCCTACCGCGGAGGCTTTTTTCAATGCCTTTGAGGACTTCCTCCAACGTCTTAAACCTGGAGGAAAACTGATCTACTGTGCCGATGACCCGGGAGCCAAGCGGTTATCATCCCAGCTCCGCCAGGGGCAGAAATCAGCTGCTTATGGGGTGGAGCGGTCCGGTGTCTCCTACCTGGCAAAAGATCTGATCTTGAACCAGCACGGCGGTTATGATTTCACGATAGAAAACCTGGCGGGATCAGCAGCAGTGGAGAGCAAGGTATCTCTCCAGGTCCCGGGAAAACATAATGTTCTCAACGCCCTGGCTGCATTCGCAGCGGCAGATCAACTGCACCTTTCTGCGCAGCAAGCTGCTCAGACCCTGGCGCAGTTCAAAGGAAGTGAACGGCGGTTTGACATCCGGGGAGAATATGATGAGGTGGTGTTAATTGATGATTACGGCCACCATCCAACAGAGATTAAAGCCTCCCTGGCGGCAGCACGAAATTTATACGGGGATCGAAGGCTATGGGCTCTCTGGCAGCCGCACACATATACGAGGACCCTGGCTTTTTTTGAAGACTACCAAGATACATTTACGGAAGCAGATCAGGTGGTAATACTCGATGTGTATGCAGCCAGGGAGGAACGGCCGGAAGGGTTTGATATGGCTGAGCTGGCAGACCGGATTCATCATCCAGCTGTTGCCTTTCAACCTGATCTTCCGGGCGCTGTTCAACATCTCCAAGCAAAGCTGGAACGGGGAGATGTTCTGCTGGTATTCACCGCCGGGGATGCAATTAAAGTGACTGAGGAGCTGGAGACCATTTTTCAGGGGAAGGACTGAGGGAAGGAGAAAATGATGGAGACCAAGTTGTATGGACAAAAAGGGAAACAGGGCGTCAATACCGTTTTTGAGCCCACTCATTCTCTGCGTTGGATTGTCCGAGAGGATGCCGATCTTGAAGCAGAACTCAATGATCAGGTTGAAAAGAGTGAGGAAATCTCCACTCGGGTTGTGAACAAAGTCGTTAACCGGATAAAGTCTCTCTGAGGAGAGGGAAAACCGTGAATTCAACATTCAGCAAACAGCAGATAAGTCAGCTGGAGGCGTTTTTCAAGCAGCGCTTGCAGAAAAACGTCCCGCTTGACCGTCACTCGGTGATGAGAGTAGGGGGACCAGCTGATTTTCTTGTAGAAATTGAGAGTGCAGAGGACCTGGAGCGGTCCGCCCGCTTCCTTTGGGAAGCAGGACTTCCCTTCCTGGTGATTGGAGGGGGAGCAAATCTGCTGATCAGTGATTCAGGAGTGCGAGAAATTGTGCTTCTGAATCAAGCCAAAGCAGTCAGATTCATGGATGAGCCGGGTCATCCTCCGCGAGTGTGGGCGGAATCCGGCGCCAGCTTTGGGAGCCTTGCCCGGCGCACCGGGAACCGAGGGTGGCGGGGGCTGGAATGGGCGGCTGGCATACCGGGCTCAGTGGGGGGAGCTGTGGTTGGGAATGCTGGCGCACATGGTTCCGATGTTGCAGCGAATTTGTATCTGGCAGATATCTTGCATCATAAAGAGCAGCAGATCCAGCGGGAGAGCTGGTCAGTAGATCTATTTGCATATGATTACCGGTACAGCATCATCAAATCGGGTGCCGTATCTGCTGTGGTCTTGACCGCGACATTTCAGCTGGAGCGAGGGGAGCCGGAGGAAGCCAAGGCGGAAATCAGCCGCATTTCAGAAAAACGTCGCTCCTCCCAGCCCCAAGGTGCTTCCTTGGGAAGTATGTTTAAAAACCCCCCCGGGGATTACGCCGGCCGCTTGATCGAGGCTGCTGGATTGAAAGGAACCCGGAGCGGTGGGGCGGTAATCAGCCCGGTGCATGGCAATTTCTTCATCAATCAGGGAGAGGCTACGGCCCGGGACCTGTACGCTCTGATCAACCTGGCCAAAAAGACAGTATCCGAGCAATTTGGGGTTGATTTGGAGCTGGAGATCTTGCTGGTCGGTGAGTGGGAGGAAGCATAGATGATGACAGATCGTTTGAGGATCGGGATTTTGTTTGGGGGTCGCTCCGGGGAACATGAGGTATCCCTGGTATCCGCACGATCCGTGATTGAGACGATTGACCCTCAGAAATACCAGATAACAGAAATTGGGATTACGAAAAATGGAGATTGGTTGGTAGGGGAGGATGTGCTGGAAGTGCTGACCAACCACCAAGCAGATCAGCTTCACCAAGCGGTGGTCCTTCCCATTCCCAGCCGGCCTTACCTGTACCGGATTGCTCAAGAAAAAGCCCGGGAATGCCTCGAGGTGATTGCAGAATTGGATGTCTTATTCCCGGTGCTCCATGGAAGTTTTGGCGAAGATGGAACCATGCAAGGACTGTTTGAATTGGTGGACGTTGCCTATGTTGGGGCAGGTGTCCTGGGTTCCTCGGTGGGGATGGATAAAGCGCTCTTCAAGCAGGTGATGCAGGCAAACCAGATCCCTGTGGTTCCCTCCCTGCTCTTCTTACGATCAGACCTTGAAAATATGGATAGATTGCTTACCGAGGTAGAAAAGTTTGCTGACTTCCCGGTATTTGTCAAACCTGCGAACATGGGTTCCTCGGTAGGAGTGCACAAATGCTATGATTTGAAGCAGGTTGCATCTGGATTGGAGGATGCTGCTCGATACGATCGGCGAATCCTGGTTGAGAAGGGAATTAATGCCAGGGAAATTGAACTCAGTGTGCTGGGGAATGATCACCCGAGAGCATCTCTTCCTGGAGAAATTCGACCCACGGCAGAGTTTTATTCTTATCAAGCCAAGTATCACGATGACTCCTCCGAGCTGATCATCCCGGCACCGGTGGATGCGGCAATCACCGAAGAATTGCAGCAGATTGCCCTGAAAGCTTATCAGGCGATTGATTGTGCAGGGATGGCCAGGGTTGATTTCTTACTTGATAAAGACAATCTGAGCATCTATCTCAATGAGCTCAATACCATACCGGGTTTTACACCGATCAGTATGTATCCCAAGCTTTGGGAAGCCAGTGGGTTGGCATACCCGGAGCTGATCGAAGAGCTCATCCAGCTGGCGTTGGAGCGGAAGGCAGAAAAAGATCAGACACTTTGGAAGTATGACAACCGGGATTTGAAACAGCATGATGGATAGGACACGGCGAAACACAGGTCAGGAAGACAGCAGAAAAACGGCGCTGGAAGAACGCCGTGGGTCTGCTGGCGTGTCAAAACGGAGAACCCCTCCTCCGGTGATTTCGCGAACAGAAATTGGCCTCAACACCCTCGTCATGGATCGTCCTGCCCCGCGGCGGCGCGTGGATGTCCCACTCTCCACGCCGGGGGCAGAAATCAGACTGCCGGCGATGCCAGCGGTACACAACAAGTGGCGTTTGCTCTCTGGCTTGATGATGGTTTGCTGCCTTCTGGCATTAATTTTTCTGTTCAAAGCAGAGGCGGTGCAAATCAAGGAATTAAATGTGGTCGGTGTATCGCGATTCAGCGATGTGGAGATCTCCCGCGCGCTGGGCATCACGGGAAAACCAATTTTTATGATTGATCCCCGGCAGGTAACCAGGGACCTCCAGCTGACCTATCCTGGCCTGTCTGAGGTGGAGGTCGCAGTAAAATGGCCTGATTTTGTGGAGATCCGTGTGGAGGAGCGTTTTCCGGTCCTGGCCTGGAATTGGGAAGGGCACGTCCGCTGGGTGGATGAGAACGGGGTGGCATTTGAACCTCATGACCCCGGAAGCGATATTCAGCAGGTGAGATCATCCATGATGCCGCCAACCATAGAAAACCGCTTTGTGGATCCCCGGATTGTCGCAGCTGTCCAGGCCCTATCAGGCCAGACTCCGGAAGGTGTGGAAATAATCTTTGATGCCAAACATGGATTGGGCTGGAGGGATCCCCGGGGTTGGATGGTGTATTTTGGATTCAATGAGGATGATATGGCGATGAAGCTGATCGTCTATCAATCGATTGTAGATTACCTTCAGGGAAAGGGAATTACACCGGCTGTAATCAATGTTGAGTACCTGGAGTCCCCGTATTTCAGGATGGAGCAGTAGATCCATGGATGCGCCGATCATCGTGGGAATTGATGTGGGAACGACCAAGATCTGCACTCTGATTGCTCGTGTGGAAGCGGAAAACAAGTACCGCATCCTCGGGGTAGGAATCGAGCCCTCACGGGGAATGAGAAAAGGGGTGGTGGTGGATATTGACTCCACAACAGAGGCAGTTAAGCGCTCCATTGATAAGGCGGAGCGTACTTCCGGGTTGGAAATCACCTCCGCTCAGATCAGTCTTGCGGGATCGCACGTATCCTCCATCAACAGCCACGGCGCCACCGGTGTGACGGGTGGTGTGATCGACCAGCATGACGTATTTCGGGCTCTGGATGCTGCGAAAGCGGTGGCAATCCCGCATAACCGCGATATTGTTCATGTCATCCAGCGTGGATTTGCAGTGGATGGACAGGATGGGATCCATAAACCGATTGGGATGCATGGATATCGGCTGGAAGTGGAAGCGCACATCATCACTGCCGCATCCACTTCCCTGGATAATCTGGAGCAGTGTGTGAACGCTGCGGGAGCGGATGTGGAAGCATTTATCCTCAATCCCCTTGCATCCGCTGAAGCGGTTCTGACTGACACCGAGCGGGAGATGGGTGTGGTGGTCTGTGATATTGGGGGGGGCACGACAGACCTGGCGATTTATATTAATGGCGATGTCTGGCATACCATGGTGCTGGCGGTTGGGGGCAACCATATCACATCTGATATTGCCCATGGGCTGCGGCTGCCGCTGGATCAAGCAGAGCGTGTTAAGCTGCAGCATGGAGTGGCCATGCAGGCTGGTATTGATGAGGAGGAGGTTTTTTACATCCGACCCTTCGGGGATGAAGAGAAGGCGGAATTCAAAAGAAAGGATCTAGCCCTGATCATTGAAGCCCGGGTGGAGGAGATTTTCAGCTATGTGATGCAGGAAATTAAACGATCCGGGTACGATGGCTTACTGCCGGCGGGGGTCGTGCTGACAGGGGGTACCAGCAATCTTTCGGGAATCAGCCAATTTGCCAGGCAGGTCTTTGATTTTCCTGTCCGGGTTGCCCAACCAGAGGACTTAATGGGAATGTCAGACCAGCTGCATGATCCCGCATACGCGACCAGTGTAGGACTGCTGGAGTGGACTGTCCTGATGAACACGATTTCCTATGAAAAAGACACTTACCGGAAGCAGATGCACGAGGATGGAGTAGACTGGCGGAAAGTCGCCGGTTGGCTCAGGCGTTTGCTTCCCTGATGAGGCAAGGACCAAACAACACCTTTTCATTCAAGTAGCAAGGAGGAGTAAAAATGGAACCGATCAAAGAGACAGAATCATTTGCAAGAATCAAAGTTGTTGGGGTAGGAGGGGGGGGATGCAACGCAGTCGATCGAATGATCGAGACCGGGATCAGAGGGGTGGAATTTATTGCCGTCAACACGGATGCGCAGGCGCTTCTGAGGTCCCAGGCCCCCATTCAGGTCCGGTTGGGTGACAAACTGACCCGGGGTTTGGGATCCGGTGGGGACCCGGAGGTCGGCAGAAGTGCCGCTGAAGAATCAGCAGATGACCTCTATGAAGTCCTGAAAGGGGCGGATATGGTGTTCATCACCGCGGGAATCGGTGGGGGGACCGGAACCGGGGCTTCCCCCGTTGTTGCTCAGGCAGCCCGTGAGATGGGCGCCCTGACCATCGGGGTCGTGACCCGCCCCTTTACCTTTGAGGGTACTCATCGGGTTCATTCAGCCGATGAAGGAATTACGAAATTGAAAAACCAGGTGGACACCCTGATCGTGATTCCCAATGACCGTTTGCTGCAAATTGTCGACAAGCGGGCCAGCTTGCAGCAGGCTTTTGCGGTCGCAGATGATGTCCTTCGGCAGGGAATCCAGGGAATTTCCGAGCTGATCACCATCCCGGGCTTGATCAATCTGGACTTCGCAGATGTCCGCTCGATTATGTCAGAGGGGGGAGCCGCGCTGATGGCGGTCGGAGAGGCAACTGGCGAGGACCGGGCCCAGGAAGCTTCTGAACAGGCGATGTCCAGCGAATTGCTGGATATCACCATTGACGGCGCAAGGGGAATTCTTTTCAATGTCACCGGGGGCCCTGACCTGACGCTCTTTGAAGTCAACCAGGCCGCAGCAATCATCAAAGAAACAGCCCATCCAGAAGTCAACCTGATCTTTGGCGCGGTGATTGACCCTGACATGAATGACAAATTCCGAATCACGGTGATCGCCACTGGATTTGAACGGACAGGAATGCCCCGGAATATCATGGAAAGAACGGTGCACCGCAGTCGGGGAAGCGTGGAAGAACCACAGACTGTGGAAGGGGAGGGGAATAAGGAGTTTGTCCCCCGCTCCTTTAATACTGAGAACCTGGATATTCCAACCTTCTTGAGAAATCGGACAAGAAACCGCTGAGCTTGTGCAGGAAGGAAGTGGGATCCATTTGGTGGGACGATGGTTGAGCTGCTTGAATATTTTCGGGTAAGTCCACCCTGAACTGGCCTCCTCCTGGTAGGGGTGGATGTTGTCTGGTCTTGTGCACCTGCTGGAAAACCAGCAGGTGCACTGGTTTTAAACTCACGGGATTGAGTACGCAAGCCTCAGGCTGCTTGGTACCCATTTGTATTGAGGATTCCCTAGTGAGAGGAGGGTTTGTATGCTAAAATGAGGAGCGTCTGTGACCTGAATCAGGAAATCTCATCCAGGAATCTCCATGAAATGTCCCTACTGCAAGACGGAAGAATCCCGAGTCTTAGATACGTCCCATGATCGGCGGGGAGGCACGCGTCGCCGCCGCCTGTGCCTGTCCTGCGAGGAGCGCTTCAGCACCTACGAGCGGGCGATCCTGGATACCCCGCTTGTGATCAAGCAGGATGGTACGCGGGAGGAGTTCAACAGGGATAAACTGATCCGCGGAATCCAGATCAGCTGTGAAAAGCGGCCGGTATCCGCGGCAGATATTGAACGGCTGGTGGGGGATATTGAGTCGGATCTGCAGGCGCTGGGGGAAATTGAGGTTTCCTCGCGGGTGATCGGGGACCTGGTGATTGAAGGCCTGAAGGAAATGGATTTGGTGGCCTACATCCGCTACGCGATCGTCTATCTGGGACTGGAGGACTTGAATTCCATCCGCTCGGAGATCGATTCTCTTTTAGATAACTGATACGAAAATCTTCAAAGAAAATCCAGAGAGTGTGTCCAACCTAGATTCAACAAGTATTGCTGAAGAATTTTTTAAAAAGGATGGATCGCCCTTTCTAATCTCTTGATTAACAACATCATCTTATGGGCAAATTGCTGAATCCATATATTGCAGGAGCCCCTGTCCTAGAAACGAGTATGTTTTTTGGGCGGGAGGAGATCTTTGACTGGATTGAACGAAGCCTGTCCGGAAAATTTGTTGATCATATACTAGTGATTCATGGACAGCGTCGGGTAGGAAAAACCTCCGTTCTTAAGCAAATACCAAATTTTTTGGATGAAAAATATCTTCCTATATTTTTTGACCTTCAGGGTCGGGTTAGCACCACACTGGAAAGATTTTTTTATTGGGTGGCCCGGGAAACAGTGCGAACCCTCCGTCAAAATTATCAGCTGGATCTACCGGAACCTGATCGTGAGGCATTCTTTGAGGATGCGGATTACCTAATTTCCTCATTTTATCCTTCAATTAAATCGCTGCTAAATGATCAAACTTTGCTGCTAACATTCGATGAATTTGACACTTTAGCCAGGAAAGACATCCAGGATTCGTTTTCAAAGCCATTGATTGCTTATTTGCGGAGATTGATGGATTTGGACGGATTGAGTTTCATTTTTTCTATTGGTTCATCAGGAAGCAAGTTGGAGAACATGCAAGCTTCCTATACGGATTTCTTTAAGACTGCCTTATATCGCAAGATCAGTTTCCTGGATCCACAAAGCTGCCAGAATTTGATTACAAAACCTGTTGAAGGGGATTTATATTATCAGCCAAATGCCGTTCGCCGGATCTGTGAGATTACTGCGGGTCATCCATACTTCACGCAGCTGACCTGTCATGAGCTTTTTTCTCTCGCTCAGAAAAATGATTCCGGGGAAATCTCCAAAGAAGATGTGGAGTCCGTGATCCATGATGTGATAGAGCGGGGAACGGTGAATCTTAAATTTATTTGGGATGAGGCGTCCGATTTGGAGAAATGGGTCCTGGCCTGTCTTGCCCACCTCGATCCGGGAGTCTCCTTGCAAGCGTTAGCCACCATGCTCCAAAAGCAGCGTGTGCGGTTTGTTGAATCCGATTTGAATTCAGCAATTATTCATCTGCGAGACAAGGATGTAATTTCAAAAGACAATCGATTTGTAATTTTCCTGATGCGGTTGTGGTTGACCAAAAACCGGCCTCTTGACCGGGTAAGAGAAGAGCTGACAGAAGAAAATCCAATTGCGAATCGCTTTATTGAGATCGGGGATGAGTATCAGGATCGGAGAGATTTCGAAAGTGCGATTGAAAGTTATCAGCAAGCGATCAGTGCTGCCCCAAGAAATTTGCTGGCTCATTTGAAACTTGGACATGCATACTTAAAGTTTGTCAATCTCCCGAAAGCGGTTGAAAGCTATGAGCATTCATTAAACATAGACCCTGAGGATATTTCAGCGCAAGCAGGCCTCTGCGAAGCCTATCTTGCCTTAGGAAAACAAGAGGAGCAACAGGGAGAGGTTGAAAATGCTGTAGAGCAGTATCGAAGAATTTTAACGATCAATAAGATGCACCGGGATGCTCGAATGCGGTTGGCAGAGATTTATCGAAAGCAGGCCCAGTCTCTCCTGGATGATGGATACGACGATCGTGCTCTCAGCACCTATCAAAAAGCATTGCAGTTTGCGCCGGAAGATGAGGAATTATCCGCTTCCTACCAAAAAATTCTGGCGCAGAAAAAAGACCAGGTTATCCAGGGTTGGCTTGAGAAAGCTCAGGTTGCTTTGCAGAATCAGCAGTGGGAAAGCGCAGTAGAAGCCGTGACGCAAGCGCTTGAGATCGACCCGGAAAACGAGGAACTCAGGAAAAGATTGCAGGAAGTGAGGGAGGCTTCAGAGAAGCATCAGCTTGGGATTCTCAAGGAGCAGTTTGAAAAAGCCCGCGAGTCAGAAGATTGGGATGATGCCCTCCAGCAGGCACAGTCAGCTTTGGATCTTGCCCCGGATGATCCCCATTGGCGGGAGAAAATCAAAACTGTAACGAAACAGAGGCATGAAGCCCAACTGCAGGATCTATCTAATCAAGCGGAAGAAGCAGAACAAGCGGACCGGTGGGAAATCGCGGTTTCGTTGTGGGAACAATATTTGTCTTTGGAGCCCAAAGATCCGGGTCAAATTCAGGAAAGGCTCAAAAAGGCCAGGGAGTTCAAAGCCCTGGATGAGGAATACCAAGATGCCCGGGAAGCGCTCAGTCAGAGAAAATACAACCAAGCTGTAGAAATCCTGCAGGGGATAATCGCCCGGGATCCGACGTACAAATCGACATCAAGACTGCTGGTGGAAGCAATAGAGGGAAGGAGGGAGAGGGTCCCTCTTTGGCATACCAGATGGTTTTTTGCTGCGCTTGGGGTCGTTATCTTAGCTGTTGCCATTGGTTTTTTCCTGCCCAGAATCCGCCACAGCGGCTTGTTAGAGGGAATCAAATCTGAAAAGAGCGTATCCCCCACAGTCACGACTATCCCCAATGCAACCATGTCAGCAGGATTACCAAACACCCCACTGCCCGATACCCCTGTGAGCCATTCTCCTTCTCCTGTAGAAGACCAGGTGTCACAGACCATCGCAGCAATCCTTACTTATGCTGAAAATCATCCCCCCTCTTTTGATGATGATTTTTCAACCATCAATCACGATTGGATGATCCGGAAAGGCGAGATCTCTGAGAAGCTCTCTCAAGAGCATCTATCCGAAGGAAAATTTGTAGCTGAGGGTGCTGCTGCGGGGGATGAGCACTGTATTATCCTGGGAGATATGGAAAGGGAAATACCAATCGATGCGAAAAATTTTCTCCTCAATTTTAATATCAGTATTTCTAAAGAGAATCACGAAGCGTTGCTGATTGTTCGTTTTAACGCCTCTAGCGTTCAGGATGGGATCAATTTATCGCTCAATCTGGATCCGGATCCTGGGTCTGGGGATTGGGCCCTTTTTGTTGAAGGGTCCGGGGAACCCATTGCAGCAGGCAGGACGGATCTGATTGATTATGAAGGGTCAACCCAGATCCGCTTAGCAGTCAGTGGAAGAGAGGCAGCGGTCTATCTCAACCGGGAATTATTAAAATATATTTCCGGGGTTCCCCAAGAAGGGTCCCTTGGACACATCGAATTTTGTACGAGCGATACGATGCATATAGAAATGGATGATCTACAATACTGGAACCTGGATAGTGTGGATTTCGTGTCATCAGCTGATCCCATTGGGCTCCAGATGTCCGATACTGAGAACCCCCAAAGTGGTGAGACAAGAATATCCAGTGTGGATGGGATGAGCATGGTTTATATTCCCCCCGGGGCATTTGATATGGGGCTCACTGATCTAATGGTCCAAGAAGTCCTGGATGAGTGCGCAAAGATTGAATGGGAGCCAACGCGGGAGATGTGTGAAAACCAGATAAATGGAGAAATTCCTCAACACCAGGTTGATTTAGACGGATATTGGATAGATCAGAATACAATCAATCATCAGATGTTTGCCGACTTTCTCAATGATATTGGCTATCAGGATCAGGCTGATCCCCCATACCTACATACCGGATCCGAAGACGGGGATCTACTTGTGAAATATGGAGGAGGCTGGCGTCCGTTGGGAGGGGTGGAGGATCAGCGTGTGGTGAATGTAACCTGGTTCGGTGCGGAAGCGTATTGCAAATGGGCTGGAAGGCGCCTGCCAACAGAAGCGGAATGGGAGAGATATGCACAAATTGTGGGAGATCTAACCATCACAGAAGGAAGCAATTATTCCAATGAGGAGTGGGTCGCCGATTGGTATGATGAGGATTATTATCAATACTCACCGTACGAAAACCCTACCGGGCCAAGCACGGGGCAGGATCGAGTTGTCCGAGGAGAGGTGTGGTGGCAGGGGTATGATACGCCAATGTTTCCGGATTATTCGCGGGGTTATTGGAATGCAGCTGACGCAAAATGGACCCTCAGCTTCCGCTGTGCCGTGCAGGAGTAGCTGAGAGGGTGGCAACTGCTTTGATGGGCTCCGAAAGTGTCCTGAGAATTCTATAGATCATGATTTGTGATTTTTCTGATACCAAGCCGGGTTATCGAAAATATCAAATATCTTCTAAATATTGAAAAGTAAAGGAAAATCCAGCTGTGAACACACCGATTAATCCGTTTACCTTTGGAAAACCAATTGATTCAAGAGAGCGGTTCATCGGACGCCAGGAGGAAATCCGTCAGATCACAAGCCGCTTGCTGGGTGCCGGGGAGAGCACATCGATCGTGGGTGAGCGCCGCATTGGAAAAACCTCATTACTCAAGTATCTGGCGAATCCTGAAAACGCGGAGGTTTTAGGGCTTCATAGCGATCGGTTTTGTATGGTCTACATCGATTTTCAGGGGCTGACAGACATTACCCCTCAACGGTTCTGGCAGCGAATCTTGCGGAAAATGGAAAAAACAATCTGCAAAGAAGAGATCATCCCTGAGATCCAAAATCTCCGTCAGCAAAGTAAGGTGGACCTTTTTGATTTAGAGGATTTTTTTGAAATCACATCCAAGGCTGGATTAACGATTGTGTTGATGATGGATGAATTTGAATATGTCACACAGAATCCAAATTTTCATGCTGATTTCTTTGGGGGGCTGCGGGCCTTGGCCATTCATCGTGACTTACCTCTGATTACCAGCACCAGGAGGGAGCTGGTAGACTTGTGTCATTCGGATGAGATCAAAGGATCTCCCTTTTTCAATATTTTTGTCAATCTTGTCCTGCGCCCTTTTTCAACGGGTGAAGTGTTCGATTTGCTTAAAAATTATGCCGATAATGTAAAGATAGAACTTGATGATAAAGAGCAGGAAATCATTTTGGAGTTAAGCGGTGGTTTTCCGTTTTTTCTCCAAATGGCGGGGTATTATCTGATTGAGGCCAGAATTAAAGGACTTCAACAAAAAGAAACTGTCCATCAAGTGGTTGCTAAATTTGATGAGCAAGCTGAATCCCACTTTAATTATTTTTGGTCTCATACCAGTGAAAGTGAAAAAATTACTTTACTGAATATCCTTACATTGAATCAAGAAAAGCTGAAACCGAAGATCGCACCAACCTTAGAAAACGTTGCACGCCTTCATTCCAAGGCGGTGATCGATATTCCTGAACTGGTAAAAAGGGGCTTGTTGTTAACTTCCAGGGAGGATCCCAAATATCAGATATTTTCGACTAGCTTTTCACGGTGGATTGCTCGTGAGATCACTGCCTCAGGTGACCATTCGGAATCTACAGAAAGCCTGGAAGATTGGATTCAGGAAGGTGGGGTGGATTTGAGCGATGTCTCCCGCGAGTTTTTACCAAAATTTAAGAAAAAATACTGGCCGCTGGTGTGGAAACTTGTGGATGGAGTAACACATGATGTGATCAGTGCGGCCGCCATTGAGATGGTCATCAGGTCAATCTGATCATTGATCACCGTTCACGATCTTCTCAGTGTGGATTTTGTACTCTACAGCAACAGGGAGAAGAAAAAAAATCTCTTTGATTCTATCGGAGGCTTCGAGGATATCAAAAAGAATAGATCAGCCGCATCCCACGCCAACCGGGGAGCGTTTCAGCTCAAGTTTGATCTTTGGAATGTATTCGATCTAATACAGCTTCTGATTTGGATTGGCTGTCGGGCAGTTAAATCCCAGCTCGTCATCAAATACATTAGATACTATGGGTGAGAGGTAAGGCGATCGCTGAAGTGCTCCCTCCATGGAAGCAATTTCACTTCGATTTGTTCTCTTCAGGAACCTATCCGTTTAGAAAAGAAAAAAGGGCCGTTTCTGGTAAGCTCCTTTATAGGAAAAGACACAGAAAGGAAGGAGCTAATGAAAACAGAAACGACCCGTAATAAAAAGTATACTCCGACTTGTTCGCACCTTTACATGGCATTTGAACTTGGTCAGTCCGAGTGGAAGCTGGGGTTCACAGTTGGCTTTGGACAAAAGCCCCGGCTGCGGACCATCGAGGCCAGAGATCTAACCGCCCTTCACAAAGAGATCCGATCAGCCAAGAAACGCTTCGATCTGCCAGAAGATGCTCCTGTGTTAAGCTGTTACGAAGCTGGGCGAGAAGGATTTTGGATCCATCGGCATCTTGAAGAGAAAAAGATCCGGAACCTGGTGGTAGATTCATCCAGCATCGAGGTCAACCGCAAGGCGAAAAGAGCAAAAACCGATCGCTTGGATGCCGGGAAACTGTTGACTATGTTGATGCGCTATCACTACCACAGCGAAGAGAAAGTCTGGAGTGTGGTCAATGTACCTGGGATAGAAGCGGAGGATCACCGACATCTTCACAGGGAGCTGAATACACTGAAGTCGGAGCGTACCCGGCACATCAATCGCATCAAAGGGTTTCTCGCCGGGCAAGGTGTATCTGTCCCAATCCGAGATGACTTCCTCACCCAACTGGACATCATCAAGCTGTGGGACGGATCTGCCCTACCTCCTGGATTGCGCTCTCGAATCCAGCGTGAGTTTGAACGGATGGCCCTGGTGAATCAGCAAATCAAGACCCTGGAAGCTGAACGACTTGACTTACTCCGTCACTCCCAGAGAGTGGACATCGAGCTTGTCCGCCAATTGATGCACTTGAAGGGAATCGGAGTGGGCAGTGCCTGGTTGTTTGTAATGGAGTTCTTCGCCTGGCGTCAGTTTCACAATCGACGAGAGGTGGGGGCTTTATCAGGGCTGACCCCAACACCCTATCAGAGTGGGGAGGACTCTCGAGAGCAAGGCATCAGCAAAGAAGGCAATGTCTATGTCCGCAGCATTGCAATTCAGATCGCCTGGGGTTGGCTGCGGCATCAACCGGAGAGCAAACTGAGTCTGTGGTACCAGGAACGTTTTGGAAAAGGCAGCAAGCGCATGCGAAAGATCGGGATTGTCGCCCTGGCTCGCAAACTGTTGATCGCCTGCTGGCGCTACCTGGAAACCGGATTGATGCCAGAAGGGGCAAAATTGAAATCGCTTCGGCTGTGAGATTTCCTGAGATCCTTGTGTGAGGTGATCGGTTGGTGGGTGTCGCCCGTTTTTGCTGCCGGGTTTCTGCTTCGGAAACCGTACGTTAGATGGGGCTCTCCCTCGAAGCTTCTAGGATCGCCTAGAGCGAATGCAGGATTAGGTGACTGGTGTTTGACCAGCACGGATAGAAGGTAGTTTGAGGATTTTTACTCAACTCTGAAAGAAGCTGCCAGCCATTAGGAAGGATGCTCTCATCTGGATCCAGGATGCAGTAGATTTTGTTTACAATAGAATTAGGAGCTGGAATCTGGTCTCAACACGGCGGGGTTGGGCTATGGTGAATTACCATTACCGACCTGGTTGCATCCAGGTATCCATCCTGAAACTGGCTCTTTTCGGGTCGGGTTCTGGAAGAACGCCTTAATCTTATTACCTTGACAAAAACCCTATCATAGAAGGCAGCTCCTCATCCCCGTAATTTTTCCAGTCGTAGAACTCATCGTTTTTCAGACCTTTGTTGCCCTGCTTTCATCGTTGCTCATCAACACAAACACGGTGTCTGCCGGCTCAGCCATGAACTCATCAATTCGGGCTGGGATATCTCTGGGGGAATGTTATGTGCGTCTAGAACGCGGCAGAGGTTGCAATCTGCCTTATCCCGGACGTCAATTATGAGATCAGGTTGAGTATCTGCTCACGTAATGTGTCCAGCAATTCCGCCGGATGAATATAAGCTGATCAGGATTCCAGCTCGTCTCCACGGAAGTAGGTCAGTCTTTCCAAACGTTCATCGGTGATCGGCTGGCCGATCAAGGCGATCGCTGCTGCAGAAGCACCAGCACACCTGCCCTATAATCCCACGCTAAAGACTCCTGCCAGCGATCTTTTCCGCCAAAGACTTTCTCCAGCTACTCTCACCTCCAGAGCATAAAGATTGCCATCAATGTAACAAGGAATACGATCACGCCCGGCGGGTCCTTGAAGACATCCATCAGGGTCAGAAGGGATGTGTTATCATGGGAAAAGCTAATCAGCTAGAGGAACCATTCACTGATGGTTGATTTACTTCGCATTGAGTCATTTTTACACACAGCCGAGAACCTCAGCTTCTCGGAAGCTGCCCGGGTTCTTCATCTCACCCAACCCACAGTCAGTCATCATATAAAAAAGCTGGAACAAGAACTGGGGGTGGAGCTGTTTAACCGACAGGGGTCCAGCATAAAACTCACGGATGCTGGCAGGCTGCTGGTTCCCTGGGCCAGAAAAGTGATTCGGGATTCAATTGAGATGCAGGAGATGATGGCATCCCTTCAGGCCGGCCTGGCTGGCAGTTTGCAGGTTGCCTGCAGCACCACGGCTGGCAAGTATGTCCTCCCCCTCCTGGCAGCTCGATTCTCAAAGCGTCATCCAAAAATCAATATCAGCATCCTTCGCTGTACTCCTGAGTCAGTTGCAGTAAACCTCTTGGAAGGAGATGCCAGCCTGGGGGTTGTGAGTTCTGAGATCCGGAGCAAGGAAATCGAACTGCAGAAATTTTTCCAGGACTCGATCACCATGATCGTCCCGACCAACCATCCTTTTACGGCCCGGGAAAAGGTCTACCCGGAGGACCTGGTTAATCAGCCCATCATCATGCGGGAGGAAACATCTGGAACGCGGCGGGTCGTTCTTGCTGAATTGGCGAAATTTGACATCAGGCTTGATGATCTCGATATTTTTATGGAGATTGGCAATGCTGAGGCGATTGTCAGAACAGTGGCAGCTGGATACGGCATCTCTTTTATTTCCCGGTTGGCAATTTCCTGCCCGCTAAAGAGTGGAGCTTTGGCGAATATCCCGGTGGAAGGTTTCAACCTTGTTCGAAATATATACATGGTCCGCAAGCGCTTGAAAGAACCAAGCCGGCCCCAGGAAGCTTTCTGGAGCTTCATTCATGCTCCCTCGAATCTTGATCTGATCCAGTCTGCCAGCAGGGGGGATCATACCTTCCCGGGTGGGGAGCCTTAACGGTCTCGTTTTTATGAAGATAAAAAAACGAGGCCAGGATTGACCTCGTTTATATGCTGCCGGTTAAAAGATAGACTAAACTTGCCTGCCTGATAAGGTTTCCTTACTCGGTGGGTTAGAAGCTGAAGGTGAGGGAGGCATCCTCAACAGTCATCAAGTACGGGGGAGCTTTAGTAATTTTAATCCGCTCATCGCGCAGGTTCTCCGGATTAATGCCTTTGTTCTCCAGGGCAAGCTCGCAGAGGATGATTTCTCCGCCGAGATCGAGAATCGTGTTGAAAAGTTCTACTGGATTGGGAAGTCCTTTCGGAGTGCCCAGCTTTTCCAATTCGCCCTCAAGCAGCCATTTTGAGCCGGCAGGGCAGAAAAAGACATGAACTTCATGATCTACTGCCAATCCTGATGATGAAAAGATCAGGGTCGGCATAATATTTGCGGGGGTATCTCCATTACAGACAACAGCCATTTTTGACATGTTTAATCTCCTGATCAGGTGAAAGAAATAGTCGAAGATTGTCTCTTCGTTGGGTTGGATTTACCCGGATTCATTCCAGGGAGAGTATATAGGTGCGCGGGCTCCATGAAATTTACCGAATGACAACTGAATGATTGAAGTGCTTTTTCTTCTGCCGTGCTGGCCTCCTTTCTCTTCTTGATAAATGGGTTGATAATCGGCGGTTTTTGACCCTGCGGGGACTTTCGTACCGGGTCAAATTGAGCGCCTGGATTCTCTCAACTTGCTGAAGCTGCACTGGCAGCTTCCACCTGTTTCATTTCGCGGGCTTTTTCTTTCACAGCCTGGAAAAACACCGCAAAGGGTCGATAGAGCAGATGGGCCCATTTTCCCATAGGGCCGATGCAGATATACATCATCATCATTACCACCAGATGAGCCACATAAGTGTAGTAGGTGGCCATGGGATGGTTGCTAATTCTGAAAGCACTGATGAGTAATCCAGATACTGACAGCAGGATCAGTAAGATCGGGAATAACCAATCACTGAGATGGGAAAACTTATGCATGGTCTCTCTTTTAGTAATCCGTCCAATTAGCGCGTCCCCGGCACCATAGATGATTGCCAGGGCGGCCAGGTATCCTAGCAGGCGCTGGGGATGATATAGGGGGTGGATTTGATCAGTTTGAAACCAGGTCAGGAAGACTACGATCAGCACAAACATTGTTCCATAGCCGAAGACAAGGACCAGGTGGCTGATCCAGCGCCGGTTATTGCCACCACATTCAGAGAACCTTTGCTGGGTGATAGCATGATATATCAACCGCCAGCCTTCAGATAGAAAGACTGACAGCGGGGGAAGAGAAGCACCCTTTCCCGAGAGAAAATTCAGGTAGAACATATGAAAAAGGTTCGACAGCAGGAAAAACCCCAGGACCCCTGCCAGGATCAAGTCTGCTGTATGCATCATCTCCACGGGCGCAAATGTATTCAAGGCGACCTGATTTGTGATCAGCGGTCCATGAAGCAAGAAAGCTAAAAGGACCACAATCAATGCGCCAAGGATCAGGGCTCCCACGGACCAGATATTTGAGGTGTACAGTCGTTTAGACAGCCCCGTCCAGTCATATTTTGCGGTTAGCCAGCGCCGGGCAGCCATCATCATCTCTCCGGGTTCAGCTTCTTTCGGGCAGGTCTCCGAGCAGTCCCCACAGTAGTAGCACAACCAGGGATCCAGGCTGGAGGCCAGCCGATTCTCCAATCCCAGCTGAACCAGTCGGATCATATCCCTGGGAAATGGGTAGTCGCTATCTGTGAGTGGACAGATCGCTGTACAGTTGCCGCAGTTGAAGCATTTTTCAATATTCACTGCCCCAAATTCTTTCAATTCTGGCAGTAATTTTGGATCCACTCTTGTGGCCATGTAGCTACTCCTCGTTCCGTGTGTACAGCACGTACTCGCCGCACATCCCATCTTCTTTGACAATGCCGTACTTTCTCATTGCGGTCAGGAACCAGAGCACCTGGTCGGTGGGGAGGTCCAGGGCTTTCGAGATCTCTGGCACAGTTTTTGATTTTTCCCGGATCTGGATGCAGATCAATCGCTCTGCTTTGCGCTGCTCTTTTACGAGCTGCTGGGTTTGGTCCACGGTTTGCTGGTGAGCAGTCCTCAGTTCTCTGAGCTTTTGGGTTCGCTGTTTTATGACTTTTTTATCATTCATCATCGGATCTCCATGATCTCATCCAGATCCAGGGCAATTGCATCAATCATGGCTTCATATTGGGGGATGGTCCAGCCCTGCACCTCAATGGCGTGATTCGGGCAGGCGCTGACGCAGTTGCCACAGCCAGTACAGTTCGCCGGAGTGACCACTGCCCGCTTGACCACCTGCCCAGCGATAGTCATTTCCTTTACAGCAATCGCATCCTCATATTTACAGACTTCCACGCAGGCACCGGTTCCTTGGCACTCCTCCAGATTGACCTTAGCGACGAACGGTTCTAGTTCAACCATACCCAAACCAAGCAGTGCCGAGACCTTCGCTGCTGCCGCCGCGGCTGCTGCACAGCTCTCCTGGACATTCATCGGGCCCTGCACGCTGCCAGCGAGAATTACACCGGGAACGGCAGTCTCCACGGGTTGAAGTTTTGGATGAACCTCTGCGAGAAAACGATCGCTGCCGCGGGAGATTTTCAGCATCTTGATCAAATCATCAATTTTCCGGGGCATCACTCCCACTGCCAGCACGACCAGATCGGTTGGGATTTCCAATTCTTCCCCATTGGTAAGATGATCCCGGATTTTTACCAGGACTGGGTGAGAGTCTGATTTTCCGGCCTGAACAACTTCCGGCCGATCGTCCCCGTGAAATCGGAGGAACCTCACCATTTGATCCAGGGCCTGGTGATAGTATTCCTCATGCCCTCGCCCGTATGTACGGATGTCTTCATGGAGGTCATAAATATGGGTTTTGGGAAAGCGCTCTTTGAGCTCATTAACCATGTGAAGGGAGGCGGTGCAGCAAACCCTGGAGCAGTAGTCATTCACCTGCCCGTCCGGCTGAGGGTCATGAATCCCGTCAATTTCCCGGCTTCCCACACAGTGAATCACAACGATATCCTGCACTGGATGACCGTTCCAGGAAAGTGGTTGATCATCTTCCAGCTTGGATAAATACCGAATCAGCGCCCCCAGGGTGACGACCTCGGGGATATCCCCGAATCCGAATTCTCCCTGTTTTGGTTCATAGGGGTTGAATCCGGTTGCCACAACAACGGCGCCGACTTCTAACTTGAAGGTTTTGGGATGATTTTCCAAGATGATTTCCTGACCGTCAACAACAATTGGCTCCCTATTGTAGTTTTCCCAATCCACTGCTGGGGTATTCGGATAGCAATCTGGATATAGGCGGTAGACCACTTTTCGCTGGGTGAGACCGTAGTCAAACTCATTGGCTACTTCCTGCTGGCAGGCTTCCATGATGGCTTCTGCATTGTTGTTTTCCACTCCCCGGGCCTGCTGGCGGAGCTCAACATGGTAGTCCCCTACATATCCAGTCATCCCCACTACCTGAGTTCGGGGGTATATCGTGATCATCGGATGGTGGATGACCCGATCGAGAATGTTATGCAAGGTTTCCCGGGCATTTTCCCCGGTCGGAAAGAGCGTGTCCAGCTGAGCGACCCTGCCTCCAAGAAAGGGAGACTTTTCCACCAGGGTGACCTGCAGGCCCCGGCGGGCGATATCCAGGGCTGCGCGCAGTCCTGCTATTCCCCCGCCGATTACCAGCGCATGCCGGGTTGCCTCCAGCTGAATTGGCGCCAGCGGCTCCAGTAATCGGGCTTTTGCGATCCCCGCAGCCATTAGCCGAACGGCTTTGTCCGTGGCTTGCTCACAGCTGTGCTGATGAACCCAGCTGTTCTGCTCCCTGAGGCCGACATGGTAGTAATAATAGGGGTTCAAACCTGCCCTGGCGACGGTACCGCGAAAGGTTTGTTCATGCAGGGAGGGAGCACAGGCGCCGATGACAACGCGGTTGATGCCCTTTTCCTGGATATCTTCCTCAATGATTGATTGGCCGACATCCGAGCACATAGACATATTGGTTCGGGAGACTTCCACCTGGGGAAATTTTTCCAGCTGCTTAGCAACTTTTTCACAATTCACCACATCACTGATGTTCCCCCCACAGTAGCAGGTATAAACGCCAATTTTCAGTTCGTCGTTTTCTTGGTTAGACATACACAGGCTCACTTTTATCATCAGCTGGTTGGGATTTTCGTTTTGCTTCAATGTATGCGGCTGCTTCGGCAGCTGCCGCCCCGGACAGAATAATGCTGTCAACGATGTCCATGGGTCCAGCCGCTGTACCGGCAGCAAAGATGCCCTCGCGGCCGGTGCGGCAGGGGAAAGAATTCGATTCTGGCAGCTCGATAAAACCATCATCTCCCAGGGTGATCTGGAATATTTTCTCCGGGTCATAGTGGGGCAGCATTCCAACAGAGAGCACGGCTAAATCATGGGTTTGCTCTTCCACTCTCGATCCCTCGTCAATCAACTCAACACGGAGGACCGGATTCTGGTCTCGATCTTGATCAATAGAGGCGACTTTTGCCTTGATAAATTGGATCCCCATGGCTTTGGCATTCTGATAAAACTGCTCATACCCTTTCCCAAAAGTGCGGATGTCCATGTAGTAAATTGTGATATCTGCCAGCGGCAGTGATCCTGCCAGGAGCATGGCTTGTTTGATAGCGTACATACAGCAGACCCGGGAGCAGTATTCTATCCCCAGGGTGGCATCCCTGGATCCTGCACACTGGACATAGGCAATTGAATCCGGCTCTTTCCCATCGCCGGGACGAATTACCCGACCGTAAGGACCAGTCGGGGCCAGGAGCCGCTCCATAAACATCGCGGAGATCACATTGGGATTGTCCACCGCATGGTACTCTTTTTTCGCAAACCGCGAGGTGGTTTCAAAACCGGTTGCCAGCACAATGGCATTCGACTGGATTTGAAGTGTTTCAGGTTCTTGAGTGAAGTCAATTGCATCCGTTGGGCATACCTGCTGACACTTTCCGCAGAGAATGCAGTTCTCTATGTCCATCACTGCGTATTGTGGTACCGCTGTGGAGAATGGCACCCGAACTGCTTTGGTCACCCCATAATCAAGGTCGAAGGGATTGGGCAGATATACCGGACAGGCATATTCACACTGCCTGCAGCCTGTGCAGGCAGTCTCGTCAACATAGCGGGGTTTTTTAATGACCTCAGCAGTAAAACCGTCCGGGTCTTCACTTAATCCGGTTACCTCATGATAGGTAAAAAGCTGGATGTGATCATGATGGGCTGCCGCGGACATCTTGGGCGTCGTAATGCAGCTGCAGCAGTCCAGGGTGGGAAAAACCTTGCTTAAGGCGATCATCTTGCCGCCGATGCTGGCTTCTTTTTCAACCAGCGCTACCTGATAGCCCTGATTGGCCAGGTCAAGGGCTGACTGTATGCCCGCAATTCCTCCACCAACCACCAGCACATCAACTTGGATTATTTTCAAAAAAGTTTCTCCTTCCAGAGTTTATATGGACTTGTCCTGCAAAATAATTATGAGCAGGAAACTTATCCTGCGATAGCTTCTGCATCTGGCGTAGATTTAATTTCATCCTTAACATACCCAATTCCCCGCAGGAGTTCCTCCATCTGCTTCACTTCCTTGAGGAAGGGCTTTGTACAGACTGTACAGATCGCAGCCAGCTTCAATCGTCGGGTGTCTATACCCAGGTCTTTCATCCGGGGATAGGTGTTGTTGATCAACTGGGCGGTCCGCTCCGGTCCCCCTTTATAGGGGCTATCGGTTCCACTGTACATCACAAGAATGCCGTCAATTCCCTGCCGAAAAGTCCGGATGTAAAATTCCTCAGAGAACATGCTTGGGCAGATGACCGGGAGGATATAGGTATTTGTCGGATACGCTGTGCGCAGCTGACCAACCGCATCGGCTCCTGCGTACCCTCCGGAAAGCGTGGCCAGAATGAGTATTTTTGGCTGTTCCTGGTTCTCTGGGCAGTTTTCCATGATCAGTTCTCTCTTTGCAAACACCGCTGCATCCCGCTGGCGTTATCTGCTGCGGGATGCAAAGATGGTCAGGCTGGTTTTATTTATTACGCCGGATGAACATCCGGGTGTAGCCATCAGCTTCCAGATCGCCGAGATACTCATGACCCACTTTCGAACACCATCGCGGCATATCGTCTTTGGTGTTGGGGTCCCCGGACCACAGCTCCAGGATTTCACCGACTTTGACTTTGCCTATGCTCTTTTTAGCCTCCAGCAGCGGGCCAGGGCAGGCCATTGCCCGGGCGTCAACAACTTCAGCCGCTTCAATTTGTTCCAGGTTTTCAGGGGACATCAGATTTCTCCTTATCCTTTGATAGTAGGTCGCTCAGAGTTTTCTAGAAATTACCGGGCATTGTTTGCTGAACACTGTTTCAGCGATCCTGTAGTAGATTTCCCTGCCATCTCTTCTTGCTTCCAGAATTCCTTTATCTTTCATCAACCGGAGATGCTGGGAAGTGTTCTGAAGGGAGGTGTTGATCTGCCGGGAGAGATCGCTCACAGATAACTCAGCATCCTGGAGTGCCCAGATAATCAGGATCCGGCGCGCATTTCCGAGTATGCCGCACAGTTCTGCTTGCTGTTGTGCCCGGGTGAGATCTTCAGTTTCCATATTCAATCATTCAAGCAACTGCTTGAATTTAATATCCATGGAGAGTATATGCAGGTCCCATCCGCGCTGTAAGTACCTTTTATCATGAGGGCTATAAACCTTATCAATCAGGAAGTATAGATTGTTTCTATGCCCCGGTATTTGACTGAGACCAGGATTGTTCAGATCGCTGCAGGAACTGAGCCTAGCGGGGGGTACAAGAAACGAGATTGGCTTGCGCACGCCCTTTCCCAAAAGCGGTCTGGCTGCTGGAGGTGATCCAGAGATTCTCTCTGAATGTGCCCTGATCGGGAGCAATCTCCCCAAAATATGGCTGGCAAACTCCCCCTTGGATCGTTACAATAGGACAGGATGAGTTCAATAAAGGAGACCATCATGGAGACGGCGTATTTTCGTGGGAAAACGGCCTTGATTACCGGATCCGGACGGGGGATTGGGAAAGCGATCGCGCTCAGGTTTGCGGAACTTGGGTCCAATGTGGTGATCAATTACTTCCGCAACCGAACACCAGCAGAGGAAACAGCTGCGGAAGCCAGCCATTTTCATGTTGGGGTGGAGGTTGTCAAGGCCAATGTCGGGGATCTCGAGGATCTTTCGCGGTTAATCAGCACCACCGGTGAAGTCTTTGATGGGCTGGATTTTTTAATCAGCAATGCAGGTTCTGGATACAACCGCCCCATCATGGAGCAGCGCCCCAAGGGATGGGATTGGACCATGGACATCAACGCCCGGGCCTACCTGTTTTTGGCACAAAAGGCAGTGCCGCTGATGGAGCAGCGTGGCGGGGGGAAAATTGTCTCGATTTCCAGTCCCGGGTCTTTTCGTGTTCTCCCAGAATATGCTGTGGTAGGTGCAAGTAAAGCAGCTATCGAAGCATTAACCCGCTACCTGGCAGTGGAGTTAGCGCCCCGCAACATTGCGGTCAATGCGGTTTCTCCCGGGATCGTAGCCACCGAAGCGCTCCAGTATTTCAATACCATGCAGGGGGAGGATGTCCTGTCAGAGATCGCGGAGCAAACACCCGCGGGAAGGATCGCTACACCGGAAGATATCGCTGGGATCGTTGCATTTTTGTGCAGCCCGGCGGCTGAGATGATCCGGGGGCAGATCCTGCTTGCAGATGGTGGGTTCACCCTGCCAGCCAGCGGTTTGAAACGCCCAGATTGAGCCGGGGAGGGAGAAATCCGTTTCCCCTTGGGCCCCTTCAACCTGCTTCTGAATGGTGCTGGGACCGCTGATAGTTTATTCCCGGAAGGATCGGGGTATAGAATGATTAAAATTTGCTCAAAACAAAGCCCATTCCTTGTCTGTTATCCTTGATATAATTGCGAAGTATGTTATACTCCACTCTCAAGTGAAAAATCTGCTTAGCAGTTGATCTTTCTCTGATCCAATCCCCATCCGTTTCCAGGTAATAGATTGAGAATTTGTGGATGATGGGAGTAATGTAGATTGTGAAAGTGTTGAGTAGAAGGTCAAGAGGGAGCAAGACAGGGGGCAGCTGAGCTTTGCAAGGTCACAAGACTTCTGGCCCATCAGGTCAGGTTTCCACAATAGTTTTTTTAGCGGTATTATTCTGAACGTTTAGAGCATGTCCATCAGCCCCTATTCCGGATTGCTCGAAAACCTGCCAGCGGTTGAACTTGTCTCTACAACATGGATATCTCTGTGTATGATGAAGAATAGAGTATTTCAGAGGAGGTGAAGGGAAAATAAATAAAGACAAAACAGACATTGTACATTCGTAATAGTTCAACAAATTTCCTAAGGAGGAAAACAGATGTCAAAAAGACTTACCCTAATTAGTTTACTGCTGGCTGTCAGCCTCGTTCTGGCGGCTTGCGCCGGGGCAGCTGAACCCCCCGATGTGTGTGCTGACAATCCTGATGAATCCGTCTGCGCGGTGATTGAACCGGGCAACACCATCAAGATTGGGTATGCAGGCCCGATGACCGGTGACTACTCTGCGTTCGGGATTGATATTTCCAACGCTGGGATGCTGGCTGTCGAGGATGCAGGTGAGTTCCAAGGGTTCGAATATGAACTTCTGATTGAGGATACCCAGGGCAGTGGAGAGGGCGGCGCTTCTGTTGCCAACCTTTATGTCTCTGATCCGGATGTGGTGGCCATTGCTGGTCACACCTTCTCCGGCTCCACCGCAGCTGCGATCCCCATCTACAACGAAGCCAGACTGCCGATGCTTTCCCCCTCCGCAACACGCGCGGACCTCACGGAAGGCGATCAGGATGTCTTCCACCGCATCCCCTTCACGGATGATATCCAGGGTCAGTTTGCCGCAGAGTATCTCTACAACCAGCTGGGCGTAACCAAACTTGCTGCGATGCACGATGGGGATGCTTATGGTTTAGGTGTTGCCGAGACGGTTGCAGAGGTCTTTGAAAGCCTGGGTGGGGAAGTGGTTGCTTTTGAGGCGATCACCCCTGCGGAAACAGACTACAGCGCCGCGCTGACCGATGTCGGCGCTCAGAGCCCTGAAGCGATCTACTACGGTGGGTACTACCCTGAAGCCGCAGTGATTGCCAAGGATATGCCGGTCGCTGGGTTGGAAGACGTGATCCTCTTCAGTGATGACGGCACTTTTGGGGAAACCTTCATCGAACTGGCCGGAGAAAATGCGGAAGGCGTTTATGCCGCGTCCGGAGCCCCCGTGGGTGGACCTCGCTTTGATGAGTTTGGTGCGGCATTCGAGGATGCATACGGTGATCCTCCTGGAGCCGTTTCAACCTTCAGCTGGCATGGTTATGATGTCGTCGATGCGCTGATCCAGATGATTGAGTCAGTGGCAATTCTCGGTGATGATGGCAATCTCTATATTCCGCGCGAAGCACTGATCGATGCTGTCAACAACATGACAGGCTATCAGGGTTTGACGGGCGAATTGACCTGCCAAGCTGGTGAGTGCAATGCCACCGGACCAGCCTTCCTGGTTGTTCAGGATGGGGAGTGGGTTGTTCCCTAGGGTTGAGAAATCCAACCTGATCAAAGAATAAAAAACACTTGTGCGAGGCAAGCGTTTCAGCTTGCCTCGCCAATGTGTGAAGCAGTAGATACCGGATATACTATGAGCGAAAATAACGAGCAAAAATCTGCCACACCGATTGATGCTTTTCGGATTGCCCAGATTATCATTGGGGTCTTATTTATTTTATTTTTTAGTTGGCGTCTTTTTACAGTTATCCAGGAGGGGGCATATGGACCGGATACCTGGCTCCGTTTTACGATCAGCGGGTTGATCATCGGCAGTGTGTACTCTGTGATTGCGATCGGATATACGCTGGTGTACGGGATCCTCTTCATGATTAATTTCGCACATGGCGAAATTATGATGCTGGGCGCTTTTTCCGGCTACTTTGTTTTAGAAGCCCTTAATGCCATTGTGGTGGATCCGGCGACAGGATTGACTTTTTTAGAAGCAAACCAGATCCTCTCGGTGGTGCTGGCTTTCATTGCCGGTATGACCATCGCGGCTCTCCTGGGATATTTCCTGGAGAAAATTGCCTATCGACCGCTGCGTGGGGCACCCCGACTGATCCCCCTGATCAGCGCTATCGGTGCGTCGATCTTTTTGCAGAACGCTGCCCAGCTGATCTTTGGACCCAAACGGAGAACCTATTTCAATCCCAGCAGTTTGACCCGCAGCGTTGGATGGCGGATTCCCATCGGGGGGGAAGATGTGATTCTCACCTATACGGGGACGCTGACGTTTATTCTTTCTGTTTTACTCCTGGTCGGACTGTATAGTTTAGTTCAGCGAACCCGGTTTGGCCGGGCCATGCGGGCAGTTGCCGAGGACAAGCAGACGGCAGCTTTGATGGGAATCAATGTTAATTATGTGATCAGCACCACCTTTGTGATCAGCGGGGCCTTGGGGGGAGCAGCAGGGGTGATGTGGGGGATTCACAATGGGATTATTTATCACTATGTCGGCTTTATTCCGGGGTTAAAGGCCTTTACCGCGGCGGTGTTAGGTGGAATTGGGAATATTCCTGGCGCAATGCTGGGAGGAATCTTCCTGGGAATTGTCGAGTCGCTTGGGCCCGCAGCGCTGGGGCTGGATTTTCAGTTGAAAGATGTGATTGCCTTCTCCATCCTGGTCCTGGTCTTGATTTTCCGGCCTTCCGGGATTTTGAGTGAAGTGCTGACAGAGGAAAAAGTTTAATGAGAGAAATTACCCAAAGCAGCATCAATCGAGGACTGATCTTTGGTTTTGTGATCATATTCTTGATGCTTATCGGTTTGACCACGACGGCATCCGAGATTTTTGGAAATATACTGGATCTTGAATCAGCAACCATGGCTGGCAATACCGGCGGCCTGGTGGTGTTTTTTAGTCTCCTGGGGTTGTGGGCAGGAAGTCAGGAGGCTGGGGATCACAGCTCCAATCTCAAGGAATCCTTGCTTTCTGGGATCGTGACGGGAATATTTATTGGGATCCTGGTGGGCCTGTTCACTTTCTTTATTGGATCTCTGGATGGTGCGGATGTTGAGATGCGGGACTATTTTGTCCAGCTTACCCGCCCTAATGTGCAGCTGCTGAGCTACAGCGCTGGTCCCGCTGGGGGCGCCTTGAGAAGTTTTGTGATCTTTCTTGTCTCTGGAATTGCGGGTGCAATCCTGCGGTATCTCATCCAGCGAAGCAGGGGAGAAGCTGGCAAGAAAGACCCCATCATGAACCTGGTCAACCGCGTCATGGAAACAAAAAGCGTGAAGTTTCTCCGGAATGATCCCCGGGGCCGCTGGGTTATGTATGGTCTGATTTTCGCAGTTTGTTTGCTGCTGCCCATGACCCTCAGCCGCTACTGGAATTATGCCATGGGGACCGTGGGAATCTACGTGATGATGGGATTGGGGTTGAATATTGTGGTCGGTTTGGCAGGGCTCCTGAACCTGGGGTATGTGGCCTTTTTTGCAATTGGTGCCTATACTGTGGGATTGCTCACCTCCCCGGCACCGATCACCCTCCAAATTGGATTTTGGCCAGCCCTGGTCTTGAGTATTGTCCTGGCTGCTTTCGCGGGAGTTCTGCTGGGACTTCCGGTGCTGAAAACGCGGGGAGATTACCTGGCCATTGTCACCTTGGGGTTTGGGGAAATCATCCGGGTGTTAATTCGGAGTGATATGATGGCGCCGTATCTGGGAGGCCCCCAGGGTGTAAGGGATATAGACGGTCCAATGGTTTTTGGCATTTCCCTTACCAGCGAACAGGCATACTTGTACCTGATCATCATCGGGATCGTCCTGACAATTTACCTGACGAGGCACCTGCAGAGTTCCCGGGTTGGAAGAGCCTGGATGGCGATGCGGGAGGATGAGACCGTTGCGCAGGCAATGGGAATAAACACCCTCTACTATAAGCTGCTGGCCTTTGCCATTGGGGCTGCCTTTGCGGGGATTGGTGGCGGGCTCTTTGCGGCGCGCAACCAGTACACCGGACCCGCGGATCACAGCCTGATGGTCTCCATCAATGTTCTTTGTGTCCTGATTGTTGGGGGAATGGGCAGCATTCCAGGTGTGATAGTGGGGGCGTTCGTGCTGAAAGGCTTGCCCGAGGTGCTCCGTGAGCTGGAATTATTCCGTCTGCTTGTTTTTGGGGCCCTGCTGGTAATCATGATGATCTGGCGGCCAGAAGGATTGTGGCCTGCTCCAAGGAGGCGGATGGAGCTGAAGGATAATGATACTACCATGATGCCCCAGGAAGAGATCACAATGAATGCGTAAGAAGAGGCGAGAGGCATGAGTATTCTTGAAACAAAAAATGTAACCAAAAGGTTTGGGGGATTGTCTGCGGTAAACCGAGTGAGTGTGAGAATTCCCGAAGGGTCGATCTTCAGCATTATTGGTCCCAACGGGGCAGGAAAAACTACCCTGTTCAACTGCATCTCGGGATTTTATCCCCCGGATGAAGGGGATATGCTTTTCCAGGGGAATTCCCTGCTGGGATATGCACCGGACCTGGTCACCCGACAGGGCATCTCCCGGACCTATCAAAATATCCGTTTGTTCCCGGCTATGACGGCATTGGAGAACATCCTGGTCGGCGCCCACCCGCAGATGCACTCTAACTGGATCGATGCTATTCTGCACACCCCCTCCCAGCGCAGCGAGGAGGAGGAAGCCATCCAGGAAGCCCAGGAGCTTTTGAATTTTGTGGGCTTAAAAGGAAAAGGGGACTTACTGGCCAGAAACCTTCCCTACGGGGAGCAGCGGCGGTTAGAAATGGCCCGGGCCCTGGCAAATAAACCAGAACTGATCCTGCTGGATGAACCAACAGCTGGGATGAATCCTAATGAGTCTGCCAATATGATGCGTTTTATTCAGAATCTGCGCAATGAATTGGGAATTACCATCTTGCTGATTGAGCATGATATGAAAGTGGTCATGGGGATCAGTGAGTATATCTATGTGCTGGATTTTGGGGAATTAATTGCTGAAGGAACCCCTCAGGAGATTCAGAAAAATCCGCAGGTGATCGAATCCTACCTGGGACGGGGTGCCTCCTAGGTACAGTTTGGAATTGTATAATGGAAGATGCTTATGGCAATGCTTGAAGTAAATAATATCCATACTTATTATGGGAATATTCACGCCCTGAAAGGGATTTCAATCACGGTTGAAGAGAACGAGATTGTTACCCTGATTGGCGGCAATGGGGCCGGAAAGACAACTACCCTGCGAACCATCAGCAGCCTGCTGACCCCTCGCCGTGGGGAGGTGTATTTTGAGGGGGAGCTGATTTCAGGAACACCAGCCCATGAATTGGTATTCAAAGGAATCACCATGGTGCCGGAAGGGCGGGGTATTTTTTCCCGTTTGACGGTTTATGAAAACCTGGATATGGGGGCATATTCCAGGGCGGATAAATCAAACCTGGAAGGGGATTATGAGCGGGTTTTCGAGCTTTTCCCTCGCTTAAAAGAGCGCCGGAATCAGGTTGCTGGAACGCTCTCAGGAGGGGAACAGCAAATGCTCGCCACTGCCCGTGCGCTGATGGCCAGCCCCCGATTGCTGTTAATGGATGAGCCGTCCATGGGGTTGGCTCCTCTGCTTGTGGAAAGCGTTTTTGAAACCATCAAGCAAATTAATGAGAACGGAACGACGATTTTGCTGGTGGAGCAGAATGCGACGGTAGCCCTCTCTGTTGCAGATCGGGGGTATGTACTGCAAACAGGAGAGATTGTCCTCAAGGACAGTGCTGAAAAACTTCGTGAAGACGAGATGGTCCAGAAAGCATACCTGGGAATTGAATAACAGCCATTTGAGATTTCCCCTCCGCCCTGTGATGATAGAATAAAAATAATCACAGGGCTTTTATTTTATAGGTAGGGATCAAAACGGCCTTTGATCTTGAATTCTTTCGATGCAGGCTCGTTGGAGTTCCTACCCACGGGGAAAATTTATGTCGGATCTCCAACCCCTGTTGTTCATTCAGCACCCGGGCTTGAGAGGATAAGAGAAGATGCCGGAAGCGGAGATTTTATCTATTGGTACCGAAATCTTGCTGGGTGAAATTGTCGATACCAATGCCCAGGTGATTGCCAGATCCCTGAGGAAGATCGGGGTGGATGTGTACCGGACGACGGTGGTTGGAGACAATCGAACCAGGATCGCCCGAATTATCCAGGAAAGTTTGCAGCGGGCAGAAATCGTGATTTCCACAGGCGGGATCGGACCGACTGTGGATGATTACACGCGGGAAGCGATTGCTGATGCCCTGAACTTGGAGAGCATTTATCAGCCAGTTTTATGGGAGGTGATTGCTGCCAGGTTTAAAAAATACGGCTCTCAGCCAACAGACAATAACAAACGACAGGCTTATCTCCCCCGGGGAGCAGAAGCTCTGCCAAATCCCCGAGGTACCGCTCCAGGTGTTTTTGTCTCGACTGACCAAGGCGATGTCTTTGCCCTCCCCGGCGTCCCAGAGGAAATGTCCCGGATGTTGGATGAGGAAGTCATTCCTAGAATCAAGGCCCGATACCAGCTCCAGGGAACAATTCTTACCCGGACCATTCTGACCCGGGGTGTCGGGGAATCCCGGGTTGACACCCTCCTTCAGGACCTGGAAAAGCTGTCCAATCCCACAGTCGGATTGGCGGCTAAAAAAGGCCAGGTCGGGGTAAGGATCACCGCAAAGGGTGAAAACCTGGCTGCGGCCAGGGCGCTGCTCAGCCCACTGGAGAAGGAAATTCAACAGCGGTTGGCGGAGTGGATTGTTGAAGAAGAAAAAAGCGCTGAGTAGTCTTTAACTGGATAATCCAGGTCAGGGGGC
>CAZUMA010000025.1:0-50536 GCA_964621835.1 uncultured Anaerolineales bacterium | reverse complement strand
TCGGGGCGTGGCGCAGTCCGGCTAGCGCGTTGCAATGGGGTTGCAAAGGCCGTCGGTTCGAATCCGACCGCCCCGACCATAACAAAGACCGCCTGCTATCCAGGCGGTCTTTTCTGGTTACCTTGGCGGATGAGCAGGAAGTCCGACAAACCTCTCAGCAGAAGCCCATAAACGCTTTGGCTTGTTGATAGATAGCGTAATCCTTCTGGTTTGCTTCTTTAAACTCTGCAAAAAACGGGTCATCAATGCCCAGGTTTTTGTAGCGGGGCCGCTGGAGTGGAGGTTCACCGGCGGGGGTTCCAGTGTGGTTTGTCCAATTTTCGTTTTTAAGCTGGGCAATGAATCCTGGTAAGCACTGATAGACACCGACCAGATCATAATCCCCCAGGCGTTGGTTTCCAAGGCAGCGGGATTGGAAGTTAGTATTCTTGTCAAGCATGGAAAAACGTCTGAAATCCATCATTTTATCAAAAGGAATCTGAATTCGCCAATCTGTCTCCCCTTTTGATCGCTTCCATTCTTCGAAGATCGTGATCAATCTTTCCAGAGGATCCCTGAGAATGATGCTGGTAAAAGGGTTTTCAACGATGCCCCGGAACAAACTGGGCGTAAAGTATCCGTGAACCGCGGCAGCATCCTCCGGCAGGTCATTCCGGCTGTACCAGGATTGACCGGGGATGCTAATCTCCTGATCGCTTTTCTCCTTGGAGACCAGTTTCGTACTGACCAACAGCTCCTTTCCTTTCTCGATCAGGGACTGAAAGATGTTCAAGGGAAGTTCACTGAGCCGGATAAATTTTCTCTCCGGGAGCTGATAGATCAGGACCTGATCTGCCCCATACAGTTTCGCCAATTCAGCCAGGTAGGATGAATTGGATGTTCCTTCAATTGCGATACTGACATGAATTCTTTGACGCACCATTTTGGGGTTGTGTCTCCTCAATAAAGGCAGGAAATTTTTCTATAGTGTAGCATATCCTGGTTTAATGACTAGGGATATGGTCAATCTCCGCTAAGATGCCCCTGAATGCGTTAAAATTAGGTCATCATCCTTAGATTTGGAGGGTTATGGGCTATCAACCTATCGAAGAATATGGTGTGGTAGGAGATCTGAACACCGTTGCCCTGATCAACAGGCAGGTTCCATTGACTTCATGTGTTTTCCAAATTTTGACTCGCCCACCATCTTTGCCAGTCTGCTGGACAGCAAGCAGGGGGGATATTTTTGCATTCAGCCAGAAAAGATAACTGGAAAGCAAAAACAGCTGTACATCTCAGATACAAATGTCCTTTTAACCCGATTTTTACAGGAGGATGGGGTTTGCGAGCTGTCCGATTTCATGCCCATTGAAGAGCACCGGGTCATTCCCAACCTGGTCCGCCGGATCAAGGTGGTCCGGGGGAAAATACCAATCCGGATGATCTGTTCTCCTGCCTTCAACTACGCCGCTGCGGGCCATGATCTGTCCTTGGATAAACAGGGAGTGGTTTTCTCTTCAAAGGGCGACGACCAGGTTGTTTTGCGGCTGCGCAGTGAGGTGCCGATCAGGGAAAGGGACGGGGCAGTGGTTGCAGAGTTTACCCTCCAGGCGGGGGAGAGTGCTGCTTTCATCCTTGAACAGGTTTCTCCGGATCATCCTTCTCCTTGTGCCCGGGCAGATTATGTCTCTGACACTTTTAAAGATACGGTGAATTACTGGCATGGCTGGATTGCCGAGTCTACCTACCAGGGGCGTTGGCGGGAGATTGTCAATCGATCCGCCCTGACGCTGAAGCTGATTACCTCTCAGGTGTACGGTTCCCTGGTGGCTGCACCCACGTTTGGACTTCCCGAAGTGATTGGGGGAGTGAGGAATTGGGATTACCGCTACACCTGGATCCGGGATTCGGCGTTTGTGGTTTCCTCGCTGATGAAGCTTGGATTTATATCCGAGGCGAGAGCTTTTACTGACTGGATCATTGAGCGCACCAATCAGCTGAATCCAGATGGGTCTTTGCAGGTGATGTACGGGCTGGATGGGAGGAAAAATCTCCAGGAGCGGACGCTGTCCCATTTAGAAGGGTATCAAGGATCCCGCCCGGTTCGGGTGGGAAACGGGGCTTATAACCAGCTTCAGCTGGATATCTATGGTGAACTGATGGATACGCTGTATGTGATGGACAGCTACAGAAGCTACCTTTCCCATGATTTGTGGATGAACCTGGTGCGGATTATTGATTATGTCGCTAAGAATTGGGAGCAGCCAGATGAAGGGATCTGGGAGATCAGGAGTGGGAAGAATCATTTTTTGTTTTCCCGGGTCATGTGCTGGGTCGTGATCGACCGGGGAATTCGCATCGCTGAAAAACGCTCCTTTCCGGCCCCTATTGAACGCTGGAAGCAGATCAGGGATCAGATCTATGAAGATGTATTTGAGCACTTCTGGCACCCGGATAAACAGGCCTTTACCCAGATCAAGGACGGGAACACCCTGGATGCCTCCAGTTTGCTAATGCCGCTGGTTGATTTTATCTCACCCCGGGATCCCCGGTGGATTTCTCACTTGAAGGCTGTCGAGGAGGAGCTGGTTTATGATTCCCTGGTCTATCGCTACAGCCCGGATGGGGATGCACCAGACGGACTCTCAGGGCTGGAAGGAACCTTCAGCATCTGCACATTTTGGTATGTGGAAAATCTCTCTAGAACCGGTCAGCTCAGAAAGGCCAGGCTGTATTTTGAGAAAATGCTCGGATATTCAAATCACCTTGGATTGTACGCTGAGGAATTAAGTCCGCAAGCAGAGCACCTGGGAAATTTCCCCCAGGCATTCACGCACCTGGCGCTGATCTCTGCCGCCTTTGATCTGAACAAACGGTTGGAAGAGGCGGGGATCAATTAGCCCTCGCCGGCGTAGACCTCGGGATTGGCACAGTGGGGCAGGGGCTCCCCCGCTAACCCAGCCAAGATATTCTCGACCGCAAGATCTGCCATCTTCTGGCGGGTATTCCAGGTGGCCGATCCGATGTGAGGAGTGATCAAGCAGTTCTCAAGCGAATAGAGGATATGCTCGGGAGGAAGGGGTTCTGGATCTGTAACATCCAGGCCCGCAGCCCGGATCCACCCTTCCTGAAGTGCTTCAACAAGGGCCCCGGTATCAATGACCGCTCCCCTGGCAGCATTGATCAGGATTGCGGACTGTTTCATTTTCTGCAGCGCCTCCTCATCGATCAACCGGTCTGTTTCTTTAGTTAAGGGGACATGCAGGGAGAGAAAATCGCTGTCTTCCAGCAGTTTCTCCAGGGGCACCTGCCGGGCGGGGAGCTCATTCTCCAGGGCAGGTTTTGGACTGCGGTTGGTGAAGATGATCTCGCAGTCAAACGCTGCAGCTCTTCTGGCGACTGCGGTCCCGATTTTTCCCATTCCAAGTATTCCCAGTGTGCTTCCTGCAAGATCGGCCCCCAGCCAGCCAGCTGGATCCCAGGTAGACCACAACCCCGCTTTGGCGTCAGCGTTGGCCTGGTAGAGACGGCGACCGACTGCCAGCAGCAGGGCCATGGTGAGGTCCGCAGTCCCTTCGGTGAGCACACCGGGGGTGTTGCCGACCGGGATGCCCATCTCTGTGCAGGTGGCCAGATCAATATTGTCCACCCCGACAGCCATATTACTGATCACTCTCAGGGAAGAGGCTTTTTCCAGCAGTGCAGCATCAACAGGATCATCCAGCAGGCTGATTAACCCGGATGCATCGGGGAGCTTCTCCTCCAGCTCCGGGCTCAATCCCTGGATCCCCGCAGGGCCAGTGATCACCTGGCAGATTTCATATAACCGGGCTATCCAATCCCGGGGGATGGGATGGGTGATAAGTACGAGAGGTGTCTCAGGCTGGTTCATTGCTTACCCTTTAGGTTGTAAACAGGAAAAACAGGTCATTGACATTCGTTCTTATTGGACCGGTTTTAACAAGGTCTTCCAGTTCCGAAAAAAAAGTATATGAATCATGGGTGGATAGATAGTCATCCGGGTTTAGCTTCAGCTTTTTTGCCCGGCCCCAGGTTTCACCAGAAGCGACAGCACCTGCCGCATCCGTTGGTCCGTCCTCCCCGTCACTGGCCAGGGCAATCAGGAGAGAGTTAGGCAGACCTTTGATCAGGGGAACTGCCTGAAGTGCCGTTTCAAGATTTCTCCCTCCCAATCCAATGTCCTGTTTCTCTGTAATGGCTACAGATGGCTCTCCGCCGCCGATCATACAAGCGGGTCGTGGAAAGGGGCTCTCGTCCCTCGATAGGTTTGTCAGGGTATTAGCGAGCTGGAGTGCCACCTGATGGGAGGAATCCACCAGGGGGGGATGGAGAGCCTGACAGAGGAATCCTTCTCTCCGGGCCTGCTGCAGCCCGGCATCAATCGCGAGCCGATTCCCCCCCAGGATCCTGTTTTCCACCCGACTGAAAAGCTCATCACCGGGTTTCGGGGTTTCAGACCGGGTCCCTTTCTGTCCGCTCTTCAGGTGGGTCAGCACAGAAGCCGGGACCTGTCCGGCGAGGTGGTATTTCTGGAGGATGTCAACTGCATCCTGATAAGTGGTTGGATCCGGTGCAGTGGGTCCGGAGGCAATCATATCGATGCGGTCCTGGATGACGTCGGACAGGATCAGGGTGAAAACAGCTGCGGGAGATGCGATCCTTGCCAGCTGTCCACCTTTGACCCGGGAGAGATGCTTCCGGATGGTGTTGATCTCTACAATATCTGCTCCGGATTTTAGGAGCAGGGAATTTGTCTCGATCAGTTCTGTAAGGGAGATTCCCGGACTTGGACAGCTGAATATCGCCGAGCCGCCGCCAGATAAAAGGACAAGCAGCAGGTCGTTTTCTGAGAGATTTTCAAGGGTTGAAATGATCGTCTCAGCCGCCTGGAATCCCGCTTGATCCGGTAAGGGATGCCCTCCAGAGTAGATTTCGAATTTCTTGAGGGGTTGATCCCAGCCGGGCAGCGCTTCATGTTTTGTGAGCACGATGCCCCTGGTTAATCGTTCCCCGATAATCTCGCCCGCTGCCGCAGCCATGGGCAGGGCAGCTTTCCCGATGGATAGAACGAGAACATTCTGCCGGGATTTCAGATCAATTTTCAAGTCACTGACCTGAAGCAGGGAGCCTCTTCGGAAAAGATGCTGCTGGATCAGCCCTCCGGGTTCCACCCCGTTGATGGCAGCGGCCAGAACCCTGCAGATTGCTTTCCTGCCGGGGAAGTCCCACAGCGTCCTGGTGAGAAACTGATCGGGGCTGATCATTACAGGAGGCCAGCCGGTTCTATACAGCGGGGGTCGTTATTCTTGGGGGAGTTGACGAAGGGTGAAACCGGGTAGGCTTGGAGCTCTTCTGCCGGATAGGGATCCAGCAGGCGCTGGAGGGCGGCAGGATCACCCTCTCCGGGGCTCAGCCAGAGCTCGTGGTCTTCCTGATCGAGGATCACCGGCATCCTGTCATGAATAGTTTTCACGATCCGGTTTGGTTTTGTGGTGATGATGCAGGCAGAATACAGCGGATCCCCGTGAGGAGAGATCCATTTATCCCACAAACCTGCAAATCCAAACGGCTGCTGGGATTTCAGGGAAATGAAGTAGGGGACTTTTGCCCCTGCGGGATTCTTTTTCCATTCATAAAATCCATCCGCCAGCACCAGGCAGCGTTTATGACGGAAGCTGGACCGGAAGGATGGTTTTTCTGCTACAGTTTCAGCCCGGGCATTGATCAGGGTGTATCCCCCAAATTTTTCATCTTTCGCCCAGGATGGCACCAGCCCCCAGCGATAGAAAGTCAGCGCCTTGTTTTGATGATTTGGAATAACGGGAATGGGTTGGGTTGGAGCAATATTATAGCTGGGGGGTAAATCGATTGGAATCTCAAAATTAGGAAAGGCCTGCCTGAGTTCATCTGGTGAAACTGTCAGCGTAAATCGTCCGCACATCCAATCCCTCCCTGGTGATTCCCTGGCTTTCTTGTATTGTAGCTGATTTCCACCCGATAAAAAAAACCCCTTGACCTGAGGGGGGCAGGCCAAGGAGCACTGCGATTATTACATATCTCCGGCTTGTTGTCAAGGGATATGCAGAGAATGCCTGCTGGACCGGGAAAGTTGACTTTTCCCTCTACCTGATCGGATCAATGGAGAGGGAAATTCTCGGGATGGAAGGGGTGGATCTGGAGCTGGTCTACGGGACCCCGGGCAGCAGCTGCTGCTGGATACGATTTGGAGATCGGCAGCTCAGCAACCCAGCAGTCGCTCCAGCTAGAAAGACCTGGGTTATCCCGGGTAGGGTCTGGAGGTTTCATCCCGCTGCCGGCCGCTTTCCAGCAGGCTTCTTTGACAACCCAGAAACGGAAAAATTTTTCCAGCTGGATATCTGCGGGTTGGCCCAAGATCTCTGCCCGCTCCGCGGGGGAAAAAAACGGACCCAGCATGCTGGGTAGATTCACGATGGGGTAGATTTCCTGGATATCGATGCCAACCGGCAGGTTGAGGGCGACCGCGCAGATAAATCGATCCCCGGAATGGGAGAGATTGAATTCAATGGCTGCGTTGGTGAGCAGCGGCTTGCCTCCGGGCGCTTGATGAAAATGTACCGCCGCGGGGGAGAGATTCTGGTATTTCCCGAGAATGGACCGAATCAGGCCCCGGGAGGTCAGGAATCTCCACCGGGCATCCGGCGCGATCAATCGGTCCCCGCGGGCAATCTCTTCCCGGGAGAGGTACGCCAGCAGCTTATGACGCTGCGGCCTCCAGGAGGGCAGTTCGGTGTGCCAGATATGAACGGTGTTTGCGGCCAGTTTCTGAAACATAACAAGTGCTCAGGTGATGCACTGCTGCCAGTGAGTGGGCACAGAAAAGCCCTGCAGCCGCAAATCTGCCAGGCGGTGGAGATAGGCTGCACCAGCCATCAGCTGATCCGCCACCGCCACCACATGACGGTTCTCTGGCTCTGCCAATCGGGTTCCCCGGGTCCAATCATTGAACGCTCCCATGGACGGGCCGCACCAGATCTGATAGTCATACGCCCGGTCAGGATCTCCCTGGATGCCCCAATGGGTAGCCAGTCCAAGGTACCAGCGGAAGATCAATCCCATTTTCCGTTTTGGGTTCCCCTGAGCCCGCTCCAGCTGGGATGGATCCCGTTCTGAAAAGAACTCAATACATTCTGCCCAGACCTGCTCGAACTCCTGCTGGAAATATTTCTCCTCAAGCTCCCTGCGCAGGGGTGTTTCCAGGGCCTCGATGCTTTCATAGCCGCGATATATTTCGTATAGTTTTTGAGCGCGGAGGGGAAACATCGAGCCTCTTTTCAGCACCTGGACTTTCACGCCCATTTCAAACATATCCGCGGAGGGGGCCATCATCACATCCGTGGTCTCCGCTTCTGCAAGCAGGGCTTTGACCCGATCCGAGGTGCCTGCTTCCCGACAGCTCTGATTGATGGATCCGGTAACCACATAATCCGCGCCCATGGCAAAAGCGCCCAGGATGGAGGTCGGGGTGCTGATCCCCCCGGCTGCGCCGATCCTGACTTCAAATGTGTTCTCCCGGGCCATGTCGGCTTCATTGCGCAGCGCCTTGATGGAGGGCAGCAGGCTGGTCAGCGGTCGGTTATCAGTATGTCCCCCGGAATCTGCTTCAACAGTAATATCGTCAGCCATGGGAACCAGGGCGGCGAGCTGGGCTTGCTGGGAGGTGAGTTTGCCCTGGCTGACCAGGGAGCGGAGGATCTTCTCCGGGGCCGGGTGGAGAAAATGATCCGCCACTTCCCGGCGGGATAACTTCGCGATCACTTTGTTGGTGATCTGCAGATTTCCCCGGGCGTCCCGCTGCAGCCCCGCTGCGCGATACTGCACCAGTGGGGGGGTCAATCGCAAGAAAGCGGAGGCTTCAATCGTGGTGATTCCCTCTGCCAGGTATAGATCAACGGCATGCTGCTCCATCTCGGGTTCATGTGGGCTGTGGAGCAGATTAAATGCATAGGGTTTTCCAGCGAGCTGCTTTTTCAGCAGGGTGACAGCCATCTTTAGTTTTTGGGGAGATACTCCGCCAGCACCAAAAGAAGCCAGGTACCCGGCATTGCCCATCGCAATCACCAGTTCTTCGCCCGAAATCCCGTTTGCCATTGAACCGGCCATGTAGGGACTCTGCACCTGGTGAAAAGAGAGAAATTCAGGTGAGCCAAAATCAGCTGGCTTTTGAGGCCGTACATATGCCGCAACAGCATGCCCGTTGCGCGACCGCTCCCCCGGAAGAAAGATCCCCTCGCGGGCGGCGGAAATCCCCTTCTCCGTCTGCAGCAGGAAGACCGGAGAGGTTAAATCCCTCAAACACTCCTGGATGCCTGCTGGATCGCTGATCAGGTCTTCTTTTTGTCCCTCCCAGGCACCAAGGGATGTTGTCTGTCTGGTTTTCTGTAAGGTTTTCATAGATTTATGTCCTTAATCCCCGGTTTCCAGTGCCAGATCGTTGACCTGGTATATCCTCAGCTGATCCCTGATCAAGCTGCCATCCCCTGTTACCGCCTGCTGGTGCTGATTTTTTTGGATATCCTTGACATGAAGCTCGAGCTGGATGGAACCAACAGACCGGGTGATCTGACCGCGGTATTTCCAGCTGGTGCCGCTGTTTTGCTTCATCCTCCAGGTGCTGTCCTTTTCTAGAGTTAGCTGGGGAGCGGCCTCCTGGAGCATCCGGGACATCAGCTCAACCCCCAGTGACCCGGGCATGACCGGGTCCTGATAGAAATGAGCTGGATAAAACCAGGACTCAGGGGGTATGGATTGATCAAGAAATATATACCCGGCGCCATATCTCCCACCCGTTGGGGAAATCCAGATCCTCTCAAAGGATGGAAGTCCCGGGATGGCTGGATCCTGCCCGGCTTGTTCTCTGCTGGTGTGCCAGTTTCCGGATTCTGGATGACTTTTTCTCCAGGGGAGAAATGGTTTTCCACCATCCAGTCCTTTCTGCTGCCTGAGCATTTTGGCAGGAAAAAACCCGAAAGAAGCTGTCCCCCGGTAGAATGGAGCACCGTACGAGGATAATTCAAACTGATACTGCTGGATAATAGTATCCTGAAGGGTGCTTGAAGAGACCAGGACCGCCTGGTTTTCAATGGTGGATCCCGGGGGCGGCAGCTCACGGAGCAGTCTTCCCTCCCCGTCCAGATTGCGAAAATAGAAGTCTACCTCCGGGTGATCCAGGATTGATCCCATGTATGCCGCTAAAAAACCACAGGGCTGCAGGGAGATTTCCATCAGGGCAAGATGGGGTAAATGGCCCCTGTCTTCTGGAAAGTACCAGGCCCGATCCGGGATGTCAAATTCGGCTGTTATGGAGGCGCCGGACTCTACTTTTCCGGCCTGGGCTTCCAGGGACATAACCCGATCCATGAACTGCAGCGCTCCATTTGGCAGGCAGGGAATCCGACGCCCCTCAAAGACCGCATAGGTCCTCCCGAAACATCGTTCATGATTCCCCCGTGTGAAGGCTTGGATCTGCTCATGCGAAAATACTGGGGCAGGTCCAGGGAGGGTCTTTGATCCGCTTGTGAGGTCTTCTGCGGCAAGCGTGAGCGTTTTCTTCAGGTTCCGGGTCAGGACCTGCTGCAGGGATAAATAGCTCTGGTGAGCCCTGGCTGATCTGCTGGCGTGTTGGCTCAGCGTTTGCAACGGCAAGTCCACGGTGTTTACCATCACCGGAGCCAGGGAATCAGCGGGTATTTTTTGCGCCGTCCTGCCCCGCTCCTGGGGGGAGGGAACTGCGGCTTCCCAATCACCCTCCTGGTAGAGGGCTCTTACAGGAGTAGTCTGGTGTCCAGGGAAGATGGATTCCAGGTTTATCTCAACTTGATGGCTGATCAGCAAACTGAGAACCTTCAAGATTCCATCCAGATCAGCCTGGTATTTTTTATTCATCGGAACTGCAGCATGGGGAACTTTTTCAAGGACAGCTTGTACCCAGCGAGTGCAGGTTTTCTGCGGCCCCACTTCAATAAAAATACGTACCCCATCCTGGTAGATTTGCCTGACAAGCCTGGGAAAATTTACCTGCTGGCAGGTCATCGCGGCAATCGAACGGGCCAGGGCTTCGGGTTTGATTGACAGCGGTTGATACGCGGCTGCTGAATAAAACTCCATCCCGGGCTGGGGATGGACGGGCTGAGTGTGGAGGTCCACAAAGTCCTGGTAGGTGGAGCTCATGGCCGGATTGTGAATCGCTGCCTCAATGGGCACTGGCAGGGATCGACAGCCCAGGATCTCAATTACCCGTAAGCAGGAAGCCCGCTTTCCAGCAATCACGACCTCATCTGGCGTATTAATAATGGTTAAAAAGGCGTCTTTTTCACCTTCCAGGGCGGATGCGGTGTCCTCTGGGGTTGCTTTGAGGATAAAAGTTCCCCAGAACTGATCCGCAAGATCCTCCCCATCCCAGTACTCACGAACTGCAGTCATCTTCCCAAACAGCTTTGATTTAAACAGGGAAGAGTTTCGCCAGGCCAGGCTGCTCTGCTCCCCACCCTGCCAGATTTGATTTGCCCAGAGCATGCTGATCTCCCCCAGGCTGTAGCCAAAAGCTGCCGCTGGCTGTAGTTGAAAGATCTCCTTGAGGATCAGGGTATGAAGAACTGCGAGGCTCGTCCCGGATTCGATGAGTTCGATCGGGTGGTTGAAAAAGTCGATCTCCAGCTCTTTTTTCTCCTGGCTGGAAAGCGGCTGAAGTGATCGTGGGTACAGGAAGGTTTCAGCAAGAGAACGGCTGATATTCCGGGTCGTTTTTCTCACGATCTGATGCAGCCTCGGAAAGTGGTGAAACAGCTCTCTGCCCATCCCCGGGTAGCTGTTGAATGCGCCTGGATAAATCAGGGCCACGCCCTGCTTTCCCAGAGGTTTCGGAACAAAGCAGCTTCCGATGGGCGTGGACTGGGCTTTCCCTGTGCGGATCGAAGGGGGAAGGCTGTTTTTGAGGAGCTGGATCTCCCTGAGGAATGTATCCCGATCGGATCCCAACAGACACCCGCTCATGCGGCCTACCCCCTGCCTGATCTGCTGGTAAGCCTGCGCTCCGATCCTATCCAGATCATCCCCGGAAGCGATGCTGTTTTCCAGGAAAGTCAGCTTGTCGATCAAGGAGGTTTCTGTGTCGCCAGAAAATGGAATGATTACCTTTCGGTGTGGGGTGGAACCCGCCTGTACCGCAGGAAGAGGTTTGCTCCGGGCTGGATTATGTAACCTGTACAGGTGCCACCCGGATTTGCCCCGGCTCAGCGCTAACCCAGCCCGCTGCGGGTGGCCGTTTTCCAGCCAGGGGCGGGACATGACAGGAGCGTAAAACGCACCGGAGGGCGATTGGGTGTCTAATAATCCGCGCAGGGAGTCCGGAAAACCGGGAAGCTCCCGGTTGTGCAGCACCCGCGCCGCGTGGATCAACCCGGTCAAGCCGGACCGATCTGCAATGGAGGGGGCGATGCTGCCCAGGGCGCACCCGGCCGGGTGGCTGGGAATCTGAAACCATTCCTCCAGCAATCTCCAATACGCAGACTCGAGAGCCTGCAGCTCCGGCGGCAGCTCCAGGTATTCCGGTGGGGGGCCTTGTGCAGCGCGGACAGCCGCCTCTTTTGTCAGGCCTTCTGAGGAGAGGGTCCCCAGATACTCAACAACAGCATATCCGCTGAGATTCCTGCTGGGATGGACCAGCAGAATTGCCCCGCACCCGATGGGCTCAGCCCTGGCGATAACGATCCCCCGATTTTGCTGGTCCTTGAGCCAATTTGCAGCGAATACCAGCGCTTCTGGTAGGTCAGCTGCCTGGGGGATTTGGTCTGTCAGGAGACTGCAGGAGCGAAGCTGTCTGGGGAGAAAGTCTGCATGGTTTCCAGACCCAAGCGGCAGGATACCAACCGGTGTATCCTGACTGAGACCGGCAGTTCCGATCGCTTTTTGAACCACGTCAGCTGGGGTCATCGGGGAGCTTGTCCAAGAAAGAGTTTCTCCGAAGACTGCCTGGTCAACAAACTGGGGAGATTGGCCTTCTCCATAGGAGAGGGCTATCCCGGCAATCAGCCCACTCATACTGGTTCTCTCTCAAGCTGATTCTGCTCAAATAAGGGTTTCAGCCGATTGCTTAAGGTGATTTCAGCGCCTTGAACCTGAGAGTATATTCTGCCTTCCCGATCATGACTGGTTACATCAGCAACCAGGTGATGCTTCCCGGTGGATTGAACGGTCATTGTTACATAAGAGTTCATCCCGAATTTGAGGGGTCGATACTGAATGCCGCCGGCGATTTTCAGCGGCAATCCAGCATTCCCCTGATATAGAGAAGACCAGATCAATAAGCTCTGCAGATGGACATCTGCCAGGTAGGGATGGAAAGTTCGGGCTGGAAACTGGCCCATTTCAGCAGCTGGGAAGGCCGGCAGGTGGCATTGAGTTGTTAAACCCGCTTCTGAGTGGTTCAGCACTTTTTCTACCCCCTGGAACCTCGGTCCGTGGAAGAGAATTTTCTGGGCATAGAGGTCCTGCCCGGGGATCAGATTGTGAGGGTCAAGCTGCACTTTGGCCGGGGGAGGAGCATCCAGGGGAGTGCGTCGGAGAATAATCCGGGCCTGGTAGTGCTGCCGCTGCTTTCCATTCCCGGTGCTGCTGTGAATCCGTCCCAGGCACACCACCTGCTGGGGTGATTTATCTGTGATCGTAATCTCCAGCGTATACTGATCTGCAAGAGACTCATCAAACACAATCCCCTTGTATACTTGATACTCCTCGACCGCTGAAAATATGTAGCCGGGATAAAGGTCTTCGCAAGTATTCACCAACCAATTCACGGCGCAAACTGTGGGAAGGACCGCCCTGCCGCCGATGACATGATCCTCAAGAAAGGGATTCTCTGTGAGGGACAATTTCCGGATGACCCGGTAGGTCGAGGCAGTTTTTTCTACATTAACTGCCGGGAAAGGTAGGGAAGATCCAACCACCCACTGGGGGGTGTCTGGGGCTGACCCGTTCAACAAACTGACCAGGGTTTCAGTTCCATTTTGGATGGAAATCAGCTGGACATTCCTGCGCTCTAGAATCCTTTTGAGCTGCGGACTGACCATGCCGCCGTCCCAGGGTCCCCAGTTGACAGCCAGCACACGGCATTGCGGGTGCTGCTGCTGCAGATAATGAGCATATTTATTGAGAATTTCATTGCTGAGGCTGTAGTCAGCCTGTCCTGGATTCCCGTAAAATCCTGCCACGGAGGAGAAAAGAATCAGGTACCTGAGATCTTCCAGGGGCAGGTTTCCGAGGATGCTGATCAAGCCGTCTACCTTAACGCCATAAACAAGCTCAAAGTCTGCTTCTGATTTTTCTGTGATCAATTTATCAGCAAGCGCTCCAGCTCCATGCAGGAATCCGTGAACCTGACCTGTTTTTGCGATCACTTCTTTGACACTCTCCGGGTCCCGGATATCCCCCTGGAAATACTCGGCTGTCCCACCTGCCTGCTGAATTTGATCCAGGGTTGTTTTGATTTCCCGGCTGGCAAGCACTTCATTAACTTGGGCACCAAGCTCCTTCGGAGTGAGCTTGATGCCATCTGATTGGGCTTTACTGAGGACGCTTTCCTTAAGATCCGCATCCGTATTTTGCCCGGCAGCCCAGGCGGGCTCAAATTCCAGGAGTGGGGATCGACCAAATAATGTGAATCGGCACTGATAAGCAGCCGCCAGGGCAGCCGCACATTCCGCGGTGATTCCTTTGCCGCCACCGCTGACTAAAAAATGGGTGTTCCTGGAGGGAGTGGGTGCTGGATTTGTTTTCATGCTTATCTATCCGTTTCTGGTCGCCGGAGTGACACGGCTATCGGCGCTGAGTCCAACTTCCTGGAGTCCCCGTTGGGGATCCTGGATTTCTGCCATCAAAAATGACGCTTTATCTTCAACAGGCAGCCCAGGATCTAAATCAACCGCCCGACAGAAAACCTGCGGCCACTCCCAATGCAGCGTCTTGATCAGCCCACTGAAGCCGCTGCTCTCCTGAAAATCTGCTTGATTTCTGAGGCCCAGCGCACCATCGATTTGGGTGGCTGTCAGGAAGAGCTTTCTGGCTTGGGGGTCGGGCTCCTTGAGGTCCTTTCCGAGATATTTCGCCATGAAAAAGACCATCTTGACCAGTGGACGATCACGACCCGACATCCACCGGCCTGGATGAAGGTGGATCAGGCCGGCTAGCTCCTGATGTTTGCTGCGGATCCGGGAAAGTTCTTTCCCGATATCCTCCGGATCAAAGCTGGGCAGGGAAATCCGGGGAAGAGAGGACGGGAAGTCGCGATCATCCTCGCGGAAGACTGGCCCAGGGGGTTGAATGAGCAAAACTGGCCATCCAGCTTGCTTGATTGCCTGGATCATCGCCGGGGTTAGATCTGACCCCTCATCAGTGACGAGCAGCGGGTGGTTTGGGTTAATGGAGAAGGCCAGCCGATCAGGCCGGGGAAGCTCAAGCAGTTCGACGGGGAGGGGGGTCAGACCATCCGGGTCAAATTTTTTTTTACCTTCTTCCGGGTGGGTGGGAGCTGGCGATTGTGCTTTTGTCCGCTCATTCATCAGGGTGAGTATTTCCTGCAGCGTGCGGAGTTCCCCTAACGCTTCTGCTTCAACTGGAGGCAGGTCGGGGACCCGGTCTTCCATGGCGCCCAGGATTTCAACCCGTTTAATCGAGTCTATCCCCAGGTCAGCTTCCATATCCATGTCCAGCGCCAGCATCTCTACCGGATAGCCCGTCTTTTCAGCGACCAGCTCCAATAAAAGTTGATCCAGATCTGTCTGTTGGGCAGACTGCAGGCTGGGGAGGTCCTCTGTCTCTGGAGCTGGACTGGCGGGCGCTTTGTCCGCCCCTGGGGATTGCTCGGACAATGAACTGGTGGGGGAAACAGCCCTGCCTGGACTACTGCCTGCGGACTTCATGTATTCAATAATATCTGCAAGCGTCCTGGTTTCTGCCAGCACTTCTGTATCGGCTGGCGGAAGGTCCGGATGGGCATCCTCCAGGGAACCCAGGATTTCAACCCGTTTGATGGAGTCGATTCCCAGGTCAGCCTCCATGTCCATGCTCAGCTCCAGCATCTCAACGGGATATCCTGTTTTCTCGGCGACGATCCCCAGCAGCGTGGATGCCAGTTCTTCAACGGGTGGGCTGCCTGCGGTTGGCCCGGCCTGCCTTTCTGCTGCGGTGGCTTTAATGATGGGATCCGGGGAGAGTGGAGTTTTTGCTTGCCGGGAATCCCCGGCTGCTGCGGGCTCAAAGGCTGCTTGGGAGACGGCGGGCAGATCTTCTGGTTGCGTTGGATTGCTGGGCGCGGATGCTGCAGGGACCGCTCCATTCCGTGGCAGCTGGTGTTGATGCTCGAGCAGCTGCACAAAAGCCCTGCTGAATTCTGCCTGCTGGTGGAGAAACTGCTGATGGACTTCCAGCTCTTTTTCCTGCACCCGGTGAAATCCCTCCAGGCTGCGTTGCAGGTTGGCGACAATCTCCTTCCTGTGGGTCCCAGCGCCGTTTTCAAGGATGCCAGCTTGCTGATCAAGGAGTGTTCGAAAGATCTCAGCGTACTCACGCTGCTGCTCGAGGTACTGCTGATGAATGTCCAGCGTTCTGTTTTGGTGCTGGATGGAATGGGATACCCCTTGGGTAATTTGTTCTGCTGAGGATTTTGCAGCGGGGGTCGGCCTGGGCAGTGGGGCGGATTGGGGATTAGCAGCGGGGGAGGAATCCTGGTCCAGGGTGGGTGACGGATCGGTTTGACGTTCAGGGAATTTACCGTTGCCAGACTGCGGCTGGACCGCATGGCCGTCCTCAAGAGCGCTCTGAAAGGCTTCTTTCCGCTGTTCGCTGATATAGTTGCTGCCGTTGAGGGGGATCTGATAATCGCTCATTAGTTCACCTTTGTGAGTCTTCAAGGATTGGTGTTTCCTGGAGTGCAGGACCGGCCTGATAGGGATCAATGTCATCCAGCGGCAAACCAAGCACCCGCAGCTTGACCGCAGCTTCCCGAAGCTGGCGATCGCTGCATTTGTCGCGGCTCGGATTCAGGGAGACCATGCTGTGGGGATGACCCTCCAGGATATCCCGGACCAGATTTCCCAGCACCTGCCGGGGACCAATTTCCACAAATACCCGCACACCTGCCTGGTAAAGTTCCTCAATCTGGGTTTTAAAAATCACCGGGTGGAGGATGTGATGAGAGAGGATCTCTTTGATCTCTGCAGGGTTTTCCGGATAAGGATTCCCGGTCGTATTGGAATAGACAGGGATGCGCGCTTTCTGGAAGGTTTCTTGCTGCACTGCTTCAGAGAAAGGGCGGGAAGCGTGCTCGACCAGCGGAGTGTGGAAGGCTGCCGAGACGGGCAGTCTGGTTACTTTATATCCCTGCTGTGTGAGATGCTGTTCCACCTGAACGATTGCTGTTCCTGGCCCGGCGAGGACCACCTGGGTGGGCGAATTTTGGTTGGCGACCTTTACCCCTGGGAAGGCCTTGATCTCCTCGGTGATGCTTTCAAAAGGACCTTTCACTGCTGCCATTGTTCCGGCATCATAGGCAGGGTCATCCGGCGGGCTCATTGCTTTACCGCGTGCTTTCACAAGCCGTAAGAAGGTTAGATCATCAAGCACACCGCCTGCCCAGAGTGCAGTAAGCTCACCGAAACTATGTCCGGCAGTTACATCAGGTCTGAATCCTGCCTGCTGGAGAATTTTATAAAGGCCGAAGCTGATCACCCCGATCGCGGCTTGCGCATAGTCAGTTTCACGCAGGGCTGTTCTCTGGATTTCCTGCTTATTTTGATCGAACGCCGGGATTGGGTAGAGCACTTCAGAGAGAGCGATCTGACCATCCTCCCTGAAAAGCTGGTCCATCGCTTCAACGCTTTCCCGCAGCGGAGGGAAGTTGATCACTGCTTTTTGAAGCATGTTCAGGTATTGAGATCCCTGGCCCGGGAATAAGGCCGCAATTTTCCCAGGTGGATGGGTTGACCCGGATCGATATATGATCCCCCGGGGATGGTCCCAGCCGTCCGCCTGGGAGTCTTTTTCGAGCAGGCGCCCGGCGATGCTGAGAAATTCCACCGTTTCAGCAGCTGAGTCAGCAACAAAGCCCAGCCGCGGTTGATCAGGCTGAATTTTCTTCCTGCTGGATTGGCTCTCGAGGCGCTCCAAAGCCTGTTCTTTCCGGTCTGATTCCAGGGAGCGGATCGTCTCCTGGATTATCTGACGCAGCAAATCGGGGCTCTCAGCAGTCAGCAGGACCGTTATTGCGGTTTTGGCAATTCGATAGGACTCGGGGGGGGAGCTGGAATACTCCTCCAGCACGAGGTGGAAATTTGTTCCACCAAACCCGAATGCGCTCACCGCTGCTCTCCGGGGGATTTCTTCGCTGCTGGAAAACCAGGGCCGCGTTTCACTGTTTAGATAGAAATAAGATTCCTCCATCTCCAGGGCAGCCGCGGGTTTCTTTACATTGATGGTAGGGGGGAGGATTTTTTGGTCCAGGGCCAGGGCAGCTTTGATCAGTCCCGCAGCCCCGGCAGCTGCCTTGGTATGACCTACCTGCGATTTGACGGATCCAAGTGCAATAGTTTGTTTTCTTCCGTTGGGGTGTCCAAAGACAGCAGTCAACCCGGAAAATTCTGCTGGATCACCGGCTTTGGTTCCGGTTCCATGCGCTTCAAGCAGACCAATGGTTTCAGGCTGGATTGCAGCGTCCCGGTATGCCCGTTTGATGGCAAGGGATTGCCCGGACGGCCTGGGAGCATAGATGCTTTTATATTTCCCATCGCTGGAGCTGCCAATCCCCCGAATCACGGCATAGATCCGATCCCCGTCTCTTTCCGCATCCTCCAATCGCTTGAGAACCACCATGCCCAAACCCTCTCCGATCAGCATGCCGTCAGATTCCTCATCGAAGGGGCGGATCTCCTGGGACGGCGAAAAAGCAGGAGTTTTGCTGAAGCAGAGGTAGGTGAAGGGGGAATTATCCGTGTCCACCCCCCCGGTTATCATCATCTCGGCTCGGCCTTCCACGAGTTCGCTGATGGCTGTTTTTACAGCCGCAAGACTGCTGGCGCAGGCAGCGTCGACTACGGAGTTCATCCCTCCCAGGTCAAGCCGATTGGCAATCCGGCCTGCAATCACATTGCCGAGAAGGCCTGGAAATGAATCCTCATTCCAGGGTGCATACGCCAATTTAATTTTTTCAATAATGACTTCTGTGTCTTCTGCACTCACACCGCTGCTTTCCAGCACCCGTTTCCAGATGGGATACTGCAGCCGAGCGCTCAGGTCGGTAATCAGCTTCTGGCCCCCGGCAACCCCCAGCACTACACCCGTGCGGGAGCGGTCAAACTCCCGGTTCACCCCATAACCGGCATCTTCCATCGCATCCCGGGCGACCACAAGGCCAAGCAGCTGGGAGGAATCTGTCACTTCAAGCAGGTTTGGCGGCAGGCCGAATTCCAGGGGATTGAACCCAATATCCGGGATGAACCCCCCTCGCTTGCAGTAAGTTTTATCAGGCATTTCCGGATCCGGGTGATAATAATCCGCCGGGTCCCAGCGGTCGGGGGGGACATCGGTGATGCAGTCCACTTTATTGAGGATGTTTTCCCAGTAGCAGGTCAGATTGGGTGACTGGGCAAATACCGCTGCCTGACCTATGATCGCAATTGGGTTTTCATGCAGGAACTGTTGAGGCATATCTGAGCGCTCCAAAACAGGGGAGATAACCCTTGGGGATGAGAGGGGAAATCAGGGATGGATCTTTGTTTTAATAAAACCTGAACTGGTCAGGGCCAGGGCTGCAGCGGAGAGCTTGAGAAGGTCTCCGATGAAAAATGGATAGAATCCGAGGGGGAGGATATGAGCGATGCCGACAAACTCGGTCAGCCAGGCTAACCCGCAGAGATAGATCACCGCATTGCCGAGGAGCATGGCAGCACCAGCCTGATAAAAAGTGCGATCCCAGCCGTAATCGATCAGGTATCCCACCAGGAATGCGGCCGGGATGAATCCCAGCAGATATCCACCGGTCGGTCCTAAAAGAGCTGCCAGCCCTGCTTTTCCACCTGCAAATACCGGGAACCCGACGGCTCCCTCCATGATGTACAGGCTGACTGCAGCCAGGCCGCGCTGTTTCCCCAGCAGGGCGGCAATTAAGAGCACGGCCAGGGTTTGCGCGGTAATCGGAACTGGGCTGAAGGGCAGTGTGATCTGGATTTGTGCGCTGAGAGCGATCAGCATGGATGCGGAAATTACCAGGCTGAGGTTGTACACGCGGGCGGGGATTGTTTTTGAGGGTTGAAAAATATCGGCGTAGCTCATCGGGTTCCTCCATTCCTGCCTGTTTCCTCTGGGGTGAGGACCATGAGGATTTTTCCTTTATCTACCTCATCTCCAGGGTGAGTGTGGATTGACTTAATAATTCCAGAACATGGCGTGCGAATTTTCATTTGCATTTTCATGGCCTCCTGCACAAGAAGGGGGTCATCCTCGCTGACAAAATCCCCTTCCTCAACAAGAATATCGACAATCACCCCCGGCATGGGAGATGAGATGGATCCTCGCACTGAGGATTGTTCGGCTGTTTTCTTCCCGGAGCGAAGGCCGAGATCCACTTCCGCACAGAGATGTTTTCCGTCTATTTGCACGTCGTAATTTCCATTGGAATAGGGTTGTAGATAAGTTTCTATGTGCCGGTTAGAATGCCGCAGAATGTGCAGGCCGTTCCCGTTTAATGATTCCAGATCGATCTTGAACCGGTCCCCATTCACTGAGAGCTGATCCTCATCGACGGTAACATCATAGGTTCGCTCACCAATATAAATTCGATAGTTCATCATGCTGACCTCTTTTGATATTTTTCCTTAGTTTTTTCAATAACCGGATACGATTTGTTCCCGCCAGGCCTGCTCTCGCCAGGGGCTGCAACCGGCCTTCTGGAGTCCGTGTCTGGGGGTTCTCCGTGAGTGCAGGTGAAGGGCGGCAGCCAGGGCTGCATCCCTGGTCAATTCCTCATCTAACGGCTCATCCTTCTGGAAGCTGTCCAGGAAACTGGTATGGACGTCCCCGATTTGGTAGGGATGGGATTCCAGGATCCGGGAGGTGAAGGAGAGATTGGTTTTCAGCCCCCCAATCTGAAATTCCTTGAGTGCTTGCTGCAATCGTTTGATGGCTTGGGGCCGGTCGCTCCCCCAGGCAATTACCTTGGCGATCAGCGAGTCATAATTCAAGGTGATTTTCATACCCTGGTAGAGGGCACTCTCCACGCGGATCCCGGGCCCTCCCGGTTCTTTCAGGTAGGAGATCTCCCCGGATGTCGGCATAAAGCTGCTGCCCGGATCTTCAGAGAGTATTCTGGCTTCAATAGCAGCTCCTCTGGGTTGGACATCCCTCTGCTGGAGATGGAGCTTGCCGGTCAGGGCCAGTTGAATTTGTTCCCTGACCAGATCAATGCCTGTGATCATTTCTGTCACTGGGTGCTCCACCTGGATTCGTGGATTGACTTCAATAAAATAAAACTGCCGGTCGGTGTCCATTAAGAATTCAACGGTTCCCAGGCTGAGGTACCTGAGCGTCTGGCCCAGGTGGACTGCTGCTTGTAAGAGGCGCTCCCGTTCTTCTTTACGGAGCATAGGAGCGGGGGCCTCCTCGATCAGCTTCTGGTGCCGCCGTTGTATGGAGCATTCTCGTTCCCCGATGGAAAGCACCTTTCCCTTACCATCGCCAAGGATTTGGACTTCAATATGGCGGGCTCTCTGGACCAGGGGTTCCAGGTAGATCGTTGGATCCCCAAAAGCACCCTCAGCTTCTGAACGAGCCAGCTCAATTTCTCCTGCCAGTTCTTCCTCACTTCTGGCGAGTCGGATCCCTTTACCCCCTCCACCCGCGGCAGCCTTGACCAGGACGGGAAAACGTAGGTCACCCTGGTTCATCCCTGAGTTTTCTACTTCAGTGAGCGGATGATCAGGGCCGGGCAGGACCGGGAGCCCCGCGGCTCTGGCTGCTTTTCGGGCGGAGAGTTTATCCCCCAGCACCTGCATGGTTTTCGCTTCAGGGCCGATAAAGATCATCCCGGCATCCTTCACAGCCAGGCAGAAGGAGGGGTTTTCAGAAAGAAAGCCATAGCCCGGATGGACGGCATCAGCCCCGGACTGGGCAGCCGCTTCCAGCAGCGCCTCAAAATTTAAGTAGCTATCCGCTGCACGGGTGGGCCCTATCGGGATGGCATGGTCCGCAAATCGGGTGTGAAGGGCATTCCGGTCAGCCTCAGAGTACACTGCAATGGTTTGGTGCCCTAATTCATGACAGCTTCGCATGATTCGAATGGCGATTTCCCCTCGGTTGGCGATTAAAACTTTCATGGATTGGATCCTATAAAGGTATATTTCCGTGCTTTCGGTTGGGTGTTGGCTGCCGTTTCTCGGAAAGCAGCAGAACTGCTTTATGAATGCGCTGCCGGGTTTCTTCCGGTTTGATCAGGTCATCCAGGTAGCCTTCTGCAGCTGCCAGAAAGGGGGAAGCAGCCTGGTCGCGGTAGTCTGCTGCCAGTTCAGCCCTGAGATGGTCAGGGGAGTCAGCTTCGGCAATTTTTTTCCTGTGCAGGACCTTTACCGCTCCCTCCGGGCCCATCACAGCAATTTCTGTATTCACCAGGGCAAGATTGATATCCCCGGCCAGATGCTTCGATCCCATCACAATATAGGCGCCTCCATAGGCCTTTCTCAAAACCAGGGTGATTTTCGGAACACTTGCTTCTGCGTACGCAAAGATCAGTTTTGCGCCGTGACGGATAATTCCCTGGTGCTCCTGTTCCACGCCCGGCATGAAGCCAGGGGTGTCAACAAAGGTGACAATCGGAATATGAAACGAATCGCAGAAACGAATGAACCGGGCTCCTTTATCCGAGGCATTGATGTCGATCACCCCGGCAAATTGGTCTGGTTGGTTAGCGACAAGTCCGATAGGCTGTCCATGGATCCGGGCAAAACCGACAACAAGATTTTTTGCAAAGTCCCGCTGGACTTCCAGAAACTCGCCATGGTCCACCACCTCTTCAATGACCCCGTGGATATCGTAAGGTTCTTTCGCCGATTTTGGAATCAGATCCCCGATCAGGGGGGTTGCCCGTTCTGGATCGTCGTCACAGTTGAGCACGGGGGGAGGGGTGAGATTATTCGGGGGTAAATACGCGAGCAAATCTCGAACCTGCTGCAAAACCTGGGATTCATCAGCGGCCTTGAAATGGGCTACGCCGCTTCCGGCTGCATGGACCGAGGCGCCCCCAAGGGATTCAAAACTGATCTCTTCATGGGTTACTTCCTTAATCACCTCCGGACCGGTGATAAACATCTGGGAGGTGTTTTCGACCATAAATACAAAATCAGTGATTGCCGGGGAGTAGACCGCACCGCCAGCACAGGGTCCGAGGATAACCGAGATCTGGGGGACCACGCCTGAGGCCTGTACATTGCGGTAAAAGATGTCCCCATACGCGGCCAGAGCGTTGACCCCTTCCTGGATTCTAGCCCCACCGGAATCATTTAATCCCAGGATCGGGGCCCCATTTTGAATCGCCAGATCCATGATCCGGGCGATTTTTTTTCCATGGATCTTTCCCACGGATCCACCCATCACGGTGAAATCCTGGGCGTAGAGATAAACCGGGCGGCCATTGATTGCTGCCAGGCCCGTGACAACACCATCCCCGAGAACAGCCTCTTTGCCGTTCCCAGGTTGGGTCGGTCCAGCACTGGTGAACAATCCCAGCTCCTGAAAGCTGCCTGGATCCACCAGGGCATTGATCCGCTCCCGGGCGGTTTGTTTTCCCTTTTGATGCTGCCGGTCTATCCGCTTTGCTCCCCCCCCAAGCAAAGCGTTTTCCCGAATCTGATCAAGATCAGTTCCGGACACTGCCATCTGGATTACTCCTTATGATGTATGCTGTCTGCCTGGGCTCGCCTGTATAAACACACGACCCAGACCCCTGTTACGCTTTATTAACCCATTGTTAACAAAAGCATCCAGGGGTCCTGCCCATATGAAACAGCAGAATAGGACCCGAGTTACGGTTGATTTTTGTCCAGCACCCGGGTGGGGCCAGAGATATCATGGTGGATGGGTCAAGGGATTGAGGGAGAAAGCGGCATCCAGGAATCGGATCTGATCAGGTAAAATCTAGGGCAGAAGCTTATTGCATCAAAAATGAGTGATCAAACCATCCACCTGGTCAAAGGAAAACAGGCATGCTCACCAAGCGGCGCATTCGACTTGTCCTCACCGTGTTCCTGGGGGTATCAGCCCTGGGAATATTGGGATTTTTAATCTGGGCGGGTTTTCCGCCGGCAGTTGAACAACCTGCCAGGCTCGCTCTTGGCTCGGTGGATGCATCCCGCCTGGCCACCGGGACGGCGCTTGTATTTTCCCCTCCCGGGGGGATTTCTGAGGTCGGGCTGATCCTCTATCCGGGAGGGCGTGTAAGGCCCGAAGCGTACGCTCCTCTGGCTGCGGAACTGGCTGATCAGGGATTCCTGACGGTGGTCCCAAGAATGACCTTGAATCTGGCGGTGTTTGAAATCAAGGCTGCTGATCCGGTGATCCGGGCGTACCCGGAGGTGGATAGCTGGGTGATCGGAGGTCATTCCCTGGGGGGAGCGATGGCTGCAGAATACACTGCCGAACACGCAGAGCAGGTCGCGGGATTGATCCTCTTGGCCTCCTATCCGGCAGAGAGCACGGATCTTTCCTCCCTCACCGTCGATGTTCTCTCAGTCTATGGTGACCGGGATGGTTTGGCTGCGCCAGCGGAGGTGCTTTCTTCGAAGGACCGTCTGCCGGAAACAACAATTTTTGAAGAGATTGAAGGGGGAAACCATGCCGGATTTGCCTGGTACGGACCGCAGCGTGGGGATCTCCCTGCAGAAATCCGGAAGCAGGATCAGCAAGCAGAGATACAAAACATCATGGTTAATTTTTTATCCCGGATAGGAGGAGACAATGGGCAGTAAGGTGGAGGTGAACAACCGGGCACCGGATTTTGAACTGGAAGATTGGCAGGGAAAAAGCCTGCGCTTATCCGATTTTTTTGGTGAGAAAATTGTCCTGCTGGTGTTTAACCGCGGTTTTACTTGACCGTTTTGCCGGGAGCATATGGCGCAGTTGCGCCGAAATTATGAACAGTTTCAGCAGGCCGGGGTGGAAATCCTGGTCGTGGGCCCAGAGGGGAAAAATGCCTTTCAAAAATATTGGCAGAAGAATCAACTGCCCTTTCGCGGCTTGCCGGATCCTGACCACAGCGTGCTGAAGCTTTATGGGCAGGAGATTAAGCTCTTTAAGATGGGCAGGATGCCGGCAATGGTTATTATTGATCGAGAGGGAACCGCCCGGTTTGTTCATTATGGCCATTCTATGGAGGATATCCCAGAGAATGACCAGGTGCTCTCGATAGTCAGGGAGCTTTCCTGACGGTTAACCATTATTCTCGGATGAGAGCAGCCAGCCCGAAGTCGCGCATGCCTGTGGATTTTCAAGGGACGGTTATTCCTGGTGGGGCACCGTCCGCCGGATGATTTCCTTGGAGATCAGTCGGTCTAGCTTCCCCATTGGATAATCCGGGAGCGAGGAGATCGGCACCCAATTCACGGCCGTGTGATAGGTCGGTCGAAAATCCTCTGACTGCAAGGAGCAGCGGAATGCGTGCAGAGTTACCCGGTAGTGCGTATAGGCATGCTGGTAGACCCCGATTTTCTCGCCCACACTAATCTGCACCAGAAGCTCCTCCAGGATTTCCCGCGCCAGGGTTTCAGGAAGGCTTTCCTTCCCCTCCTGCTTCCCCCCCGGAAACTCCCACATCCCTCCCAGCAGCCCGCCCGGGGGCCGTTTGGCTAAAAGGACCCGGTGGTCTTTCTGAAAGATCGCGGCGGTGACCTGGACATGAGCGATGGGATCCTTGGCCTTGCGCACCGGGCGTTCCTCCTGGACACCCTCCTGGTAAGCCTGACAGTTTTCCAACAGCGGACAGAGCTCACAGTTCGGGGAGGAGGGAGTGCAGACCAGGGCGCCAAGTTCCATCAGCGCCTGATTGTACGTCCCGGCTTTCCCGGCAGGAAGGTTGTCCTGGACAACCTCCCAGAGGAATTTTTCTGTTTGGCTGATGCCGAGGGGCATTTTAATGTTGAACAAGCGGGTCAGCACCCGCCGGATGTTTCCATCCAGTGCCGCGACGTCCTTCCCAAAAGCAATCGAGGAAACTGCGGCTGCAGTGTATTTCCCGATCCCCGGAAGCTTTTTAAGGGTGTGAGGATCTTGGGGGAGGGCTCCCTGGTGCTGCATGACCACCTGCTTGGCTGCCTGATGAAGATTCCTGGCCCTGTTGTAGTAGCCCAGGCCTTCCCACAGCGAAAGCACCAGATCCTCATCTGCCTCGGCCAGGTCCCCCACAGTGGGCAGAGTCTGCATCCAGCGCTGATAATAGGGAACCACCGTCTCCACCCGGGTTTGCTGGAGCATCACTTCAGAGATCCAGATGGCATAAGGATCTTTTGAGCGTCTCCAGGGCAGATCCCGGGCGTTGTCTTTGTACCAGGATAATAAAGCTCTGGTGTCGATGGGAGTCAGTGGGTCCATTTTCTGAGTCTACCATGCTGCACAAGGAAATCGAACCCTGCCAGAATAATCGCTTCCCAAGAAGAACAACATTGAAAATTGATTGCTATTTTCCAGCTCGTCTTTTATACTCATGGTAGGTGTCAATCCAACCTGTGTTTGATCGTGTGAGGTGTTCATGAATTTGCGGATAAACAGTGAGGTTCCCCTCAGGGTCATTTTTCTCTTGATGCTGGGGGGGATGTTAGGGGCCTGCGAAGAAGCACCTGCCGAGCTGGTGATCTCTGATCAGGACGTCAAGGCAGGCGTGGCCGCCACGCTCACCAAACAGGCATTCGTGGACAGTGTGGATTCCTTCCGCCTCACCGAAACCGCGCTGAATCTACCCACAAACACGCCCGAGCCCACCTGGACCCCTCAATCAACCAGCACCTATACTCCTTCCCCTGAACCGGATCACTATATCATTCCCGGGGCTCCAACCACCCGCAATAATTTTGTCACTGATCTGATCACTGTGGATCTGGCCAAAGATAAAACCGCACTGGGGGACAATTATGTCTGGAGCAAAATGGAACGGCCCTACACCCCGGAGGATATGGAGTACCGGGGATATCTGGATATCATGAGGGTGGATATCCAGGAAGCAGCCCCGTGGATGTATCTCACCTTCGTGCTTGTGGAGGATCTTCCTGAAACAGCACAGGATATCCCCGAGGGGGAAGAAGCCCGCTACGCTGTCGAGCTGGATACGGATCACGATGGCAGCGGGGACACCCTGGTGATGGTGGACCTACCCCCCGACAGTGAGTGGACAACAGATGGCGTGATGGTCATGGCAGACGAAGATGATGATATTGGTGGGCTTTATCCACTTTACGAGGACACGGCCAAACCAGGACAGAACGGGTATGAAATTGAACTTTTTCTGGACGGGGAGGGGGAGGATCCGGATCTAGCCTGGGTGCGGCGGGACCCGGATGAGCAGAACCAGCTCCAAATTGCCTTCAAAAAAACCCTGATCGGGGAGATCGGCATGATCTGGACGGCCTGGACAGATGGCGGCCTGATGAGCCCATCGTTGTTTGATTTTAATGACCATTTCTCCTTTGAAGCAGCAGGCAGCCCGAATAAGGAGAACTACCGCTATCCAGTGAAAGCGGTCGCCCTGGTGGACAGCACCTGCCGGTCCTGGTACGGGTTCATCCCCACGGGCAAGGAGCCCGGGTTGTGCTATACCAGCGAACAGTCCAAAAAAGAGTATCCTGGTTTAGGGTATTGTGTGGCAACATTTACTCCGGGCGGCTGCGAAGGAAAATGCCTGCCTTATTGTCCCGGCGGCCAATACTGTGTCCCCTGCCGGCTCCCCTGAGGTCCCAGGAAGAACATGAAGCGCGCTGGATCAGCACCCCAGGGAAACCAGTTCCCGTTAACAACCATGATTAAACCCCAGAAATTCCTGATGATTATTTAGGATCATATTGTCCCGGAAGCGATGTCCGGGGCAGGCAACCATCAACCGTCAACTGCTTAATCTAAATCCCCGGGGAGGAAAAAATGAACAGGAAAATGTTTCAACCGTACTGGATGGTGATCTTGTTTGGAATCCTGATTGCTTCCTGTGCAAGGCAACAAGCCCAGGATCCAACCGTTGATCTCGACCGTGTGGTGGCGGAAGGTGTGGCTGCCACACTGACACAGGAGGCTGCAAAACAAGCCTTTGAGGAGGTTGAAGCAGAGCAGGCAGAAGCGCCTGCAGAGGAGATCGCGTCCCCAACACCAGAACCTGAAATTGTGCATGAAATGGTCCCGGAGGAGCCTTTTGAAAAAGCCAATACCTATCTTACTGATTTCAACTCAATCGATAACGCGAATGAGGGTATGACCTATGGGGATCAATTCTTGATCAACCGCTACGAACGACCCTTCACACGGGAGATGGTGGAGTATTATGGATACCTGGATCTCACGCTGGTAAATATGATGGTGAATCCTCCCTGGGTTTACCTTGATATTTACCTGGCTGAAGATCTGCCTGAGAGCAGCCAGGCAAGGTATGGGGTTGAACTCGATTTAGATGAAGACGGCAGGGGGGATATTCTCCTGCAGGCTGGGCTCCCCGGGGAAGGGGAGTGGACGACCTCCCAGGTTTTTGTTTACCGGGATACCGATGGTGATGTCGGGGGAGAAAATCCCCTGCTCTCGGATCCCAAGGATGAGGGCTTGACCGGTTATGAAGAGCTGATTTTTGAAGAGGGTCGTGGGGAGGATCCTGACCTTGCCTGGGTGCGGAGGCATGCGGAGGAGGAAAATGTTCTCCAGATCGCATTTAAGACCGATCTGGTCTCAAACAGTGGTTTCCTGTGGAGCGTTTGGGCGGATGAAGGGCTCCGGGATGTCAGCATCTATGACTACAATGATTGGTATACGTTCGAGGAGGCTGGCAGCCCCTTCCCTGACCACGATTATCATCCTATCCAGGAAATCTACTTGGTGGACAGCACCTGCCGGTCCTGGTACGGCTATGAGCCGGAGGGAGATGAGGTGGGCCTCTGCCAGGTTTATGTCAAGGAAGGTGGAGGAGGCGGAGGAGGAAAGAATGGATGGAAGCTGTGCTACGAATTCAGGGATGGTATTGTGGTCTGTTCCGATGTCTGTCAGCAGGAATGTCCTCCCCGCCTTCCTAGAAATTACTTTTGCAGACGCTGCAGCCTGCCGTAACCTGTTAGAAAACCGCCGGCTTTATGGGAGATTAATCAACAATCCGGATTAACTTATGATTATTGTTAGTAAACCTTGCGCCTTTCTTATGTTATCCTTTGTTGGCAGGTTGGCATGAACAAGATTACCTTGGACCCGAAAAGCATGAAGGAGAGAAAATGAGCAGAGGAAAGGCGGTTGAGATCTTGAAATTGGTGACCCTCCTGGGGGTGATCATTTCTGGATGTGGGGGATCAAACCAGCTCATAGGGGGAAATCTTAATGATGCAGTGCAGGCGGGGGTCCAGGCAACCCTGACAAAAGAAGCCTGGCTGGCTGGAGTGGAGGCTGCCAGACAGACTTCGATCGCTGGGGGAACAGAAACAGGAAATGAAGGATTTGAGGTGGAGTTAGAACCGAACCCAGCCACAGGAACACCAGAACCAACGCAAACCCAGGGAAACCCTGGGACCGTGGGAGCAAAACCGGTCGTCCATCAAGCCACCCCTGGTGCCCAGCTGGAGCGGATTAATACCTTTGTGACTGATTTCAACTCCATTGATTATGCAGAAGATGGATATACCTATGGGGATCTGTACTATCTGAACAGATATGAACGGCCATTTACTGCCAATCAGATGGAGTACCGGGGGGATCTTGATCTCACCCTGGTAAATTGGAAAGTAAATTCTCCCTGGATCTTCAGCATCTTCATCATGGCCGAGGAGCTTCCTGCCAGGGGGGCGATGCAGTATGCTGTCGAACTGGATCTGGATGAAAATGGGCGGGGGGATTATTTGATCATCACGGATCTGCCAGGGGGGGAAGAGTGGAGCACCGAAGGGGTGAGAGTGCTGGCTGATCAAGATGTGGATGTTGGCAGCAAGGTCCCTTTGTTCGCTGACACAGCTGCGGAGGATCACAACGGTTATGAAACGATGGTTTTTAATGGAGGGTTAGGCGAGGATCCAGATCTGGCCTGGTCAAGAAGGAATCCCAATGACCCCCGCAGCATCGAGATCGCTTTCAAAGAGAGCCTGGTAGGCATTGGAGGGTATATGTTCAGTGCCTGGGCAGGTGAAGGCCAGCTTCAGCCAGAACAGTTTGATTTGAATGATCGGATACCCTTCACGAATGCCGGCAGTCCAAATCCCGATCACCCCTTCTATCCGATCAAGGCGATTGCCCTCGTGGACAGCACCTGTCGATCCTGGTTTGGATTTGAACCGACCGGCTCTGAGCCGGGGATCTGCCAGTTGTCAACCGGTAAACAGAATGTGGAAGGTTTTTGTCCCCGCTATAACCAGGGGGTTCAGCCAGATTGCAACCAGGTCTGCCTTGGCCGCTGTCCGGAGTCGGCAGACTTTTGTATTCCCTGCCGCAGGTAGTCCTCACCAGGGCGAAGGGAGAGTAAACTGGACGGCTATCCATGAGGATCAGGATAGCCGTTTTCCTGTCATGTTTTGACACTCACTCCGGATCATGCTACACTGGCGACGCAAGGAGATTTGGTCAATCAGAAAGGAAGCACGGATGATGGATTTCCAGGTGTTATCAAGGAGGGGGATCCCTTGTTTGATCGTCTTAATCATTATCTCCGGATGTGCGGCACCGGCGGGGTCAGCTGGCCAGGTCCGCCTGGCCCTGCTGCCGATTTTAGACAGTCTGCCGGTGCATGTTGCTCTCCAGGAGGGGTATTTTGCCGAGGAGGGTCTTGACGTCGAGGTGCTGCCCGTCTCATCCGCTCCGGAACGGGACCAGCTGATCGCAGCTGGGAAAGCGGATGGAATGATCAATGAGCTGGTCTCGACAATGTTTTTCAACCACGAAGAACAGCGCGTGCAGGTGGTTCGGACAGCCCGGGCGGCAACCCCTGAAAATGCGGTATTCCGGATCCTGGCATCTCAGGATGCTGGCATCACCAAACCGGAGGACCTTCGCGGGGTGCCGATCGGGATTTCTGAAGGGACCGTGATTGAATACCTGACCGATCGATTGCTGACCGCTGAAGGGATCGCTCCTGATGAGATCAAAAAGATCGCTGTTCCCCGGATCCCCGACCGGCTGGCGCTGCTCTCCTCCGGAGAACTCTCCGCGGCAGTTCTCCCGGATCCCCTGGCCTCCCTGGCGATCCAGGAAGGAGCGGTGGTCGTTCTGGACGACTCCGCCCACCCCCGTTACGGACTGAGTGTCTATTCATTTCGAAAAGAATTCCTGGCAGAGGAACCGCAGACAGCCAGGCGGTTTTTACGCGCCCTGGAACGAGCGGTTATCTCTATCAACCGCGATCCGGAAATGTATGCTGGGCTGTTGATGGAAAAGGAGCTGGTCCCCGCTGCTTTGATTGAGGGATACCAGGTCCCGCCTTTTCCCACAGCTGCCGTCCCGGGTGAAGATCAATGGGAGGATGCCCTTTCCTGGGCGCTTGAAAAGCAGCTTTTGGAAAGGCGCCTTGCCTATGACAAATCAATTACCGGAGAATATCTGCCGGGTGATTAATCAGTATCCTGCCTTTAGTTGGGAGATGGTCCCTTTGAAGGAATGCAGGGGTCGAACGTGAAAATTCTTACCTCCAACGTCTCATTTGGGTACCCCGGCCAAACCGAAATTTTTCAAGGGCTGACCTGGAGGGTGGCGAGTGGGGAGAGCTGGGCAGTGTTGGGGCCCTCAGGATGCGGCAAGACCACCCTGCTGTACCTTCTGGCTGGCTTAATCCAGGTAAACGAAGGCGAAATCAGGATTGATGGGATCCTTCTCCAGCGGCCCCGGCCAAAAACCGGCCTGATCCTCCAGGAGTATGGTTTGCTTCCCTGGGCATCCATTCGTGAAAACGTGAGGTTGGGGTTGAAAATCCGCCAGTTTTACGGACCGGACGGGACCCATGCTCCTGAAGAGGAGCTCCCGCACCGGGATGTGGATGATTGGTTGTCCCGATTGGGGATCGCCGGGCTGGCAGATCAATATCCCCACCAGGTTTCAGGAGGAGAGCGGCAGCGAACTGCCATTGCCCGGACGCTGGTCCTTAATCCAGATCTTTTGTTGATGGACGAGCCATTTGCATCCCTGGATGCCCCGACCCGGCGGGATCTCCAGAACTTGATCCTGGAGATAAAAAAGGATCATGATCTCACCCTGGTCACTGTGACTCATACTGTTGAAGAAGCAGCTGTTCTGGGCGGGAACATCCTCTTATTGGGAGATCCTCCACATCAGGATCTTCAGATTATTGAGAATCCCAGGGGGGGAGCACCTGGATTTCGGGGCTGCGAGGAGTACTACCAGCTCTGCGGAGAGATCAACCGGAGGTTGGATCGGGAGGTGGGGGGGTGAGGATGAGGCCTGGAGAGGTTCTTTTTGCTCTGCTTGCTGTGCTGATCCTCTGGGAGGGGATTGCCCTGGGATTGGCTCAACCCATATTCCCCCCCGCACACCGTGTCCTGGTTGTGTTTTTCCAGGAACTTGGCGGAGAGCTGGGGGGACATTTCCTGGCCAGCTTATTCCGGGTTGTGACCAGCTCCATCCTGGCTCTCCTGCTGGCCGTCCCAGCTGGACTGGCGTTGGGGCAATCTCCGCGCTGGAACCGGTTTTTCTCCCCGGTAATCTACCTGCTTTATCCTTTCCCAAAGGTTGTTTTGGTCCCGGTGCTGATTATTCTCTTTGGGGTTGGGGACCTGCCCAAAATCCTGATCATTTTACTCATTCTGTTCTTTCAAATTCTGGTCCTGGTCCGGGACCAGGCAGCTGGACTGCGTCCGGAATTAATTCAGAGTGTGCGGAGTTTGGGTGCAGGACGGCGGGCACTGTTCCGCTACGTCTACATCCCGGCCAGCCTCCCGGCAGTCCTCACCGCGCTGCGGCAATCAGTGGGCACCGCTGTCGCTGTGCTGTATGTGGCCGAACTGTTTGCCACCCGCTGGGGCTTGGGCTATTATATTTATCTGAAAGGAAACACGCTTTTTGATTACCCGGCGATGTATGCGGGCATCCTGGCGATGAGCTTTTTGGGGTTTGGGCTCTATTACAGTGTGGAATGGCTGGAGGGGAAGCTTTGCCCCTGGTTGGTCCCCGTGAATGGATGAGGCTGGTCTTCTATAAAAAAGGAGATCCGAAGAGGGCATGTCATTTCAGAGGAAAAGAGCGAACCAGAATCGTTGGATTGAGTAATTGCTCTTTCTCCAGGTCTGTAATCACTCTAATTATTCCTCCATAGGTGGAGGTTATCAGAGAAAATTTTAAAAACAGCCCAAAATCTGGGGCAGGTCAATATTGATCATAAGTTTCATGTCCTCATGATTTGGTTTCCTCAAAAACGAAAAAAGGGGTCGGAGATCATCCGACCCCTCAAGCTGCTGTTGGTGCTGCTGGAAAAAGCTGGCAGGTTTTCCCTAGCTGGGGCTCACTTTTTTTATGATAAGAATGAGAATATCACGATTCTCAAATCATACCGGTCAGGTAGGCACTGGGGGTGACCAGGTGCAATCTTTGATCATCTCCTTTCGTACAGATATGAAGGTCCCCTGCCAGGTTTGCGGCTCATCCGGCAAGGAGCAATGGTCAGCTACATAGCCAGGTGACCAGCGCCAATTTTGGGCATCATGTTCATTATCGATGAAACTGGGAACATACAACTGACATACTTGAACGTAATGGTCCGGGCTATTGCTGTGGTAGGTAATTATCCAGCGGCCGGTCCATTTTGCTCTACATACTTTTCCAAGTTCTACAGAATACACTGTTCGATCAAGACTGCTCTCCAGCGGTGCTGCTTTAGAGGACGCCATCGGGGTGATTATCAAGAATAAGACAATGATGATAATGGTTTTCCAAAACATTCTCATGACTTTCATCTCTACCTCCTTATAGTATGGGTACGAAAACAAACCAATGCGAACTTTCTAATATTTGTCAACAAAGTTTCCTTTCATCAGTTGTTATAAGGTTGAAGACATGAAGCGCGCAATCATCAGGGGTGTTTTCTGAGAGTGAGCAGCTCTGCTTTTACTATAGCATATTTATTTCTTAATTATAAGTTGAGGGATGTTGTTTGTTTTCAAGACAGTATTCTGTCTTAATGATATGCGTCATCCGTTGTGGCAGTCCAACTGGTTCAAATCGGGCAGTGGCATCGATGGCTCATCCTCCAAGGCGCTATGTTCGATCAGGCAGTGTTTCGGCCAGGTATTTTTTGATCATGATCCCCTGGGGTTTTGGGGTGGTCTCCTGAGTATCTGAGACCTTAACCACAACACACACTCTTTGGAGTGTGTTTTTTTCCCTTAATAATTTTTACTAAATGGCGAGGGTCGGGATGGAACCGACGGCCAAGGGCATCTGAGTCCTCTTTCGAACTAAACGGGAACACTCTGTTTGATTATCCAGTGGCGTATGGTTTTTTTGTAAGATGGATGCTGCTGTATTTCAGCGAGGAGGGATTGGGGGGGACGCTGCCCGTGGTTGGTGGTGGGGGACTGACAGCTCTTTATCGAATGTGATGATAAATAATGGATTCTGATCCAGGTATGTATAGGGGAAACGGATCCTCAAGTTTATCCTGAACATAACATGGCAGGGTAAGCTTTTTTCCTCAGTATCGAATAATCACATCAATTTTCTTGTTCTAATTTTATCCTCAACGTTGTTTCCAGGCTGGAGAGTGTTCCATCTTTTCTCCAGGTATTGTAGTATCCATAAACGGATTTCCAATGAGGAAAATCATGAGGAAGCATTCGCCAGGAACAGCCCGTACTGGCAAGATAGCTGATGGCATTGATGATTTCCCGGTAGCTGATTGATCTGGGCCTGCCGACTGCTTCGTGATCTGGGAAATACGAAGCGATCAGCATCCATTGTTCATCGCTCAAATCTGAAGGGTAGGGCTGCCTTGTGTTATGATTTTTCTTGATGCAGTCCGCAATTAGCTGGAGTGAAAAAGTAAATAAAGCCTCGAGATCGATTGAAGATTCGTCGATCAGGTACTGCAGGGAGGCACCTTCCAGCAGCGAGACGACAAAGCTTGGGATCAGCTCAACCTCTTCCTCGCTGAAATCTCCCCGGCTGATGCCTTCCTCGATTACATCCTGGATATCAGCCCGCCATCTCTGATACATCAGCTGGATTTTGGGCCGGAAATCGGGTTCGGCCAGTCCCTTTCCCCAGAAGTCGATAAATACTTCTGCTAAATCTCTTTGATTTTGCAGCAAATCAAGTTCTTGATCGAAGAAATATTCTAATTTGCAGCTGGTATCCAGACCTTTCTCTGAAAATTCTTCGCCCCTGAGTTCATTGAAAATGACATTGATCTCATCAATGAGAGCATGATACAAATCCGCCTTGGATGGGAAATAATAGTGCAGGGTGCCGTGACTGATTCCTGCCAGTTTTGCAATTTCCCGGGTGGTTGTGTCACTTAACTTTTTCTCTGCGATTACCTTCAGTGCCGCCTGAAGGATCTCTTTCCTGTGCTGATTGTTTTCCTTCATGAAATTATCCTGGTATAAGTGATTCAATCATTGCTACATTATATAACAAATCAAATTCTCCCTTGAATGGGCTCCGGGAAAAGATCTCAGTGCATTATGCTGACTCATTATATTTTTATCCCACTCTTATCCTAATATTAAGACACCTGAATTGGGTGACAATATGACATTTGTCTCCCCGTTTCAGTGTCATTAATCCCCTATAAATCCATAATTATTGGTATATTATGAAATATATCGGGGGAATATTTATCAAAAGTTGACCAAATGGTCGACCGGATAATAATAGAAGCCCAGGTATATGAGGAGGGGTGGGATGGGAAAAAGCTGGCTTCCTGAGCTTGTCAAGCGGTCAGAGCAGGGTCCATACATTAAAGAAAGTGAATACGAAAAAAAATTAGTTTCCCTTGTTGCAGAGCTGGTAAAAAAATCTGATTTGAAATTTGATCCAGAGGAGCTTGTACCAGCAGATGACGGCCTGGCAGATCGGCTCTGGCAGGCAGGGCTGGATTTATTTTTAGAATTGGGTGTCTATAATCAATCCACTGAGCGTCTGATTAAATTCTCACGAGATGAAGTCCTTGATGAAGTCGCGGCCGCGCCAAGTGCTGTGGTTTTGGGTGCTGGTAAAGACCAGGTCACAGAACGTCATCGGGATATTGAAAGTGACATCCCATGTGTGATGCACAGCGGACCCACAGGAACTCCTGTCACAGAAGGCTGCCATGGACTGATCTTACAGAGCTGTGCCCAGGAACCCCTGGTAGACTGCCTTGGACATGGTTCGATCTCAACTTATCTGGGGGAATACATTATCCCCGGGACGCCGCTGGAACTGTTGGCAGCCCGGAGTGAGGCTGCTATTGCCCGCGAAGCGGTACGGAAAGCCGGTCGACCTGGCATGCATATTGAAGATAATGCTGTCTCACTCACCTGTGCGGGAAAGATGGCCAGCATTGATCCGCAATCAGGACTGCGTCTTTCAGATGCTTTGTTGGTTTCGCAGATGCCGGAATTGAAAACCGATTATGATCAGCTCTCCCGGGCGGCTTACCTGGAATCCATAGGAATGCACATTGTGGATCTGATGACGCCGCTCCTTGGGGGGTTGGGTGGGGGTGCGGAAGGGACAGCGATAGTCACCATAGCCAGCCATATTTTGGGAGCGATTTGCTACCGGGCTTCCTATCATTTCCTGGGCCATATGCACCTATTGAAGAGCAATAACACTGGGAGGATGGGTTTATGGATCGAGGCTGTGGTTGGGCAGGCGCTGGCCAGAAATACACCCATGGTGGTCGTCAATGATATCTACACGGTCTCGGGTTTGTGTACAACAGAAATTCTCTGGGAAATAGCTGCGGGTGCTATGATCGGAACCGTTTGTGGGTTGCATCAGCATGGTGTTGGGGCCACAGCAGGCAACGAAACCAACCATGCTAGCGGGCTGGAAGCGAGATTTCAGGCGGAAGTTGCCCACGCAGCACTCGGTTTATCCCGCCAGGAAGTCAATCAGCTTGTGAAGGAGTGTCTCAGCCATTATGAGACCAGATTGGATGAACCAAACCTTGGCAAACCTTTTCCGGAAGTTTACAACACGGAGACTTTAGAACCCCTTGAAGAATGGCTGGATTGTTATCACCAGGTGCGAGATGCTTTGGACGATATGGGATTGAAGATGGATGCGTGGAGAAGGATCAAAAATGGCTAATCTGACAGACATGCAAGAACAATTGAGGAAAGCAGTCAATGCGGGTGTCACCGAGGATGCGGAATCCATGGCTGATAAACTGGTGGCGGGGGATGCCGATCCGCTGCAGATCATCCAGCAAGTTCTTGTTCCGACATTGACCGAGGTTGGCGAGAAGTTCCAATCCTTCCAGATCTTTCTACCGGAATTAATGGCCGCAGGAGAGGCGGCTCAAGCGGCGACAAGTATTCTGGAAAATGCGATCGCTGCCTCAGGGAAAGAGACTGCCAGGCTGGGAGTGGTGATCCTGGGCACTGTTGAAAACGATGTTCATGATATCGGAAAGAATATCGTCAATACCTTATTAAGCTCGCACGGCTTCGAAGTGATCGACATCGGCCGGGACAGTGCGCCAAGCGCATTTCTTGAAGCTGCCCGTAAAGCGAACGCCGATATTGTTGCCATGTCATCCTTGATGACCACAACCCGACCTGCGACACGGAGCACGATCAATCTCTTCAATGAAGTTGGCGAGCGTGACGATTATAAGATCATCGTTGGGGGTGGTTGTGTGGACCAGAGTTGGGCTGATGAGATCGGAGCAGATGGCTATGCTAAAGATGCAGCCGGGGCTGTAGATTTGTGCAAGCAGCTTCTTCAACCATAGACAATTTTCAATTGATAATAAGCAAAGAGAATCTTATGGCGGGTACTGATTATAGTGAACTTGAGTCTTCTATCCGGGGGGGAGATCAAGAAGCTGGAACCTCCATTGCCCTGCAGCTGGTGGATAGTGGAGTAGATCAACTGAATATCTATTTAGAGTGCATAGAACCTGTACTTGCCAATGTTGGAGGGAAATTTGAACGTTTAGAAATATTTCTGCCAGAAATGATCGAGTCGGCTAATGTGGTTAAGAGTATCCATCAAGCGCTAAAACCGCATCTGCAGGCAAAAGGTGAAATAACCAGCAAGGGGAAAATCGTGATCTGCACGATTACTGGCGACCTGCACGATATTGGAAAAAACATTGTTCGGGCCATGCTGGAAGTAAACGGCTTTGAGGTCAAGGATTTGGGGGTGGATGTTAATCCATCAGATGTGGTGAAAGGAGCGAAAGAGTTCGATGCGGACATCATCGCGATTTCTGCACTTATGCTGCCCTCCTTACCGTTTGTATCTGATGTTATTGAGTTTGTCCGCGAGATCAAAGATTATCAAGAGCGATTTAAGATCCTTGTTGGTGGCGGTCCAGTTACTCAGGAATGGGCAGACTCTCATGGAGCGGATGGATACGGTGATAATGCCGTCGAAGCTGTCCGCATCGCTGGCAATTTATTAACTTGATATGTGATTGAGGATAAATACTTAATCAAACGTCTTGAATAAAAGGGCCAACTATGGATCAGATTACCAGATTTTTAGAAATTATTGACCGCAGTACTACAGGTCCAATTATTGAGGAAGAACAATTCAACATGATACATGTTGCAAAGGGTATCCAGCGGGTCATTAACAAATACAACATAAAGGTGGATCCTGCTCATATTATAAACCTGGATGATGATTTAGCAGACAGGGTATGGGAAGCAGCCATTGATTTCTTGGAATCATGTGGTATCTACGTCATGGATACCAACCGTGTTATTTCCTTCAGTCGGCAAGAAATGGAAAAAATCCTTCAGGATGCACCCTCCCAAGTGGTTTTAGGAGAGGGTGATGATTCCTGTATTGAGAAAAACCGGACGATTGAGGATCCAATTCCGCCTATCATCACAGGGGGTCCAATCGGGATGGCAATTCCAGAGGATTTATTTGCACCCATCATGGAAAGCTATGTCAAGGAGCCATTGGTTGATACAGTATGCCCCGGATCATTGGCGACTGCACACGGGAGAGAAATCAGAACCCGGTCTCCTTTAGAAGTTCTAGCAGGATGGGAAGAGGCGGATTTACTCCTCGAAGTTCTCCAGAAGTCAGGTAGACCGGGATTGGCAAGTGTAATTGTTGTGATCAGCATCAGTGATGTTGCCCAACTCTCTGCGATTAGTCGGGGCGGATTCCGCGCGACTGATCTGCACACACTGGGCATGATTAGTGAGCTCAAGATCAATTATCAAATGTTAAATAAGATCGCTCACACAATACGTCACGGGGGTATTATCGATCCCTATGTAAATCCGATATATGGGGGTCTGGCGGGAGGTGTTGAAGGAACAGCCGTATTGGTAACGGCTAGTTTGGTATCTTTGAGTTTGGTTTTTATGGCAAGCTGCCACGGCTCATCTCCTACCCACCCTTTTCTATTTAATAACACCAGTCGTGAAGTAATGCAAGCCACCAGTTTGGCTTTTCAAGCCATTGCTCGAAATTCCCATTTAATGACTAATCTAACAATTTCGCCTGTAGGTGGACCAAGCACAAAGACATTGTTATACGAGTGTGTTGCATATTCATTAATGAGCACGATATCAGGCATAAGCCGGCTGTTAGGTCCCCGGTCCGCAACAGGATCAAATACCGGTCATTGTTCTGGGCTTGAAACTCGTTTCAGTGCGGAAATTGCCCAGGCAGCGACTAAATTATCCCGTGAAGAGGCCGATGAGATTGTCCAGATAGCTTATGATCATTATTCGGATCAGCTTGACAAACGACCTTACGGGCAGGTTTTCAACGAAGTTTATGATGTCGAGACAGTCACTCCAAAAAAGGAATGGAGCGATCTGGTCAATGAGATAAAAAGCGAGGCGATAGAATGGGGAATCCCATTAGGATAAGTGGTTAGATTGCGTTTCTAGTTGATATGATGAAAAGGAGGTGAAACTAACAGAACTTACTCAGCTTTTAGGGAGATGAACTTCCGATAATTAAATCTTCAGGAGGTAAGAGAATGAGGAACAAAAATATTTGGCGATTTATCACACTGCTTGCAGTCCTTGTGTTGCTGACATCTTGCGGGGGGGGGCCAGCTGCAGAAGAACCTGCAGCAGAGGAGCCAGCAGACGAGGAAGTAGTGGAAGAAGCTGTTGTTGAGGAAGCGGAAGAGGAAGAAACCACTGCTGAGGAAGAAGAAGAGGAAACAGCTGCAGAGGCACCGACCGAATTAAAAATCGCAGGCGTCATGGCGACTGGCCTGGAGAACTCATGGGATCTCTCCTGGGTTGAATCTGTGGAGAGGGTTCAGGCGCAGCAGCCTCACGATTTGGAGATCAGCCTGGATTATACCGAAGGTGTGTGGGGAGATGATGCAGCCCAGGTAATCAGAGGATACGCTGAATCTGGTGAATATGACATAATCTGGGGACACAGCTCCTTTTCTGATTTAATCGCAGAGATCAAAGATGATTACCCAGAGATCCTGTTCGTATACACCGGGTCCGGAAACGAAGCGCTTGGAGGCAACGGCTACTGGGTCTATAAAAGAATCCATGAGCCGGCATATCTCGAAGGAATGCTGGCAGGATTGATGACTGAAACCGATGTTCTTGGTGCTGTAGGGACATTTGCATTTGATGATGTCAATGATGTGATCAATGCTTTCAAGGCTGGGGCGAAAGAGGTTAACCCTGATGTAGAACTCAAGGTAACCTTCATTGAGAGCTGGTACGATCCCGCCAAAGCGATGGAGGCAACTACTGCTCAAGCTGCCGCCGGAGCAGATTGGATTTTGCAGTTGGGAGAGATTTATGAGGCTTGTGAACAAAATGAGGTCTACTGCTTTGGAAACTACATTGACTCTTACTTCTTGTCGCCAGAGACTGTTGTTACGAGCCATGTTGCCTATTGGGATCCTGAGCTCCTCTGGGTAATTGATGAATGGTGGAACCACAAGACCCAGGGAGAGCCGTATGATGCGCCGATGAATGGTGTTTGGTTCTCCATGGCAGAGGGTGGATCGGATTTAGCTCCCTTCCATGATTTCGAGGATGAAATTCCGGATATTGTCATGGAGACGGTTCTGGATAAAAAAGCTGAGATCATGTCTGGGGATTTTGAGGTTCCTCTCAATGTGGAGCCTCCCGTATCTGATTGATAAAACGGGAATGTGAATCTAAGGTAAGTAATAGTACCATCAGGTGGACTCTGGTCTCTGGATGAGAATTTCCCAGAGTCCACCGTGGTAAAAGGTTATCTGTGAATAAAAGTCGGGAGTATTCCAGGTACTCATCAGATGCATCATCAGGAGAACATTTGCTCAGGGTTGTCAATCTGACCAAGAAATTCTCTAGTGTGCTGGCAAATGACAATATCTCCTTTGATGTCAGGAATGGAGAAATCCATTGTTTGCTGGGGGAAAATGGGGCTGGGAAATCCACCCTGACAAAATGCATTTATGGAGCTTATAAACCCGATTCCGGGCAGATCTATTTTAAAGGTAGTCTGGTTGAAATTGACTCTCCTAGGGATGCCCTTGATCTGGGCATCGGTATGGTCCAGCAGCATTTTGTTTTACTGGACTCATTTACAGTGGCTGAGAACATCATCCTGGGAAGCCAGAAGCCAGGTACGATCCTTGAGTTGAAGGAGTCTACAGCTCGGATCCAGTCTCTTTGTGAAACATATGGGGTTTGTCTGGATTTATCAGCAAAGATCAGCCAGCTATCTGTGGGAGAGCAACAGTGGGTGGAAATTCTCAAGGCGCTGTATTTAGGCGCTGAACTGCTGATCCTGGATGAACCAACTGCGGTGCTTACGCCCCAGGAAACGGATCAGCTTTTTTCCACATTAAAACGCATGACAGAAGATGGGCTCTCTATCATTTTTATCACCCATAAACTGCGGGAAGTACTGGATGTTGCTGACCGGATTACTGTTCTCAGAAAAGGAGAATATGTTGACACGGTAGACAAAACAGACATCTCGAAAAAAGACCTGGCTCGAATGATGGTGGGACGCGATGTTGTGTTTCGCGTTGACAGGCAGTCAATCCAGCGGGGGAAGAAAGTGTTAGAAATTGCTGGGCTATGGGCGAAAAACAGCCGAGGCCAAATGACTGCCAGGGGGATTTCCCTTGATGTGTACAGCTCTGAGATTCTGGGAATAGCTGGCGTCGCAGGTAATGGACAGAAGGAGTTATTTGAGGTACTGATCGGCGCGAGACCTGCAGAACGAGGTTCCATTACACTGGATAATTTTGAGATTACATATCTTTCCCCAAAAGCCAATATGCAGGCGGGTCTAGCACATATTCCCCAGGATCGGATCCAGGAGGGATTGATCTCAGATTTTTCAGTTTCTGAGAATTTAATCTTGGGAAAACAGCGGGAAGTAAGGTATAAAACCGGGCCGCTGCTGGATTACCGGACAATTAACTCCTATGCTCGGGATTTAATATCCCTTTTCAATATTGATACACCATCCGAACTACATAAAACCTCTCTTCTATCTGGAGGTAATCTCCAAAAGGTGATTCTGGCCCGAGAACTAAATCAGAGCCCCATCTGCTTAATCGCCAATCAGCCTACACGGGGGCTAGATGTGGGTGCGATTGAACAAGTACATTCAAAGCTATTAGAACAGCGGAAATCAGGGGTAGGTATCATGCTGTTTTCTGAGGATCTTGAGGAAATTTTTACTTTGTCTGACAGAATCGCTGTTATTTATGGAGGTCAAATCACAGGGATATTCAACACCGATGAGGTTGATCTCCAAACGATTGGCATGTTGATGGCTGGTATAGATGGCAATAGAAGGTAATTTAGATGATTAATAATCCGGGGTTACTCGGCTTTCAAATTGGGAAGCGAAGAGAGACTGGTTTGGTAGGCCAGCTGCTGGCCATTGTGATTGCCTTGTTAGGAGCGTTTCTGGTAACGGCGATATTGATTCGTATTGCTGGGGCGAATATCGGTGAGGCGGCAACAGCTTTATTTCAGGGTTCCTTTGGCAGTAAGCGAGCCATTGTAGATACCCTGGTAAAGTCTGCACCTCTGATCCTGACGGGATTATCGGCAACGATCGCCTTCAAAGCTTACATCTGGAATATTGGGATTGAGGGACAGCTGATAGCAGGTGCGATGGCCGCCTATTGGGGTTACTCCCTATTTGATTGGATGCCAACAATCCCTTTCATTCTGATCGTGATCGCTTTTGGATTTTTTGGAGGTGCTTTTTGGGGTCTTGTTCCTGGTTTATTGCGCAATACTTTCAACGTGGATATTATCATCAGCACCGTCATGTCCAATTATATTGCCGCCTATTTGCTCTCATTCATGTTGTCCGGATCTGGACCATGGAGGGAACCCGGTTCCTATTATCAGCAATCCGCCAAATTACCTGAAGCGTTTTGGTACCCCCAGATCATTTCAGAAACACGACTGCATATCGGATTTCTGATTGGGATTTTGGTAACAATCTGGATTTATATCCTGGTCAGGCGGACACCGCTTGGTTATGAGATACGTGCCTTGGGTTCAAACCCTGTTGCTTCACGGTTTAAGGGGACCAATATTCCAAAGCTAATCCTGATTGTGATGGTAATCAGTGGAGGACTTGCCGGTCTGGCTGGAGCAGGGGAGTTGTTTGGGGTTCAACACCGGCTCAGGTTGAATATTTCACCGGGGTATGGTTTTACGGGAATGCTGGTAGCGATGCTGGCGAACTTGAACCCCATCCTTGTCCTGCCGGTAGCATTGTTTTTTGGAGCACTCAACCAAGGTGCTATCCAGATGCAGATTGTCACCCAGGTACCAACTGCTCTTGCGAACGCAATCCAGGCAGTTTTCTTGTTGTTCCTGCTGAGCGCTCAAGTATTAGCACGATACCGTATTTGGAGAATATCTGATGATAATTAAGTTAATTAAGATGTCTATCATCATCAGTGTGTTGACAGCGACGATTAGGATTGCTACGCCTTTGTTGCTGGCTGCCATGGGAGAGCTGGTTGCAGAAAGCGCTGGGATCTGGAACATGGGGGTTGAGGGAACCATGCTCGTAGGTGCCTTCTTTGGATTCTTGACAGCCCATAAAACCGGATCCTTATACCTGGGATTACTGGCTTCGGCGCTCGCAGGGATGGCGTTGAGTTTGATCATCGCCTTTATGGCTTCATCCCTAAAATTGGACCAATTTGTGATCGGGATGGCGCTGAATCTCTTTGCATCAGGCATCACACTGTTCCTGTTTCGGGCAGTATACAAGGAAGTTGGAGCTGGCAGTAAACCGATCATCGACCCTTTTCCAGAGGTCATGATTCCGGGATTATCGAAGGTGCCTTTCTTGGGAGAGATTATATTCACCCAAAGATCCTTGACCTATATTGCTTTCCTGATAGTACCCCTGATCTGGTTCCTGCTCTACCGAACGAATATTGGGTTGATCATTCGCAGTATTGGGGAAAATCCCAGGGCAGCGGATATGAAGGGCTTGAATGTCACAGGTTATCAGTATGCAGCTGTGCTGTTTGGCGGCATGATGTCCGGGATAGGCGGGGCATTCATTACGCTAGGTTCCACCGGTTTGTTCATTCAGGAGATTACTGCCGGACGAGGTTGGTTAGCGATAGTCATTGTCATTGCAGGGAACTGGAAACCTACCCGCATAATGCTGGCCGCACTATTCTTTGCTTTTCTAGATGCGGTTCAGCTGCAGGTGCAGGGGGTAGGTATCCAGATTCCCCATCAAATCCTCTTGGCATTTCCCTATATCCTGGCAGTGGTTGTGATGATGACAAACCGGGCCAGATCGGCGATGCCAAAATCATTAGCCATACCATATTTCCGGGAATAAGCACATACTGAAGAGATTGAACAGCAAGAAAAAGGATTCGACTTTATGCCGACAATTGATTGGTTAGTTGCCAGGGAAAACTTCTTGAAATGCTTGATAGATGGCGATACAGATCAGGCAGTTGATTTATCGCGTAAGGTGATCAACAAGCAGATTTTACCAGTGACCTTCTTTGAAGAGTGCATCAACCCCGCATTAAGCGAGATTGGGAATCTGTTCGAAAACCTGGAGATCTATCTGCCCGAAATGACCCAGGCAGGGGAGATAGTCAGGGAAGTCAATCAGCGGGTATTGGAACCGGAAATACAGCGATTGGTCCAGGCTGGCAGTGAATTGACCCAGACAAATACACTTGGCAAGGTGTTATTGGCAACCGTTAAAGGGGATATTCATGATATTGGGAAGAATATGGTCAGTCTGATGCTCAAAGTAAATGGATTCGATATCATCGACCTGGGTACTGATGTGCCGCCTCTAGAAATTATTGAATCTGCGGAAAAAGAAGGCGTAGATATTATTGGATTGTCATCCTTATTGACAACCTGTTTGCCGTACATGAAGGATGTCACCAGTCTGCTTGAAAGTAAGGGAATCCGGGGAAAGTTCAAAGTAATCATTGGCGGGGCATCTCCCACCGAGCCTTTTGCCAAGGAAATGGGAGCAGATGGTTTTGGGAATTCAGCTCCGGCAGCAGTACGGATCTGCAAAGGATTGATCAATGGGTGAGAATGATACGCAAACCGACGAGAAGTTCTATAACTACCTGCTGTCAGTCCTGGATAAAGCTGAGACCGGACCTTATATCGATTCCGGGGATTTTGATCAAGTCTTCATCCAGAAAAAAATCAAAGAACTAATCTCCAAATATGACATCTCATGGGGTGATCGAGTTTTTGTACCACATGATGATTACTTAGCGGACCGTGTTTTTGATGCTGGTTTGGAATTGGCGCTGCATTCAGGTGTGTGTTGTCTTGATTCGCACCGCAGGATGATCTGGGAGCCTGAGGAATTACAGTGGGCTTTGGATTATTTTCCCGGTCAGGTTACTCTAGGGATGGGAGATGATCAGGCGGTTATTAATAAAAGAATGCCTGATGATACTTCCGATGTACCGATTGCATCCGGAGCAATGGGAATACCCGTTCCGGAGGATTTATTCCTGCCGGTAATGATCAGTATCGCCCAGGAAAAAATCATTGATGTAATTGATAATGCTTCCTTGCTTACAACGCATGGCAGGGCTGTTCGGGCAGGATCCCCCTGGGAAGTAGTGGCTTGCTGGCAGGAAGTGGACCTCTCATTCGAGGCAATCCGTCAAGCTGGCCGACCGGGTCTGGCGATAGGGTGCGCTGAAAATTCTCCTACTGGTCTGGGGGAACTGGCAACCCATACCAGAGGAGGATTTCGTGCCACTGATTGGCACCATATTGCCATGGTGAGTGAACTCAAGATTCCTTACTCGGAGTTGACTAAAGCTGTTCAATATGCCCGTACTGGCGTGGTATCCCACGGATTTTATAATCCAATTCTGGGTGGGTATGCAGGGGGACCGGCAGGGATTGCCGTTGCCAGTGTGGCCGGACTTCTCCTAATGAGGGCCTGTTATGGAGTGACCACGATGAATACAGGACCAAGCCATCCAACATTAGCCTGTAACACCCATCCTAAAATGTTCGCACCTCAATCATTGGCATTTCAGGCTTTAAGCAGAAATACAAACTTATTGGTGGCGAATTTTGTCAGGCCTGTTGGCGGGCCAGGGACAAAAGATATTCTTTATGAGGTTGCCGCACATGCCATAGCATCTGTTGCATCAGGCATTTCTTATGCGTCCGGAGTCCATTCAGCCATGGGGAATAATGAGTCCCATGTAAGTGGTTTGGAATCGCGTTTCTTAGCACAGGCAGCTAAAGCCTCAGCGGGTTTATCGCGCAAAGAGGCAAATCAACTGGTTGCCATACTGGTTGAAAAATATCAGGACAATCAACCGAATAAGCCAATCGGCAAACCCTTTGATGAGGTGTATGATCTTGAAAAAATTATCCCCCTGCCAGGATGGCAAGAAATGTATGATGAGGTCTGTTCAGAACTGCAGGATGATCTTGGTTTGGAAGTAGTTGCGATTCAAGATAGGGTTAGCTAGTCCCTGGTTTTATGAGATAATTCAAGGCCTGATTTAAACCAAGCATGAAGGGTTTTCTCGGAATTCAGTTGGCTAATATTGCTTGAAGAACTGAAAACAACAAAGCGAATATCGCATACCCCGAGATTACATCTACTGATAGTGAAAATGCATAACTCCGCATCGCTTCCAGTGATTGATGATGTGATCTTTTTAATGTCTGAAATCATTCAATTCTTTTCACCACACCTGCAGTTGATTAGCTAAATGCACAAAACATGCGGGAAGGACAACGCTAATTAGAGGACTTATACTCTCATGATCTGGTTTCCCAAAGAACCGAAAAGGGGTCGAAGCTATCCGACCCCTCAGTTTAATGTTTCTGCTACTGGAAAAAGCCGGCAGGCATCTCCAGGTGAGGATCGCCTTTTTTAAAATATGAAGGAGAATATCACTATTCTCAAACCATATCTTTACGGCGGTCCAACTGGCTGATACTGGGTGGTGGGAACCAGAACTGCTTCGGGTATAAGAAGTTAATACCTAAAAGGTGAAAATTGGTTCACCCATTATGCAGTTTGTTTTCTTGAAATTGTGAAGATTCCCTTTTGTTGCCCTGGTTAATTTCCCGTACTTCTTTGTTATTAGGGAACCAAAAACTAACAGGCCAAAATAAACTCCTCAACTGAAATGGTTTATTCCTGCACTTTTCCCCAACGGGTCTTGCGATTGATCAGGAAAATTTCCACCTGGGCTTTTAGATCGTCATCTACCAGTGTTTTTGATTGAATCCCCTGAATATCGGAAAGCTTTAAACTAAGCACACACTCAAAAGATTGGGTATTCCCCCCTTTATCATGCTTACTAACTGGCGAGGGTCGGGATTGAATCGACGGCAAAGGCCCTAAGCCTAACCTGGCTGAATGAGGGTTTAAATCCCCATCAATAACCTTCTTTATGGTAGATATGCCTTTGGTAATCGATATTGGGATATGTTTGGATCTAACCATCCTCTGCTCTTTCGGGTTCTCATGGTTCTTCTTTGGAACGGCTTTGATTTTATACGCTGCGGGGAATCAAGACCTTGCTTTCCGAGGGCGCTTCTGCAGGATCAAGTCTTTGATACCCCAATTGATCAACAATGTGTCCCCAGTATGTGTTTACTTTCGTGATGTACCGGGAACCTACAACATGCTGGTTGGCTTGATAATCCTTTTGGGTTTTCGCATAATCATGGAAATTTGGTTTTGCGGCTTGATATCCTTCTAATTCCAAGGTCGCGTAGATTTTTTCCATATGCTGGATGGGTGTACGGATGAAATCTTCATATTTAATATCGATGATATTGTTATCGGGAATTAGATCTCTGTCCTGGTTGAATTTCTGATACATTTCCCGGTAGTTTTCTAAGATGGTTTCCTGCATCTCTTCTTCATCCCAGGTTTGCAGCGCGTAAATTTCAAAAACCTCATTGTGGAACTTTACATTGGATGAGAAGACATGATATGGGTTTCGGTAAATATGAATAAATTTTGCGTTGGGATACATCTTTAAAATATGGCGAATTCGGAACGTTGCGGTCGGATTTTTATATACAATCTGTTTTCCCTCATACTTACAGGTCATTTTTTTATGGAACCAGCTCCATCTTTTTTTCCAGTTTTCTAAGTCTTTTGGCAAACCATCAAAGGAATTGTATCGGGAATACAGCTTAAAATTCCTTGGAAAGACAAAACCATGATAGATACTGTATTTCTCATAGGCCCCAATCGAGTACTCATCCTCGGTTGGCTCCTCTGGTGTCATGATGACATTATCCATTGGGCGTTGTTCAGGCAAAGATGCTGAGATGATCCAGTGAGTGATTTTTGGGGAACCAAGAAACGTGGTCGGCAGATATGCTTCAATATTTGACACGTACCCCCGGTTTTTATCTTTGGAAAATAGGGTAATAAGATAGGTTGTACCTGAGCGATAATAGCCAATAATGAAGACCGGCTCATGTTCTGGTTGTATACTTTGGATCCTTTTCTCAGTCATTAAAGTCTCACGAATCCTCAGGGGAAGAAAAAGAGTGCTCACAATAATCCCGTACAAGAATCGTGGGATGTATTTCACATGAATCCGAAATTTATTCTGCCATAGAAGCCGAAAAATATTGGTTAATGTATAGCCCGCCATGGGTTCTTCTTTGACTACCCAATGTTTTTTCATTTTCTTCTCCAAGACTGGATCGCAAAATTATTGAGACCTACAAACCGTTAAATAGCGGTGATAGCTAGGTTAGGTTTTACCCCTGATCCTTTCCTCTCAATGTGTATTTGTTTGGAATACTTGAAGCGTACCTATGGCAGCTGATTTGACATCTGCCTCAATCCATCGGTGCTCAAATGGTTTTATAGTATAGGAAAAAACCTCTGCAAAAGTAGGTTGAATATCAACTGGATTATGTTTATATCTGGATTTCATTGATCCAGGTCTTTTGCATAATTAGGCTGTTAGTGGATCTCCGACAGCTGTTTTTGGGTAGGTTTAGATGGAGTACTTTCCTAGATCAGGCCATGAGTACATTTTTCTATTTTATTTTTCGCCAGGGATTTGGGCTGTATTCCAATGTGGAATGGCTGGAGGGGAAATTGGGTCCCTGGTAGGTCCCGGTGAATGAATAAGGGTGGCCTTCTGCAGAGTTATGAGATCTGTACTGATTATGTCATTTCGGGAGTAAAACGGTCTGGCAAGGGTTGGGATTTAACCTCCGATCAAGTGCTGATGATTGCTATGATTAAGATTGGTCGTCAATTCCCCCCAGCTATGGCGTGTGGTGTGGTTTTTATGCCATTTAACCCAACTGGGGTGCTTTACTTTGTCTTCCAATTATCCAACTCCTCGTATGGATTAACCAAGATAACACAATTTAACGTGTCGGGTTTCGAAGCAAACATCATCTGCCCCTTGTTGAAAGGGGTAGAAATCACTCCTTCCCTCAATTTTCATAAGAATTATTTCGCGTTTTGGTCCCGATCCATCAGGCCAAATATATTGCCAACAGGTTCTTTGCAATATGCCGACCATCCCATGTCAGGAATGGGCATCTTCTCAACCATCACTTTCCCACCCGCCTACTGCACGTTTTCCAGTATTGAATTTATCGAAGCCGTATCAATGATGCACACATACGCGTTAGATGGCTGCCCATCCATGGGCTTCCCAATTACACACGAAATCATCCAGAAAAGGCAGCTCCTTGGTTTGCTGTGGATCCGTTCATTCACGGAATGCTTGCCACTGCTTTATCACATCATCATAGTGCAGTTGGTCGTGAAATACACCGATCTGAAGCGTTACAATAAGATTGATAAAACCAAACAGGGGGTCAAAAAGGTAAACATGGCCCAGCAGAGCTTCATCTTTTCCTTCATAAAATGCACGTACTTCCTGATGGACTTGCCGTGTTTCTTCAAGCAACGTTGAAAAAGATACGGGATTTTTTTCTGAGTACTTGGGTGTCCATAAAAAACCAACCCAGTGAGGAAAACTTTGCCTGCGATATGGATCTTCGATTTCCCTCTTATAGGATGTATTTTTCAGAAGTTGGCCCACCCATCCAAACCAGCGCCAGGCAAATTTGACAAAGGGAAACGTGCTTCGGATCAGCAGAATATTATGGTGCAGGATCTCTCCAATACTCCATTCTCCGGGTGTTGGTTGCTGCCAAAGCTGTACCTGACTGATTCCCTCCAAATTTGCAATCATCTTATCTCGTTGAGAATCCATCAGGTCCAGGTATTTGTTTACAACGTCAGCTTTGTTTTCTTTTACCACAGACACATCCTTTCTAAGTGGTTTTATTTCGGATATCCATTATTCGGTTTTATTGTAGTTTATATCATGTAGATCCACAGCAAGGTCTTTAGGACTCTAGTCCCGGTATCAAGCAATCCAGGGAGAATGGTCTTTTTCCTCAATTGTTTTTGAATAAATCCCTGCTGCTTGGTTCGCTTAAACACAAAGACACACTCCTGGGAGTGTGTCATTATCCTTTATAATCTTGAATAAGTGGCGAGGGTCGGGATTGAACCGACGGCCAAGGGCTTATGAGTCCCCTGCTCTACCACTGAGCTACCTCGCCGGGACGGCAAATAGTGTACTACGGGGGTTTAATTTTGTCAATTCACC
>CAZUMA010000024.1:0-50563 GCA_964621835.1 uncultured Anaerolineales bacterium | reverse complement strand
AGGAGAACCGCGATAAATACAATCGATCCAGGCAGGGAGAGCGCGCTGCGAATTAGAAATGGCTGATCCGCGATCCGGACAGGGAGGGGAGTCCGTTGGTTGGATTGATCTTGCTGCTGTTTTCTCAGGCGGTTAACAGCCCAATGCATCCCTTTTCGTGCCTGGTCGCTGTTTGGATTTACCTTCAGGGCTTTTCTGAGATAGATAATACTTGCTTCCGGGGAGGAAATCGAAGCCAGATACAGCCAGGGCTCCTCACGATCGGGGGCAAGGTCAACCGCCCGCCAAATCAAGCGGCGGGCAGGCTGAAGATCCCCTTGCTGCATGTAGTGTTTTGCCTCAAGCAGGATCTTATTAACTGGGGTGGGCAGAGGCGAGGACATACGTCTCAGTCCTGAGTGATTTTCTCCCGTTTCAAATAACACATGATTCCCTCGGTTACCCCCTGGGCAACCAGGGAGGGCTGCTGGGTCAGCAGTTCACGATCCTGGTTCATATACCCTGTTTCGATGATGACCGCTGGGGTATTTGGATCCACTTCGCTGAAGGCATGATAGCTGGTCATGTCCGGGGTGATGCGATGATCGTACCGCAACCCTGTGAGATTGCCGTACCGGTTTTTCAAACAGGCCATCAAGCGGGCAGCCTGTTCTGGCCGTTTATTGTCCACAGCCTCGGCTATCTTGAAGCCGGTTCCTTCTTCCGGGATATAATCACAGGTGTCGGCATGGATTGAGATCAATGCTGATCCTTCATATCCTTCGAGGGCGTCATCAAATTCTTTTAACAGGTCTACTTCTACCCCCTCAGCTTGGAGATACTGGCGGGTGAGGTCAGCAATGGTATAGTTGATATCCACCTCTCGGTGACCCCCGAGGCTTTCCGGGCAGATCGCCCCGATATCATGACCCCAGTGGCCAACCACAAGCCCAACATGCAGATCAATTTCCGGGGTGGGGGTCTGCAGATTATTTAACCCAGAAGCCTCGCTGTCAAAGGCGGACTTCCCAACATGGATGCCGGAAGCAGGGAGGGAAGTGAATAATGTTGCGGAGATGATCGAAACAAAGGAAGCCATCAGGATCCCTTTTACTGTCTGGGTAAAAAGGGATGGTTGATTTCTTTGATTTATCGTGGCTGTCTTACGGTCCATTTCGGTATAATAAAATCAGCTGGTGTATGATCTGCAGTCATCTTATTTTACACTATTTTTCGTATAGAGACACAACCTGACAGGGTTGATAGCTAGAAATATCAAGACAGTTTTGCTGGAATTTTGTTCGATTATAGTGATATTTATGTGGGAAAGAGGCCGAGATAGGCTCAAAAATTCTCTCCTGGAAAAGGTTGATGGCTGACTGGGATGAGGTGTGATTGAGGAAAATGACAGAACTACTATCTTCTGCTGAAAGGAAACTGTTGTTGGATGCGGCCCGGGAAGCAATCCGGTCCCGTGTGCTGGATGGGGAGCTTCTCCGTCCCGCTGCGAAGGATTATCCTCCCCGACTTCAGGAGAAGGGGGCATGTTTTATCACGCTAAAAAGAGGGGAACAGCTCCGGGGATGTGTTGGTTCCTTGCAGGCAACCCGGCCCTTGATCCAGGAGGTATGTGATCGGGCAGCCGCTGCGGCTGTCAATGATTATCGATTTCCTCCTGTGACAGCGGAAGAATTACCAGAGCTGCGGATTGAGATTTCACGATTGACCCCCCCAAAACCTCTCGATTATAAAGATCCTGAACAGCTGGCCACGCTGCTGGAACCCTACGAGGACGGGGTGGTGCTCACGTACAATCTCCGCAAAGCGACTTTTTTGCCGCAGGTATGGAACCAGCTGCCGGACCCCGGGGAATTTTTAGACCGCCTGTGTATGAAGATGGGGCTTTCACCAGGATTTTGGCGAACCCATCTGATGAAAGTGGAGAGATACAGCGTGGAAAAGTTCGCTGAAGACAAATCACCGGAGGCGGACAGGGGGGGAGATTGAGCCGGGGAGTATCCGGTCCTCCTCACCCGGGATATGGATGATTGTCCTGCTTTTCTCACGAATGATGGATACCCCCCGATAGGCAAGGGAAATCGGCATTGGGAAAGCGTGCTTCCCTTCAATTGTGACTTGCTGATTATGGATCTTCACCCCCAGCATTTGCAGGAATAATCTGATTGGAAGCAATCCCGAAATGGTACTCCTTCTACCATGAGGGCGTCCTGTTTGCAGGTCATATCGGGAGAAAAATATCCCCTGATGGACCACCTGATCGGAGATCAGATCCAGCAGCCGTTGAAATAAATCAGCAGCCTCTTGATGCAGTCCATTGCTCCATAAACCTTCCCCGATCAGCCGGTTATAGATCATTTGAACGCTTTGGAGCGCTGGATCTGTTCCTGTTTGAAAACCGGATGAAGTCCAGCAGCTATCCGGGTGGGAATAATATATCTTCTTAAATATTTTCTGCTGCTGCTTTTGTAATTTCCAGCCCCAAAGCGGCAGCAGCTCCCCAACGTCCTGAAATATATGGGTTCCTTGATAGATGGTCAGGGAATCCTGCTGGCCAATTCCTTCAGCTGCCGCGTAATTCACCTGAGAATAGAGTCTGCTGCTGGTGGTAAATCCTACTTTCCCGATCCAGAGCCACTGCGCTGCGGTGATTTCCTCGATCCAGTACTGACCATCTGCGCCTATGCCGTGGAGGATGATCTTGGCTGAGGAGGGGCAGTTCAGCTCAGATGTGATTCTGAATGTGATCCGGGAAAGATCTGCAAGGGCGGATCTGACAATGTGAATCCCGGGACCGGTTCCCGCGAGGAGCAGTTCTCCGGCTTGTGTCCTATGTGATAGGTAATCCCTGGCCAGAAAACAGCCCCTTTCTTCATTCCAGGAACGATTGAGAAAGTCACTTATGCGCTGTTTTTTTTCCACGAGTCCAGGGTCTGCATCCTCGTGGAGCAGTTCAGTCATTTTCAGGGTGCTTTCGAGGTCGCGGGCCAGGAGGGCTGCCAGGGTGGGATCCTCAATGGTTGTGATGCTCGGGAAGAGGGACCGCTGATGTGTTTCGGTAACCATGCGCCGTTCAAGCAGCTCGAATTGAGATGGGTGGGACCATTCAGGAATACCATCACAATCTTGATCGTGCGTGCCGGAAAACCACCTGGAAATGTTTTCTTTCACCCTGGGAAGAAGTTTTTTGATCCACCCCGGGTAACTAACAATGCTATAGGCCTGCCATAAAAGAACAGAGGTAAGCGGCTGCAAAACGCTTTGGCCCTGATCTGATTTTGCCGGATCATGTGAGAGATCTGAAAAAACCCGCTCAAGAATTTCATGAATGGTATCTTGATTAGCTGCGGCAGCTGCATCGAGCAAATGAAGAGCCATCAGGGGGGAGAGCGGCTTGTTTCTTTGTAAAACTGGGGGGGAAGCTGATGTTTTTTCGTTCTCAGCTTCTGCCGTGGGGTGATTTTCTGCCTGGATCTGGAAGGTATGAAGCAGGGCCTCTTTTTGACTGAGCGCGATCGTAAAGTCCCAGGATGGATTTCCTGTTTTTATTCGGAACCGGCTTTCTTCAAGCACAGCAATCCGGCTTTTTTCAGCATTCCAGTCCAGAGCTGTTTGCGAAAAAACCAGGTCCACTGCAGCATCTGGATCCTGGTCCGTGATGGTGATCCAATGCTGCTGCCTGGTCTCTCCGGGCACCAGGAAAAATTGGGTGCGCAAGGAACCTGATGGATTGATACCTGCCTCAGACCCACCATCCAGAAAGACGACCATGAATTTCCCCTGCAGATCAGCGACCAGGAGATTTCTACCCTGGTGTTTTTCAACCTCAAAGGGAATTCTCTTTCCCGGGCGAGCACTGATTCCCACCAGCTGACACTGAAAGTTCATTTCCCTGGCTGATAAATTCGTATAGGTATAACGGGTGCAGATTCCCTGGGGATGGCTGATGATATGATTTACCTGAACTTTCAAATCAGGGAGAGGAGAGAAATCATAAGCAAGGAAATTTGGGGTAATTCTCTTAAGCACCGGGGGTTGAGGAAAATCAGCGGGCTGCTGCGCCTGTCGATGTCCGGAGGAGTACACCGGGTAGAGGGCAGCCAATCTCTCCGGGGCTCCCAGATCAGTATGGAGGGATAAGGCTTTGAATTCATCCCATCCATTTCGGATTTCCCAGAAAAAATATGGTCCTGATTCCATCTTTGTCAAGCGGAGATCAGCCCCGATGATGCAGGTTTTCGGGAGGGGAATATTCCAGAGATCCTGGCGCATATCTTGCATTTTAATGGGGGATGGCTGGAAGGTCAAATCGCTGGAGAGGTCCTGTTTTCAGAGGATTCCCATCGCCAGGACATTTCGCTTCAGGAGAAACCGAATACCGCCTAAACGGGGACTTTGTGCTAGAATACCCCAAGAAAATCATCACCGCTCTTCTGGACTAAAAAATGAAGGATCTGCGTAGTGACATAAGCTTATGACAGCAGAGGACAAGAAAAACCAGCAGGATGAAGATTCCCAAGCATTGCCAGGACGGTTTCGGGATCTGAAGAGCAGCTCGGGGAAAAAGGAGCAGGAACCGCTCTTCCCTGAGGAATCGGAAAGAACTGAGCATCCGATTGAGGATCAGGAAACCGAAGCAATGGATGGTACTCTGGATGGGTACCGGAAGACTGTGGAATTAGGCGGCCAGGTGACCCGGCAGCATAACGCCGGCATTCCGGGTTCCGCGGATCCGCCAGAGCGGCCCCCAGAAGAAACCCCTCCTCCTCCTCTTGGAGATACTCCCCACACACCACCTCCTGCGCTCGACACACGGGGCATGCCCCTTCCTCACCGGATGGATGAAACCCCCTCCAGGGGATATTCAACCCGCACCCAATCAACCCGATCTCAAACAGCCAAGGCGCGGGCTTCCCTTCAGAAACCGCCCCCAAAAGGCTGGAAGAAAGTCATCCACTGGTGGAAATCATCCGGCCCTGGAAGCTGGAAGGGAGGGCAGGGATGGAGCTGTATGCTCCAGATGGGGTTGATTGCCCTGATCACCGGGATTGTCTTAGCCTTGGTGGTCAGTTCGGTTGGCATTTATTTTTACTATCAAATTGCCGCAACACTTCCTGAAGTGGAAGACCTTCGGCAGCAGGCCGCACAGTTTGAAACCACCCGTATTCTGGATCGAGAAGGCAATGTCCTCTATGAGATTTTGGATCCGAATGCCGGGCGAAGAACCTATGTTCCCCTCGAGGAAATCTCCCCTTTCTTGATCGCTGCGACGATTGCTACGGAAGATGCCAACTTCTACAGCCATCCAGGCTACGATGTCTTTGCCATCGCCAGATCCTTTTACTACAATCTGGTCAGTGATGAGATCGTTTCCGGGGCCTCAACGATTACGCAGCAGGTAACCAGGATGCTTCTGCTGAATCCAGAAGAGCGATCAAGGCAGACCTACACGCGAAAATTAAAAGAAGCCATTCTGGCAGCAGAAATCACTCGAAGATACACCAAAGATGAAATTTTGGAATTGTACCTGAATGAGATCTATTTTGGCAATCATGCGTATGGTGTTGAGGCAGCGGCCCAAACATACTTTGATACCTCGGCAAAAAATCTTACCCTGGGTCAGGCCTCCTTTTTAGCTGGTTTGCCTCAGCTCCCGGCGGTGTATGATATCTACTCCAACCGTGAGATCACCTTGAGAAGGCATGAGACTGTGCTGGTGCTGATGTACCAGACCAGTCAGGAGCAGGGCTGCATCTATGTGAGCAATAATCAGCAGAAGATCTGCGTTGACGTGGGGGAAGCCACCGCTGCGGCTGAGGAGATCAAAGATTATACCTTTGAGGATCCCTTCATTGAATTGAGATATCCTCACTGGGTTGTATACATCCGTTCCCTGCTGGAGGATTTGTATGATCCTCAAACGATCTATCGCTCCGGCTTTACCGTGCACACCACCCTGGACCCCGGATTACAGGATCAGGCCCAGCAAATTATACGCGAACAGGTGGATGTATTAAAAAATAAAAATGTCTCTAGTGGGGCCTTGGTTGCGATCCGCCCTGCGACCGGTGAAATCCTCGCGATGGTTGGATCAGCGGATTATGAGAATGAAAATATCCAGGGTCAGATAAATATGGCGGTCAGACCGCGTCAGCCTGGGTCCTCAATCAAGCCGCTGACTTATACTGCCGCTTTCGAGCAGGATTGGACGCCGGCAACTTTAATTTGGGATGTTCCCTCTGAATTCCCACCTTCCGGGGATCCAAATGATCCCAGGGACCCCTACATCCCGGTGAATTATGATGACCGGTTCCATGGACCCGTTACTGTGCGCGCTGCGCTGGCAAATTCATACAATGTTCCTGCAGTCAAAGCGTTAGACTACATCGGGATATATGATGACCCGGATACCCCGGGGGAAGATGGTTTGATTCCTTTTGCTCAGCGCCTTGGGATTACAACCCTGGAAAGCGACCAGTATGGACTTTCGCTAACCCTGGGGGGAGGCGAGGTTACTTTGCTGGAGCTGACCGGAGTGTACGCAACCTATGCAAATGGGGGGAGACAGGTGCCGCCGGTAGCGATTACTCGAATAGAAGATTTCCTGGGAAACCAGGTGTATGAATATCAGCAGCCTCCTGGAGAGCAGCTGATCCGACCAGAGCATGCTTACCTGATTTCCTCCATTCTCTCGGACAACCAGGCTCGCACTCCAGCTTTCGGCCCGAATTCTGTCCTCAAGCTTCCTTTCAGGGCAGCGGCAAAGACTGGAACCACCAACGATTTTCGGGATAACTGGACCCTGGGATATACTCCTGAATTGGCTGTGGGTGTTTGGGTTGGGAATGCGGATTACACTCCGATGCAGAATACCAGCGGGTTAACCGGTGCTGCCCCCATCTGGGCCGAATTTATGCAGGTAGGGATTCAGCAATTAACAGGAGGAAATCCTTCCAACTTCGTACGGCCTGCCGGGATCGTTGAAAGGGTGATCTGCACGGTCTCAGGCACTGTTCCCTCCCAGTACTGCCCCAATCAGCGCAGCGAATTCTTTGCTGCAGATCAGCCGCCGCTTCCAGCAGAAGAAGATCTCTGGCAGGATGTTCGGGTGGATACCTGGACAAACAAGGTCGCTTCCCCGGAGTGCTCTGAATACACAGAAGATAAGCTCGGGGTCAAAGTAGATGATCGCTGGGCCAGAAAGTGGATTCGCAACACCTCAGAAGGAAAAGACTGGGCGGAAGAAAACGGCTTTTCAAGGAAAGCCTACATTGTCAAAGATGACATCTGCACAGATGATGACCCAAGGCCAGAGCTGGGGTTTGCCTCACCACGTCAGGATGATGAGGTGGTTTCCAGTCCACTAAAGATTTTTGCAAAAGCGGGTGCCACAAGCGGTTTCAAATCAGCCCGATTAGAGTTTGGTCCAGGGAAAGATCCGGTTCAATGGGAAGTCCTGGAAGATATCGAGGATCCAATCCCGGAAATGACAGAGATCACGTCATGGGATATCAGCGAGCTTCCTGTAGGTTGGGTAACACTGCGGTTGTATGCCACCAGCACAAACGGGGGGTTCGCCGAAAAAAGGATCCAGATCAATTTACAGGTACCCACGCCAACACCCACACCAACGGAGACGGAAACACCAACCGCGACATTTACTCCCACGGCGACCCTGACCCCCACACCAACAAACACGCAGTCCCCGACGACCACTCAGACCCCCACCCCAACCGGGACTAAAACCCCGTCTTTGACACCATCCCCTAGCAGCACACCTACACCCTGATTTTGGGAACAACTCCCGCTATATCAATGGCAGTTGGGGCTCATCTGAGGTGAGGGGATCGAGGGCTAACCTTTCAGTCAGGTTTTCCCTGGTCAGGCTGCTTTCTTCAGCCAACCGCCGCACATGACGGTACTTGAGAAAATTCCAACCTTGATCAAAGTATTCTGCAAGGGGGGGATTTTGGCGTAGTTTGTGGAGGATCAATTCGGCTCTGCTTGCTGGGATAACGATCCAACGCTGGGGACTGCGGGGCTCAGACAGGAGGATCTTATTGAGCAGTGCGGATGCAGAAATATAAAATGCAACCTGCTCCCCTGTGCTTTCAGCCCAGGTAAGCACCTGAACTCCGTTCAGAGGAGTTTTTTCCTTGACCCTGAAACCCAGGTCTACCCCCATTTTTTCTAATAAATCTGTGATTTCCCGGAGATCGTCGCGGCGATGGGAAGGCTGCTCCCCTGGTTTGATCCGCCACAAGTTTGGTTGTGAAGTCATTTTTTCTGCGTAGGAATCCAGGCAAACGCGGATCGTTTCCGCACCGGGAGTGAGCAGTCCGGGGTTGCTCTGGTTGATGATGTTTTCCAGGGTGGTTAACTGAAGGGGGGTTTCTTGGTCCAGCATGACCTGGACTACCTCCTGTTCGACCCGGTCCACAAGGGGGGCGGGGTCAGGAGCCAGTTCCTGATGCCACCAATAGTCAAGTTCCGGGTAGTAAAGAAATCCCTGGCGGTAGGCATAGGTCTCATCCAGCAGTGTTTTTACGGTGTCAAAGTTGGCGTCATCGCTAGTAGAATGGTCTGGAAAGCTGTTTTCTCTCCCTAAGGCCGTCAGCCCCGCTGCTTTCAGCAGCAATCCAGCGGCAGGTTCCCCTCTGTTCTGGAGTAATAGGTACCCTGCATCCCGTAAGACTGCCCGCGGATTGAGATCCATTTTCTGGTTTTTCTCCTGCCCCTGAGTCCATTCCATCTGGACCATCTGATGGTCCGGATCCACGGCGATACTGGTTGAGGAAAAACCTGCTGAGTTTCCAGCCATCAACACTGCAGTAAGAAAATCCTCATCCGCATCTGCAAGAAGGACAAAACAAGGGGAGGGTTTTGTGTGCAGAGGGGTAAATTCATTCAGGATTGATTCCACTCCGCGGGTGTACCAGGTCCAGTGAAAATCCCTGAGGCTGAGAATGTTCCGTAATGGGGCTGCAGCTTCCTGGCCCCACAACCAGCCTGTCCAAAGTGCTGAAAGGGACCAGTACGTTGGATTTGGGCGGGGAACAACCAAAATCCCGGCGCCAATTTCTGTTCCAGACAGCACAGGGATCAGATCCTTGAATCGACCCGCGAAGGCTGCAACTCCTCCCTGGCGGGGGGGTGTCTCAGGCCAGGCTGTCAACGGCACCTCAGGTCCCGCAAGGTCCCAGGAACTGACCGCTTCTTCGAGTGAGTGCCAGACGTTTCTTTCCCAGAACTGTTGGGGCAAACGGGATGGTTTAAGCGCTTCTGCTGCAGAGGGATCATTGAGCGATGAGCAGCTTTCGAAAGCATGCAGGAGGAGGCCATCCAGCCAGAAACGCTCTGATGGTGTCAGGTCTAAAGAGCTGATTTTATTAATGATCGTGAAAAGGGCATATACTGTCCGGGGTGAATACACCTGGAGGGCTTTTTCTGCATGAACGCGGACTGGATCCTGGGGTGGGGCGACTCGGGTGAGCGCGCGTGCATGATAGAGGCTGTTCTCCTGGTAAGTCAGCGCTTTTTGGATGTCATTTTCATTGACTGAGTATTCTCCAGAATCCTGACATTGATCGCAGTAGCACCATTTCTGGACCGGGGCTGCTGGACTTTTAGACCAGAGAAAGGCCTGAGCTGCGATGGGTTTTTCACAATGAGGGCATTCAGTTTCATACAAGGAAAGGATATAGGGTTCTAAACGATCGCTGCCCTTGTATGTTGAACTCAGTTTGACAAGGACGGATCGTAATTGCTCTGTGGTGGCAGGTTTGCAGAGCCACTGCAGGAGAAAGTGAGTGATGGGATTATTAACAGGGATGAGAACCCGGTAACCGGCTTGCGCTGCTTCAACAGCAAGCTGCGGAGAACTACCAAATGGCATCAGCACCATTCCCCCATCAGGCGGATTCTGCCTCAACCAGTTGGTGATAATCGAATCTGGAAAGGTTGGCAGATAGGCTTCAAGCGGCAGATCTTTCTGTCGGTCAATCCCTCTGAGAAAAGGCTGATTTTGCACAGCAGTTCACTCCTCATAGCCTGATGATGGAGGGGATCTCAGTGCGCAGGCCTTCTGCTTTCTTGGTGGAATTTGTTCTGATCCGAATTATCCACCTACCGGGACTCAATCGTGTGAAGTAATGCAAAATTGGGTGGAACCATTTTCTGAATGGGAAATCCAGCGATTAAAAGGATCTCTTGTCCTGGTTTGACGGGTGTGCCTTCAATAACCGCGACATTGACATGAGAAATCATATCCTCTATGGAATCGGCATGCGGGATCAGGTATGGGGTGGTTCCCCAGAGCATGGCTATGTAGTGATAGGTTTTTTCAACAGGCGTGAATGCTAAAATGGGCACCTCGGGACGGGCCTTGGACATTAATCGGGCAGTCCGGCCGCTGGTCGTAAACACTGCGATGGCTGCGACCGGGCGGTCCTGAGCTAATTCTCGGGCGGCCCGGGTGATTGCAACTGCATCATCCTGCACAAAGTCCTCTGAAACCCGAAGGAGCGATTGTCCCCATTCCTCCATATGACTTTCACCCTGGCAGACGATGGAGGCCATCATTTTTACGGTTTTAACGGGATATTCTCCGATGGCGGTTTCTCCGGAAAGCATCACAGCATCGCTCCCATCCAGCACGGCATTGGCCACATCTGTGGCCTCGGCCCGGGTGGGTCGGGGATTATTCACCATGGAATCCAGCATTTGGGTCGCAGTGATCACATAGCAGAGGTGTTTATTGGCGGTTGAGATGATCCTTTTTTGAACAATGGGTACCTCTTCAGGGGGCATCTCAATTCCCAGATCACCTCGAGCGACCATCACCCCATCCGCGACGTGAATAATCTCATGAAGATTCTCGATGGCTGTGGGATGTTCCAGCTTGGCAATCACAGGAATTCTTGATTTCTTACCATCCAGGCGGGTAATTTCCTGGCGTAACCGGTCGATATCTTCCGCCGACCGCACATAGGAGAGTGCGATCACATCAACATCGTGCTGGAGTCCAAATTCAAGATCTGCAATGTCCTTTTTGGTCAGTGCTTTCAGCTCCAGCTCTGCACCTGGGAGATTGACCCCTTTGTGAGCTTTCAGGATCCCTCCAACAAGGACTTTCGTCAGGATCTGGTCCTCCTCGATCTTAATGACCTCCAGCTCCAGTCGGCCGTCATCGAGAAGGATGGACCCCCCTTTGTGAACGCTCTCAGCCAGCTGAGGATATGACACGGAAATGATTTCTTCAGTGCCGAGGATATCCTTGGACGTGATCCGGAGTTCTGCTCCCTCAACGAGTTTGACCTGCCCGTCTTTCATTTCCCCGGTTCGAATTTTCGGGCCGGACAGGTCCTGGATGATGGTGATCGGTCGATCAAGGTCACCTGCTGCCTTTCGCAGGCGATTGATCACCTCTGCGTGCCCCTCCCGGGTGCCGTGCGAAAAATTAATCCTGGCAACATCCATCCCTGCTGTCAGAAGCTGTTTGATGGTATTTGTATCATTGCTGGCTGGGCCCAGCGTGGCGATAATTTTTGCTCTTCTTTGCATGGATCATCCCCTTATGATAGGAGGTGCTCCCGGAGGACCTCCCCTGAAATTTGAATAAATTCTTCCCCTGCTTTCCAGGGCCCCGGATTGGTATCACAGCTACAGATAGGAAAGGTCTTTTGCCTCCCGGGAGAGCTGATCCCGGAATTGTGGATGGGCGATGTTGATCAGGGCCTGGGCGCGTTCGCGGATTGTTTTCCCATACAGGTCAGCAACCCCATATTCTGTCACTACATAGTGGACATGGTTTCGCGTTGTGATCACCCCGGCACCTTCTTTCAGGGTCGGAACAATCCGGCTGAAGTCTTTTGCAGTGCTGGGAAGGGCGATAATCGGCACCCCCCCTTTGGATAGGGATGCGCCATAGATAAAATCAAGCTGGCCCCCAACCCCGCTGTAAAGCCGGGTGCCAATACTGTCTGCGCAAATCTGACCGGTCAGGTCGACTTCAATCGCGGAATTAATGGCGACCATTTTCTCATTCTGGGCAATGGTAAACGGATCATTGACATATTCGGTCCGCAGGAATTCGATCAGGGGATTATTATGAACCCACTTGTATAGACGGTCTGTCCCTAAGATGAACCCCGCAATAATCTTGCCAGGATGAAGGGTTTTTTGGGCATTTGTCAGCACACCGGCTTCGACCAGGTCAATCACGCCATCAGAAAATAATTCTGTATGGATGCCCAGATCCTTTTTGTCATACAGATGATTTAGCACAGCATCTGGGATCGCACCGATGCCCATTTGCATTGTCGCTTCATCGGGGATCAATTCAGCGATATAACCGGCTATTTTCTGAACGGTATCTGAGAGCTCCCCCCCGCCCATTGGCAGTTCCGGAAGGGGGTAATTCACCGGGACAGCATAATCAATGGCGCTGACATGGATAAACGAGTCTCCCAGCGTTCGCGGCATCTTTTCGTTGACTTCTGCGATGATAATATCGGCAGATTCCGCGGGGCTCTTGCTCAAACCCACTTCCACGCCAAAGCTGCAGTATCCGTGTTCATCAGGCGGGGAAAGATGTACAAAAGCCACATTGACAGGCAGGATTTTATTCTTGAACAGCAAGGGGAATTCCGAAAGCAGCACCGGGGTGAAATCCGCTCTTCCTTCCTGGACCGCTTTCCGTGTATTGTGGCTGATAAACATCGTGTTGACCCGGAGGTGCCCCTCCATATCCGGGTTGACATAATCCGCAGATCCAACGGTGAGTGCCTGGCAAATTTCCACTCCCTCCAGTTCTTCGGCCCGATCCACCAATGCAGAGAGGATTTTTGAAGGAACAGAGCAGTTCCCGGTAAGAAAGATGCGGTCCCTTGATTTGACCGCTTTGACCGCCTCTTTAGGGGTGGCAATTCTTTGACGGTAGATTTCTTTCCAGCTCATTTTGACCCCTTCCCTTCCAGGCTGTTTGAGAGGACCCGATTGATGATCTGGCCTTGATGCGTGTAGAGGCCATTTTTCAAAGCATCGTTTTCCGCCAGGGAGTTTTCCACTCCCAAGGCAGCAATTTGCTTGATAAAAGGCCAGGTTGCATTGCTCATCGCATGGGTTGCGGTTCGACCCAGCACGCCGGTCATGTTGGGAACACAATAGTGGATGACGTCCTCCTCCAGGAAGGTGGGATTGCTGTGGCTGGTGGGACGGCTGGTTTCGACGCAGCCTCCCTGGTCAATGGAGACATCAATGATGATTGACCTTGCGTGTAGGCAGCGGACCATTTCCCTGGTGACAATTGTTGGGGCTGGGGCCCCGGGAACCAGAATCGATCCAATCAGCACGTTCGCATAAGAGCAAACGCGTTTGATATTGAATGGATAGGAAACAAGCGTGTCAATCTGTCCCGAAAATTCCCGCTCGACCTCCCGCAGCACGGACAGGGAGTTATCCAGCATATGTACCCTGGCTCCGAGTCCTAAAAACACCCTGGCAGCGTTTCTCCCCACGGTTCCGGCCCCTAAAATGACCACATCCGCCGGGGGGATCCCCGGAATGCCTCCCAGGAAAAAACCCTTTCCCCCGTAATTATTCTGTGCCAATGTGGCTGCAATCTGGGGGAGCATCCGCCCCGCGAGCTGGCTGAGGGGTGCGAGAACTGGCAGCTGTTGGTCTGGTTCCTGGATGGTCTCATAACCGATGGCGGTGACTTTCTTTTTCAGCAGGGTTTCTACCTTGGCTGGACTGCCAGCAGATAGGTGTAGGAAGCCAAGCAAAGTCAACCCATCCGGCATCCATGAAAATTCCTCCCGGGTGGGTGAGGATACTTTGAGCAGTAAATCCGCTCTCCCATAGATTTCCTCCCCGCTGTAGACAATGGTCGCCCCCGCTTTTTGGTAGGTGTGATCCGGGAATCCGCTGCCAATGCCAGCATCGTGCTCTACAAAACAAGCATGGCCCCCCTCGGTGAGCAGCTCTACCCCTGCAGGGGTGAGGCCAACCCGGTATTCCGAATCTCGTCTTTCTTTTGGGATGGAGATGTTCATTGTCGTCTCCTTGGCGCTGGCTTTGATCAGGTGAGGAGTTTTACCAGGATGGCTTTCTGCGCGTGAAGTCGATTGTGGGCTTGGGGGAAAAGCCGGGAATGAGGGCCATCAGCAACCGAATCGGTGATCTCCTCACCGCGGTGAGCGGGAAGGCAGTGCATCACGATTGCTTCTGGGTCAGCGTGTTTGACCAGCTCCTGGTTGACCTGATAAGGAGGAAAGACTTTTTTCCGCCTGGTCGCTTCTTCATCCTGCCCCATGCTTACCCAGGTGTCTGTATAAATGACCTGGACGCCATCTACAGCCTCTCGTGGATCGCGCAGCTGCTGGATGTCGCTGCCGCTTTCAGCGGCAAATTCCTCTGCTTCTCTCACCGCTTTGGGATCAAGGTCATAGCCTTCAGGGGAGGCAATCGTGAAATCCGCACCCAGTTTGGTGCAGATATGCAGCAGCGAGGCTGCCACGTTGTTCCCATCCCCGATGTAGCTGACCTTCAACCCTGTCAGAGTGCCGAATTCTTCCTGAATGGTCAAAGCATCCGCCATTGCCTGGCAGGGGTGGTTGTAATCACTGAGCCCGTTGATGACGGGGATGTCCGCCCATTTCCCGAGCTCCAGCACATGCTGATGGTCAAAAACCCTCGCCATAACGATATCCACATACCCGGAGATCACCCGGGCTACATCGGCGATCGATTCCCTTTTCCCAAGGCCGATTTCCATGGGGGATAAGTACAGTGCGTCCCCAGCAAGATGCCGCATGGCCATATCAAAAGAAACCCGCGTCCTCAAGCTGGGTTTCTGAAAGATCATTGCCAGGACCCTGTTCTTCAAAAGCGGCTGGTTGCCGGTCTCTCGCCACTCAGTTTTCAGCTCAACTGCCAGGTCGAGCAGTGCTTGCAGGTCATCCGGGGAATAATCCGCGATTGCTAAAAAATCTTTCATGTTCTTCTCCTACTTGAGGGATATATACGGTTAAGCAAAGTATATCATGACAGCTTCCAGGAGATCGATTGGCGGGCCACCGTTTTTAAAAAGAGGAATGCCGGAATGAGGGAGGAGGCGGTGATCAGAAAGGGGGCTTATTTGATCTTAAATCATGAGTAGAGGATTATTCCGGGCGCCAGCAAATTGCAAATTGACCAGATCCAATGTATGATAGAAGCTAAAGGAAGAGGGATTTCCAAATGGGGTCAGGTACTCGCGCTTGACTCCCCAAAAAAAGAATAAAAAAAATTAAAGGCAAACACCTCGAATACCGTTTGAGGTGTGATAAGATTGGGATTTAGCGGAATTGCGGCATCGGAATTCTGTAGATGAAATCATCCCGGGAAATCCCGTGATGACAGAAAGGCCGATTGGAGGATTTCTATGACGGCAAAAATATTAATTGTTGATGATGAAAAAGCGATCCGGGACTCTCTTAAGGAGCTGCTGATCCTGGAGGAGTATCAGGTAGAAACGGCAGCCAGTGGGGAGGAATCCCTGGAGATGATGGAGAAAAAAGAGTTTGACCTGGTGCTTTTGGATATTAAAATGCCGGGTGTGAGCGGGGTCGAGGTCATGCGGCAGGTGAAGAAATACTACCCGGATACAAAGGTGATTGTGCTCACCGGGCATGGTTCGCTCGAGTCTGCAATCGAAGCCATCCGCAGCGGCGCGGAAGATTACATGTTGAAACCCTATGAATCCAGCGATATCCTCGTCAGCATCGGGAAAGCCCTGACTGAAAAAGCTGCCAAGCAGCGCAAGGAACTGCTGATTGAGCAGTTAGAATCATCGATCGATCAGCTAAAAGATGTGGAAGGGATTCGGACACCGGAAGTGCCTGCTCGCCGGGTGATCAATCTCTCTCAGGGAATTATGGTCGATCTGGAGCGGCGGGAGATGTGGCGTGGAGGGGAGCGGGTTCATCTGACACCTACCGAGGGAAAACTGCTGAGTGTATTCCTGGAGAATCGGGGCCGGGTGATGACTCATAAGGAGATAGTCTTTTTAGTGCAGGGATATGAGTCTACCGAGTGGGAAGCACCGGAGGTGCTTCGGCCGATGATCAGCCGCTTGCGAAAAAAACTGGCTACTTTCTCCGGGGTGGAGGAGTGGGTGACGAATGTCCGGGGGACAGGGTATCTGTTTGACCCCGTATAAGATGGATTGGCAATCAGGAAAAGACCTTCCTGGGTTGATCAGGAAGGTCTTTTTAATTTCAGAGCGGGTGACGGGATTCGAACCCGTGAATGTCAGCTTGGGAAGCTGATGCCTTACCACTTGGCCACACCCGCTGGGGGGTCAAATTCCAGCCTCCTTTAAGGGTGAGACTGTCATTCGGAGCCTCCTTCAGTCACATCAAATGGAGTTGAGGCCTGGCTTTCAATTGTGGATTGATTATATCAGATCATGTCCATGTATCAAGGACACAAATTGGGTTTATTCTCTTGATGATGCTCATGGGGGGAGCTTTCAAAGGGTGAAGTGGCTCCTTCTTTTTGGGCCAAGTACAGCTGTTCTAGCGTAAATGGCTTTCACTCCCCCTAACAATACCCTGATATATAATGGATCCCTGCAAATTGCTGCCATGAACTCGGATTCTCCGTCACCTTCCTTAATTCAATAGTATTTCCAGAGGCTAGATCAATTCCACGCTGATCTGAATACTCAAGCCTTCCCGGAGGAGGTTGGATACTGGACAGGCGGCGTCAGCTTTTTCGGAGATTTCTTCAAAGGTTTTTTGATCAAGACCCGGTACCTCACCATGCACTCTAAGATCCATTTTGGTGATTTCAAACCCTCCCTCATCCAGAGGTGAGATCGTGCAGGTCGCACTGCTGGTAATGCTTACCGGATCATAGCCTTCCTTTTTAAGTTCACCAGCAAAAGCCATACTGTAACACGCAGCGTGGGCCGCTGCTAGAAGCTCCTCTGGATTTGATCCTTCCTTAGAGTCTTCAAACCGTGTGGAAAAATTGTACGGGTATCTAAAGAGTGCCTTTGTTTCGGTGCTTATCACACCTGTGCCGCTTTTCAGATCTCCCTTCCAGATCGCCCCTGCTTTTCTCTTGATTTCAGCCATTATCTGTTTCTCCTTTGTTGATACTCAGCAAGAGGGTATCCTCCTCACTGAGATGAATTTTTAAATCATTGACACGGCCGGACTCCGAATTCTGGGATTTGTTATCCAGGAAGTCGGTAGCCCAGCTGCGGGTCTAGCGGATCACCATCACAAAATCTGGCTGTCATTGGTTTTCTCCCGCAGCTTTTCCCCGATGAATGGCAGGCCAAAGAGTGGGGAAAAAACGCAGAAGTCAAACAATCCTGCTGCAAAAGGGACCAGGCCGATGATCATCAGGATCCACCGCCAGGCACCTGACACCGCATAGATTCCCAGTACAAAAAGAACTAAACCAAGAAGGACGCGAACGAGTCTTCCTGCGCTGCTGGTTAAAAACTGAAACATTTGTTCCTCCTCTTTTTAAAAGATCTGTGGATTGAATAATCATTTAGAAAATCATAGTTCAATCGAAAACCTTTGCTTATCTTTCAGGGTAACCCAGCGCAGCTGTGCTGTCCATGTACCTCAGAAGGGACCCCGATCTATTTTCCGGTACAAGTATGATATTGACGGTTTCCCCTTTTTTTGTTGATGAATGCTTGATCGATAGCCTCCATAGGGAATAATGGGGACAGGACCCAAAGATTGTTCCCATGGGCTTTCGTTTTTCTGAGCACTTGGCTGAAGCAGAGTTGTTGAGCTCACTTTCGGCGGAGCAGAAAGATGGCCTGTGCTTTGAGATCCCTGGAAATCAGGTTTTTCCAGGGATCTTCTGACAGGGAAGAGGTAATCAGCCTTCCTGTGGAGAGGAGGGCAATCAGATGGGAATGGTTCCCCTGAAATTGCTCTACCATGGTGTTCTGCCAGGGTGTACTTAAGCTCTCGTGCTGTTTTTGCCAGCTCTCTCCTCCGTCTACTGATTCTTCGATCTCGCCCATCTTGTCTGGGCCTGCTGCACTGCCCAGCACAAGATGATCATCGCGGTTGGGATGGATCCACAGCGCCCGACAGTAGGCGGGATGGACCCGCTCCCAGGGTGAATTCACCGCATAGGAACGGTACAGCCCACCCCCAGTCGCTGCGTACAGAATGTCGGGAGAGTTTGGATCGATAAACAGATCATGGATGTCAGGATGGATTTCACCATCTTGAGGAGGGTGACCAGGATCGCCCTTGCTGCCAAAGGCAAGCGACCATTTTTTCACTGACAGATCTGCTTCTAGAACACCTCCCTGTTCGACTGCAGCATAAAGTTTGCTGCCGCGGTTCGCAAAGCCCCGCACACAGCCTGCATCAGCGGCATAGGGTAGGTTCCACTGGTATTGATCCCTGAGTTCTGCCACCTCTGGGCAGATCTGCCAGCTTCTTCCCTGGTCTGACGAGATAAAAATTCCTGCAGGTTGTGTGCCGGCCAGAATCAAATCATCCCCACCTTTTTGCGGAATTACTCTCACAGCCCGGATGTGGGTTGGTTCTTTTCGGGGACCTGATTTTTTCCATGACGAGCCTCCATCCATAGAGAGAAACAACCCCTTGCGATTTCCCCCGATGAGAAGATCCGTTGACCCAGAGAGGGTGAGAAAATGGGTTGAGTCAGCAGAAGATACGGGATAACGCCAGCTCCCAAATGTCGATTGACGGATGGTAAATAAGCCCTTCTGAGTAGAGACGTAAAGAGGATTTTCCATATTTCTTAGCTTTTTCCCGGCTTGACTGTCGCCTTTCAGAATAATCTTCCTTCAAATAGATCTTTTTTCCAATAGATCGGCGGTACCGGAGGGTTACAAATCAGGGTATATTTCCCAGATTTGAAAAAGAAACAGTACTATCCAACAGGAGAGGGTTGTTGGGAAATGGGTTGATATTGGACTATATGGCTGCACTGCAGCCATATAGTCCAATCTGGTGAGTTACGAGAGGGGTGACTGCAGAAAGATATTTTATGAAGTGGTGTGAGAAAAGGTTTCTTGATGAAAGCTGGAGATATCAGGACCTCAAAGCAGTATTTCGTCCTGCCGTACCTAATCCTTGAATCAGCTGGTAGCTGAGGGTTTCTTCCGGGATGGTGACTGTGAACAAAGGGCCAATTGGAAATTCTGTCACAGAAAACTGCTTGGATTGATCCAGATGCAGGAGGCGAACTGATTTTTGAAAAAACCAGGCGGAAAGCTGCATATAGGCGGTCAATCCCTGGAGGTCGAACGGTGACCCAGGTTGAATGATGGACTCGGCATCCTGTAGAATCTCCGGCGGAGAGGAACTGAGCTGGTAGACAAGTTCATCAGCGGGTCCGTTTTTCTCCAGGAGGCCATCCACATGCAGCACAGCCTGGAGCTGAAATGAAACCGGTTCCGCATTGACAGATTCCTCAAGCCAGATGGGAGAGTTCCCTGCACCCTGGGGCCTGGTGACCTTCCGGGAACGGGTCAAACGAAGCTGGTTGCGCTGCTGAACGGGTGGACCCCCATCAGATGTGAACCATAAGTTTACGCTGTACTCGCCGGCGTGTTCCGCAGCATCCCCGTTAAGGTCCTCCAGGAGCTGTGGATTCAGATGGGTTTCTATCCTCCCAGCCAAAGACACAAATCGATACATCGTCATATTTTTACCCTTTGCCTGCTGCCACTCCAGCGCTGTAATCGTCCCAGGATCTGGAAAGTGCCTGCTGTTCCGGGTTCTTTTCTGGACAATCATGCGTCCGTACCAATCAGAGCAGGTTTGATGGATTATAGAGGATTTTCTGCGTTGCTGAACTTACAGGATCTTTAGATGATAGTTTTTGGACATTCCTACCCTTACGTTTTTTTATGCAATCCAGATCATAGGAAAAGGGATTTCCAGGAAAACTTGGTAGAATAGGTAAGGAGTTTGTGGAATTATTTTTATTGGATTTATTTGATTCTGAGGCAGGCGATTGATGTTGGAGAACGACCAGAAAAACTATCCTGAAGAACGCCGTTTGGTGAGTGTCCTTTCTGCTGAGATCAGTGGATTTTCTGAGTTGGCTGATCAGCAGGATTTTGAATTGGCCAGCAGAGTTATCCGACGTGTCTGGGAGAAATTGGCGCAAGTTATTGTGGAATATGGGGGGTATATTGATCAGCAAAGGGGGGAATCTTTTCTGGTGCTGTGGGGGGCACCGGAAGCAAGGGAGGATGATGCCGAGCGATCGGTCTCCGCGGGTTTGGCAGTTCTTAAAAGCCTCGAGGAATTTAAAGAAGAATCGGACCATCCTTTTGCGAAAAACTTCCAGATCCAGGTAGGAATTCATTCCGGGTTGGTATTGGCGGGATATTTGGGAATTCGCGGTGAATACTCTGTGATGGGAGATACGGTCCGGATCGCCAGGCGGATGAAAGAAAGCGCGGATCCGGGCAGCCTGCTGATCAGTGAGGCTGCATACCAGTTTATCCGGGGTGCCTTTCAAGTCAAAAGGTTGGATCCCATCGAGCTGATTGGAACCCAACGGCTGACCAATGTCTATCAGGTGATCGAGCCGCTTCTCCAACCGAGCAAGCTGCGCTACCGCAGTAAGGGTGGATTGAGAACAAACCTTGTTGGAAGAGAGCAGGAAATCGATAAGCTCAAGCAGTATTTTTTTGAGACCCAGGAGCGGAGGAAACCCAGTTATGTCCTTGTAACCGGGGATATTGGAGTTGGGAAATCTCGATTGCTGATGGAATTTGTCAGCAAGCTGGAAGCTGATTACCCTCAGCTGACACTGATGTCCAGCCGGGCACTTGAACAAACCCAGCAGGTGCCTTATTCCATGTGGAAGGAGCTCTGGTTTAACAGATTTAACTTGAATGAAGATGATCCGATTGAGGAGGTCAGGAAAAAACTCATTGAGGGGGTGTTGACATTGTGGGGGCGGCAGTTAGGAGAATACCCAGCGGTTGAAGCTGCCCACTTTATTGGGCATATCACTGGCGTTCACTGGGAGAGCAGCCGCTATCTGGAAAAATACCGTGAGGATCAAAAATCCCGTCGTCAGCGTTCGTTTATGATGCATGGAGAATTATTCTACCGGGCCCTCCTTCAGGGACCCGTTGTCCTGATTTTAGATGATTTACAGTGGGCGGATAGGGGAAGTTTGGATTTGATTAATTATCTCCGGCATGAGCATCCCAAAGATATGCCCTTGCTGATCCTGGCAGGAGCCCGGCAGGCGTTTATTCGGGATCATCCTGAGCTGGTCCAGGGGGGAGAAATAATTGAGCTGACCCCACTGCCGACTGAAAGTGAGATTGTGCGCAAGGCTTACCCTGCTTTAAAGATGGCATCTGATCAGGTGCTTAAATTTCTAGCCCAAAGATCTGCTGGAAACCCCTATTTTTTGGAGGAGCTGGTCAAAACTGTGGTTTCCCGATCGTGGGAGTCGTTATCTCCCGCTGAGCTGGATCAGAAGCTGCCGGACTCATTGGAGAAGCTTCTGCAGTCCTGTCTGGACTCCCTATCCATGGAAGCGCGGGCGACAGCGTTGTTTGCAGCCGTGGTAGGTCGCGTCTTTTGGGAGGGTGCGGTGCTGGCTGCCTTCCGTGATTCGGAGGGGGTGACAGCTGCCCTGCAGGTGTCCAGCTATGATATTTATGGAAAAGTACAGAAAGCGCTGGATGAATTAATGGAGAAAGAAATGGCCTTCCCTAGAGTTGGCAGTGCTTTTTCCGCGGAGAAAGAATACATTTTCAAGCATTCCCTGCTCCGGGAAGTTGCCTACGATCGCCTTCCCAAGGAATATCAGGAAAAAGCTCATCTGGCAGTGGCACACTGGTTGGCCGACCGCGCCAGCAAGGAGCGCAGTGTTTCAGTGGCCCACCATTTCGAAGTGGCAGGCAACCATGACCTGGCCCTGCGATTCTACACGGAAGCAGCCGAATATGCCCGTTGGATTGGCAACGAAGATGAGGCCGATCAGCTGCAGTTTCATGCCAGGACGTTGTAAAAAGTTGATTCCAAACTGAGGATTGTATTATGGGGATTTATCTGGAAGATATCCCGATTGAGGAAGCCAGGGAAAGACTTTATCAGGCGCTGAGGGCGGCAGGGAAACGCGGGGTTCTGGGAACAGAAACCATCTCCCTTGATCAGCGAGCAGCCGGCAGAGTCCTGGCAGAACCCATCTGGGCTAAGATCTCTTCTCCGCATTACCATGCCTCCGCCATGGATGGTTTTGCAGTCAACGCGGAGAATACCTATGGCGCTCTGGAAACAGCACCCCTGGTATTGGAATATGGTGAGCAGGCAATATATCTTGATACGGGGGATCCGCTGCCGTCCTGGGCAAACGCCGTAATCGCCATTGAGAATGTGGAACCTCTGGATTCTTCAGGCCAGATAGCAGGAAATCCCCGCAGCCCAGCAGCGATCCGGATTCGGGCAGCTGCCAAACCCTGGATGAATATTCGTCCCATGGGGGAAGACATGGTGGCGAGTGAGCTGATTTTACCTGCGGGGTTGATCCTTCGGCCGGTGGATCTGGGTGCAGCGGCCGGGAGCGGGCATGACCAATTGACCGTCGCGAAAAAACCCTCGGTTGCAATTCTCCCGACCGGGAGCGAGCTTATTCAGCCGGGGGAACCGGTCCAAGAAGGAAAGATTATTGAATATAACTCAATTGTCCTGGCGGCTCAGGTTGAGCAGTGGGGGGCATCAGCGGTTCGGTATGATATCCTGCCGGATAATCTTGCAGAACTGCAGCAGGCAGTCCTGGATGCAGCAAAGAACCATGACCTGATCCTGGTCATCGCGGGATCCTCCGCTGGATCAGAGGATTTCACCTCCCGACTGGTCGAGGAGAATGGACAGCTGCTGGTCCATGGCGTGGCTGTCCGCCCTGGCCACCCCGTGATTTTGGGAGTGATTTCCGACGCTCAAACACCCATAGTCGGTGTCCCCGGTTATCCGGTCTCAGCAGCATTAACAGGGGAAATTTTTGTAGAGCCCTTACTTGCAGAATGGCTTGGCCGCGAAACCCGCCCGGCAAACACCCTCCAGGCTGCGATAACCAGGAAGATCACCTCACCCGCCGGGGATGATGATTATGTCAGAGTGGCAGTGGGGTATGTTGAAGGCCGGGCTTTGGCTGCACCGCTGTCCAGGGGGTCTGGCGTGATTACCTCCCTGGTCAGGGCTGATGGTCTGGTAATTATCCCCCGTGGTTCCCAGGGATTGCCGCCAGGAAGTGACGTTACGGTGCTGCTGACCAGAACACGTGAGGAGATCCGCCAAACGATATTTGCCGTTGGCTCCCATGACATCTCGCTGGATATCCTCGCGCAATATCTGGCGAAAAGGAACCGGAGACTAACCTCTGCGAATGTGGGCAGTTTGGCCGGGATTATGGCTCTGAAGCGGAGAGAATCTCATCTGGCCGGGGCTCATTTGCTGGATCCTGTCTCCGGGGAATACAACCTCCCCTACCTCAAGAAGCATCTCCCCGATCGTGATCTGCGGGTAATCACCCTGGTAGGAAGAACGCAGGGGTTGATTGTCCCCCCGGGAAATCCAAAAAATATCCTTGACCTGACCTCAATTGCAGAAGCCGAGCTCTGGTTTGTCAATCGCCAGCCCGGATCAGGAACCCGGCTGCTGCTGGATTATCATCTTTCCAATCATGGGATTGATCCCAAAAACATCCCGGGGTACGATCATGAGGAGTATACCCACCTGACCGCTGCGGCAGTAATCGCATCCAACCGGGCGGACTGCACCCTGGGGATTGAGGCGGCTGCTTATGCCCTGGACCTGGACTTTATACCTCTTTTTGAGGAGCGGTATGATTTAATTATCCCGATGGAATATGTTGAAGATGACTTGTTACGGCCTTTGCTGCAGCTCTTATCCGAGAAATCCTTTCAGGACGCTGTGGCATCCCGCCCCGGGTATGATGTCACCAGGATGGGAGAAATCGTTGCAGATCTGCAGGCCAGCTGAAGACTCCGACCTTGGGGATTCTCCGCCGGGACCGGAGCTGGATAAATTCTAGGGAAACTCGTCTATAATAGGGAGTAGATGATTTGTTGTAGACAGATGGGAGGAACAAGCATGGCAAATGTGAAAAAGAAAAAAGGTAAGATTGGCATTCTCACCGGGGGTGGGGATGTCCCTGGTTTAAATCCCGCCATCCGGGCGGTGACCATCCGGGCAATCCGGGAAGGGTACCAGGTGATTGGGTTACGACGCGGCTGGTCAGGAATAATGGAGGTCATCCGGGAGAAAGACGCGGACAATCAGCAAAACTTTGAAATCCTCACCGAAGAAAGGGTGAATAAAAAAGGGCGCACGGGAGGGACTTTCCTGCATACTTCCCGGACACGTCCCAGCAATGTCCCGAAGGATGAAGTTCCAGCGCATTTACAGGATGCTTATTCGGATAAGATTAATGACCTGACGGACGAAGTGATTAAAAACCTTGATTTTTTAGGGATTGACTACCTGATCCCGATCGGGGGGGATGACACTCTCAGCTACGCGGTCGAGCTCTACCAGAAAGGGGTCAATATTGTAGGTATACCAAAAACAATGGATAATGACGTTCCCGGGACAGATTACTGCATTGGCTTCAGTACCTGTGTGACAAGAACAATTGAGATTACCAATAACCTTCGCACAACGGCCGGATCCCACGAACGATTTTTGGTTTTGGAGGTCTTTGGGCGCTATGCCGGTTTCACTGCCATGCTCCCCACCATGGCAGGGGCTGCGAACCGCTGTGTGATTCCAGAGCATAAGTTTGATATTGAAAAGTTAACCGCGTTACTGGTGGAAGATCGCTTCAAGTACCCCAGCCGGTATTCGATTGTCCTGGTTTCAGAAGGCGCGATGTTTAAGGGTGGGGAGATGATTTTTACGGATTCCACCACGGATGCCTATGGGCATAAAAAATTAGGGGGAATTGGAGATTTGGTTTCCGAGGAGTTGAAAGCCCGGTCTGCAAAATACAACAATGGAAAGCCAATCAATACAGTCAACCAGCGGTTGAGTTACATGGTGCGCGGCGGAGACCCTGATGCAATAGACTCGATTGTGCCGATGGCTTTTGGAAATCTGGCGCTGGATTTGATCCTCCAGAATGTCCACGGCCGTCTGGTCGTTCTGAAAAACGGCCGTTATGATAATATGCCAATTGAGGTCCTTGAGGGGAGGAGCAAAGTTGTTGATGTCGATCGCTTCTATAACACAGATCGTCTGCGGCCCCATTACAAACGCTTTGCCATGAAACCTTTATTCATCATGACCAATGAAGAGTAGCTCCTTAGATCAGGACTCCGCAGGATGATATAATAAAAATAGTATCAACGCTGGAGCTGTGATTTCAACGCGGGAGGGGTACTTGTGGAAAAGAAATCGGAGGTTCAACAGCAAGGACTGCCTGGTTGGCTTTGGACGCTGCTGATTGTTGTACCTGCGCTCATCCTCATCCGCATTATTTACTGGTGGATGCTGCTCCCCAGTTACAAACGGATGTCATGCCTGGAGATCGAAACACCAAGAAAAAGAAAACAGACCACTCCACATGAAACGGATGATCTAACCAAGATCAAAGGAATAGGTCCTAAAATATCCCAGGCCTTGCAGAATGCCGGTGTATACAATTTTACCCAGTTAGCCCTGTTGGACGGGGAGCGGCTGGAGCGGATATTGGATGAGGCCAATGCGAGAATGTCAGATATCGAGGCCATCCAAACCCAAGCCAGATTTAGCGCCAACAAAGAATGGGATGAATTGACCGCCTTTCAGGAAACCATCTGACCAGGATACTTTGGGCCCCTCAACAAAACCCCGCTGAAGATCGCTTCAGCGGGGTTTATGGATTAAACCAGGGAGGGCTTACCGGGAGACTGCCAGCTTGACGAGCTTTCCGCTTTGATCGAAGGTGACCCGCGCATAATGGTGATGCGTGGTATTTCCACTGTTTTGCGGGATGGTAACCTGCTTGCTCAAGGTGACCACTTTCCGCTGGTGAAGGTGTTTTGCGTGAACCTTTTCACCGAACTGGGCGGTAGCGCATTGATGGCTGTCCCCCTGGCAGACATCGTTCTCTGTCCCTAAGATCATCTCCGCATCTTCCATCCCGGGAAGATATCGTTTGACCACCTGTTTCACCTGCTTCAAGGTCTCAGAGGGAATATCGTTGGTCAGGGAATCCCGGTCACAGACGGTTTTTACCTGCACCGGGTAGGATCTCGGGATCCAAAGGGTTTTGGGTTGTTTGCGTTTTGCTGTCCGGGGACTGACCAGGGGGTCTCCAAAGTGCAAAAAGGAGATCAGGGTTTTCTGATCTTCCCCATCCAGGTATCCCTGGCGTTTGTTCATTTCCTTGGCCATCTCAATTTTGGCATGCTGCAGCGCGATACCGCTTGCAACGCCATCATCAATCAGCTGCCAGTACTTCTCGGCCAAAAGGTCAGCTGCAATCAGCGGAGGACCGACAGATCCGTACGCAGTCACTGTTGATCCAATCACGGCATGACTGCCCCGGGAGAGATATTTCAAAGCAATCGATTCGTTGATCATCCGACCATCGAGGTGAATACCATAGCATGCCTCTGAAAAGACAAATAAAGGAGCATCTTCATAAGCATTGATATCTTCAGGGCGCAGCGCGATCGGGTAATCAGGTCCGCTGGATCCGTTGGTGAGATCTTTCTGTCCGTACCAATCCGCGCTGTCCTCAATGCCGTGCAGGTTGAAATATCCCAGACGGGTAACGGGGACGGGAATTTCCGCGTGTTTCCCGAAAGGGGGCGAGGTTACCAGATCGCCCTGGTTTTGAAGGGGTTTGAAGACATCCAGGGAGGCATTTTTCCAGGCCTCAGCGACATATCCAAAACTGGTCTTGTTGGGTCGTTTTCCCGAGAAGAGCCTGCGCAGCCATGCCAGGAAGCGTTCCCAGAGGGAGAGCTCCTGATCAAACTTACCCAGATGATGATCTGTGACATGGCGGAGCAAATCCAGCAGCAATCCAGGATCACTGCCTGCTCCTCCTGGAAGGCGGCCAACAGGCCATTCTGGGATGAAGTAGTTTTCATCTGAGGTTGCATAGGGGTTATCAGAGGGCACCGATGCGTCCATATCTTCGACCGGATTGGGGAGCCGGTGATAGGGAACAACCTCAGGTCCCCCGACAATCAACAGGGCTCCGATCATCAGCCCGTTTTCAGCAAGCGCTTGATCAAGGTCTACCAGGGCGAGTTTGAGCGCCCAGGGATCATCAGGAACGGTTGGTTTGAGTCCAAAATTTGCCATGCTTGAGGGGTCATCTGCCAGGACCATGACTGCTCCCCACCCTGGTTTCAACCGGACAGCATAGGTGCTTTTTTTCATCTCATCAATTAAAAATGAGGTCGTCTCAGGACCATATTTTCTCTCCAATCCTTTCCGGGTCGAGAAAACCACATACATTGGGAAGCGCCCTTCAGCACGGCTGACTGTTTTTGTTTCCAGTCCATCCCTCACTTTTTCAAGCTCATCCTCCACGGACCTGAGACTTTCCGGTGACAATGCCTGGATCGCATCCAGGTCAGCATCCAGGTTTGCATCCAGGTCAAACTCAGGCAGGTCTTTCCGGTCAATAAGCCCGGAGGGCAGCTGATTCCAGCCCAGTGCTGCTGCGACAGCTGCCGGGATGCGGGCATCGACGTATGCCTGGGGGGAATCCGGCCATAGGGATTGATATGGATGGTCCTTCCCCCAGATCCGCGCAGGAACCTGTCCCGCGATATCCAGGGAAGCTGCTTTGTGAAGCATGCCCACGGCCTGGTCCGATTTTCCAGTCTGGCTGAGCGCCTCAGCATATATCAATCCGCTGGCAATGGTCTCCGGCCATTTCTGGTGATAATGCTCGGCCATTTGGAGCAGAGCCGTTTTTGGTGTATTGGGATCGCCAAGCATCATTTTTAAGTGGGTGACTGCAACCAGCGGGGAGGAAGGATTCGCTGCCAGCAGGTCCGGCAGCATTTCCAGCGCTTTCTCCGATAGATTCTCCCGGAGGGCGCTGTGAAGTTGAGCCAATCTAGGTGCCCACGGCGGGAGATTTTGGGTCTCCTCTCCCCGGAAAAACTCATTTTCAGGATCCAGCGCGTAGAGTTCGCCAATAGACCCGGCATCCGGACTTTGGTTTTTGCGGATCATTGACGCCCTCATTTTTTGTGCTTCCAGGAATTCAGGATCGCTGAGGCAAATCTTCTCCACCTCGGATCTTGCGAGCTCCGCTTGCCGGTCCCTACAAAGAGAGCTGGCATGATAAAGGGAAATTTCCAGATCGCCTGGGTAGACTGACAGCCAGCTGAGGGCTGATTTCTTGATAAACCCGTATTCATTCACTGCTGCCGCGATCTTTAAAATATCAAGGAGCTGCTGCCTGGTCCAGGCTTCTCCGGACAGTGGTGGAGTGAGGTGTTTTTTATTCATCATTTCCTATCGTCCGTTTCACCAGAAGGTGACTTTTTTCCATGGTCCTGATCCTACGATCCTGGGAACTGTTAAGAAATCGGAGCCGGTTTTGGATCTCCATGGACTAAGTTCAGCGTAACCAGCACCCCAAGCTGGCGGTGTATTTTTAGATCATGTGGGGCCAATTTTGCGGCGTGACGTAGCATTCGCTCAGCACGTTCATACTGCTTGAGTTCTTTTAATACCTTCCCGGCCTGGTAATATGCTTCCGCGTCCTGGGGAGATATCTGAATTGCTTTCTGGATTTGATCCAGAGCTTGCTCATACTGTCTGCGATCTTGATGGACACGCCCAAGTTCTAAAGCGGCCTCATAGGAGACATTTTCCACTTTTTTTGCCTGGTGAAGATAGTGAACCGCTTGATCGAGCTGTCCTGCCGACCGCAGTAACCGCCCGGTGGTTAACTGCAGCTGCCCTTTTTGCTGCAGAGTGTGTCCGATCTGGCCCTGCTGAAGAATTTCCTGGGCAGTGCGAATTGCCTGGGCTGTCTCGCCAGCTTCTGCAAGCAGATCGACCAGGTTTTTCATAAGGCGAAATTCATCCGGAAAGCGGCTGCTTGTCATCCTCAGGGCATCGATCGCCGCGTACGGTCCTTGTAAGGTCTTCAGGAGGGATATCCGTTCCAACGCCAGATCAAGATCATCTTCAGCCAGGGAGAGAGCCTTGTCTACAATCTTCAAGGCCTGGTCAGTTTGTTTTTGGGCAGCCAGGGCTTTGGCCAGAAGCAGCATTGCTTCTGTATCATGGGCATCCTGGCCTAAGAGGGTGATCAGATGCCTTTCGGCTGTGTTGAAATCTCCCCGTTCAAGGCATATCTTGGCTGCAGCTTTTCGCGCGGGAAGATGCTCATCAGCAATTGAGAGGACTTTGGCGGTGCAATCCAGCGCTTGCTGGTATGCTTTCAGCTGCCGATGGCTCTCTGCCAGCAGCAGCCAGGCTTCCAGGAGGTCTTCGTTGAGGGAAACTGCTTCTTCCAGGGAAGTGACTGCCTCTGCCAATTTCTTTCCAGTGAGCTGGGCTTTGCCAAGAGCGAGATAATGTCCCGCAAAACCGGGTTCAAGCTGGATGGCTTTTTCCAGATATGGAATGGATTGATCTGGGTGCAGGGCGATTTCCGCAGCCAGAGCATACCAGCGTGGTTCATCCGGCCAAATCTCTAGTGCGGAGTTGGCTGCCTCAGCGGCAAGATCAAGATTTCCGCGCTGATATTCAACCATCGCCAGCAAGATGCAGTAGCTTGGAACCAGCGGTTGCTGCTGTTTTTTGGCTGTTTTAAGGGCAGCTTTTGCGGCTTGGGCGGAAATCTCCGGTTTCAGTTTCAACGTGGCCAGAGCAATTTGGGCATCCAGGACCGCGGATTCCCCCAGATGGTCAAGCTCATCCAGGGCAGTTTCCGCAGCCAGGTTCAGCTGTCTGCAGTGCCGAAGAGCGGCAATGACTGCTGCTTTCTCATCCAACCCGGTTGCTGAGGTTTGCAGCGCTTGCGCGGTTTCCAGGTTGGGTGTGAAGGCGGCTTTCCCCCGTTTTTGGTATTGGGTGATCAAAGCGGGGGAGTAGCCATTCTGTTCCAGGGACTGCAGAGAGCTGGCAAATAGTTTCCAGGCGTCTGAGGAGATGGCCTCAAGTGGGGGGGTGTGGTGGACGATTCGCAAGGAGTTAGAAAAACGATAGGTTTCTGCTCGTTCAATCAACGTTTCAATAATATTTACCAAAGCGCGGTACTCACAGGGAGCATACCGGACAGCATGCTGCAGATGAAGCAAGGCTTCCCCGTATAAATTCAATTCCCGGGCGGTTTTCCCAAAAGATACTTCCGTTGCGCTGGGGTAGCGCTGGTAAAGATGTTGTTTTTCTTTATGTTTTAAGATCGCTTCCTTCAAGATGGTTTGTGCTTCCTGGAGGTTTCCCTGGCGGGAAAGGATCCGGGCTTGCAAAGTCATTACCCGGGGATGGGAGGCTGCGCAGGAAACCAGCTGATTTCCGATCTCGGCTGCTTCGACCTCTTCTTGTTGATCGAGAGCGAGCTCCGCTTTCAGGCAGAGTGCGTGGAGATCGGCTGTATCAAGCCCCTGCTGGTCTTCACAGGCAGAGAATTCAACACTGCTGAGAATTTGATCAGCCTGATCGTTTTTCAATTTTCCAGCTGCCAGGTCTGCGGCAAGGGCAGCGGCTTCAAAAAGCTGAGAATCTTGAACCTCACCACCCGCGAGATAGCCGGATACGGCCTCTTGGGCATGGTTCAGTGCTTTCTCTAAGGGGTCTATCTTGCTGAATAGCTGGGCCATTTTGTAATGGATTCGGGGATCCTTTGGACGAAGCTCCAGAGCGTTTTCCAGGCTGGCGATCGCTGCCTGGTACTTTTCCATTTTGACCAATAAATCAGATTTTTGAACCCTCCAGGAAGGGTTTTCCAGGTCGGCTTCAATAGCTTTGTCGAGCAGACGGAGAGCTTGCTGAGACTCTCCGTTCAATTCGTAAGCCGTGGATATCCGGGCATTTATTTTTGGAAGCAGGTCGGAATGATCTGGGCTGGATTCGGCAATACTCGCAGCTTTGAAGAGGCTGTTTATCCCCGGGTCCAATTCCCCGAGTTTGATGAGCAGTTCTCCCGCCTGGTACAGGAATTCTGGATCCACATCTTCCTGTTTTGCGAGCAAGGAGAAACTGGCAATCGCTTTCTGTTCCCGACCGGCAGCAGCCTGGGCTTTCCCAAGCTGCAGATAGTACGCATGATGGGTTGGATGAATCTTGATCAGCTTTTCTAAGGCCCCGACTGCCTCTTCCGGGGCATCAATTGTCAGGGAAAAATCGGCGATCCAGGACAGAATTTCTGATTTATCCGGTGCGGTTTCTGTTGCTTTATGGATCAATTCCAGGGAATGATTGGGTAGCTCTGCGGATCGGTATGCTTCAGCCAGGCTGCGGATTAATCCCAGATGGTCTGGAAACTGCGTGTGAGCTTCTTTTAATGTCGCCAGCGCCGTGTCAGTTTTTTCCAATCCCAGGGCGGTATTTCCCAGCCCCAGCATGATCCTTGGCCCCCAGGAGGGATCCCGGTTCAGAGGGGTTTCAAGCGCTTTCTGAAAGGTTATCAGGGCTTTCTGAAGATCACCGCCAGCGGATTGGGCTTCCCCCATCAGTGCAATTGCTTGATGATTGTCAGGATCCATCTCCAATGCCTTCTGCAGGGCATCTTCTGCTGCAGCTGGGTTAATTTTCAGCCTCAGCTGGGCGTCGGCAAAATACAAGAAAGGATCTGGGTTATTTGGCTTACCCTCAACCGCTTTCTCCAAGTAGGGCAGCGCTGCCCCGGGTTGATCTGACGCCAGGAGTACCTGACCGAATAATAAATTCCCATCTTGATATTCAGGATATTTTTTGTGCAGATTTTTTAAAGTCTGGTGGGCTTTTTCCAGATGACCCAGTTCAAAATAAGTTTGACCCAGGCTGCAGATAATCTTTGCAGCTGCTTTATGATCCCCCTCGTGATCCTCGATCTCCTCCTGGGCTTTCTGAAATTCATTCAGAGCGTCTGCAAGAGCGCCTTGCTGAGCGTGGAGCTGACCCAGAGTAAAATGCAGTTTGGCGTGTTTTTGGGCAGCTTTGATCCCCATTTGAAGGGTTTTTTTGGCGCGGTTGGTCTTTCCATCAGCTGCCAGGGCGTTCGCCAGGGAGATCCAGCTTTCCTCCAGTTCGGGCGCTCTGGCCACCGCTTTCTCCAGGTGATGAAACCCTTCTTCCTGGCGGTCCATGGCAATCAGTGACTTTCCAAGAATTGCATGGGCTCTGCCATCCTCTGGGTGCTGATGGAGAACCTGACCTGCCGCTGCCGCTGATCGTTTTTGGTGTCCACTTTGATTGGCGCAGTTGGCAAACGCCAGAAGATCATCTGCTGGGAGGACGGGCGTGTTTTCCTGCTTGGCTTGGGGCTGGCTTCCCAGGATGCGGGAGCGAACTTCTAATGCCTGATCCCACATATCTGCCTGTTCCAGATACCAGGCCAATTGCTTCTGGCATGACAGATCCTCGGGTTTCAGGAGACAGACAATTTCTGCCTTCCGGGCAGCTTCCGGGTGGTTTCCAACACGGTGAAGAGCTTCCGCAAAGCTTTCCAGGGTGGGTATATGATTGGGGTGTTCCTCCAAAAGCTTTCTGGATATTTCCATGGATTCCGCAGCCAAACCAATCTCCAGCAGGAGAGGTGGCAAACGCTGGGGCAGGAATTGGCTCTGGTTTGTTTTCTCCAGGGCGAGCAAGGCGAGTTCCCCAGCTTTGGTGTCCGCCTGTTCCTGTTTAGCAAAAGCTGCCATCGCCGTCAGGAGCGCGGGATGTTGGGGGAGCGGGTCATTGAGGGCGGAAATCAGCTGATCAGCAGCCTCGAGATGCCCCTGCTTTAATAAGGTGTGAATGACTTCGGCGATCTCATCGCCGTGATGATCAATCTCATCCCGGTTCTGAATTAAGTCCAGCAGCTCACGCCAGCCCTCCTCTTCAAGCGGATCGGTGGAGATCCCGGCGGTAATTTTATTGAGATTAGCCGAAAGCGTTCTCTGCAGCTGATGGTTCAGCTGGGAGGCTTGTTGATAGAGATGGAGGGATTGCTGGGAGTCCCCCGCCAGTTGATGGAGTTCTGCCCTCAGGATTGTTTCCTGGATGCCTTTTGGCTGACCATTGGATTGTTGGACCAACCGTTGGGCAAGATTTCTAGTCATCGCTGCTTGTTCAGTTTGAAGGCACCTCAGCCAGGCGACCTGCTGACCGGGATCCAGGCAGGGAAGGTATTTCAATAACGCGTCTTCTCTGTTCTGTGGCGTCCGCGGCTGGGAAAACAGAATATGGATGGCGGAGGATGCCGGAAGCGCTTTAAGAAAATCCAGGGGTTTTGAGACAAGGTCAAATGTGCAGGTCAAAGCAGCACGCCAGGTTTTGGTCAGCTTATTGTTTGTGATCAGGTCCTGCCAGGTTTTTCCAGACTCCCTTTCACCCCATAAGGAAAGGCCCAGGCAGGTGAGGTCGGATAATCTGGTGAGGGGCAGATGGTCCTCGCTCACCGCCCGATAGGTTTCAACAACCCGCTGGCTGATTTCTGGGGAAAACGCCTTAAATGATGTGATAGGCCAGGGCAGGGCTTCCTTCGTATCGAGCGCTACTGCAAGGAGACCGATCCTGGTGGGGGTCCAATCTGTTTCCTGGTTTCCCAGCTGCTCCTGGACGGCTTGCAGAAATTCCGGCTGCGAGAGTTCAGACCAAACAGCGGGTTCGCGCCGCAAAGCGGGGATCACCCAGGAAATAGTGGATTTCGAAAAAATCGCTATTAAGGCATTGATGAGGGAGGGGTCCTGTTCTGCCATGGGAGATCCATTATGATAAACCTAGGTAGAGAGTCAGCATGATCCCCAGCACCATGAATACCGATCCGCTGATGATCAGAAATACACCAATCCCTTTGGTAGTTTGAATGAGGTCACGGGTTGCTGCCAGCAGGGCAGAGGCATTTCCGATCAGTCCGGAGACTTCATCGGTGATGCCTTTATTGGTCAATTGGACGACGGATTTGCTGATTGCACGAGTGTCCTGTCCAATGGATCGGATGACCAGAACCGCAACGCCTGTTGCAAATGTGACCAGTCCGATCAGGAATAAACCTGAAGCCATGGCGGATAAGACACGGGCAATATCATAGATGGTCATTGTCATGATAATATGCTCCTTTTTTTTGCTTTTCTAACTATGTGCAAGATGCATGCCGGACAGCTTTGGGGGAGAGGATGTGGTCTTAAGGTCGCTGTCCTTGCTGGCTAATCTTGCAAGAGGCGAGCCACACCTCAGGGAGCCTGGATCGTTGGGTGATTCTGGCCTGATTGGGATTGAAAAGGCTTGGTATTGACGAAATCTGGGTGGCAAGATACAATTTTGTCTGCCTGGACGGTAACGTCACCCCCAAGGTGGCGGTTTTTTTTGCCCAGGGATCCACCCCCGACCGGGGTTTTTCCTGGAGAAACCAGACAGGCAGTTGGATAATCTAGAGGGGCGAAGGTAACTCTGCCTGACCGCAGCAGTGAGAGGCGCTCCGAGGATGGAAATATGGATAAAAATTTTTTGGAAGCCAATGAAAGAAAGGTGCTGGGAAAAAAGGTCAAAGCACTCCGCAGAGAAGGCAAGCTGCCTGCGGTGATTTATGGAAGGGAAATCGAGCCCGTTCCGATTACCATGGATGCCCGCGCGGTGCGATTAACCCTGGCTGAAATCGGAGCGAACACCCTGATCACAATTTCCCTGGATGGGAAAGAGCACCTTGCGCTGGTCCGGGATCTGCAGCGAGAGGTGATCAGCCGGGATTTGCTGCATGTCGATTTCCAGGCGGTTTCCCTTGAAGAAAGCATCACAACCACTGTCCCTGTGGCCGTGGAAGGGGAAGCACCTGCGGTTGCAGAATACAATGCATTGCTGGTAACGGAACTGGATGAGCTGGAAATTGAGGCAAAAGCCAAGGATCTCCCGGATATGATTTCTGTTGATGTCACCGGGTTGACAGAAATCGGTGATAATATTTTGATCAGGGATTTGGTGATCTCAGGGGAAGTGAAGATTCTGAATGATCCCGATGAGATCGTGGTTGTGGTTGCAGCCCCGACAGTTCTTGAAATTGAAATAGAGCCGGAAGAAGAAGTCGAGCTGCTGGAAGAACTGCCAGAGGCAGAGCTCCTGGAAGGCGAGGAAGAAGCCGAGCCTGGCGAAGAGCTGGAAGTGCTGCCAGAAGAAGAAGAGTAATCCCTGGATGCACTCAACAAGAAAAGCCATCCCGCTGGGAGCAATCAGCTGGGATGGTTTTTTGATAACACCTGGGGATTGTCGATGAAGGTTTTTATTAAAGGGATCAGATGGTTTTGCTGTCTATTTCTGCTGCTTGCCGCGGCAGCAGCTTGCGGGGGCGGATCCTCAGGGCAGGAATCAGTGGAGGAAACCCCCGGCATCTCCCCGATTCCAGCCGGGGAGGAAACGCCGACTGTTTCGGCTCAATTACCGCAAGGCTCTATCAGCCAATGGGCCGTGGAGGCGGAAGCGAGCTCCGTGTTTTCCGATCCTGAATGGTCAGCTGAGCAGGCCACAGGCCCACCGGATGCTCCAGTGTGTGGAGATGCTCAATTCGCCTGGGCCTCAGCAGCCAGCGATTCTATCGATACCCTGACCGTGCGGTATGCTGTCCCGGTTGTTCCCTTAAAAATAAATATCATTCAGAGTTTTCATCCGGACCAGGTGGTGAAGGTCGAGGTCTTCCAGGAGGAAAGACAGACCTATTACACGGTTCTGCAGAAGAATCCCGAGCCCGTGGATCGGCCTTGTCCTTTTGAACTTGAGGTCAATGTCACAAAAATTGATTTTCCAATTGACCAGGTCCGGATCACGGTGGACCAATCCCAGCTGGGTTTGGGATGGAATGAGATCGATGCAGTGGAGCTGATTGGATTGGAGAATTAGCGCTTTTCTTCTGTGAGGGAGAAGGGCAGCAGCTCCAGAAAGTCAAGCACCATCCGGGCTGTTGCGCCCCAGAGCAGTTCTCCCTGGATGCGATTATAGAAAATGACCTCCTGAGGAGGATAATTTTCTGGATCCGGAGTCCATGATTGGACACGATAATGGTGGGGGTTGCTGAGCCAGGACAAGGATACAGGGATGATCGCGCCAACTTCAAGAGGGGAAAGCTGCCAGGAGTACGGCCAGGGAATTATGCCCACGAAGGGAGTTACCCGGTAGTTTGTCACCGTGTCCAGCGTACAGGTTTGACCGAGGATGGTTACATCCCCCGGATCCAGGCCAATTTCCTCCCTGGCTTCTCTCAACGCTGTCTCCAGGAGGGATGGGTCAGCGGGCTCGGCTCGTCCACCGGGGAATGCAATTTGTCCGCTGTGCCGATCGGCTTTGTGGTGGGCTCTCTTGATAAACAGCATGTGCCAGGCCTGATCCAGCTGGAAGAGGGGGATTAAGACTGCGGCTGGATGCCTGTTATCAGAGCCTTCGTGTGGCATGTCAGGGCAGGGGACCTGGTTGAGTGCGCGCTGGATTTCCTCCAGGTTGAGGGTCATGTTTGATCTATTTGATAAAACCATTCTCCAAGAAAAAGCATCAGCAAACTGCCCAGCACTCCCACCCCGGCCTGGATGGCGCCAATCATCAGGATGGTTACACCCCAGCGGGTCCCGATGATCTGCCCAAGGGTGAACCCCATCCAGGAGAGGATCAAATTGGCGGCAAGCCTCCCCACTCCGCCGCCTTTCCAAAAATGGAAACCAGCCCCCAGGAAGGTTGCTAACAGGAAACTATAGACGATTGCTGGAAAAGTCATCTTGATTTTTTTTGGATAATCCCACCACCGAGACACACCTCCCCTTGGTAGAGCACGGCTGCCTGGCCAGGGGTGATATCCCGGAGGGGACTGTGAAAATTGACCTGGATGGTTGAGGGACCTTTTGGGATGATGCTGGCTTTTCTGGCCGAGGCCTGGTAGCGGATTTTTACCGAGGCAGAAAATGGAGCCTGGGGTGCTGCCCCCGAGATCCAGTTGACTGAGTCTGCCGTCAGCTGATCCTGCCCGAGGAATTCCGCTGGTCCGACAATCAAGGCGTTTTGACAGAGATCTTTGCCAATCACATAATGTGGGTTGGGAGGGGAAATTCCCAGGCCCTTACGCTGCCCGAGGGTGAAGTCTGCCAGGCCCGTATGTGTGCCCAGCTTCTCCCCCTGAATATTGAGGATCGGACCGGGCTGGAAGCTTTCTGGTGCTTCCTGTCTCAGGAAATCTCGATAATCATTTACGCCAGGAAAACACAGGTCCTGGCTGTCGGGCCGGTCTGCAGCTGGCAGGCAAAGATCTGAGGCGATCATTCTGACCTCTTCTTTTTTGAGCTCACCCAGTGGAAACAGGGTCTGCTGGAGGGCTTCCTGATTGAGGAAAGACAGGAAGTAGGATTGATCCTTTTTTTGGTCGAGGCCCTTGAGAAGCTGAACTTTTCCCTCCGATGTAGACTGGAGTCGAGCATAATGGCCGGTAGCCAGGTAAGCCGCTCCCATTTCTTGAGCTTTCTCAAGCAGAAACCCCCAGCGAATAAACTGGTTGCAGCGCAGGCAGGGATTTGGGGTAACACCATTCGTATAGCCATCGACAAAGGGATCCACCACCCAGGTGCGAAAATTGGATCTGGCGTCAATAACGAGGAAGGGGATCTCCAACGCATCCGCAATCCTGCTTGCGGGTTTTGATGCTTCCTGGATGCGCGGTTCTTCGGGGTGGGGAAAACCATCCCATAAATGAAGCCTGACCCCCATTACCTGGTAGCCCTGCTCTTTCAGGAGAGCGGCTGCCACAGCACTGTCTACCCCACCGCTCAAGCCAACCACCACTTTTTCTCCACGTTTGGCTGCACTCATGCCTGCTCCCTGAGCGTGGAAATGCAGTCTGGAAGAACAGAAAGGAATGCTTCCACGTCGGATTCTTGGGTGTCTTTGCCAACCGTGATTCGCAGGGAACCCAGTGCTTGGGCCTGAGAGTATCCCAATGCTGATAGCACAGCAGAGGGGCGTGAGCTGCCTGATTTGCAGGCAGATCCAGAGGAACAGGCGAACCCATGCTGATCCAGGAGCATGACAAGCTGACTGCCATCTAGCCCCCTGAAAAGAAAGCTGGCATGGTTTGGCAGTCTATGCTGAGGGTGGCCGGTCAGCTCACAGCCGGGGATGATTTTTTGGATTTTCCTGATGATCCGGTCGCGAAGGGCCTGGCAGTGAGTCAGGCGAGCCTGGTGCTCTTCCTGAACCAATTGAAACGCTTCTGCCATCCCGATGATCAAGGGAATGTTTTCAGTTGCCGCTCTCAGGCCAAATTCTTGGGAGCCGCCGGTTTGGGAAGGAATCAAATCAAGCCCCTGCCGCACATATAGAGCACCAACCCCTTTCGGACCGTAAAATTTATGGGCTCCAAGGGAGAGAAGGTCCACCTTAAGATCGTCAAGGTCGATGGGGAAGTGTGCCGCTCCCTGGACCGCGTCGGTATGAAAAGCTACCTGATGTTCCCGGCAAATCTCAGCAATTTCTTTGATGGGGTTGAGGGTTCCAACCTCATTATTTGCATGCATTACAGATACAATCGCGGTGCGGTCGTCCAGATGTTCTGCTACACTCTCCGCGTGAATGACTCCATATCGATCTGGTTCTAACCAGGAAATATGAAAATCAAACAGGGCGGCGAGCTGTTTTGCGGTACTGACCACCGCAGGGTGTTCAATGGGGGAGATCAGAAGATGGTCCGCTCCCCGAGCGCGCCGAGCTTCAAACGCAGTCCCGCGCAGGGCAAGGTTGTCACTTTCGGATCCCGAGCTGGTAAAGATGATTTCCTCAGGCTTTGCCCCTAATCCGGAGGCAATCTGCTTCCGCGCCCCCTCCAGGGCGTTTTTGGCTTGCTGACCAAAGCGGTGAAGGGAAGATGGATTGCCGTAATGTTTTTGAAAATACGGCTGCATGGCAGTGATGACGCGCTGATCAAGCGGGGTTGTGGCTCCGTAATCAAGGTAGACAGGGTTCATAGTCACACTCTTTGCGATTATAGCACGGACGGCCTGATTTCCTTTTCCTGCTTTCATGAGAGTAAGCTTCACCGCGTTTCCTCAGAACCCAAGCAGCGGGGAAGAGAAATAATCTGGCCGACAGCGGGGAAGTCTCTGCCCAAATTCAACTGCTCTTTGTTATAATAATTTCGCCAAGCAACCCGTAGAGATGGAGAGGATATGAGCCAGAAAATTAAATTTGGAACGGATGGATGGCGAGGTCATGTAGCAGAGGATTATACCTTTGCCAATGTCAGGCGATGCACCCAAGGCTTTGCCTCCTATCTTAAAGATCTGGGTCATGATCAGGAATGGGTTGTTGTTGGATTTGACCGACGCTACCAGGGTGATTTGTTTGCAGCCGCTGTCGCTGAGGTGCTGGCCGGGAATGGATTTCATGTTTATCTGACAGATGGACCAACGCCAACCCCCGTGATCTCCTACGGGGTGGTGGATAAAAAAGCAGTTGCCGGGGTGAATATCACCGCATCTCATAATCCTTATACGGATAATGGATTCAAAGTCCGAAACCAGCATGGGGGAGCGATTGCCCCGGAGGGGTTGCGGCAGATCGAATTGAGCATTCCAGAGTCTGAGGATCAGTCAAAACGAATCGAGCTTGAAGAAGCTATGGAAGCGGGTAAGGTTGTGAAATTTGATGCTTCCAAAGGCTACATACAACACCTGGATTCCCTGATTGACCTTCAGCCCATCCGGGAAGCCGGTCTTCGAGTCTTGGTGGATCCAATGTGGGGGAATGGGGCGGGCTGGTTTCCCCGTTTAATTGGTGGTGGGGCAACTGAGGTGATCGAGATTCACAACCAGCGGAATCCTCTTTTTCCTGAAATGATCCGGCCAGAACCGATCCCGCCAAATGTCAATGTTGGACTTGAAAAAATTACTGAGGTGGATGCGGATGTTCTAATTATCAACGATGGGGATGCAGATCGAGTAGGGATTGGAGATGAGACCGGGGAGTTCATTGACCAGCTCCGCGTGTTTGGACTGCTGGCCTATTATCTGCTGGAAGTCAGAGAGCTGCGGGGACCGATTGTCAAAACCCTCTCAACAACAACCATGCTGGAAAAGCTGGGAAAGATCTATGATGTACCCATTCACCGGACAGGTGTGGGGTTCAAATACGTCGCTCCCAAAATGCTGGAAACGGATGCCCTTATTGGTGGGGAGGAATCCGGTGGCTATGCTTTCCGGGGAAATGTTCCAGAACGGGATGGGATTTTGGCAGGATTATATTTTTTGGATTTCATGGTCAAGCTCAACAAGAAACCCTCAGAACTGCTTGATACGCTCTTCGACCTTGTAGGTGCCCATTATTATGATCGGATTGACACTCCCTTTGAAGGAAATCGGGAAGAAAAAATCCAGAAAATTGAGTCTGCTTCTCCCGAAAAGATCGCCGGGCTGAAAGTGACGGATCGGGTAACGCTTGACGGCTATCAGTATATCCTGGAGGATGGCGGATGGCTGCTGATCCGATTTTCTGGAACAGAGCCGATCATCCGGGTCTATTGCGAGACAACTTACCCGGAAAAGGTGGAGGAGATTCTTAAAACCGGGTTGAAAATTGCCGGTATAAAGAACTGACTGTGAAGCTGACCGATACCCACTGTCATCTGGATTTCCGGGCTTATCGGGACGATCTTGCTGAGGTGGTCTCCCGGGCCTTCCAGAGTGGCCTGGAAAGGATTCTTGTTCCGGGGATTGATGTTCAATCCAGCGAACAGTCAATTCAGCTGGCAGAAAGATTTGCTGGGATTTTTTCAGCTGTGGGTGTGCACCCAAACAGCACAGCGACCTGGGATGAAGAGACGGTGTCCAGGCTCATGGAGATGAGCCATCATGAAAAAGTCGTTGCAATCGGTGAGATTGGTTTGGATTACTACCGGGATCACAGCACACCAGCGCAGCAAAGAAAGGCTCTTCTCCGGCAGCTGGATGTTGCCGCAAAGCGGGAGCTGCCGGTAATCCTGCATGTCCGAAACCGCAGCGAGCAGGACCGGACCTGTATGAATGACTTATTGACAATCCTGAGAGACTGGGTCAGTCAGCACGCGTCGGAAAAAACAGCGCTGGGAAACCGCTGGGGGGTCCTGCATTCCTTCTCTGGAAATGTACAGGAAAGTTATCTTGCATCTGAGCTGGGATTTTATATTGGTATCACCGGGCCAATCACTTATAAAAATGCAGAGGAAATGCGCCAGGTGGTCAGGAATCTTCCTGCTGACCGTCTGCTTGTGGAAACAGATGGCCCATTTCTCACTCCTCTGCCATTCCGCGGAAGACGGAATGAACCTGCCTATGTGCGGTATATAATTGAAAAGATCAGTGATCTGCTGGAAATTCCTGCAGTGGAGATTGCAGCCCTCACTTCCAAGAATGCGGGCTGCTTGTTTCGGTGGAGAGAGGCTTTGTGAATGATCTTGATTTTTTGGGTTTTTTGGATGATAGAATAACCAGGATTGAAGAGAAGATGCTTTCTGAGGCAGATCAGTATCACCCTGATTTGGCTGCGGCGCTGGAGCATCTTTTAGCCGCGGGGGGAAAGCGGATTCGCCCTAAAGTTGCCCTCCTGATGGGATCGATGATGAATGCCGATGAGGAACAATTGATTTCTTTGGGTGCGGCGATTGAAATGCTCCACACCGCTACGCTCGTTCATGATGATCTGATTGATGGGGCACTCCTTCGAAGAGGGAATCCTACCCTGAACTCAAACTGGTCTCCAGCTGGAACTGTCCTGACCGGGGATTTTATTTTTGCCCGTGCTGCGCTGTTGGCTGCTGAAGTTGGATCCACGGCTGTCACCCGATTATTTGCAGAAACCCTCAGCACAATTGTCAATGGGGAAATAACCCAACTTTTTAATCGCCAGCAGATTCCTCAAAAAGAGGCCTACTACCGCCGGATTTATGAAAAAACCGGCTCCATGTTTGTCCTGGCCACCAAAGCCTCAGCGATTCTGGGGTCTGCTAAGCCCACTCTTGAATCCGCTGCGGAGGCTTACGGGAGAGAGATCGGGAAAGCATTTCAAATCGTTGATGATGTCTTGGATTTTACAGGGGATTCTTCCCGGGTGGGCAAACCGATTGGCAGCGATCTCAAACAAGGGCTGGTTACCCTTCCGGTGCTGTATTATTTGGAAAAATATCCCGGAGATGAGGATTTATCCGGCATTCTGGAAGGGGCCATCACCAGCAGCAGGATCGAGCAGATCGTTGGGAAAATTAATCAAAGCGGGGTTATCAAACAGGCAGTGGATGAAGCGGTCCGCTGCTCTGAGAAAGCAGTGTCGCTGCTGGACGGATTTCCATCCGGGGAGGATAAGGACGCGCTCATTAAACTGTCCCGGTACATAGTCAGCCGGGATCTTTAATCAGAAGACTCAGGAAACAAAAAAACCGGGATGAGCCCACTCCCGGTTTTTTTTATTTCTCTGGAAGAAGGAAGGTTCAGGTGCGGGTTTGGTTGTAAAAATTGTAAATAGCTTCTGATAATTGGCCAACCAGCACAGACGCGTTGTCCCAGATCAGCTGCTGGGGATGATTCAGAAAAATCACGAGTACATAATCTCCCCCGGGAGAGAACACGATCCCAGCATCCCCAAGGGTTTGCATGGTTCCGTTGTAGGTTACCCAGCCATGTTTATGAGCCACTTCCGTGACATCCGGGACCCCTGCTTCGATGAGGGAGGGCATTTTATTTTGGGAGAGGTAATCAATCATGATTTGACACTCTTGCTGGGTGATCGCATCACCAAAGACTGCTTTAAAGGTACCCTGCCCGTTTTCAGCACACTGGTAGATATCCTCCAGCAGCATCCCCATATCTGAGGGGCTGGATTGATTATAAAGATCGGGATCGGTGTTGATATCTTCCCGCTGGTTTGCAGGGGTATTGTATTTCCGCAGCAGGGGTGAAAAGAGGGCAAATTCACCGGCCAGGAAGGTGTTTTCCAGACCCAGCTTCTGCATATCCTCGGTTATCTCCAGGGGAGCCAAATCCGGGTGAATCACCCGTTCCATAACCCAATCCGCCGGATCATTTCCAGATTCGATGATCATCTTTTGGAGCAGGTTGAGCGCTTCAGGATCTTCATCCTCATCAATTCTCAGAAAGACCGAGGTCATGATGGGGATTTTGACGATGCTGGCTGTTGTAAAAGCAGCGTCTGGATTTGTTGGCAGCTCCGTTCCGTTCTGATACAGGAAATGGACCCCTTCCCGGGTGTTGAGATTGAACATATATAAACCAACAAGCCCATCAAACCCTGCCAGGTCAACCGCCTGCTGCAGCAGGGTCTCCAGATTTTTCAAAGAGGGTCGGGGTGGGTTGGTTCGCTTTCTGGGCAGGTTGACTGTGCGGTTTTCGGTGGAAAAAAGTGCGTTTTCAATCAACAATACCGCCTGGTTGATATCCAGGACCGTGCCAAATTCCCCGGGGGAAAACTTGACTGTCCCGGGCTGCGGAACAGCAGGGACCGGCGGTTTGTCATACCTGGCTGCGATTTCATCATTCAAGTATGTTCTCAGCCGCTCCTCAGAAAAATTTGCCCGCAGTGGGATCGATGTCCCCGTATTTTGTCGGCCCCAGAGGTACTCCCAGAAACCAGTCCAGAAGGATTTTTTGGTCCGCTCCAGGTCAGCTGCTGCGAGCATGCTGTCCAGGTCTAATTCAAACCCAACCACGGTTGGCTCAAGCCGGATGATTTCCTCTTCATAGCGAAGTTCGATTGGCATTGAATATGCTTCCAGGAGCCGCTGGGCTGCCTGCTGTCGGTCAAGACCTCCAACAGGGACATCAGCAATTTCCATCCCGCCGGGATACGTGATCCGCAGGCGGCTGAACCGGATAAACTGCATCGTAGTCACCAGGACTGCGGCGATCAGGAAAAAAACTCCTAACCAGCTTAAGGTAGAAAAGTAACTCCGTTTAATCAAAACCCCTCCCAACGTATCGTCTCATGAGTCAGAGGCAGTGTATCACAACCCCTGAGGGTTGCCAAATAAAGGGAAAATTAAACATGGAGATGCGAGGAGCCAGACGGGCTCCCAAAGACATGATTGGAGAATCCTGCCGGCAGGCAAATCAATCCATCAGGCTTCCGGGATTTCTATAACGCAGTTATCCTTCCCGAAATGTCCGAGGATATATTCATCCGCTTCCCATTCGTTATACCAAATTTCATTATTCAGCAGGTAGCGGAACTCGTAGTTGTGACCCGGTTCAAGGTCCAGGGTTACCTTAAAATCTCCGTTCTTGAGCGGTTTCATGGGAGTGCTGGTCCGGCTCCAGTCATTGAAGTCGCCCACTAAATGAACGGACTCTAACTCCATATCCGGTTGTTCATGTTTCGCCAGGCGAAATGTCACTTTATATACATCGCGGCTTTTGACGTATTGTTTCTTGAGCATTTTTCCCTCTTTTATGACATTCGTCCAAAATTCACATTAATTTTATCATAGCTTTGTCATCTGCAAGATCTGATTTGTCGGGATTTTGGCCGATAGAAACTGGAGTTCAAATCAGGCGCCCCAAATTCCCTTCCGACGCAAACGGGCTGAAACCTGGACAGCGCAGATTATTCTACCAGGTCCAGGATGATGCGAGATCATTAACCAAATCTTATTTATTGCGTCAATATAAATTATCTTTGACCCTGTAAAATACTCAAGTTTATCTTATAGTAGAAGCAGGTCGGGTTGAAATGAGTTTCTTTGAGGAGCTGCGATGCTTCGTGCGATCTTGATTTATTTGTCGAAAGCAGACTGGGCACGGCGATTTGTTCAGACCTGGGGTATTGCCAGGCGGATGGCAGCCAGGTTCGTTGCTGGGAAAACCCAGCAAGATGCGATAAAGGTAATTGAAAATCTGTCAAAAAAGGGGATCAATGCAACCCTGGATCATCTTGGAGAACATGTGGTCACGGAAGCGGCAGCGCAGCAGGCAGCAGATGAGATCCTGGCGATGATTGATCATCTGGCAGCACAGCAGGTAAGGGCCGGAATTTCGATCAAGCTCAGTCAGATTGGGTTAGTTCTTGATCAATCCCTCTGTCGGAAGCTGCTGGGTTTAATCGCTGAGCGAGCCAAACAGCAAGGGATCTTTATCCGCATCGATATGGAAAATTCCCAGGTCACAGAACAGACAATCGCAGTGTTTTCTCAGGTACATCAAGCAGGCTGTCAAGATACTATTGGAATCGTCCTCCAGTCCTATTTATACCGAAGCATGGAGGACCTGTGCACGCTCCTGGCCAGTGGTGCGAAGGTGCGCATCTGTAAGGGGGCCTACAAGGAACCCTCCGAGGTAGCATATCCTAAGAAACGGGATGTGGATGAGAATTTTGATCGGATGACTGCTGTGCTGCTGGATGCCTCTTTCAAGAGCGGATCAACAATCAGCAAGGATGGTATCTACCCACCAGTCGCCGCGATAGCCACTCATGATCAGGCGCGGATAGATTTTGCAAAAGACTATGCTGAGAAGCTCGGCCTGGATAAAACCGGATTGGAATTCCAACTCCTGTATGGGATTCGCAATGACCTCCAGGAGGCCCTGCCCCGGGAAGGATATCCGGTGCGGGTTTATGTTCCCTATGGAACGGAGTGGTACCCATATTTTGTCAGGCGGTTAGCGGAGAGACCTGCGAATCTGTGGTTTTTCCTTTCCAATCTACTCCGTGGATGAGCACCGGACAGGAGGGGATTCCGGGATTTCTCCGATCGTTCACTTTCTGTTATCCCCGGGGAAAACAGCGATATAATCATACCTGAGATGGTCAAGATGCTAAAGTCCGGATTCTTGCAGCGAATCCGCGTGGTTCATACCCTTTCTGTGATCGCCTTATATCTGCTGGGGACCGGGATGGCCCGGCATCTGGGAGAGCGAATTCAAGGGGCCCCGTTTTGGATGGGTTTGCTCTGGCTGCTGTCCCTCACCCTTGGATTCTTTTTTTTGGGAGATCATCTGCAGGAGGACTTTGAGATCGGGATCCTGCGCCGCATTCCAGGGGTCGAGGATCAAACGCCAGGGGAATCCAAATCGGAGGATCTGGCTCTATATTTATCTGTAGCGCTGTTTGCCTGCTCCGCGGTGCTCACCATCTTCATTAGTTTTTTGCCAATCTTCCAGTTGGACACTGCGCTCTTGATGGCTCTTATTTTTGGAGGGTTTGTCCTCCTGGTTGTCCCAGGGATTCGGGTCGGGCAATCAGGACTTGGGGAGCCCCTGCTCTCCGGTCTGCTGGTGCTGCTCCCGCCAGCGCTCGGTTATTATCTGCAGACTGGCGAGTATCACAGGTTTCTTCCTTTGAGCGTCTTTCCTATCTATCCATTTCACCTGGCGATGCTGCTGTTTTGGCGGCTGCCGGGATACGCAGAGGATTTGAGAAGGGGGCGGATGAATCTGATGACCAGACTGGGATGGGTGCAGGGTGTCTTCCTACATAATCTTTTGATCCTGATTGGATTTTTGCTGCTTGGATTGGCGTTCTTCTTTGGATTCCCTACCCGGATCGTTTTGCTGATTCTGCTGATCCTGCCCCTGGCAGCATACCAACTGTGGTACCTGTCATCCCTGCAGAATGGGGCTCCAACAAGGTGGTACCTCCTGGGATTGCTTTCCGGCAGTTTATTCTTTGTACCTGTTTATTTAATTACCTACTCTTTTTGGATTTCCTGAGTGAAGGAAATGGCTGATGACTGAGTTTTTAACGTTGCTGGACCCTGAGGAAGCGCTGGCAACCTTCTTTGATCACTTTCAACCTCAACCGGAATCTGCTGTTATTCCCACCACAGAAGCACTCGGGAGAGTGGCTGCAGAGGATCTTGCTGCTCCCCACGCCCTGCCGTCTTTCCAACGATCTACAGTGGATGGCTACGCCGTACGGGCAGAGGATACTCACGCTGCCCGGGAGAGTTTACCCGCTTACCTGACCCTGATGGCGGAAGTGCCGATGGGAGGCGCACCTGCTTTCAGGCTGGATCCAAGGGCATGTGCGAAAATCCATACCGGCGGGATGCTTCCTGAGGGAGCCGACGCTGTGGTGATGATTGAGGATACCCAACTCTTACCCGATCAGGAAATCGAAATTTTTCGGTCCTGTGCGGTCGGGGAGAATGTGATCCAGGTCGGGGAAGATATCAAAGCGGGTGAGATCCTGATTTCCAGGGGTAAAAAACTGCGAACACCGGAGATTGGAGGTTTGCTGGCGCTTGGAATCATTGAAATTCCGGTTGCTGTCCGCCCCCGGGTGGGGATCATCTCCAGCGGGGATGAAGTTATCCCTCCTGAGGAAGATCCAGGCCCAGGGCAGGTCCGGGATATCAACTCATACACCCTTGGGGGGCTGATCAGTGAGGCGGGCGGATCCCCCCACTATTATGGTATTATTTCTGATGAATATCAGGAGATGCTTGACGCTCTGCAGCAAGCACAGCGAGAATGCGATCTGGTGATCGTGACCGCGGGCTCCTCGGCCAGTCACCGGGATCTTACCGCAACCGTGATGAATGACCTGGGTGAACCTGGTGTCCTGGTACATGGGGTGAATGTGAAACCGGGAAAACCAACAATCTTTGCTGTTGCAGATCAGAAGCCATTGATCGGACTTCCCGGAAACCCGGTCAGTGCATTGGTGATTGCCACATTATTTGTGAAACCGATCCTTTCTGCCTGTCTGGGGATGGAGACGCCGATATCTCTGCCTGCGGTGCCGGCAAAGCTGACAACCAATCTTTCCTCGAAAACGGGTCGGGAGGATTGGGTTCCCGTTGAATTGATCCGGAACCCAGATGGCAAACCTTTCGCCCAACCAGTTTTCGGAAAAAGTAATTTAATCTTTGTCCTGGTCAAGGCACACGGTTTGGTTCGCATTCCCCCAGCAGCCGGGGGACTTGAGGCCGGCGCGGAGGTTTCTGTATTGCTGTTAGGATAAATGAGGATTGATGAACGCAGCCCTAACAATCCAAGGTTTACTTTATCTGCTTACCGGGGTGTTTGTTTTCAGTATCCTGATCAATGCTGTCCGGAAATTGCGGGTATACAAGCTGGCAGATTATCTGCTGGTAATTTTTCTGGGAAATCTTTTTCTCACCAATCTGGTGCTTTTTGGCGGAGAGCTCAGCTGGTGGCGCGCTTTCAGTCCGGAAATCCAGCATCATCTTCCCTGGTTCGGCCTACTGCTGTTAAGCGGCGTTTTGTACGCGCTGACCTTTGCCGTTTTCGGCAGGGAACAGCCGGGATGGTACTGGCTGATTATCAGCGGCGTGATTATCTTGATTGTGACCCTGGTTGATTCCCGGAGTATTTTTCCTGATGACATCTTTTTGCGGAGCAGCTGGGGGACGTACACACGCTCGATCCTGACATCTCTGTTTTTGGCGTTGGGATGGGGATATTTTTTAGTCAGGACCGTATTGTATTTGCTCACAGCCTATCGGGAAGCAGACCGAAACGTTGTCCAGCAGCGGAGTATCTATTGGACCACTGCCCTGATTTTGTTCACAGGCAGCTTCGTTCTGTTTTGGATTGACCATTACCTCCTGGGTACGCTTCTTTTAATGCTGGTCACCCTGATCATTAACTATCTTGTGCTGACATATCGTTTGCCGGATCTCCGGGTGATCCTGCTCCAGGCATCTGCGTCTTCCCTGACCGGGATTCTGCTGATCCTGCTCTATGCAGTCGAGTTTCTGCTGTTGGAAAGGATTTTTGATCGCTACAGCTGGTATGAACCGGTATACAATGGCGCTTTTGGTTTTCTGGTTATTTTAACGTTGTTTTTCCCGGTAAACAGGATGATTAAATCCATCCTGGAAAAGATCATCATCCAGGAGCGAGACCGAACCAAGGAAATACGCAACTACAGCAAGACCCTCAGCAGTATTTTAGATATCGAGCTGCTCTCGAAAGTGACCATGGAGATGATCTGTGAAGTCCTTGATGTCGAAAAGGGCAATCTATTCCTGGTGGATCAGTTGGAATCTGAACAGGGACCACCCAATTGGCGGCTGAGAGCAGTAAAGGGAACATCCATTACTCTCCCTGATCTTGAATTCCTGCCGGCAAGCACGCCGATCACCAAAGTACTCAGTGAGGAAAAACGACCGTTGACCCAGTCGGAATTGGAATTCATCCCCCGCTTTCAAACGATCCCAGAAAACATCCTCACCTGGATCCGAGCCTTGGAGGTTGAAGCCTTTGTGCCTATCCATTCGGAAGATGAGTGGATTGGATTATTTGCGCTCTCCCAAAAAAGATCAGGTGCGTCCTTTACCGACGAAGAGATCGAATTTTTGTCCACCCTGGCGGATCAAACCTCTGTAGCGCTCCAAAACGCCCGGTTGGTGGAAAGCCTGACCAATATCGACAACCAGCTCCGGCGGGCAAAAGCGTCCAAAAACACCGCCCTGGACAAAATTGAACGAATCAAGCGCTCAGCCTCAGACATTATCAGCATCAAGGCTCATGAACTCAGATCCTCACTCACGGTGATGAGCGGGTACACCCAATTGATGGCGACTACCCCGGAATTGATGGAAGATGATTATTATGCGGAGCTGATAACGGGCATTCTTTCCGGACTGGACCAGCTCGAAACCACGATTGACACCATGATGTCGTCTGCGAATGTCAAGCCGGGGAACCTCGAGATCGAAACCCGGCCGATTTCTCTTTATTCGCTGATTGATGGAATTTGCAGGGATTTACAGGAAAAAGTCCAGGCCAGGAAAATCACCCTTTCCCATGACAGTCTGGGCGAAATTCCTCCCCTGTATGGTGACAGCAGAGCCCTGAGGAGGTCATTTCGGATTTTGATTGTCTACGCGATGACCCACACTCCCAGCGGCGGAAAGATCCGCATCACCGGCCGACACATCCCCCCCCGTTCTGATGTCTTAAAGTGGGAAGGGGCAGAAGTGATTGTTTGCGACACCGGGATTGGAATTGACAGGGAAGCCCAGCACAGGTTCTTCCGGGAGCAGATCCCAAGTGAATTGGAGCAGTATCTGGCGGAGGATGCTTCCTTTGAAGATGGGAAACCAGCTGATAAGCTTGCCCTGGCCCGGGGAATTATTGAGGCCCACAGTGGGCGGGTTTGGGTGGAGCGAACCGAGAAGGATGCTGAAAATTTACCGGGAAGCGAGTTCCATGTGGTCCTTCCCCTGGAACAGCAAACCTACCCGACACAAAAGGTTAATCTCCCCTCACGCGGACTTGAAAAATAAAAACCGGAAACCTCTCCGTGGATTTCTCCAGGAAAATCCCGGCAAGCTTGCTGAGGCAATCTCTTGAATCTGCTCTATCTGGGATACCCCGCTCAGGCCACCCCCATGGGTGGGGCTTGACAAACTAGAACATCTGTTCTACACTGGGAATGAACTTCAACAG
>CAZUMA010000023.1:47919-51389 GCA_964621835.1 uncultured Anaerolineales bacterium | reverse complement strand
TTTCTGTGAAAGCTTCGCCAAGCACTTCGGCCAGCGGCTGCACCGTGGTGGAGCCGGCCAGCTGAATCTGCCCGGATGGGCCTTCTTCTTCGGCCTCTTCCTCAACCTGCTCTTCTTCCGCCTCTTCGACGGGAGCAGGAGTGTCAGCACCGCCACAGGCAGTGAGGGCTATAGCCGCTACCAGCAGCAGGGCTATAACAGCAAATAATGATTTTTTCATTCTTTTTCCTCCTGGTAAATAGGATAGGTGGTTTAAGATACGTGGGTAAGTTTAACACCGGCAATTTAACAATGATCGAACTCTTGTTTAACGGAGAGTCAAGATTTCGTTAACGCCAAGTTAATCGCTGAAAATTGTGGATAACTCACTAACGCAGCTGAGGGATCAAAGATATGGATTAAAAAGGGATACAAACTGGAAAATTCTAAAAAAAAACCTGCCCGTGATCCTGAGGCAGGTTTTCGTGATGGATATTGCGATAGTTTTTTATTCAAGCGGGGTGAGGCTGCTGACCACGGCTTCAAAAATCGGCAGATTGGTCTGAAAGGTCTCCCGGGGGGAGGAAAGGATCAAGATCCAGGCATGTTCCTCTCCAACCATTCCATAGATAAGGTCTCTTCCGGGGCCCATCTCCGGGTCATCTACGTCCAGAATCACCCGTTCTGTAGGCCGGTCTGCGTTTTCAATCACTTCCCGCGTGATTAAGGTAAAGTCCCCATCCAGACCGGTCAGGGTTTCATTAATGATCTTTTCTGTTGATAGACCCGGGGTTCGCACCTCACTCGTCAGGACAATTGCCGTAGAGTCTGCCTCATCCAGCGCAAGCAGGAATTCCATTTCGGGGAAATCCTCCAGCTCCGGGATTTCCCCGGTCGCCTCCGGGGTAATTTCCATCGCCTCGGTGAGATCCTCAGAAAATTCAGAGAAAGCATCCACAAACCCTTCCACTAACGCTTTCATCATGGCCCCGAATTCCTCTCCAAGGTCAACCACCTCGTAGGATGGAGGGACCAGGAGCGAGGCAGTTTGTCCCTGGATCAGGTTCCAGGTGGCAGTGGAAGGTTGATCCGGGGAGTGGGTTGCTCCAACTGGGGTCATCATGGCTGCGATGTCAAAATTATCCAGGTTCGCCGTGGCTGTGGGCGGGGGCAACGTTGGAGTGGGGGGATCAGTCGGGGAGGGTGTCAGGGTGGGAGCTGCTGTCCAGGTGGGCGGAAGGGCATCTAATGCGGTTGCTTCCGGGCGGCCAACGGTGGCAGATGGGATTGGCGGTGGGGAACTGAGCAGAGTGCATCCGGTAACAAGAATCATCAAGATGCTGACCAGGATTACAGGTAGGGTATATTTCATAGATCTCCTGAGGATGACGGGTTCAGTTTTCATTGGGGGATGTTTCCAGGACAAGGGCCCGTCCGCGCGCTTCATCAGGGTTGCGCATCTTCAGCAGTGGGATGCCAATGCCATAGGTGATGAAATCCCCTTTTGGGACGACCTCGATCAGGCAGTATATCTTCAGCAAATCCTGATCTTTTGCAGCCTCTCGGAAAACCAGCCGCAGTAAATCAGGTTCCGCCTCGCCTGACGGGATGACCTTTGCGGTTCCATGACAGGTGATTGTCGCCTGGGGGATGCTGATCCACGGCAGAAAAGGAATCCGTTTGGGGATGGGGATGGTCAGGGACACATGGGGATTTTCAGAAATGTGCCTGGCTTTCCAGGTGTCGAACCCAGTCCCGATATACAGTTTCCTTTGATGGACTTGATAAACAATCCCCACTGTCCGGGACTGACCCTCCCCGGTAACCATCCCGAGGACGGCAAATAATTCCTTTTCAATCGCGTTCCAGACGGCTTCGGTCGTTACGGGGTTTGTCATCCCTGGTTGCTCCTTAGGTGTATTCTGGATGAGGGGGAAGGTTTTCCGCTCCAGACCTGTTTTCTGGATTTTCCACGCTGCGGCACAATAAAGCGCCGGTTAGATAAATAGGGTTAACATTTAAAACCCCGTGTCATCGGCTTTTACGGAGGATTCCCTGCGGATTCCAAGCAGCGAGAGAGTAATAATCAAGAATCCCAGGGCAAGGTAGAAAAGCTGAATCCCCAGGGGAGCCCCCAGAGCAGGATCTGGAAAGCAATCCAGAAAATCAAGACCAGGCCGAGACTGAAGGAGAGAGACCACGACCAGTGAATTGATTTGAGGGGATTGACCCGGTCAAAGAACGGCCAGCGAGGGGATTTTCCCAACGAATAGGCAGTGATCAGCGGAAGCAAGCCCATCACGATCATTAAAAACAAGCCGGGAAGGAGAAAAGTATCAATAAACAGGTTTTCCAGCAGATTCCGGGGAAGCCCCATGCTCTGGCCGGATGGATCAAGCAGCATCGCGATGCCCCCACCCAGCCCACCCAGGCCAAGCAGGACATGGAGAAGGGACAGGAATCGTTTTAGCAAGTTCACCGGGTTGTTTTTTGGGGTCATTTTATTCCTTTTCCCGTTCAATAACTATTTGGTCCGGGTTCAAGGGCTGATCGGGGATTTGTCAGCGGAGGATGATGGTGCCTGAGCCCTGATCGATGATCAGATCAATTATTTGGTCCGCGGTTTTGTAGTTATCGGTTTCCCAGGTGCCGTCCTCATCTCTCTCTCCCTGGACCTGGCTGAAACGAGCAGCAGGACGAAAGGAACCGCTGCCAGAATCCAGCGCAATTCTGACCCCTGCCTCTTCCGGTACCTCAATCGTCAGGTTTCCAGATCCGCTGTCAATTGTCACGGGAAAGGAAATTCCCTCTGGCAGGGACAGATTTACTGATCCGGATCCGCTGTCAAGAGAAAGGGATGAAAGCTGCAGCTGGCTGAGATCGAACTGGCAGCTGCCTGATCCAGTATCCAAGTGCAGATCAAGGGGGAGTTCTGGGCTGAGGAATAGCTTCCAGCCGGTGCGGGGCCGACGGGAGGGAGCAGGAGGAGGAAACCAGGGTCCCTGCCAGCGGGTAGTAAGCTGGACCTCGGCGCGGTCCCCCCGGTCTCTGACATCAAAGACCAGCTCACCCCGATAGGTGAGATCCCCTTCGATGAGGTTGGAGGTGGATTGCAACGCGCTGAGCTCCCCGGGCTGGCTGTTCCAATCGATCGTCAGATCCGCAAACTGATACGCTTCCAGGGGGTGAGCGATGGATGCGTACTGCCAGGAGGAATAATGCGCATAGTCATTAAGGAAGGGAATCTGGGGGGCAATAAAGCTCAGCAGAGCGGCCCCAGCAATCAAGCCCAAAATCAGCAGGGCGCTGATGACCGCTCCCACAATGGAGCGCCGACCAATCAGCACGTCAACGCCGATGGCGATCAGTAAAAGGGGCCAGAACTGCCAGAGAAGGTGCCAGGTGGATCCGGGTAGAATATCCAGGTTGGAAAGCAATAGCAATCCCCCAATCCCGATTAACATCACCGGCCAGAAGAAGGAACGGGTTTG
>CAZUMA010000023.1:0-47819 GCA_964621835.1 uncultured Anaerolineales bacterium | reverse complement strand
TGGCTGGTTGAAGTACCGCCTGATAAGCAGGCCCAGGCCGATCAGCCCCAGCAGCACCAAACCAAGGATGCTCAACCTCCAAAAAAGCCTGGTAATGCTGGTGAATAAAAAGACACCCCCGATTAGTACCGGGAGCACTGCGACCATTGCCAAGGCGGATTGGTCCGTGATCGTGGAAAGGTAGAAAAGAAAAATCCCGGCTGCGATCAGCAGCACCGCCCAGATTAAAGACATCTGCACAGGAGAATAGAACAGAAAAAACCCCCAAACAATCAGGAGGATCAGCAGCGCAATAGTCAAGCTGAGGTAGAACCAGCCGATATTTTTGATTTTCATGGAAAAATCCTCTTTTCAGAGTATAAGTATATACGGGATTGTCAAGCTTTTGTTGTAAAATTAGGAAGACTTTCGACCCTTTTAAGGGGATTATACCCAAAGCTCCGGGTTGCCATCAAACCGGGTTTGTTTGACTGCTATTAAGCTGAATAACTGGGTGATGCAGAGTTGTCCAGCCCCATCTTGGATTGGAGGTCAATGTGAACACTAGATCCGGCGCCCAAATCAGCCAGAAAGCATTTCTGCAGTCCGTGGGGATCCTGCTGTTGATCATGATCATCGCGGGGGTGCTCACACGTGCCGTTCCTTCCGGAGTATTTGATCGGATGGTTGTGGAGGGGCGGGAAATGATCCAGCCGGAGAGCTATCGAGAAATTCCCAAACCCGATTACCCAGTCTGGCGCTGGTTCACCGCGCCTGTTGAAGTCCTCTGGGGGGAGGACAGTCTCCTGGTGATTGTGATCATTGTTTTTATCCTTATGGTGGGCAGTTCATTTGCCGTCATGGAGCGGTGCGGGATCCTTAAGGCAGGCCTGGATGGGATCATCAAACGATTTGAAAACAGGAAGTATCTGCTGCTCTCGTTGATTTCCTTATTCTTCATGGTGCTGGGCGCTTTCTTTGGGATTTTTGAAGAAGTCGTCCCACTCGTGCCAATTTCAATTGCCCTGTCCTATTATTTAGGTTGGGATGCCCTGGTAGGATTGGGGATGAGCATTCTTGCTACCAATCTGGGCTTTACCGCAGCCATAACCAATCCCTTTACCATCGGTGTTGCCCAGGAGATCGCTGGACTTCCCCTGTTTTCTGGAACCTGGTTTCGGCTGCCAATTTTTCTCTGTATGTATCTAGCCCTGGATTACTTTCTGATCCGGTATGCCCGCAAGGTGGAAAAAGTACCTCATTCCTCTTCTGTATATAAGGAAGATCAGCAGATGCGCATGCAGCAGGTTTCCCTGGAAGATGAACTTGAGCTAGCCTCAAAAGGAAGATATCAAGCAGCGACAATCTGGTTTGCTGTTTTCACCGGGTTGATTGTGATTGTTTTAATAGCCTCCCCGTTAATTCCAGGAATCTCAGACATTGCACTGCCGCTGGTTGGATTGCTGTTTTTAATTGCAGGAGTGGGGGCAGGGTTTTTATCTGGCATCGATGATCGCAGTGTACTCCAGGCCCTCTGGGATGGGGTGAGGGGAATCGCACCTGGAATCCTGCTGATTCTAATGGCAGTCAGTATCAAACACATCGTGATTACAGGAAGGATCATGGATACGATCATCTATCAGGCATCCCGGGTATTTTCCGAGGCTACACCCTTTGTCTCGGCCCTGGGGATTTTTGCCCTTGCTTTATTGATTGAGTTCTTTGTTTCCTCCGGATCTGCAAAAGCTTTCTTGTTGATGCCGCTCCTGGTTCCCCTCTCTGACCTGGTGGGAATTACCCGCCAGATAGCGGTGACCGCATACTGCTTCGGCGATGGATTTTCAAATATGTTTTATCCCACCAGCCCGGTGCTGCTGATCTCATTGGGCCTGACCGTGGTCAGCTATCCAAAATGGATCCGCTGGACCCTGCCTTTGTGGGGGTTGGTGATCTCCATCGCGATCGGATTTTTGGGAATCGCTGTCGCGATTGGCTTCGGCCCCTTCTGAAGCCCGCTGCTGGCATTATGGAGGTTTGAATGATCTGGCCGGGTTCCGGAGAACGGGCCTGCTCTTCCGGGTTATAGACAAGCCTGGTGAGCCAGTTTCTCTGGATCCATGGAGAAGATCGGGCAGACTGATTTCTCATTTAGGGAGGCGTTAGATCAGAGCAGGGGGAGATTAGAAGGGCATCCGGACTTCCCTCAATCCTTACACAAACAGGGATTGGGTTTGGGGGATTTTCTCCCACTCCCAGCTCCTGAGAGCCATCTGGGCGGGATACGCGGTCAGATCCAGCTGAAGCGGTGTGATGGAGACATAACCCGCTTCTAAAGCGCCAATGTCTGTGCCGTCTTTTGGGATGCCAGTGGGGGCATCCCCGCTGATCCAGTAGTAGGGTTTTCCCCGGGGATCCACCCGCTGGTCCAGCCGGCTGTGGTACACTCGCTGTCCCTGGCTGGTGATCCGGATTCCTTTGATCTCATCCTCTCGCAGGTAGGGGACATTGACGTTTAGAAATATCCCCCTCGGCAGCCCATTTTTGAAGGTTTTTTTAACAATCTGGTAGGAGGTCCTTGCCGCCGGTTGATAATCAATCACGTCAAGGTGATTCTTCTTTGAGCCCAGGGAAACAGCGATTCCGGGAACCCCATTGATAATGGCTTCCATTGCGGCGGTGACCGTCCCGGAATAGGTCACATCATGGCCGAAGTTTGGCAGTGGATTGATCCCCGATACGACCAGGTCAAATGTGCAACCGAAGTATCCCAATAAGCCCAGCGCAACACAATCAGAAGGGGCGCCATCACTGGTGTAAGCTGTGGTATGATCATCCAAAAGTACCTCCCGAACGCGAAGCGGTCTGTTGATTGTTTTAACATGTCCCATTGCAGACCAATTCCTGTCGGGAGCGAGAATCGTGACCTGACCCAGTTTTCTGATTTCTTTGGCAAGCGCTAGCAGCCCGGGTGCGGTGACCCCGTCGTCATTGGTCACAAGTATTTTGGGTCTCATGGCAGATCCTTTTAGCTCAGTGTAGACCCTCCCTATTAAGCTCGTGCTATGAGGGGATTAACTCGATGTTAAATTTGTGTAATGATCCGGTTAAAGGTAGCCCCTTTGGCTTGAGAATTGCTCCCTCAAATTGGACTCTCAGAAGGCTGTTAATACCCAGTGGATAACACTTTCCCCTCAGATCCAGTTAGCGGGGAGAAATCATTCCAGCGTGCCAGGAGGGAAAACACTCCATGAAGAATCGAAATCGTCTGCTGTTTTTTATTGTGATTGCCATCGTGATTGGAATCGCTGCTGTTTTTATCTTCCTTGTCCTTCCCGCCCTCATCGGACCTGGTGTATCCCGGGGCGAAGAGGCCCAGATCGGATTCAGCAGTGAAGCTGTTACAGCAGAAGTTCTGGAAGTGCTGGAGGAGGGGACGATCCAGCTTGGAGATGTAACCCAAAAATATCAGGTGATCAGGGTGGAAATTCTGGAGGGGGAATACCAGGGGCTTCAGTTTGATGTAGATTACGGACAGCGCCAAATTCGTCCAGAAGGACTCGATTTATCCCCCGGAGATCAGGTGATCATCAATCTCAGCCGGGGACAGGATAATCTATTACAAGCCCGGTTTGTGGATTTTGTCCGGACCCGGCCAATGTTTGTATTGTTCGCAACGTTTGTTTTGTTCAGTGTTTTGATCAGCGGCTGGAAAGGGGTCAGGGGACTGCTGGGAATGGGCATCAGTATTAGTGTGATTGTTTTCTACATCATCCCTCAGATCCTGCAGGGCAAAGATCCGGTTGTCGTCACGGTAAGCGGGGCTTTTTTCCTGCTCGCAGTTTCCTTGTATCTGATCTATGGTTGGACAATAAAAACCCACGCTGCCGTGTTGGGAACCCTGGTTTCCCTGATCCTCACCGCTTTGCTGGCTAGCTACTTTGTGGACCTGACCCGGTTGACAGGATTTGGTTCCGAGGATGCATTGTTTCTTATTCAGCAGTCTGAGGTCACCATCAACATGCAGGGTTTGGTGCTGGGGGGGATGCTGATTGGGGCATTGGGTGTGCTTGATGACCTGGTCATCACCCAATCTTCGGTTGTGTTTGAACTATTTCTATTAAATCCGGAATTAGAACTCTGGGACCTGTACAGACGGGCTATGCGAGTGGGTCAAGATCATGTAGCAGCGACGGTCAATACCCTGGTGCTTGCCTATGCCGGGGCTGCTCTGCCCATGTTTTTACTATTTTACCTGTCCGGTGAGCAGATTGGAAAACTCTTGAATCTGGAATTTGTCGCTGAAGAAGTCGTCCGCACCATGGTTGGCTCCCTGGGGCTGATTTCAGCGGTTCCCTTGACCACCCTGCTTGCTTGTGTTCTTGCCAAGCACACTCCGGCAGATGGGTCAATCAGGACCCTCCTCGGACCGATGTCCGGGGGACACACGCACTCCCTAGATCATCACCACGAACCCAGGAATCATTAATCCAATGCATGTTCATCTTGTCCATCAACCAGCCGGCAAACCACTCAAGACCCTGGAAGAGTCATTGATTTCCTCCATTCAGCTGACTTATGGTGAAGACCATCCCTGTCCGGCAGAGATTGATGTATTAGTCAGCGGCAGACCTTCCCCTACATTCCTGGAAGAATGCCAAAACCTGCAGGCCTTGATCATTCCCTTTGCTGGGATTCCTGAGGAAACCCGGGAATTAATGCAGACGTATCCTCAGGTGGGTGTATTTAACCTCCACCATAATGCTGGGGCAACAGCTGAACTCGGGGTTGCATTAATCCTGGCTGCTGCAAAAAGAATTCTGTCGTTTGACCAGAAATTGCGCAGCCATGATTGGCGTCCGCGTTATCAACCGGATCATACGGTCATCCTGGCAGGAAGGCAGGCTTTAATCGTTGGCTTTGGGGAGATTGGACGCAGGATCGGGCGGGTGCTTCAAGCGATGGAGGTGGATGTTACTGGCATCCGGCGTCATGGGAAGGGAAAGCAGGAACATGGGGTAGAAGTTCACTCCCCGGCCATGCTGGATCCCCTGCTTTCGATGGCAGAAATCCTGGTCCTTTCCCTCCCGCTGACGGATGACACGTACGGGCTGATCGGGAAATCTCAACTTCAATCCCTCCCAGAAAACGCTATCCTGGTGAATATCTCCCGGGGACCCATTGTCGATCAAGAGGCATTATTCGAAATCCTCAAGGAAGGCAGGATCGCGGGAGCCGGGCTGGATGTCTGGTACCACTACCCATCATCCCCGGAGGAGAGAGCGCATACCCCTCCAGCAGATTTTCCCTTTCATACCCTGGAAAATGTGGTCCTCAGTCCGCATCGAGGAGGGCTGGGTTCTTCTACGGAGAACCTGAGAATGGCTGCCTTGGCAGCATCATTGAATGCTGGTGCAAGGGGTGAGGTGATCCCCAACCGGGTGAACCTTCAGCTGGGGTATTAATGGCGAAGGCTTCAGTCCTGATCTGCGATGGGCAGGGAGAAGTAAAACTTGCTGCCGTGGTTCAGTCTGCTTTCAGCCCAGATTTCCCCCTGGTGGGCTTCGACGAGATGCTTCGAGATGGATAATCCCAATCCGGTCCCCCCCCCGGTTCGGGCTTGATCGGCTTTGTAGAACCGCTCGAAGATTCTTTCCAAATCTGTTTCCGGAATTCCCGGACCCTGATCCTCAACAGAGAAAATCACCCGCTCGCCATCCTGATAAGCTCTAAGGTTGATCCTCCGGTTTTTGGGAGAAAATTTAATCGCGTTGTGAAGCAAATTTACCAGGACCTGCTCTACCCGCCGAAAATCTGCCTTGACCCGCACCAGATCAGGGGCCGCATCCACATTGACCTCAATTCTCCGCCGCTCGGCCTGCTCCCTCATCCTTTCCACAGCCTTCGTCAGCAGAAGCCCTGGCGAAACGGGATCAAGATCCAGCGGAACCTGCCCGGATTCGATTCTGGAAAGCTCCAAAAGCTCAGCCACCATTTGGGTGAGGGCATCAACTTCCGTATCAATGCGGGAGAGAAATCTTTTTGCTGCCGGCGGGTCCTCTAAGGCCCCGTCCTGGAGGGTTTCTGTGAGGGCCTTTAAGGAAGCCAGCGGTGTGCGCAGCTCGTGGGAGATATTGCTGATGAAATCCTGGCGGGTGGTTTCCAGTCTGCGCAGCTGGGACAAATCCTGAAAGAGCAGTAAGGTAAATCCTGGAAGAATCTCCTTCAAAGGGATCGAGATTCCCTGCAGGAATGTATGCTGTGAGGGAATCTCTAAAGAGGTTGTTTTTTCCTGTCCGTCTGCTGTGCTTGTCCGCCAGAGTTCAATCCATTGATGCTGTCTAAGCACTTCTGCGACAGACCGGCCAATGGACTGTTCGGAGGTTGTATTAAAGATGGATTCAGCAGCGGGATTCATCAGCGAAATTTCTCCCTGGGGATTGACCATCACCACACCATCTGTCATTTGATCGAGAACTGCCCGAAAGGTGATGCTTTCGGACCGTAAATCCTGGATTTGATGGATGAACTTTCTCTCCATATTGTGGATGGCTTGGGTCAATATCCCAATTTCATCCTGCCCTTGAGGCAAAGGCACTGCTTTTATATCATCAGTTTTGATGCGTTGTGTGGTGCGCGTTAATCGGATAAGGGGGGTAACGATTCTTGAAGATATCACCAAGGAAATTCCAAAAACAATCAATGACAATAAGCTTCCGAAGAGCAGGGTTCGATTCCGGATTGCAGCAGCAGTTTGATTAATTGGATCCAGGGATTGCTTTAGGCGGATGAATCCCTGGATAGTATTCCCTTCTTGAATTGGAGCAGCAGCGAAAAAATATTCCCGGTCATTAATATCAAAACGTACCGCTGTGCCATATCCCTGGTTGATCGCATCTCGAATTTCAATCCGGATTAACTGGTTGCTGTTAATTTCCGAACCCTTCTCGGAATCGGCCAGGACAATCCCATCTTTGGATATCAGGGTAAGGTTGATTTCTAAACGATCCGCCCATAAATTGGTAAATTCAATGAGCTGTTCCTGGGGAGCGTCGGGCAGGTTGATGCCTCGAACCATTTCCTGGAGAATCAAGAGCTGTTTATGACTGGAATCCTCTAAACGATCCAGGCTTGATGAACGGGATTGTGAAGATAGGTTGAATGAGGCGATGAGGGTGAAAATCCATATAGCAGCAGTGATCGGTATGGCAATCCGCCAGCGGATCCGCGACAGCATACTACCCCTCGAAGCGGTACCCGACCCCCCGAACGGTGATGATCCGTTCTGGATTCGAAGGGTTGCTTTCGATTTTTTCCCTCAGCCAGCGGATATGAACGTCGACTGTCCTGCTGCCGCCGCTGAAATCCCACCCCCAGACTTTTTCCAGGATGCGGTCCCGGGTGAGGACATGGCCTTGATGGAGGGCAAGATAGAGCAGCAGATCATATTCTTTGGGCTTCAAAGAAAGCAGGGTCTGATCCAGCATGACCTCCCGCCGGTCGGTATCAATCATCAGGTCTTCAAAAAGCAGCTGGTTATCTCCAGGAGATTTTTGTTCATTAAGATCATCTTTAACCAAACGCACCCTTCGGAATTGGGCTTTCACGCGAGCCATCAGCTCTCTCATGGAAAATGGTTTGGTTAGATAGTCATCTGCGCCAATTTCCAGGCCGATGACCCGGTCGATTTCATCATCTTTTGCGGTCAGCATAATGATGGGGGTGTTGATTTCATGCCGCAGAATCCGGGTAACTTCCACACCGTCAATCCCAGGCAGCATGATATCCATCAAAATCAGATCAGGGGGCTCCTTGCGGGCGGTCTCCAACGCTTCAGCGCCGTCACCAACAACTTTGACCTGATAACCAGCCCGTTCAAGGTTGTATCTTAATGTGTCCTGAAGGGCAGGTTCATCTTCGACAACCAGGATCTGCTGTGCCATTTATAACATTCCTTGATTACTGTACCACCTGATGCTGTCCCGGATGGTTTCTTCTAACAAGCGGGTCTGAAGATTTAATTCCTGGACAGCCTTTGAGGTATTATACCCTTGCCAGTAGCGGTGAGCCTGGAGATGAAAAGGAGCCTCTGGAAGAAATTGAAAAACCCTGGACAGGGCTAGATACACATCCAGGCTCCATGATGGAAGGGTGTACCGGGGTGGGGGGACATTGAGAAAAGAAGCAAAGCGGGTGATGGCATCGAAGATTGAGTAATTCTCCCCGCCCAGAATATACCGTTCTCCAGATTTTCCAGTCCGGGCCGCATTGAGATGGGCTTCAGCAAGATCCCGGACATCAATGATGTTCAGAGTCCCTGAGGGAACTGCTTTGACAGATCCCCTGGCGACTCTTTGAAGAATTTGTCCGGTCCCGAGATGAACATCCCCAGGACCAAAAACAGCTGTTGGATTTAATATCACCACAAACAGTCCCTCGCGATGGGCGGTCAGGGCCAGTTCTTCTTGAACAATCTTTGATTCATAATAGCCATTGTCCGGCAGGGACCCTTTCTGGTAGAAATCCCGTTCATCAGCCAATCGATCCTCCCTTCTCGGGGGCAGACCGATCGTGGAGAGACTTGAGGTATAAATCAGCTTTTTGATATTGGCCTGTTTTGCGGCTTGGAGAACGCGGTTCATCTGGGAGGCTGCTTGAGCCGTGTATTGCGCAGTTTTGCTGCGATCGTTATCAGGGGGATAGAATCCTGCGGCATGGAAAACGATGTCTTTTCCGCGCATGGCGGACAGGAGTGAGTTTTGATCTCTGAGATCTCCATCAACCCATCGGATACGCTGATCGTTCAGGTGCCCGGTGTCGCCGGGATCCCTTCGCAGGCCGGAGACGGTCCATGACGCGTGCAGGGCGGATTTTGCGATATGACCCCCGATAAATCCCGTTGCGCCCAGCACAAGGATCTCGAACATCGATCAGGTCCCTTTTTTACGGATATTCACCTCAGATAAGAGCAGCTGTTTCTCATCATCATAGTCCAATATTTCAAGCGCTTCCTCGACAGGAAGCCAGCGGACCTGGTCAACCTCGCCGTTCATTAAGGAGGGTTCTTCGCGGTCTCCATCCATGTGCCAGAAAAGGACAACTTTTGGTTTTCCTTTGCACATGTACGAGATGGTCCCGGCAAACTCATTGAGATGTACGCGCCAGCCGGTTTCTTCCATGACCTCACGGAGCGCTGCCTCTTTCCAGGTTTCTTCTGAAGTCAGTTTGCCTTTGGGGAGGGACCAGTCGTTGTGTTTATGCCTGTGAACGATGACAATTTCCTGTTGATTCTCTGTCTCTCTCCATACGATTCCCCCTGCTGCCTGAATGACCTTATTTGGATTCTCTGTCACCTATTTCTCCTGGGACTAATGCACCAGTTATTACCCCTCAATTTTATCACAAGCTTTTTGAAAAAACGCCTTCCAGGCCATCCTATGATCCCCAGGTAGTTTTCTTACATCCAGGATTTGAAGCTTTCCTGGGTGATTTGTGTGAGATATTTTTTCTTGGAAGGGGAATAATAGCGGCGGATCGGTTTGAGAACAATCTTGATGTTTTGGCGCCCTGCCCAGGCGGCGAGTCGCGCCAGGGACGCTAAACCCTCCTGCATGGCTAATCCTTCCCGGATGCCGAAGCGGTAGGTGAGCAGGTGGGGATTTTTATCCTCCAGGTAGGTGAGGATCTGGTTCAGGGCGCGAGCAATCTCCTCAGGCCGGGGTTGATCTGCCAGCTGGGTCAGTGGTTGGATCGGCAGGTCCAGATTCACCTGAAAGATCTTCAGTATCGCTGGTCTGTGAAAGAACTTCGCGGTTTCAGCGGGAGCAGCGATGGCCAGATCCCCCGGGAAGGGCAGGAACTGGCCTTCCGTATTTCTGAGGGTCACCTCCAGGTCGAAGGTTTCCTCCTCCATCTCCGGCAGCGCTCGTTCTCCCTCTGCAGGAAGGAGGAAATGAACCGCAGCCATGACTTTATCTGCATAGGCCTGGAAGAAGATTTTCCTGGGGGTGTTTGCTGGCAGGGCAGCAGCAGGAATCAGGTCCCCAACACGCATCCACAGCCGGGGACGTTTGAAAGATAGGGCTGCGTTGAGCGCCCCGGTCGTGTCATTAAACCCAATTGGCAGGACCGGCGCGCCTGACCGGTAGCTGAGCCAGGAAATCCCGGCATGAGCCTGCTTTTTTCCGGCTTCCCAGATCCCTCCTTCCGGGAAAAGCCCGAGGATGCCCTGCTGATCCAATACACTCAGCGCCTGAGACAGCGCCGTGCGGTCATAGGCACCCCGGTAAAGGGGAATGACGCCGTAAATACCGCTCACCCACTCAGTAATTTTTTCAGCAGGAATATCGGCAGCGCTGAGCATTTCAATTTGCCAGGGAGAATACACCGTCAGCAGCACGGCTTCCATGGCTGCAGTATGGTTTCCAACTACCAGCAGGGGACCTTTCTTGGGAAAGTTTCTCCTGCCTTGGATTTCGATCTTGAAGAAAATGGGCAGAAGAATTCTTCCCAGGAGTCTTAAAATTGCCCGCGGAAGGTGTCTTCGAGGGAAGGGGAGGTAGTGTTGATCTTTCTGCATCGGGGAAGGCTGTCTCCGTTGCGACATCTCTTAGAGGAAGATCGCCTGTCAGCTTGCCTTCGAACCTGATTGTAACATTGGATCAGGGCAAAGAATCTTTCCATTCCCTCAGATGTTAGGGGAACAATTTACTCCAGAAGGGAGGCAGCACCGCTGTCAAGCAGCCAGGTCAGCGTACCATTGAGAGGATTGATCAGCTGCACCGGGTATTTTTCAGGAGGTTGGGTCCCCTTTAGGACAGATTGAATGACCGGGGCTTTTTCTTCTCCGGAAACCAGCAGGAGAATGTTCGCCGCTGCATTGATCAGTTGAGGGGTAAAAGAAACCCTCCAGCTGGACATCTTGGCAATATAAACCTCCCTGACCCAGACCCCTGGCATGGGGTTCAGGATGGGTTCTGTTTGTGGGAAAAGGGAGGCAGTATGCCCATCAGTTCCCATGCCCAGCAGGATGAGATCAAATCTTGGCGGGTGAGTGGAAAACTGGGCCTCCAAAACCTGCTGGTAAGATCTTGCCGCTTTTTCGGGTGGATATTCTCCTTTGATCCTGAAAACCTGGGTGTCCTGGATCTTCCGGGGATCCAGCAGGAGCTTTTTTGCAGTGCCATAGTTGCTCTCCAGATCCTCAGGGTGGACCATCCGCTCATCCCCCCAATAGAAGTCTATTTTTGACCAGGGGAGGTTGTCAAAAGCAGCATTCCCTGCTAAGAGGACATAGAGGGGTTGAGGTGTGCTGCCGCCAGAGAGGGCCACAGAAAACCTGCCCTGGGCTGAGACAGCCTGTCTGGCGAGGGAGGAGAAGATCGCTGCAGCCTCCCGGACAAGTTCCCTGGAATCCGGAAGCACTTTGATGTTTACCATTGTCTTAATCCTGTTTGATAGAAATCATTGTCACTGGAGCCTATTTTTCTACTCGAACGCATGGGTATTATCCTATTGTACTGGACTTACCGGGTTATCCAGAATGTAGATCTCTCTCAAGAATGGAGTTGATCAACGAACTTCCCAATGGGACTGGGGCCGCAGAGGGATGGCCCTGAAAGCAAATCATGCCTAAAAAGACAGCTGTGATATACTTTTTCAAGACGAGTAACCAATCAGGGTCATCGGTGTTATGAGTAGTACATCCGGGAAGCAGGAAGGACAGTCAGAAAAGGACCTGGTCGCGGAAGCCTGCCAGGGAAGTGCCCAGGCATTTGGAAAGCTTTATCAAATGTATGTGGACCAGATATACAGCTATGTCTACTACCGGACCAATCACCAGCGGGAAGCGGAGGACCTATGTTCCCGGGTATTTTTAAGAGCTATGCGCCACATGGAAAACTATGAAGATCGCGGCTATCCATTTTCGGCCTGGCTGTACAGAATAGCGCATAACCTGATTGTGAACTGGTATCGAGATCGGGAGCGGGATCAGGAGATCCCCTTAATTGATCAATATCCTCCCCCTTCGGTGAGCGCAAATATCGAAGGCAGGTTAGAGAAAATTGATGAGCGGGAAAAATTATTGAAAATTATTCGCGGTTTACCCGAGGATCGACAGGAATTGCTGATCCTGAAGCATGTGGAGGGATTGTCCAATCGAGAAATTGGCCAGATCATGGACCGGACAGAGGGAGCGATCAAAGCGCTGTATCACCGGACCCTGGTAAGCCTCCGTGATGATTATCAGCTGTAAAAATGGAAACAAAGCTATGTTGAGAATTGTCATGGACAGCGCCGGGAATTTACCGGAGAAATGGCTAAAAAAATACGAGATTGAGGTGATCCCGATCAACGTCCATTTGGGCGATCAACTTTACCTTGAGAGGGAGAGCCTCACCATTGACCAATTTTACCAGTGGGTGAGGGAGACCGGTCAGATCCCCAAATCTTCTCAACCCACACCCCAGCAGTATCTTGATTTCTACCACCGGATCTCCAACCCGGGAGATCCCATATTATCCATTCATCTGACAAGCAAACTTTCCGGGACGTATGAATCGGCAGTGATCGCAGCTCAGCAGCTCCAGGATGAAGGGATGCTGGTGAAACCCTTTGATTCTTTGTCCGGCACAGCCATCATGGGGTACATGTGCTGCGAGGCACGGGAAATGGATCGGAACGGGGCTTCCCTTGAGGCAATCATTCGCCGGCTGGAGGAAATCCGCGAGCATAATGAAGTGATATTCACGCTGGACAGCCTTGATTTTGCCCATAAATCTGGCCGGGTGCAGCTGCTGGAGTCGGTTTTTGCCTCCTTGTTGAAAATCAAACCAATCGTCGTTCTCCGGCAGGGCACCCTGTCAATTTATCACAAGGTGAGAACCCGCAAAGCTGCTTTGGATTTTATATTGCAGGAGATGGCCAGGCGGCTCGGAAATAAGCTCGTCAACGCAGCGGTTATCCATGCCCATGATTTTATATCTGCAGAGGCTATCGCCGAGAAAGTAAAAGAAATCATCCGCTGTAAAGAATTTTTTATAGAAGAATTGTCAATTGGAATTGCTGCCAATTTAGGCCCAGGTACAATTGGGATTGTTGCCTACCCGGCAAAAGAGGGAAGTTATCAAACATGAAAAGCATAAGAAGGGACTCCAAGGAAATGGAGCGAATTGAGGCGTTGTTGGCAAAAACCTTTCTCCCCGTTAAACCGCGGGAGAGCTTTGTCAACCGGCTGCAAGTGAAGTTAGACCGGGAAATGGGAAAAAGGAAAAAAACCAAAAAAGTTACCCGGGGGATCCTCGTTGCTGGAGGGATTGTTGGCGGCGTGGCTTTACTGGTCACGGTCATTCGGTCCTTCACAGGGGAAGAAGGATTTTTCCAAACCCTATCCAAACAGGTCTCACGCTTCAGAAAACGCCAGCAGACAGCCTCAGCGTAAACCCTGCTTTTTTCCAGGGATATTTTCTGGGGGATCGGGAGCTTGATTATTCGCTGGATAAGCTGGATGAACCCCTCCTGCGCAGGGAAGATTATGCCCCAATTCGGGGCATTTTTTTTGCTCCTCCGTGGAGAAAAGGGATCCGGGAGAAGCGGAACATGTTGGGCAGGGATTATAATCAAGAAAACGCTGCTTGAACCCAGGGTATTGCTTAACCAGCTGAAAGGACTGGATTCCTATGGATGCACTCATCCCAGAAATAAAAAAATGGCTATCGGCCGGGAAAAAAGTGGCCCTGGCGACAGTGGTCCAAACCTGGGGATCCTCCCCCCGACCCCCGGGATCCAGCATGGCAGTATCAGCGGACCAGCAGCTAGCGGGATCAGTCAGCGGCGGCTGTGTGGAAGGGGCAGTGGTCGAGGCCAGTCTGGAAGTACTCCGCACTGGAGAGCCAACCAGGCTGCATTTCGGGGTCTCTGATGACCGGGCCTGGGAAGTTGGGCTGGCTTGCGGAGGTGAGCTTGATGTCTTTGTGCGGGAGATGGACCCCCGCTGGATTGAAATCTGGGAGAGCGCTCGGGAGCGGGAAGAACCCTTCTGTCAGCTGCTGGTCATGGAAGGGCCTGCGCAGCTGGTTGGCAGGCAGTGGATTCAGATGGCGGATGGGACAGTATTTTCAGCAGAGGTGCCGCCCAAGGAAGTAGAACGGATGGGAAAACTCACCCGGCAGGCGCTCTCGGAAGGAAGATCCAGGCAGATTTCAATGGCTGACCCGGATCATCCTGAAAGAATGAAACACGCTTATTTTCTGCAAATAGAAGCCTCTCCATCATCCCTTGTCATCGTGGGCGCCGGACATATCACCATCCCGCTGGTCCAGATCGCCCGGGTGATGGGATTTCAATCTACTGTGGTAGATCCGCGGAGATTGTTCGCCAGCACCGAGCGGTTTCCAGCAGTGAAAAACCTCCTCCAGGTTTGGCCGGAGGAGGCGTTTTCCAGGCTCAAGATTAACCGGCAGACTGCCGTTGTGGTGCTCACCCATGATCCCAAGATTGATGATCCAGCGATCATCCAGGCGCTGCAGACCGAAGCGTTCTATATTGGTGCTTTGGGGAGTAAGCGCACCCATAAAAAACGGGCCCAGCGGTTGCGTGACGCTGGCATTCCGGGGGAGCGGATCCAGTCGATTCATGCCCCCATTGGCCTGGACCTGGGGGGAAATTCTGCGGAGGAAATTGCCCTGGCGATCATGGCAGAGGTTGTCAAGGTTCAGCATCAATCTGACTGAATTCAGGCTGAACTCCTCTTCTCCCGTCCCTGGGGGATGCTCGCGATGAACCAGAAGTGTTGGCGGGAGGGTTGGTAAATAGGAAGATTGACATCTGGGGGATTTCCATCTATACTTACTTACCAAGCGTTCAGTAAGTATTGAGAAGACCAGGAAAGCCCATGACAGCACACAACAATCGAGTCGGCCGTGAGAGCATCGTTCAGCGAGCCGGGAAATTATTTACTGAACGGGGGTATCAGGCTGTTTCCATCCGGGAAATCGCTGATGCCTGTGGAGTAACCAATGCCGCATTGTATTATTATTTTGAAAACAAATCAGCCCTGTATGCGGAAGTGATCCAGCAGCATGCCCGGACCTTAAATGAAACCATCCGGCGGGCAGCAGCCGGCGCGGAAACCTATCAAAGCAAGATTAACGCAATGGCCAAAACTTACCTGGAGATCGTTTCAGATCAGCGGCCCTTGATGAACCTGATCCGGATCCAAAAAGGCGATCAGGATCACCTGGATCTCAATAAAAACATCGTTGACATCCTCAAGACTGTCTTGGGCCCATTTGATGAGGTCATCCAGGCGGCAGAAGCTGCTGGGGAGGTAGAAAAGTCCCCGGAGGGATTCTCTGAGTCTGCGGTGCTGGTGGGCATGCTTCATGGGCTGATAGGATACAAGAAAATCTGCCATCAAGAGCGGATCACCGATGGGGACGTGGAACGGATTATCGGGCTTTTTTGGCGGGGGATAACAAAACCCAAATAAATCATCGCGGTCAAGGATTAGGAAATGAAGCATGTCAGTCGAGCATTAAGGTACCTGAAACCTTACTGGCTTCCCACCCTGGGAGGCCTGATCGGGCTTTTACTGGTGAACGGTGCGAACCTGTTAACACCGCAGCTGCTGCGGATCCTGATTGATCAGGGAATCAGTGAGCTGGAGATGGAGATCATCTGGAAGATCGCAGCCGCCCTGGTGGGGATCGCGCTGCTGCGGGGATTGTTCAACTTCCTGCAGATGTACTGGTCTGAGATCGCTTCCCAGGGAGTGGCTTTTGATCTTCGAAATACGATCTTTGAGAAATTACAGAATCTGAGTTTTTCCTACCACGATCGAGCCCAGACCGGTAAACTGATGACCCGCATCACCTCAGATGTGGAGATGGTCCGGATGTTTGTTGGGCGGGGCGTTGTGATGCTGCTGTCTGCTGTGTTCATGCTGGTCGGAACGGTGGTTTTATTATTGAATATGAACTGGCGGTTGGCGCTGGTGGTTTTATCTGTCCTGCCCCTGGTGGTGATCTTATTTGCTGTTTTCATTAGCAGGATCACCCCGATATCTATGAAGGTTCAGCAGCGTCTTGCTGCGTTGAACACCATCTTGCAGGAAAACATCGCCGGGATGCGGGTCGTGAAAGCCTTCACGCAGGAGTTCTATGAGATCGAACGTTATCAACAAGAAAACAATCGCCTGAAAGCAGCCAACCTGGACCTGGTCCGATTATTCTCCGCGCTGTTTCCGGTCGTGTTCGGGATTGCCAATCTGGCGACTGTGGGCGTGGTCTGGGTGGGTGGTCTGCAGGTCATTGACAATCAGCTCACCCTCGGCGGCCTGGTCGCCTTCATCGGGTATATAAATTACCTCCTGCAGCCTATCTTTATGGTGGGGATGATTGGTTCGATGCTGTCCCGGGCAGAAGCGTCTGGGGAGAGGATCTTTGAGGTCCTGGATGCCAGCTCAGAAGTAGAGGAAAAACCCGAAGCTATCTCCCTGCCCCCGCTGGTCGGCAAGGTGGAATTTAATCAGGTCAGCTTTCGGTATGCAGGGGGCCAGGAGGATGTCCTCTGCGAGATTACCTTTACAGCCAACCCGGGGGAAACAATCGCGATCCTTGGACAAACCGGCTCAGGTAAGTCCTCGATCATTAATTTGATTCCCCGGTTTTATGATGTCACCGATGGGCAGGTGTTGATCGACGGCATCAATGTCAAGGAGGTGACATTGGACTCACTGCGCAGCCAGATCGGGATCGTCCTGCAGGAAAGTACATTGTTCTCCGGGACGATCCGCGAGAATATTGCCTATGGCCGTCCCCAGGCAGCCCTTAATGAGGTGATTGAAGCTGCAAAAGCAGCCCAGGCTGATGAGTTTATCTCCCAGCTCGATCAGGGATATGAATCGCTGGTCGGAGAGCGTGGCGTGGGACTTTCCGGGGGTCAGAAGCAGCGCATTGCCATCGCTCGTGCGTTGTTGATTGATCCAAAAATTCTCATCCTGGATGACAGCACCTCCTCGGTGGATGCGGAGACGGAATACTGGATCCAGCAGGCGCTGGATCGTCTGATGCAGGATCGGACGAGTTTTGTGATTGCCCAGCGGATCAGCACAGTTCGTCAGGCGGATCAGATCATCCTGCTGGACAATGGCCGTTTGGCTGACAAGGGGACTCACCAGGAACTGCTGGCAAGAAATGAGCTCTACGTGGAGATCCTGGAGACTCAATTTCAGCTGGACGCCGAGCGGGTGCAGCCATGAGGCACGGCATGAGAAGGATCGCGGAGTCACCAGATGAACAGGCCCGGAATCAGGGCCTGGTGCTCAAGCGCTTACTGCGGCGTTTGAAGCCCTACTGGCTTCCCGTTTCCGGAGCTTTTGTGATGGTGGTTATCAGCGCAGGAATGATGGCGCTCGGCCCAATCCTGATTGGCCGGGCTACGGACCAGTTCATCACCGCGGGCAACCGCTCCGGTTTAGGGAGGACATCGCTTCTTCTCATCGGGGTTTACCTGCTGGGGATGCTAGCGAATCGATTCCAGATCTACTGGATGTCCTGGGCGGGCCAGAACCTGCTTGCGGACCTCCGGAAAGAGATTATTTCGAAAATTGAGAGCTTATCACTCCAGTATCTTGAAGGGGAAGAATCCGGGGATCTGATGAGCCGCCTGGTAAACGATATCGACGCGATTAACACAATTATCGGCCAGGGATTGATCCAGGCAGTTGGGGGCATCTTTTCCCTGATCGGGGTGGTTGTGGCGATGTTTACTCTTAATGCCAGCCTTGCCCTGGCAGCCCTATCTGTGGTTCCGTTGATGATCCTGGCAACCGGGAAGTTTTCGGATTGGTCACGGTCTGCCTTCCGGCGCACCCGGGAAACTATCGGGGATGTATCGGCGGATCTGCAGGAGGAGCTCTCGGGCGTGAAAGTAGCCCAGGCATTCAACCGCGGTCAGGAAAACATCAGCTCCTTTGCTGAAAGAAACGCCGCAAACCGGGATGCAAACATCAGTGCGAATGCGGTCACCTCGGCATTTTCTCCCGTGATGGATTTGATGAGCACGCTGGATATTGCCTTTGTTGCAGGTTTGGGAGGAGTTCTGGCGATCCGGGGTGTGGTTACCATCGGCGTGGTGGTTGCATTTTTACAGTACGTGAGCAGTTTTGCCAGGCCGATCCAAATGATCACCCAGATCTGGACGCTGGCCCAATCCTCATTAGCGGCTGCGGAGCGTATTTTTGAGCTGATAGATCTGGAACCTGACATCCAGGATCCTCCAGGTGCCAGGCGCGTAGCAGATGCTGCCGGGGAGATTGTCTTTACCCCCGAACAGGATGGGAAAGGGGTCACGTTTGGGTATGATGTCGAAAACCCTGTGCTCTGTGATGTCCGTCTGGTCATTAAACCCGGCCAGACAGTTGCCCTTGTGGGCCCCACAGGGGCCGGAAAGAGCACCCTGGTCAGCTTGATTCCCCGGTTTTATGAGGTTACCAGGGGCAAAATCCTGCTGGATGGGATTGATATCCGGGAGATCACCCAGCGGAGCCTGCGGTCCCAGCTCAGCATGGTCCTGCAAGAACCGTTTTTATTCTCAGGCAGTATTATGGAAAACATCCGGTATGGAAAAACTGGCGCTGCCGATTCCGAGGTTGTGGATGCTGCCAAAGCTGCCAAAGCCCACCCGTTCATCACCCGGCTTCCCGAGGGATATCAAACCGAGGTTGGAGAGCGGGGAAACCTGCTCAGTCAGGGTCAACGCCAGCTTGTTTCCATTGCCCGGGCGATCCTGGCAGATCCACAAATCCTGATTCTCGATGAGGCAACCTCCAGTGTTGATACCCGCACAGAACTCTTGATCCAAGAAGCCCTGGAATGCTTGTTGGCAGGTAGAACCAGCATTATTATCGCCCATCGCTTATCCACAGTTCGTAATGCGGATATGATATATACTATGCAGCAGGGGCGGATTGTAGAGCAGGGAACACACGCTCAGCTGCTGAAGGAAAACGGCCTTTATGCCGAGCTGTATCAGCGGCAGTTTTTTGTTCCCCCTGAAATCAGGTCAGCAGAGGAGGCAGCGGAATGAAAATCTCACTAGCATTGGGTGGTGGCGGGTCGCGCGGGGTCGCCCATCTTGGGGTGATCCGTGCTCTCGAAAATATGGGATTTGATATCAAAGCGGTCGCGGGGACGAGCGCTGGCGGCATGGTCGCTGCGATATACGCTGCGGGTTGGGGTCCGGAGGAGATCATCGAGCAGTTCAGCAATGTGGATCAGGATCATCTCTACAGCTTTGGGAGGGGTCCAGCATTACTGGGAATCAAAGGCATCACCAAAGCGATGAACCTCTTTATTAAAGATGAAACGTTTGACGATCTCAGGATCCCCTGCGCCCTCACGGCGGTGGATTTAGGGGATATGCGGGAAGTCACTCTCAAAGAGGGCAGGGTCATTGATGCGGTAATGGCTACCATCGCGATCCCTGGGGTATTTCCCCCCAGGGAGTGGGGGGAAACAAAATTGGTGGATGGAGGAGTGCTGGATCCTGTTCCCGTTAAAATTGCCCGCTCCCTTGCCCCCGATCTGCCGGTGGTGGCTGTTTCTCTGTCCCCTGAACCCGAGAGGTGGAAAGATTTAGCGCCCATGGATAAGATCATTGAAACCCCGCTGCTCAAACCAATTTCTAACCTCCGGGTGGCCCAGGCTTTTGATATATTTATTCGTTCTATCGAGGTGATGACTCATATGCTGGCAGAAAGCCGCCTTGAACTGGAAGAACCCGCTGTCGTCATTAACCCGCAAGTTGCCCATATCGGGATGCTGGATAAGGTGAATGTCACCGAAACTGCTGCCCTGGGGGATCAAGCGGTGGTGAAAGTGGTCCCGGAACTGGAAAAACTCAAAAAATCATCCAAAAAGGGGTGGTGGCTTTTTGGATAATCGCGGCCTCTCTAAGCTTTCCTCCTGGGATTTAGAAAATCTGGATTAGTATGCTGAAGAAAAACGCGTTTGCCTGGGCCGGGATTCTGTTTTTACTGGCAGTTTTTTCCTCAAATTTCAGGGCTGTCCATGCCCAGGGGGCCACTGTGAAGGGCGTATTATTTTATTCTCCCCAGTGTCCGCACTGCCAGACGGTAAGGGAGACAATGCTTCCAACCCTTCAAGAACGATATGGAAGTAAGTTCCAGCTGCTGGAAATCGATACCTCCACGGAAGCAGTGTCCTTGTATTTCTCAGCAGTGGAGTCCTATCAAATCCCCCCAGAACGGCAGGGTGTCCCGACGCTGATCGTTGGAGAGACCATCCTGGTGGGCAGCGCTGAGATTCCTGAGCAGCTGCCTGGCCTTCTCGAAGAGGGGCTGGCTGCAGGCGGGATTGGCTGGCCGGAGATCCCTGGATTGGAGGACTTCCTGGTAGAAACAGAGCAGCATCATCCCCAGGAAACATCATCCGCAGAAGTTCCATCTACCGGGACAGCTGTTCCCACAGCTCTCCCCACCCTCCCGGAAGCGACCTTGCCGGCTGCAGTGTCCGGGGAGAGACTCCCCGGCAAAGATCCTTCTCGAACAGCTGATCCAGTCGGGGATCCTGACGCGTCCGGTTTGGACTTAGTGAGATCCCGTTTTCGACGGGACCTGACTGGAAATCTTCTTTCCACCGGGGTGCTGGCAGGAATGCTGATTGTTCTCCTGGATGGGGGTGTGCGCCTGATCAGCCCGAGCCAGGACCGGACTCCTTGGCCTGCATGGATCATCCCGGCACTGGCGGCTGCAGGCCTGGTGGTCGCCAGCTATTTATCGTTTGTGGAGGTCACAAAAACAACCGCTGTCTGTGGACCGGTAGGGGATTGCAACGCGGTGCAGCAGAGTTCCTATGCTACCCTGTTTGGTTTCCTCCCGGTTGGGATATTTGGACTGGTAGGATACCAGATGATCATTGATGTGTGGTTGATCCGTTACTTCACCAGAGGACGGGTGAGAGATCTTGCCGGGCAGGGACTCTGGCTGCTGTCCTTTTTTGGCTTATTATTTTCTGTATACCTGACATTTTTAGAGCCGTTTGTGATTGGAGCAACATGCGCATGGTGTCTCACCTCGGCAGTGATCATGAGCCTGATTTTTATGGCTGCAACCAGTCTCCTGGAACGAAGTTGGGCGCTGGTGGACACCGCGTCTAATTCCGGTGAGAAAGATCGGATAAGATGACCAGAGATCTCAGGGAGTATTCCCGTAAGACTGATCGGCGGTTGTTGGTCGGATTCCTGCTCTTGCTGTTTCTGGTCGGGGAGGGGCTGATCTATCTCTTCTACGGCCAGTGGGCTGCTTTCCTGGGGTTATTCTGCCTGTTAGGAGTGGGCCTCCCAGCTCTGACAGTCTGGGGGGTAATTGTTCTGATGGAAAAAATATCCGGACAGCACTAGCATCCCCTGCATAACCCGCGGTTTTCAATGATCCCGGTGACGTTTTTTTAGATTGCTTGGTTGAGGATCTCCATCAGGTCCAGGACCTGGATTTCCTCTGTCATTCCTTTGGAGCGCAGGGCATCATCGAGCATGATCAGACAAAATGGACAGGTCGTGGTGATTGTTTTTGCCTCAACCTCGAGGGCTTGTTCCAGCCGGTGATGGTTGATGCGTGTTTGGGGATCGGTTTCCAGCCACATCCCACCCCCGCCTCCACCGCAGCAGAAGCTGTTTTCCCGGCTCTCTTTCATCTCGACTGGTTCCACCTGAAGCTGTTTCAGCAGGAATCTTGGCTGCGTATAGATATTATTATAGCGGCCCAGGTAGCATGAATCATGGAAAGTCAGGCGGCTGGGTGGGGATTCCAGCGTGAGCCGCTGCTGGGGGAGAATCTCGACCAGGAATTCCACGGCATGCTGGACCCGGTAGTGTCCTCCAAAGCGGGGGTATTCATGGCGGAGGGTGTTCAACCCATGAGGACAGAGGGTGACAATGCGCTTGAACTGGATCTCCTCCAGGAGCGCGATGTTCTCCTCTGCAAACGTTTGAAAGAGGTATTCATTTCCCATTCTCCGGGCAGTTTCTCCGCAGCAGAGTTCCTCCTCCCCTAAGATTCCATAATTCACACGCAGCTTCTGCAGCAGCTGTACAAAGGATCGGGTAACTTGCTGGTTGCGTTCATCAAATGCCCCGGCACAGCCCACAAAAAAGAGCACATCCACTTTATCTCCGGGTCCGATCACCGGTACCGTGAGGTCTTTTATCCAGCCAGTCCGATTTTTGGGGGGGATCCCCCAGGGATTTCCCTGGCGTTCATAATTCCGCAGGGTTTCCCCCACATTCTGGGGCATCTCTCCGGTCATCAGGACCTGGGCGCGGCGGATCTCAACGACATGCTCAGGAGGGCGGATGAACGCAGGACAAACGTCCAAACAAGCGCCGCAGGTTGTGCAAGCCCAGAGCATGCTTTCTGTGGTGAGATCGGGGTAGAGCCCATCGGTGGATCCGGTTTCTCCGCTTTGGAGCGATTCAGCCATGTTGTCCCGCAGCTGCAGCAGAAGCACTCTGGGAGAGTAATCCATCCCGGCAATGGTCGCAGGACAAACTGCTTCGCATCGTCCGCACTGCAGGCAGGCGTCAAAGGAAATCAGACCCAGGGAGGAAAAGTCACTGATTGTTTCTGCGCCCAATACCTCTGCTTCCATCAAATCGGGGATGGTCTCAAGCTCTCCCGTCGGACGATCAGTCTTGAGAAAAATGTGCAGCGGAGCAGTGAGCATGTGGCGTAACCGGGTGAAGGGGATGCTGGCTGCAAAGACCAATCCCAATCCGACATGTGACCAGAAGAGATAGGGGTGGAGCAGTTCCACGGCAGCACCCTGCACTCCGGCAGACCTCAGAAAATTTGCGGTCAGGTTCCCGATCGGGGACCAGGCGGCATAGGATGGATTGGTGGAAAGCAGGCGTAAGCCTTCGGTGAGGAAGCCCACCACCGGTATGGCGGTCAGCAGGATGAGCGCGTAGACTGCGTCCCAGGAGGTTTCCATGAATCCGGGCCGGATCAGGGTTCTGCGGATGGCTGCCATAACCACGCCAAGCAGGATCGCTCCCCCGGCCAGGTCCATTACCAGTTCATATCCGAGATAGCCGTTTCGGGAGAAAAGCGGCCAGATCCAATTGAAGGGTAAAAACAGGCCCATTTGCCAGATCTTAATCACCGTCCCCACACCCTGGAGGATCACTCCCCAGAAGATCAGCAGATGCATGATACCCGGATAGATCCGATCAACCGTTCGCGCCTGTCCGATCGCGTAAACCAGGACATCCCGAAGTCGGTGCCGCAGGCTGGAGAAGCGAGATTTCGCGTCGGTCATGCAGCTCCTCCGAGGTAGATATCACCATCCTGGATGGTTAAGGGAATTTTTTCCAGCGGGGAGGGAGGAGGTCCGGAGAGCACCTCTCCTTGGAGCGGTTCAAAAAAACCGGCATGGCAGGGACAGAAGATCACCTGGTCCTCCGGATCCCATTTGCAGATACAGGCAAAATGAGTGCAGACGGCGGAGTAGGCCTTGAAGCCTTTTTTTGTGTGAACAATCAGGGCAGGATAGCGTCCAAAGGGGATCGTCAGGCTTTCACCAGCAGGGATGTCTTCTGCTTTTCCCACCAGGATAGCTTCTGTGGGGGTTTCCTCCAGGCTCGGAGGATAAAAATAAGCGATCAGCGGTGCAGCAAGGGCGCTGATCCCTGTTGCCGTGAAAATCTTTTTGATAAGGGACAAGAAATCACGTCGGGAAATCCTGCTCATTCAGCTCACCTCCCCCCAGATTGTTAGGGCAAGGATCACCAGGGTCAGGAAGATCGCAATCCAGGTCCTGATCCGGAGCGTTTTCCTGGGCTGGTCTGCTTTCGGATCTAGAAAGGGAAGCAGCGCGATCAGCAGCAACCCCAGCACCGGTAGGGTGGCGCCAACTGTTTCCGGGATATAGCGGAGCAGTTGATATAAAAAGAGGAAATACCATTCTGGCTTAATATGCAGGGGTGTGTCCATGGGGTCTGCGGGACTGCCCAAACCCACCGGGAAGAAAAGTCCGATCACCCCTACAGCGACCAGCAGCAGGCCAACTCCCAGGGCAACTTTTGCCTCGTTTGCCAGATGGTCTGGATAAAATGGAACACTTTTCCGTTCAGGATTGTCTGTCATTGGACTTCTCCCAAAGCAGTGATCAGAGCGGTTTCATCAAGCCTTGTTTTCTGATCATCAGGAAGTGAAGGCCCATAATGGTGATGGTTATCAGGGGCAGGACAAGGACATGGAGAGCAAAAAAGCGGCTCAGGGTCAAACTGGAGATATTCCACCCGGCCCTGAGGATCACCAGGGCAAGCTCTCCGATCACCGGGAGGGCTCCAGCGATCTCAGTCCCCACGGTTGTGGCCCAGTAGGCCCGCTGATCCCAGGGCAGTAAATAGCCGGTAAAGCCAAATGCCAGGGTTAAGGTGAGCAGGAGAACACCGGAGACCCAGTTCAGTTCTCGGGGAGGTTTATAGGCGCCGGTAATGAAAACCCGCAGCATGTGAGCAAAGGCCATCACGATCATCCCATTCGCGGACCAGTGATGGATCATCCGGACAGCGGCTCCCAGCCGGACTTCATTTTCTATAAATTGAACGCTGGCATAAGCCCCAGCAGGGGTGGGCTGGTAATAAAAGGCGAGCATAATCCCGGTGACACCCTGGATGCAGAAAAAGAAAAAGGCCAATCCTCCCAGGCAGTACCACCAGCGGCGCTGCCAATCCGGGACGGGTTTTTTAAGAATGGGTTCCAGGAACTCCGTGAGCTGATACCTGTCATCCAGCCATCTGGAGACACGCCTGGAGATCGGGACCCAGGCTTCCCTATTCCGCCAGGTGCTGGCGCTTCGCGCCAACCCGAACAGGAAAATCAGCCCTGCGGATCCAAAGGTCATCCAGCGCAGAACCGGTGTCCAGAGGCTGGCAAACGACCCCGCAAGATGGCACTGTTTGCAGGTGTCCTGCTCGGGCTGAGCAAGGAAACTCCTGACCTTCAGGGACGAGGATGTTTTCAGTTCTCCCGGGGGCGCGGTCAGCGCATGGACCACACCAGCCGAAAAGAGCAGCAGGATTATGATGATGGCAGCCAGCAGCAGCGATCGAAAGGGTTTGTTCATCACAACCTCGTCAGAAATCAGTCTGGCTGAGACTGCAGTATGCAGGATGGCCTTTTTTGGTTAAGGTGGGTAGATGCTGCCCAATTATCAGGACCCAGACCCGCATAGTGAGATTTCTCAATACTGCAGTGGATGCCAGGGAAGTGCACCATGAACCGCGGTGGTCCTTTCAGCGTACATCTGGAGATATTCAACTATATCATATTCCCCCAACCTTTTCAGGTGTCATTCTTCCCTTGGAAGCAAAAACTTACCTTCTCAGTGCTCCGGGGATAAGTTGAGATCATCAAGGATGCGTCGAACCAGCTCGGGGATCGCAGCAGCGACCGCCGGGGTAGGGGACTCTGAAAACTCAAGGATGTTTTCTACTTCGACTGCATAAATAATGAATTCATCTGGAACTGGAAAACCGAGCTGACCGGCCGTATCCAGGGCTGTGACCAGGGAGGTATCATGGGCGCTGGTGCTGTGCTGGGTTGGGCTTTGGGTGCGAAGGTCATCCAGGGTGAGGCAGTGAATCTTTCCCGGACGGGTCTCCTGTTCCTTGAGATAATAAGCATCGATCAGGATCACCCGCTCATACCCCAAAACGGCTTCCATCAACCGTAACCCCCCTACGCTTGCTTCGGTGACCGTCAGTTCTGGATGTGCTTCCAGGTCGAGGATTCTTTCCAGTTCATAGGCAACTTTCACACCGACCCCGTCATCAGTGAGAATTGGATTGCCCAGGCCGATAATGATAGTTTTTTTCATACAAATCAGAAAGAAAGTAACCAGTTCCCGGCGGTGATCAGCCGGTCCCTGGTTACTTTTTAGTTTTGAAGAAGAATTCTTCCCAGCCGTTCAATCGACAAACTGGCTCATTGTTTGGATGAGATTGCCTTTGGCATCATGGATCTCGATTTCCAGCGGCATCTGCCCGGGCAGCGAGTGGGTTGCACAGGACATGCACGGGTCATAATTTCTAAAGGCCATTTCAACTTGATTGAGCAGCCCTTCAGAGACCTCCCCATTTTTGATCAACCCCTGGGCGGCTTTTTTGATCGACATGGCGATCGGCGCGTTATTGTTCGTGGTGCCCACAACGAGGTTGACATCCGTGAGAATGCCGTTTTGATCTGTTTTGTAGTGGTGGGTCAAGGTGCCCCGGGGGGCTTCAACGCATCCTACCCCTTCTGTGGGAGTGGATGTCACGATGGGCCTGACGTCCGGATCTGTAATCTCAGGATCCTGAACCAGCTCAACCATTCGTTCAGCGCTGTAGAGCAGTTCGATCAGGCGGGCCCAATGGGTCGCAAGACGGTGGTGAACTGGCGTGTAGGTGCCGTTTGTTTTCTTTGATCCCAGGGTTTCGTAGAACTTCTCATAATGCTCCTGGGCTTTTGGTGTCGCCATGCCGTCGGCCGCGTTCAGCCGGGAGAGCGGGGTTGCGCAGTAAACACCGCTGTCTTTTCCATCCACAAAGCCATTCCAGCCAACCTCTGTCAGGTAGGGGAACTTGAGATAGGACCAGGGTTCGACGCGCTCCGCGATATGGTCCATGTATTCTTTGGCGGGGTATTGGGTCAGTTGTTCCCCGTCGGGGCCGACCACCCGGACCTCTCCGTCATAAAAGTTGGCCTTGTTTTCCTCATCCACCATCCCCATGTAATAGGTTTGATGCGTGAAGGCATCTGAAAGGATCAGGTCCACATACTCTTTATTCTCCAGAACAACATCATTAAAGAGCTGCAGGGAGAACAGGCCAAATTCCACATTTTCCCTGGCGATCTGTTCGATCTCGTCCCGCTCTTGATCGGTCATCGCTTTGCTCCACCCACCCGGAAGCCCGGCAACAGGGTGGATGCCGCGTCCTCCCAGCATGGCAATCACATGGTGATTGCGCTGTCGGCAGGCAATAACCTGCTTGCCAATATCAACACCGACCTTGTGAATCACTCCCAGGATGTTGCGTTGAGCGGGATCCGAGTTTGGACCAAGGACAAAATCCGGAGCCCCGAGGGCGTAGAAATGGACGGTGTGATCTGTGACGAAAAAAGCGGAGTAAAACAGCTCACGAAGCTTCTTCACCGCGGAGGAGGGTTCAATATCAAACAGGTCATCAAGGGCTTTTGTCGCAGCCATATGGTGAGCTTCCGGACACACCCCACAAATCCGGTTGGTGATCCGGGGCATTTCCTCAGCAGGCCGCCCGATGGAAAACTGCTCAAATCCGCGAAGTTCGGGGATCTGGAGGTAGGCATTTTCCACGTTTCCTTGATCATTGAGAAAGATCTCGATTTTTCCATGCCCTTCTAATCGCGTGATGGGATCAATTGTAATTCGTTCCATTATGCTTCTCCTTTTCCGTTCTTGACGCGCTGGAGAATAGAATGAGCCATGCTGAACCGGTAAAAGGTCCCGGAGGGATCCGGGATGGAGTCCACTGCCTGCTGGATCATTTTCTCAAGCTCATGTTCCTCCATGGTCTCATCTCCAGCAGCCATCACGGATGCGACTGCTGCCAGCATTTTCGCTCCCTGGTCCTCCACACCTGCAGCGGGACCATAGCAGCCGCGGCAGCCCATCCCCACTGAAGGACAGAGGGCACCACAGCCTGCGCGGGTAGCAACCCCCAAACAAATGATGCCCTGTTCCAGCAAGCACACATCTGGATCGGGAACAATTTCATAGGGGCGGTAGAACCGCTCGATGGTTTTTTCGTTTTTTTCCAGGGGACATTCTTCACAAACTGCTGTGTCACCAACCCCCACAACGGATCCAGCGGGGGGCAGCTCCTTACCTTCTGTGAGAGCACCAACAATCACCTGCAGGACAGCCCAGATCTGGGGTGGTTCCGGTGGGCATCCGGGCAAGTAGTAATCAACATCGACCACCTGGTCCAGCGCTTTCACTGTGTGGTAAAACTCCGGTAAGGTGAGTTTCCCTTCCGGGACTTCTGTCACGGTTTGAGGAAGGATATGATCAGGGTTATCGATCGTAGGATTGGTTTTATAAACCTTGTCCATGGTGGCTTCTTTCGTGGTCAGGTTTGAAAGTGCGGGGATGCATCCCTCATAGGCGCAGGATCCATAGGCAACTAGCACCTTGGATTTCTGGCGGAGGAGATGTGCCATTTCTTCATTCTCCGAGTTTCGGATTGCCCCGTTGAAAAGGCAAATATCGATATGTTGGTCTGGATAGCTTTCTACATCTTTGACCTTGAAGTCTGCAATGCAGGGAAAGAAAGCGATATCAAAGACTTCATCGACAGTGAGTATATTTTCATGGATATTGAGCACGGAGATTTCACATCCCCCGCAGGATGAAGCCCAATACATGGCCAGAGTTGGTTTTCCGTTATTTGTCATGCTACAGCCTCCTTGACCGGGACGGTGCTGGCTCCATTGCCGCTGAGGACTTTTTCGTGCCAGCGGAGGGGACCAAGTGCTCTTACTGCTTCCGTCATTTTATTGACTTTATCTGCCAGGATGATTCCTTCCGAGGCAGATGCCCAGACCAGCTGCAGTCGTTCATCTTCAATGCCCCACTGCTGGAGGGTTTTCTTGAGCAGCAGGTAGCGCCGGAGGGCTTTGATGTTTCCTGAGACATAGTGGCATTCACCCGGGTGGCAGCCACCGATTAAAACGCCATCTGCGCCGTTGAGAAACGCCTTCAGGACAAATTGGGGTTCTACCCGTCCTGAACACATGACCCGGATGGGCCTCATATTTGGAGCATATTTGATACGTGCGGTTCCGGCCAGGTCTGCTGCCCGGTAGGAGCACCAGTTGCACAGGAATCCGACGATGACAGGTTCAAATTGTTCACTCATTTTTCCTCCACAGTAGCAGGTACGGTTTCCAGTTCCTGCGCATCCCAGAGCAAGCCATTAATCTGTGACAGCACCTGGTCATTGGTGTAGTGGGCTCCTGAAATCACACCACTCGGGCAGGCAGCCACGCAGGTTCCGCAGCCCTGGCACAGGGCCGTAATGACGCGGGATACTTCTTTTTCAGCGTCAAATTCAATTGCATTATAGGGGCACATGGTATTGCAGACTCTGCAGCCGGAGCAGGCTTCCTCGTCGATGCTGGCCCGGATGGGTTCCATCATCACTGTCTGACGGTTGATCAGACTGGACACCCGGGCGGCAGCTGCAGCTCCCTGGGCGACGGAGTCCGGGATATCTTTTGGACCCTGGCAGGCCCCGGCAATAAAGATGCCCTGGGTCATGGTTGCCACCGGGTCCAGCTTGGGGTGACGTTCAATGAAGAAACCGTCAAAATCACAGCCCATCTTGAAGAGCTGGGATACTTCTTGCGAGTCCGGTTGGGCTTCCATGGCCGGGCTGAGGATCACCATATCCACCGGAACCCGCCGCTGCCTGCCGATCAGGGTGTCTTCCACCTGGACAATAATCTTGCCCTCTTCCGCCTCAGTGCGGGCAGCATCCGTGATTTCAGCTACCTTCCCCCGGATGAATTTCGTCCCTTCATCAAGAAGTCGGTTGTAGAACTCCTCGTATCCCTTTCCGGGGGTCCGCATATCGATATAGCAGTCGTAAATTGTTGCATTTGGAACCCGTTCGTGGACCAGGTGGGCGAATTTCAGCGAATACATGCAGCAGACCTGAGAGCAGTATTCATGATAGTTTTTATCCCGCGAGCCGACACAATGAACAATGGCGACGCTTTCTGGTTCTGTTTCTCCATCCCGAAGGACGATCTTCCCTTCCGAGGGACCGGAGGCGTTCACCATCCGTTCAAATTCCAGGCTGGTGTAAACATTCTCCAATCTGCCATATCCGTACTGAGGGATGCGCTCAACATCAAAGAGCTCATAGCCAGTGGCCAGGATGACATTCCCGACCTGGAGAGTGACCATTTCATCCTGCTGTTCAAAGTCGATCGAATTAGGTTCTGTGGGGCAGAACTTCTGGCAGGCCTTACAGACGCCTTTCTGGAAGTAAGCGCAGTTAGCAGTATCAATCACGGGGTATTTTGGAACCGCTTGCGGGAAGGGTCGGAAAATTACTTTCCGCTCCCCAAATCCGGCTTCAAAGACCTCATCGGCAACGGAAAAGGGGCATTTTTCGATGCAGATCCCGCAGCCGGTGCAGTGATCCTCATCGACATAGCGGGCTTTCTTCCGGACGGTGACTTCAAAATTCCCCATGTACCCATCCAGCTTTTCCACCTCACTCCAGGTCATCAGGGTGATATTGGGATGCTGGCCGACTTCAACCATTTTTGGGGTCAAAATACAGGCTGAACAGTCCAGCGTGGGAAAGGTTTTATCCAGCTGGGCCATATGCCCGCCGATGGAGGGCTGTCGCTCAACGAGGTAGACGTGGTGCCCTCCGTTGGCAAGCTCCAGCGCGGCGGTGATCCCGGCGATTCCAGCCCCGACAATCAGTGTATTCGGGTTAATTTCCACCGGCAGTTCTTCCAGGGGGGCATGGTGGATGACGCGTTCAATGGCGCCGTTGACCAGCGCTTTGGCTTTATGGGTGGCGGCTTCTTCATCATCGGTCGTCCAGGAGTCGTGCTCCCGGATGTTAGCCATTTCAAAGAAGAATGGATTTAATCCGCCCCGCTCGGTGGCTCCCCGGAAGGTGTGCTCATGCATGTGAGGGGAGCAGGAGGCAACCACGATGCGAGTAAGCCCCTTCTCCTTAATATCTTCCTCGATGATTTCCTGTCCCAGACTGGAGCACATGAATTTATAATCCCGGGCAACCTCAACATTGGGATTTTCTTTGGCCCACTCTGCAACTTCCTTGACATCAACGACTTTGGCGATATTTGACCCACAGTGGCAGACGTAGACACCAACCTTCTCCTGGTGTTCATGTTTCTTATTATGATCATTCATAGATTGTTCTCCTAATTAAACCGTCTCTTCTGTCCAGCATATTTAAAAGGTTGTCAGCCCCGAATTTCTTTTCGGGAGGCAAGGAGCGGTTAGGTTTTTATTCAACTTGCCTCCTTTTCAAGAAAAGGGGACAAGACGGGCATGGCAGAAACCAGTTCAGCTCCAAGTCCAAGTTTGTTTGGATTGATACCCAATGCCAGGCCGGCAAGTTGGGTGAAATACAGAACAGGAATATGGAAATCTGTCCCAAATGCTTCGTTTACTTGACCCTGGTAGCATTCCAGGTTTACCTGGCAGAGAGGGCAGGCCGTGGCAATCACGTCCGCCTCCGCTTTCCGAGCGCTGTACAGTAAGATCCGGACCATATCCAGGGCAGCTTTGCGGCCGGTCATGATTAGAGATGCGCTGCAGCAGCGCATTTTCTCCGGGTACTCCACAGGCTCAGCACCCAGGGCAGCCAGCACTTCTTCAAAGAACTGGGGGTTCTCGATATTTTCCCCGTCCTTTCTGGGGCGGACGATCTGACAGCCGTAGTAAGGCGCGACTTTCAGGTCAGTGAGGGGTTGAACTACCTGCTCTGCGATCGCCTCTTCCCCGATATCTTCATGGAAAACCTCAATCAGGTGACGGACTTCTAATTCCCCTTTCAGCTCCAGATTGTCCTCCTGAAGGGACAGATTGATTTTTTCTAAAAGGTCAGGGTTTTCCTGGATGTCCGCATTGGTGAAATAGGAATTTTTGTAACAGGCGCTGCAGGGGGCAACCAGGTCCAGGCCTTCTTTTTCAGCCATGGCTAGATTGCGGGCAACAATGGTATAGGCCAGGGCTTGATCTACTTGATTATAGGTTGTGGCCCCACAGCAGTTCCAATCCTCAAGCTCCTGGAGCTCAACACCCAGCTTCCGGGTGGATTCCAGGGCGGACTCGTGATAGCTCAGGGCGATTTTTTCAAGTGAGCAACCTGGGAAATAGGCGAATTTTTTCATTTGCTTTCTCCCATCGGGGTGGTTTTCCGAATCATGGATTTGAAATTATCGATCCGCTTAACGCGGGGTGGTAGGATCGGCATGCGTCCTTTCAGGATCATTTTGGTGGCCATCACCACTTCCTGGAAAAAATCTTTTGGGCCGAAGCTGAACATATACGTTGGCGCCAGTAAAGGTTCATACGATCTTCCGCTCCGGGCAACGGTGTTGGTAAAGGTCTTAGAGAACTTTGGTCCAACCAGGCCCCTTCGATATGTCTGATGACCCATGGAATAACGTTTCAAGGCGTACATCACCTCCGTGATATCAATATCCGCCGGGCAGCGAACGGTGCAATGATAGCAGGAGGAACAGAACCAGTACGTATTGCTGTCCAGCACCTCATCCTTCAGATCGGCATTGAGCATGGCCATTATTCGACGCGGGGATTGATCCATGAATTCTACGACCGGGCAGGTCCCTGAACAGGACCCGCATTGAATGCAGGCGTTGAAAGAACTCCCATGCGCGGTTGAAAGCATATTGGAGATTTCTTCACTAAATGTTGTCTGTTGTGCCATAAATCATTCTCTCCTATTCCTCTCCGGCATTATTCTCATCTGCCATTGATAAATATCTAGCGACTTTTTCCAGAAATTATTCCGGATCCACGAATTTTTCGATGATTTTATCCGCGGCCAGGGAACGGGGTTGGGCCGGTTGGTTGGGGTTCTGGAACGCTGTTTGCTCCCGAATCCTGGTCCTGATCAACCGTGGGATGTTTCTCGTTTATTAATTCTTATTGATCTCACGGGCCAGCATGAGCCCTTCTGAGCCTTACTTCATTAAAATGCCCAGCAGGAGCAGATCCACCTCTCCCTGGTCGCCGGCTTTTTAATAAAAATGGATTGAATTCCCACCAGATTATCAGGATCATCATCGATGATCAGGATTTTCTTGGGATTAGCTAATATGACCTCCTCTTCCTTGTTGCTGGTTGCAGATCATGCGTATTACCCAGAGATCGGGCAGCTGATTGAATTGGGTCTCTCATATATCTCAAATATATCACAGGTTTTCAGGCATTATTCTTATTCTGGATGATCCCTTTGTTGCAGAGCTGATAAAATATATGGCTGTTCGTGGTTTGGAGATGCTAATTGAAGCCCGGCCCCGGAAGTATTTGTTTTTTTACAGTACTATTTTCCGCTGGATGAGCGGCAAAAAACTTTCACCGGGTCTGCTATTTGTCAAATGTGAATAACCTCACATGCCAGAAGAATTATATCATATGGAGAGGAAAAAACAAACAGGGGATGGTGTATATCGTCATTGGTTGCAGGTTATATTTATCATCTGAATTTTTATTCCTCATAAGAGCTAAATGGGGGATTTCCCAGCGGCCTTTTCAGGAAAACCTCTGCGTATTATCGTAATAATATGCCTTTTAATCCCGTCTTGATAGTGGGTGATAAGGTAAAATGAAACAAGGTTCAAAACACCCAAACGAGGAGACCCCGCGCATGACCAGTCCAAATGGAATTCTGGAAAAATCTGTCAACACCCTTCGATTTCTCTCCGCTGATGCAGTGCAGGAAGCAAACTCAGGCCACCCTGGTCTGCCGATGGGAGCCGCTGCGATTGCCTACACATTGTGGACGCGGCACCTTTCCCACTACCCGAAGAACCCGAGCTGGGCTAATCGGGACCGCTTTGTACTTTCCGGCGGTCATGGCTCAATGCTTTTATACTCCCTGCTCCATCTCACGGGATATGATCTTCCCCTGGAGGAGATCAAAAATTTCCGTCAGTGGGAAAGTTTGACCCCCGGTCACCCTGAATATGGACTGACCCCGGGGGTGGAAACCACCACCGGGCCGCTGGGCCAGGGGTTTGCGAACGGGGTTGGATTCGCAATCGCTGAAGCCCACCTGGCTGCCTTGTATAACAAGCCTGAATTTCCCATCATTGATCACCACACCTACGCCATTGTCACAGACGGTGACCTGATGGAGGGCGTTGCCTCTGAGGCAGCATCCCTGGCCGGACACCTGCAGCTAGGGAAGCTGATTTATTTCTATGATTCCAACCAGATCTCGATCGACGGCAGCACAGAACTGGCATTTACCGAGGATCGATCAGCTCGTTTCGAGGCCTATGGCTGGCAGGTACTGCAGGTTGAAGATGGCAATGACGTGGCGGTGATCGACCGTGCCATTCAGACGGCAAAACAGGACCCCAGGCCCTCCTTGATTGTTTGCCGGACCCACATCGGGTATGGGCTGCCAACCAAGCAGGACACGGAAGAAGCCCACGGCTCTCCTCCCGGCGATGCGGAATTGAACGTGGCAAAAGAACGCTTGGATTACCCGGTCGAACCACGATTTTTTATTGATCCAGCGGTCTTAGCGCATTTCCGGGAAGCGGTGGATCGCGGCAAAAAACAGCAAGCTGAATGGGAGAAGAGTTTTAAAAACTACCAGGAGGCTTATCCCCGGGAAGGCGCAGAATTGAAACGCCGTTTGGAGGGAAAGCTTCCAGAGGATTGGCAATCCAGTCTGCCTGAGTTCCCGGCAGATCAGCAGGGGTTGGCAACACGGGCCGCTTCCGGAAAAGTGATTAATGCAATTGCCTCCCAGGTACCTGAATTAATCGGGGGATCGGCTGACCTGACTCCCTCGAATAAAACCTGGATTGAGGGAAGCCCGGATTTCCAGGCCGGTCAGTACCAGGGTAGGAACTTTCACTTTGGGGTTCGGGAGCATGCCATGGGTTCGATTGTCAATGGGATGGCGATCCACGGTGGGGTGATTCCCTACGGGGGGACCTTCCTGGTGTTTTCTGATTACATGAGACCGGCTGTCAGGCTTTCTGCCCTTTCCCACATGCCCAGCATCTGGATTTATACGCATGACAGCATCGGGGTTGGAGAGGATGGCCCCACCCATCAACCGGTCGAGCACCTGGCAGCCCTGCGGGTGATCCCGAATCTGATCACGATCCGTCCCGGGGATGCCAATGAGGTTGTGACAGCCTGGAAAGTCGCCGTTGAACGGCGCAGCGGTCCTACCGCACTGGCCCTTTCCAGGCAGTCTATGCCCACCCTCGATAGAACCCTTTATCAAGACCCAGCGGGTTTGGAACAGGGGGCATATATTCTCAAAGACTATGGGGAGGAGGTTCCGGACATCATCCTGATGGCCTCAGGCTCTGAGGTCGGGTTAATTGCAGAAGCCGGGGAACTGCTTGCCGAAAAAGGAATTCACGCTCGCCTGGTCTCTTTTCCCAGCTGGGAGCTGTTCCGGGAGCAGGATGCTGCTTACCAGGAGGTGGTGCTGCCGCCGGGTGTGTCATTGCGGATAGCAGTAGAGGCGGGGGTTCCCCTGGGCTGGAGGGAATGGGTGGGAGATAAGGGAGCCGTGATCGGGATTCAGCAGTACGGCGCATCTGCCCCGGGCGGGAAGGTCATGGACGAATATGGCTTTACCGCCGACAGGGTTGTCAAAGCGGCATTAGACATGATTAATCAGGAGGGCTCATGAAGGTCGCAGTCGGAACAGACCACGGTGGATACCCCCTCAAAGGGGTGGTGGTAGAAGCAGTCCGGGCAGCCGGTCACCAGGTCCTGGATCTGGGCACGGACTCCGAAAAGAGTGTTGATTATCCTGACTTTACAGAGAAAGTCGGTCAGGCGATCCAAGAAGGGCAGGCAGACCGTGGTATATTGCTCTGCGGATCCGGGGTTGGCGTGTGTATCGCTGCAAATAAAATGCGGGGGATTTATGCTGCCATCTGCCATGATGTTTATTCCGCCCGGCAGGGCGTGGAGCATGATGCGATGAATGTGCTGTGCTTGGGGTCAAGGGTGATTGGCGCAGCCCTGGCCCGGGAGCTGGTGCCGGCATTTCTGGGCGCCGAATTTATTGGCACGCAACCGGGGAAAACCCGGCACCAGCGCCGGGTAGACAAAGTAAGAGAAATTGAAAAAAAAGGATAACAAGAAAAATGGCAAAACAAATTAAAAAGCTCCTGGAATTGGGGCAGTCGATATGGTATGACAATATCCATCGTGAACTCCTGCTGGATGGAACTTTAAAGGAAATGATCGAGCGCGGTCAAATTCGCGGGGTAACTTCAAATCCGAGCATATTTAATAAAGCGATTGGACAGTCTGATCTCTATGCTGAGGACATCTCCAAGCTGACAGCGCAGGGGCTCTCCAGGGAGCAGATTTATGAAGCGCTGGCTGTGAAAGATATCCAGATGGCTGCGGATGCTTTTCAAGATCTCTACCAGGAATCAAATGGAGCGGACGGATATGTGAGCCTGGAAGTAAGCCCCTACCTGGCAACAGACACCGCAGGAACGATCGCAGAAGCAAAGCGGTTGTGGAAAACTGTTGACCGTCCCAACTTGATGGTAAAAATCCCTGCGACGAAAGAAGGGCTCCCGGCGATTGCGGAATCGATTGCTGAGGGAATTAACATTAATGTCACCCTGATCTTCGGGCTGGATCGATACGGGGAGGTCCGGGAGGCATATTTGTCCGGTCTGGAAAAGCGAGTTGAGCGTGGGGGACCTGTAGATGGGATTGCCTCTGTTGCTTCATTTTTCATTTCCCGGATCGATACCAAGGTGGATCAGAGATTGGGGGAGATCATCGAGCAGGCAGAGGACGAAAAAAAATCAACAGCGCAATCGCTGCTGGGGACCATCGCAGTGGCCAGTGGTAAACTGGCTTATGCCGACTACCAGGAAACCTTTGCTGATCAGAACACCCGCTTCCAGGCCCTCAAACAGCAGGGGGCAAGGCGCCAGCGCGTGTTATGGGCTTCAACGAGCACAAAAAATCCTGATTACTCTGATGTGAAATATATCGAGGAGATGGTGGGACCTGGCACCATCAATACGGTGCCGCATAAAACACTCGACGCCTTCCAGGACCACGGGACAGCAGAAAAAACAATTGATCAGGGTCTGGAGAATGCCCGGCAGCATCTGGCTGACCTTGCTGATTTGAGGATTGATCTGGACCAGGTCACCCAGGAGCTTGAAGAGGAGGGAGTAAAAAAGTTTGCTGACTCCTTTACCGCCCTGCTGGAGACAATCCGGGAGCGAATGGATAAACTGGGGAAGTAAATTGCAGCAGATGCGTGGAGTCCAGTGGGTTCACCCTTTGCCAAACAAAGGCTGGTGCTATGAGCAGTGAGGAGATCTGGCAAGCGGCGGAAAAGCTGACTTCTCCCGAACCAGTGCAGCGAGAGCAGGGGCTGGAATTCTTTCATGAAAGCGAATTCCTGAAGCAAACCCCTCTGCTGGCCTATCTGGTGGGTACCAGGATCACTGATCCAGATCTTCAGGTCCGATTTCACGCCGTCCAGACCCTGGGGTGGGTATTGGATGGGGAGCGTGGAGGAGGAGATCCCGAAGATCAAGTTCTGCGCCACCTGCACGAACTCCTTAAAGGCTTTCGAAAAGAGGATTATATATCCCTGATGGAAGTCTCGGTGGCATATCTTGCAGCGGAGGAGGATCTCTGCCGCATATTCCACCTCTGCTCCTTTGCAGGAGGAATCTTTAGTGGTATTGTTAACGACCGCAAGGTTGATCTGCCTCTGAGGCAGAAGGCAATCTATTTTTCGGGAAAAGCTGGCTTCCTGGAAACCCTGGAGACATTAAAACGATTTGCAGAACGATTGGACGCCGCTCAGGGGAGATCCACAGAGGAGCTTCAGGGTGCTGCCGGAAGGCAAGCCGAGCTGGAAACACTGTATCCGGCTGTCGTGGCCGCGATTGATCGTCTTACAGAAAAACCATTAGGAGCTGGAGGGGAGCAGGCATGAAAAAAGCAGGCTACCGGATCAGATTATTTTTGATCTCAGGAGGATTGGTCCTGGGGGTCTTTTTGTTTCAATCCGGACTTGCTGCGGCTTCTGGGGTAAACCAGCAGCCAACAGTCTCCATCCCCACCGTGACGGGAACCCAGCAGGGTCCGACCGCAATCGTGTATTCAGATCCAGAAGATCAGATTAATGTTCGATCTGGACCGGATGTTTTTTATCCTCAAGTGGGGGTGCTGATTAACCGGCAGGAGGTGCCTGCGCTTGCCCAGACAGAGGGAGGAGCCTGGGTGCAGATTGTCTATCCCGGCGTTCCAGAAGGAGTGGCCTGGGTCTATGCGCCTTACGTCCGGATTACCGGGGAGCTTCCGATTGTTCCCAAGCCCCCGACACCGACCCCTGAAACAACGCCGACAATTGATCCCACCCTGGCAGCCCAGTTTATCGCGGAGATCCCTCCAACCCGGAAACCAACCTTTACCCCCGCCCCACCGGTTGTCATGCCCACCTACGAGGAACCATCGGCAATCACCGGGACCGGGGGCCTTCCCAGCGGTTTTATCATCCTGGGACTGGTCTCGATTGGTTTTTTCGGATTGATGGTTTCGTTCCTTCGCCGATCTTGAGCGGGAAGAGAAAAACCCGAAAAAAAGGAAAACCCCGGTTTGTGTTACTCACCGGGGTTTTTTCATCGCTCACGAGGGTTATCCACATCCGCCTTCGGGTGGATCACAGCCTGCACAGCCTGAATAGGCGGTCTGCGGCTTTGCTTGTTCAATCTGGAAACCGCTTCGCCCATCCTGTTCAACAAATGTAATGGTCGCTTCCTGTATGTAGGCTAATGTTCGATCATCCACGATGATCGATACGTCATGGCTGGTGTACTGGAGATCGCTGTCTCTGACCTGATCATCCAGGGCCATGCCGTACTGGGGACCGCCTCAACCAACCCCGGCGATATAAATACGCAGGGAGTGATCCGGGAGCTGCTGTTGCTCAAGAAGTTCCTTGACGGCCACTGCGGCTTCAGGAGTAAGTGTAATGAGATTTGAGTTTTCCATAACCACCTGTAGAGGTCTAAAAGATTAAAGTACCATTCCCGAATAATTTTAGCAGGATTATTTTCTCTGTCAACATGCTTCACTGAATTGATGACAATTCCCAGTTTTGACGCATCCTTACTCCCCTTATGGTACTGGACTGCGCAGATCAGGGTCCTCCAGGTTGGGCGTCGGCTGGTTTTCCCAGCTGCCAGGGACTGTCAGGGTCCACCACGGGATCAACATCTGCTGTTTTACCGCTGTCCCCTTTGATGCTACGAAAAATGGATAGGTTTCAGCGTGTCTGAATACCTCCCCGATTTTGGGTCACCTCCGGGGATGATATAATGAGCCAGTTGATTGGCAGGCAGGAAGACCTAAGGTGGATCATGAGCAAATCAAACTCCAGGCAGGTATTGATCTCAGTTCTGGCCCATCCGGATGATGAGTCTTTTGGGATGGGGGGCACCCTGGCGAAATATGCCCGGAACGGGGTGGAGGTCCATTTGATCTGTGCCACGCGGGGAGAGGCAGGGGAAGTCCCGCCGGCATATCGTCAGCGGGAGGAACCCATCGGGGTGCTGCGGGAATCGGAGCTGCACTGCGCCGCAGATCAGCTGGGGATTACCCAGGTGCATTTTCTAGAATACCGGGACTCAGGCATGAGCGGGAGTCCAGACAATCAGCATCCCCGGGCACTGGCAAACGCACCGACAGCCGAAGTCGCTGCCAAGATCCTCAGGATCATGGAGGAGGTGGAGGCCCAGGTGGTGCTGACCTTTGATCCGATTGGGGGATATTATCATCCTGATCATATTGCCATCCATAAAGCAGCCAAAGAGGCCTTCTTCAAAGCCAGGGATCAACATACAAGCAATCCGGTGTCCTCCTGGCAGCCTGAAAAGCTTTACTACCATACCATCTCAAAACGGTATATTCGATATAATGTTCGCTTGCTGCGATTGCTGGGGAAGGATCCCAGCAAATGGGGAAAAAACAAGGATATTGACCTCACCAGATTGGTGGTCGATGATTTTCCTGTCCAAGCCCGGATTGACTATCGCGGTGTTCGGAAGCAGAAACAGGCTGCGGCATCCTGCCACGTTAGCCAGGGCGGGGCGGGATTATTTCGGGGAATCCGGACGTGGATCTTCCGTTTATTCGGCCTGGGATTTGAAGACGAGTTTATGCGCGCGTACCCGCCCCCAGAAGAAGGGCTGGTCGAGAGGGATCTTTTTTCAGGTCTTTCCTGACCGGCTGTTGAATTTCTAAATGCCTTTATGGTTCCCTGAACTTCAAATGGGCCAGAAGATTGATCTTTCTGGCATCTCCAAGGATGGCAATTTTATCCTTCCCGGTCAGAGATTGATCAGATGGTGGGTGGAATGTCGCTCCACGCTGATCCTGGTAGTGGAGGACGATGCAGATCTCAAAGGCATCTTCTACCTCTTGAATGGTTTGATTGATAAGTAGGGAGTCCTCTTCAATTTCAATCAGGGCCAGATTCATCGCCTGATCGTCAATCAGAATGGACCGTGTCATATTCACACCAACTGCCGAGGCAGCGAAAATCGGGGAGGCGCTGGCAGTTGTACTCAGGGCTTGAAAATCAAATTGGTTCTGCAGCGCATTCGCAAAATCATCATCAAAGATCCTCACCACAACATGAATATCCGGATTCAGGGACCGGGCTTTGAGGGCAATTTGCAGATTCATTCCGTCATTTTGCGTGCAGAGGATGATCGAGGAGGCTTTCTCAATCCCTGCTGCGACCAGGGAGGCTTCCCGGGAGCCATCATCTTCCAGAACCGGGATTCCAAGCTCGCGAACGCTGGCAACCAGGTCGGTATTTGGATCCAGCTCGATCGCGACCACATCCTGATCCATGGCGTGCAGATGGTGTGAGACCCGGTAGCCAAGATGTCCGAGCCCGATCACAACGACATGATCGCGAAACGTTGAGGCAACAGCCATTTCCCACTCCTTTCCTCTGGCCCGACGGTTGAAGAATAAAATACCAAAATCCGCAATTCCCTGGGCAAGGATGCTCAAGCCGAGGATGGGAACAATGAAGTTAAACAGCCGCAGAAACCAGGCTTTGGGGAATGCCTCAATAGGGCTTAAAAAAACCAATCCCAGGATATGGTAGGCAGCTTCGGGAAAATTATCAGGAGGTTCCCCAGCCTGGAGAGCCAGCCAGGAATAGAGATATCCACCCCCGGTGATCAGAAGCAGAAAGGAAAGCAGCGGCCATTGAAATTCCCGGAGGAGGATCAGGGAATCCCTCACAGCCGCTTCAAGATTCCTCGGGATCCTGATCAGCTTCCTTTTTGTTGGCATCATTGGCTCTCCAGGGAACCATCCCAGGTTGGCTCTTTCCACATCCGGACTTGGGGTCACTTCCCGGGATATTGCTTTCTGTCAAGCCAGCCAGCTCAGGGCCAAATCAGCTCAAAAGTAGGCAGGATTGGAGTGATAATAAACACAAACGGGGTATTTGTGGGGGTGGGGGTTGCTGTGGGTTCCACCACCTTGATTTCGACCCAAAACAATCCGGCCTGGCTGTTCTCAATCCCAAACACCACGTCTGAGGGGTCTCTGAGCTGCCAGTTCCCCCGGTAGGTGCCTTTGCTGCCCGGGGCGGTGAGATTTACCGAGACATCCACACTATCCCCGGGATCGACGGTCCCCGAAGTCAGCTGGACGGTGCTCGGCGCCCCCATTGCGTCTCCACCCTCAAAGACAATCTCATATCCGGAGGTCCAGGCACAGGAACCGGCGTTTCTCAGCCGCCACGTTTTGGTAAAGGTTTCCCCGGGTAAAAATTTTTTCCCATCTGGTATTGTGACATCTTTGACAAACTCCGCCAGATTGCAGGGGAGGGGGGTGAGGGAGGGGGTTTCCGAGGGAGATGGGGTTTCCGAGGGCTCAGGGGTTGAAGTTGGCTCTTCAGTTTGTTCCAGGGTCTCGGTGGGATCCTGGGCTGTTGTACCATCCGCCTGGGCAGTCAGGAGGGCATCTGCTGCGACCGTTTGAGCAATCGCAGTCTCGATCTTGGCCGTCTCCAGGGCAGGATCGGGAACGTTTTGCGGCATATTGCAGGAAGAGAGCACCGCAGCGATCAGCAAAAATGTGAGAGGCAGTCTACTACGTTTCTTACTTGGCATGAGGTTTCCTCCTGCTGGTGGCTGAAAGAAGGAGTGAACTGCGAATTTCCTGGAGCAATTCCTCCATGATACTCTGTATTTTATACTTGTTTCCAATCACCCGCAATAGTGATCCTTCTTTATTACACCCCAGCGGGATGGTAACAGTCTGCAATCACGGTCTATGGGCGGGTCAATTGCCGTGTATAATGTGCAAAAGTCTCCCGGGCAGGGAATGTTATCAAGAAGCAACGTTTTACTTCCGCCTCCTCTGCTCATGGCCTGTGAAATAATCACAAACCAGCACGATCAGATCAGTTCACCCGTAAAGAGCCTATGGATCACAAGACAACATTTGAGAGATTACTGGAGCTTGAGGAATCCTTATTACTGACCATCGAAAGAGAGCAGGAGGGCGTTGCGGTTGGCGTGCCCCATCATGCCCCCCTGGGGGTCAGGAGGCTGCCCACCTCAGAGCATCCAGCTGCTGATGAGAACACCGGGTTGATTGGGTATGAAGTATCCAGATTATTATCCTGCAACTGCGTGATCGCCTGCAATTATTTTATGGATCCAAATAAACACGGAGACAGCGATTACTCAAAAAGGATCTCAGCCTGGAAACCAAATGTGTTAGTCGAGATCCACGGCCATGGAAGCAACCATGCGAACTATGATATTGAAATCTCCTCCGGCAGCAGGGAAAGAACCGAGATTTCAACCAGATTCGCCGCGCTGCTTCGCCAGGCCATGGCAGAAACAGATTCATTGAGCCATTATCGAATATCGGGGTCGTTTGACAAGATCTACTACAAGGCTACCAACAGCTGGACAATCAACAACGATCATTGGATTCCATTTCACATTGAACTGCCCTTTTCAATTCGGTCCAATCCAGCTTTATTCAGCCCGCTGAGCCAGCACATATCGACAGCGGTTGAGACCATCCTGGCTGCGCTTTGACCTCCTTGCTCTGCCCGGCCGGTTACAGATCCTGGGATTGCCGGAAGGCTGATAGAAACTCTGGGATCGTCGTTACCGTCTCCGGCAGGCCTAGACTTTTCCCGAGCCGGGTGATCTGCGGGGGATTGACAAACGTGGTAGCCAGCAAATCTTTTTCCTGAAAGACCTTCCCCGCCGGCCCATCCAAAAGCACCTTTCCCTCCCGGAGAGCGATGATCCGGGAGAAGTTTTCAGCACAAAAATCAATATCATGTGAAATTGTGATCACAGTCTTGCCCTGAGCTGCCAGCGCCTGGACGACTTCCCTGATTCTGGAAATATTAACCGCATCCTGGCCTGTGGTGGGTTCATCAAAGATCACAATCGGGGTGTCCATGGCGATGATCGATCCCAGGGCGACCATTTTCCTCCAGGTTGGCGAGAGATCATAGGGGTTCGTGAGCTCCTTTCCCTTCAGGTCAGTGATCGTCAGGGCAAAATCAACCAGCTCTGCGGCTTTTTCATCCGGGTACTGCAGATTTTTTGGGCCAAACTTCATCTCCTCCAGCACGTTTTTGGTGAAAAGCTGTTCATCCGGGTTCTGGAAGACATACCCCACCCGGGCAGCCAGCTGGGCAACCGGGGTATCCCGGGTCAGCCAATCTCCGATGGCCACCTTTCCCGCTGACGGTTTCAAAAGACCGTTGAAATGCTTCACCAGGGTGGTCTTTCCAGAGCCATTCTGCCCCACAATTGCCACCTGCTCTCCCGCGTCAATTGTCAGGGAGATGCCCCGGATCGCCTCGACGCCGTTCGGGTAGGAAAAATGCAGCTGATCAACTTTGATTTTCATGGCCTGCCCTTATTAAATCCTGTGACAGCTTCTTCCAGTGTGACAGGCAGTGGATGGTCCTGGGGATAGAGGTTTTGACGCCTGGCTTCTTTTGCGGCGGCGGTGTATCGTGAGAGGGAAAATCCTGTTTGCTCTAGCTCCGGTGCCGTGAGCACCTCCCGGGGGGGGCCTGCTAAGAGCAGCTGGCCTTCATGGAGGGCCAGGACGCGATCTGCAAACGCTGCCACCCATTCCACCTTGTGCTCAGCCATCACCACCGTCATACCCTGCTGACTCATCTCTTTGATGACCTCAAATACCTGGCGGGTTCCGATAGGATCCAGTTGGGAGGTGGGTTCATCCAGCACCAGCACCCGCGGTTGCATGACCAGGATGGAAGCCAGCGCAACGCGCTGCTGCTGGCCCCCTGAGAGCGCGTAAGGAGAGCGGTCGGCTAGATCTTCGATTCCGGTCAGAGCCATGGTCTGCTCAACGCGCTGCCTCATTTCCTCCCTTGGAATGCCGATATTTTCCAGGCCAAAGGCAATCTCCTCATAAACGGTAAACTTTGAGCCTGAGATCTGGTTGAATGGATTTTGAAACGCCAGCCCCACATTGAGCACCCACTGGTTGAGCGTGGACTGGGTTGTGTTCAGGCCGGCAACCTGCACCTGCCCGGTCAGGTCCCCTCGAAAAAAGTGGGGAATAAATCCCGCGATTGTATAGCAGAGGGTGGATTTCCCGGCCCCGTTAGGTCCGACGATTGCCACAAATTCGCCTTCTTCGACCTCGAGATTGATCTCCCGAAGGGCAGGCTGGTCGGTGATCGGATACTGATAGGTCAAATTCTTGATTGAGACTAAACCCATAAATTGCTTCCAATTGCAGTGAGGGAGAGGCCAAGGCACAGCCAGCGTATGATCCGGTCCAGGGCGGTGTCCGGGATTTCATGCAGAAAAGTCTTCTCGACCGTGGAGGTAAACGCCCGTGCTTCAATCGCGATGGCCCGTTCCTCGACTTCGACCAGGGAGCCAAAGACCAGGGGGCCGACCAGGGGCAGAAGTGCTTTAATGCGCTGGCGGTAGCCTCCTTCGGTGTCCAGCCCACGCGACCGCTGAGCGTCAATGATGGTGTTGGCTTTTGCACGAATCTGGGGCAGAATCTGCAGCGTGGAGGTAATCACGTACGCAAACGCGCCTGACAGCCCCCGCCGGGTGAGATCACTCATCAGCACGCTGGGATGCGTTGTCAGGAGCAGAAGAATAAAGGAGGAGACCATCACAAAGATCCTGGTTGAGGTCTGGTAAGCATACCGGATGCTGCCAACCGTCACATCCAGCATCCAGATTTGGATGATCGTGCGGCTGCTGTCAGGGTGGAAGAAGCTCTGCATCACAAACAAGAAACCAACCACCGGCAGCAGCAGACGCCGGGTCGTCTTGAAATACTCCTTTTGAATTCGTCCTACAAAACTGAGAGGGAGGATAACCAGGAGAATCAGGATGGTCGGAAGCCAATACCAGGGTGCGGTAAAAGCGATCAGGATAAAAGCAAAGACGATCATGATCTTGGTAAGCGGATTGAGCTCATGGATCGCGCTCTGCCGATCGATATAAAATGAGAGCTGGTAGGTCATCTTTATTTTTCCAGTCCTGGCAGGGACCAAACGTCCCTGCCAGGACCGGTGATTGGGTCAGCTACCCTAAAATGAGCCCGAGGAGCGTGGCCGCGATAATGATCAAAATCACCGCGATCACCAGGGCAATCACCAGCTGGCTGGTCTGCTGCCCCTCCTCAATCTCGGCATTTTCAGCCCTGGGAAACCGGGAGATATAGCGTTTGGACAGCCCCCGGATGATTGCAAAGGCCAGCATCGCCGTGGCGATCTTGTCAATGGGTTCCACCAGGAAGTTGGTGCTGAAGACCGCTTCCCAGATCCCCTGTCCCGTTTGCAGCAGGAAGGCAGTGATGAACGAGGAGCCGCTGGCAGTGATCCCCCCATACAGCCAGACTGCAATCGGGGTGGAGACCACAGCTGCTGTGATGGCGACCAGGAACCCGGTGATGGCGACCTTCCACCAGTTCTTGAACAGCCCGCCAACAGCACACCAGCCCGAGACAAAGCCGATAAACAGGGCCACCGGGAACCAGGGGAACGCGTTGGGATCGATGGCCAGGCCCCAGATGATATTGGAAAGGGTGCCGGTAAGCGCGCCGGCCCAGGGTCCAGCCAGCACAGCGACAAGCACCGTGCCGATAGAATCCAGGTACACTGGCAGGCGCAGCAGGACCACAATTTGACCGATGACGACATTGATCGCGATTGCTACCGGGATCAGCACCCAGGTTACCGTGTTGAAATCTTTTTTAATCGAATCAATCAATTTCATGAGTTCTCCTCCTTAATGATGGGTATGCTTGATTTCGCGGTTGTGATCAGGTCTTTCAGTCGAGGGCACCTCCTTTCTCCTTGATCAGCTTGTTGATGCGGTTGATAAACAGGTCGATAAAATCCCTGGCCCTGACCTCGAGGGCGACGGCCATGTTGGGCGGGTTACCTTCCATATCAAAAAAATCCGCATACGTATTTCCAGACGCCTTCCCCGGGCCGAGATCAACATCCACAAACAACTTCTGGTAGCTGCAGAGGTCCGGTTGAAATACAAGGGACAACGCAAGGGGATCGTTGATGATGCATCCCTGGATTTTTTGATAGCTGTCGTGAAATTCCATATAAAACTGCGTTGCAGTCGAGATGAATTCAGCGATGGGGTGAGATCGTGGGTGAATCCTCCCCACGTCCGCTGCAGTCAGCAGGCACTGGTAGGTCACGTCCAGGGGGACGAGGGTGATCGGAATCCCGGAGTGAAAGACGATATGGGCAGCGTGGGGATCCGCAAAGATATTGTACTCAGCCAGCGGGGTTGTGTTTCCCCCGTGCAGGATTGCACCTCCCATAATCTTGAGCTCTTTAATCCAGCTGGCCAGTTCCGGCTCAAGACGGATGGCTCCTGCCAGGTTGGTCAGCGGTCCGATAGTGACAAGGCTGATCTCCCCTGGCGCCTGGCGGAATCTGTCAATCAGATATTCGACGGCATGATTGGGCTCCGGACTCGATTGTGCTGCGGGGAGTTCTGCGTAGCCGAGACCTGAGGGGCCGTGCGTTTCGGGTGCGATCAGGGGGGGATTCACCAGCGGACGCTCATATCCAGCATGGACCGGGATCCCGGATGCGCCAGCAAGTTCAAGTATGCTCAAAGCATTGGCAGTTCCCTGCTCCACTGAGCAGTTGCCGTGGACTACTGTCATCCCCTCCAGCTGGATTTCCGGGGAGGCCAGCGCCAGCAAGATCGCCAAGGCGTCATCTATTCCTGGATCGGTGTCAAGAATAATTTTCTGTATAGATTTCATAGGGATGTTTGGGTGGACAGCAGGACTGCCTTCACCTCAGCTGCCGTGGGCAGAGAGGGTTGGGCTCCTTTCTTCGTCGCCGCCAGGGCGCCAGCGATGTTGGCATACTGAACGGCGTCATTAAGCGATTTTCCCTGGATCAGCGCGGCAGCGAGCCCACCAATGAACGCGTCACCCGCTGCAGTGGAATCAACAACCCTGATATCCATGGAGGGAAGATGGGCTTTTGCGTGCTCGCTGGCCAGGTAGGCTCCTTCGGCACCCAGGGTGACAATCAGCGCCGGTATGCCTGCATCCAGCATAGCGCCTGCAGCAGTTTCACCAGCCTGGATGCTGTCGATTTCCATGCCGCTGAGCAGAGCGAGCTCAGATTGATTGGGAACCAGGATATCAATTTCCTCAAGCACTGATGCGGGAAGCTCCACAGCTGGTGCGGGGTTGAGGATGATCCTCAGTCCATGCTTTTTCCCCAGACGAACCGCATGGGCAATTGTGGTCAGCGGCACCTCAAGCTGCAGCAGCATCAGGGACGCCCCGGCAATTAATTCCTCAGCTTGCTGGAGATCCTCTGCCCGCAGGCGGGCATTTGCACCCGGAGAAACGATGATCGAATTTTCCCCTTCGGGGGTGATGGAAATCAGGGCGCTCCCGGTGGGTGTA
>CAZUMA010000022.1:0-52210 GCA_964621835.1 uncultured Anaerolineales bacterium | reverse complement strand
CGTTGATCTAATTGTTAAGGTTCAACTACTTGACTTCATATAGCAGGTCTTTCTGGTTCCTTAATCATACTGCAGGGCTACTTTGCTCCCAGGTGTTGATCAGGGGGCAGGCTGGGTTTTCTGGCTTTGTTCCAGATCGGGATAAAATGAGGAGGATCCAGCCCAAAAGCGAACGCCGTACCGGGTGATGACCTGCGCCTGACCGCTCTCCAGGAGGGTCTCCAGGGTTTTTTTGACCTCTTTTGGGGACCAATGCTCGAGGGTTTCAATCAATTCTTCCTCTTTCATCGGGTGCCTGCTGATAATCCCGGTTACCGCTTCGGTGAGGGAAGAAGCGCTGCTGAGCTGGAAGGTGCCCCGGGCGGGATGGACCGTCTCCGCGGTCTTGCCGAGAATTGCCTGGGCGCGAAGCAGGCCGCCTGGATCCGGGGGCTCCACCCAGCTTTCTGCAGGAGGCCGGGTGGGCTGCACGAGGTGAACCTGGTCGGGATTGACCTTTTCTATTACTTGGGCAAGATCCCGCAGGGCATCTTCCGTGTCATTGAGATCTTTTACCAGCATGACCTCGACCCACAGCTGACCGCTGAATTCCCTGGAGAACTTGCTCAGGCCCTCCACCAGGCGTTGAAAGGTGACCTCACCGTGGGGGCGGTTGATTTTTTTATAGAGCTCAGGCGTCCCCGCATCCAGGGAGGGCAGCACCGCATCCGCATCCAGCAAGGCCTTCCGGACCTCTGGAAGGTACAGGGTTGCCCCATTGCTGATCACGGCGACTGGAAAGGGGGTGTTTTTTTTCACCTGGCCGATCAGCCAGCCAATCCCGCTGTGCAGGGTGGGCTCGCCGGATCCTACGAAAGTGATCCAATCAGGTTGATCCTCTTCCAGCGACTCCAGTGCCGTCAGGACCTCCCGGAAGATCTCCTCTTTGGGGTAGTATTCCTTCCGTTCGTTGGTGAGGGGGAGGGTCCGTCCCAGCTGGCAGTAAACACAATTCCAGTTGCAGGTTTTGAGTGGAATGGTGTCAATGCCCAGGGATTGGCCTAACCGTCGGGAAGGTACCGGGCCAAAAACATACTTCATGGGATTGCTCCACAGGTATTTGCCTGTATTGTACTCCTCCCCAGGGGCGGGAGGAGCCTCCTGGTATTAAGAATTGCTGAAAATCCTTTCCAGCTCTGCGATCACCTTGCCGAGCTCGGCCTGGGCTTGGGGACAGACTATGGGATCTCCTTTCAGCCAGGCTTTTGCGATCGAGGGATCGGCAGGGATTGACGCTGAGATCTGCAGCTCTTTCTCCTCCAGCTGGTCCTGAAGGTAGATCCTGGTTGCCTCATCCTCGATCTTGTTGAGGATGACCAGGATTTCCTGGATCCGCGACCGGGAATAAATCGCTTTTGCCAGGGAAACCAGCTGGTTGTTTTCAAGATGAGCGGTCGCGGGGGGGTGGTTTCTTTTCAGCTGCCTGACCAATTGGAGCAGATCTCCGGCCAGCACCAGAGAGGTCTGGGTGGGATCCACCACGGCAAGACCGCAGTCCAATCCGGTCACCACACCCCGGGCGGAATCTTCAAAACCCGCTTTAAAGTCCAGGATTGTCACCGGTCGGCCGTTTTCCGTCTGCACCCGCAGATCCCGGGCAATTTTCGCAACAGGCCCATCACAGCCCGCGCCGGCCCCCAGGCCGGCGATTTTTCCCACCGAGAGCAGAATCAGGCCCTTTTCATCCCGGGAAAAATAATCCATGGGCAGTTCTTCGATTTTGACCTCTGGCTGTGCCAGTGGGGTGGGGTCATCGACGGGGCAGGTGACTGCCCCTCCCTGGAATACCATCCCGCCGAAATAATCCAGGAGAGTTTTTTCCGGGGTGGGCAGATCGAATGCTTGCGGAAGGCCGAGATTGGTTGAATCTGCATCCAGCACACAAACCTGGTAACCCTGATCTAAAAGCGCCCGGGCAAGCAGGACGGTGATGGTGCTTTTCCCTGACCCTCCTTTCCCAAAGACACCGAGGCGCTTCCCCGCTAACGCTTGTTTTTGAGCCATCGCCACCTCCACTTCCAATGTTTCATTCCAGACCGGGTTGGGGCGTGTCCCGGGGCATTCCCAACCCGCTTAGCCCGGGATTTGATGTATACTATAGGCAGGATTATTCTAATACTTAAGTTTACAAATGTCAAAAATATTTTACAATAGGGGGAGAGTCCTGAGCTCAGGGAGGGCGGCAGGTGATGAGCAAAGATGCAGCTGTTGGGAAGAGAATCAAGCAGATCCGCGCAGAAAGAGGGTGGGCCCTGCGCGAGCTGGGAGAGCGCTGCGGGTTGTCCGCGAATGCGATCAGCCTGATGGAGCGGGGGGAAAATTCACCGACCGTCTCCTCCCTGCGCCGTCTCGCTGAAGCCTTGAAAGTGCCCATCACCGAGTTCTTTGAAGAAAAGCATGACCAGACCTGTGTCCATGTCAAACAGGGGGAAGGCATGCGCATCCAAAATGCGGATGTGGAGCTGGAAAGCCTGGGATTTGGACTGCCTCACCAGCAGTTAGAGCCCTTCCGCATGACCATTGACCCGCACACAAAGACTGCCAATGGGACCGTCCAGCACCCCGGCCAGGAGTTTGTCTACTGCTTGAAGGGCGAAGTGCATTACCAGGTTGGTGGGGAGCGCTACCACCTCAAATCAGGGGACAGCCTGTTATTCAACGCCTCCACCCCGCATGCCTGGGAGAATACAACCGAAAAACCGGCGACCATTTTGCTGGTGTTCCAGGTGTTTGAGGATCCCCATTTAGCCCGCCAGAGTCATCTGTTAATGGGTCCCTGAGAAAGAAAAATCCCCGGTTCCGGGGATTTTTCTTTGCTGGTTTCTGATATTCTTATTTTTTTACAATCGTCAGGCTTCTTTTTCGGGGCTAATCCAGCTTCCAGTAGACGACCTCGGAGAGCGTCGCGGTAAAGCCGGCGGTATCAGAGGCAGCGACCAGGACGCCGAACCTGCCCTTTTTGAACTGGGTATTTTCTTTGCTGAGCACCTCGTGCCCGTTAATATATACTTTCAGCTTGGAATCTTTCGCTCTGATCCCCAGCCGGTTTGTGCCCCCGGGTCCGGATTGAATGTATTCACTTTTTGTGAAGCCCTTGATCACCTTGTAATCCTCCCCGTCGTAAGAGCTCAGACGGTAGGACCCGTCGCAGGTGATGCTGAGCAGGTATCCCTGGTCTGTGTCGGGGGCCCGGAAGATTAATCCGTAGCGGTCTTTACCCCCGCATTCCTCCCCAAAGGTCCCTGTCGTTTCCAGGTAGAAGTTTTTCAGCTCTGCCCAGGATAAGCTCCAGGTTTCATAACTGTTAGCCTTTTTTGCCTTGACAAGAAAGACGCCATCCTTGATTTCAAACTTCGAGGAATCTTCATTGTAGGTGTAGAAGTTGTTTGCATTGGCGAAATTATCCTTAAAGGTTGGCGTTCCCAGGGAGGCAACCGGATCCCCTTCCACCAGGGTGGGGGTCAGGGTGATCGTGGTGGTTGGGGTGCCTGTTTCTGTTGGGGTGAGGGAGGGCGTTTCCGAAGGGGCGGACGTATCGCTGGGGGCGGTTGTTTCCGTCGGGGATAAGGGATCCTGGTTCTCAATGGTGGGAAGCGGCTGGGTTTCCACCACGGCTGTACCCTGCTGAGGAGGGAGATTGTCTTCCGCCGGCCTGGCGGTTAATGTGGCGGCCGCGAGGGTGGCGATGATCTCCTCATCGTTCATCGGCTGCGGTCGATTGCAGCCGGTCAGCAGCAGTGCAAAAACGAGGAATATAGCCAGTTTTCTCATGCATAGCTCCTTGATTTCCGTCATATTTTAAGTGTACCCCTTTCCTGCGCCCCGTCAACAGAACTATCCCATCCCGTAAGACCCGGGGTCATACCCTGCAGGGCAGCTGGTTTTGCAACAAAACCAGGATTGTTCACGTATGGTATGTTGTGAGGATATTATAAAATATTGCTTTGAAGGATGAGCCGCTTCCCCGTGGGAAACGTTGAATGCTGGGAGAGGAGATTAAAATGGATTATGGCCGTTTATTTGAAAAAGCATGGGATTTGATCTGGAAGAATAAATTCATGATCCTACTGGGGGTACTTGTGGCTGCCGGCAGCTCAGGGGATGGCGGGCTTACAAGGGGGTTTCCCCGGGGGAATGGGGCTGATTTCCAGCAGCCGCCGCGATTTGACTTTTCCGCGCCGCTGCAGAGCCTGGATCTGCCCGTGATGCCGATGATTGGTTTAGGATTATTCGCTGGATTGGTTGTCCTGGTTGGACTGGCATTCTGGGTCCTGAGCACGATCTCGCGAGCAGGATTGATCGAGGCTGCCAATCGGCTCAGCCAGGGCGAAAGCAGCACCTTCAGTGCCGCGTTCCAGGCCGGATGGGCAAAAGCCTGGCGGATGATCGGGATTGGTCTTGTCCCCGGGATCCCTGTCCTCCTGCTGGCGGTGATCGCTTTCGGGTCCGCAGGCATCTACGGCGGGTTCAGCCAGGTGTTTTCCGAGGGCGAAATCCTGTCAATGCCGCGAACCGGTGCCTTTCTCCCGGTTGGGATTGTCGCCTGTCTGCTGGTTCCCCTTGCTTTCGGTCTCTCCCTGCTGCGGACTTTTGCGAATCGGGCCTGCATGCTGGAGGATGCCACCGTGTGGACAGCCTACCGGCGGGGATTTGAGGTCCTGGGGAGCAATCTGGGCCACGCGGTTGTTTTATTCCTGATCCAGGTGGCAATCCGGATTGGGATCTGGCTTGTTCTGCTGCTTCCCGGGATACTTATCGCCCTGTGCTGCTTTTTGTGGCCGATTTTTCTGCTCATCCAGGGAACCTTTACCGCCTGGTATTCCTCGGTGTGGACCCTGTCCTGGAACCGGTGGACCAGGGTTCCTGAGGTTGTTCCTGAAGCCGTTGGGTAGCTTGGGTAGCTGGGAATCGGGAATTCATCTGCCCTGAGCTGCACCAACTTATGGACCAACCTACATGGCTTGTTAGCAGCCGGCAGGAGATTCTCGTGAACTACTCTGAAAACCGAAATCAGGCCCGGGATCGATCAAACTTAATGGCCGGGTTCATCCTCTCTCTGGGCGTGAACCTTGGCTTGACCCTGGGTATCCTCCTTGACAATCTTGGGATGGGACTATCCCTGGGATTGAGCGTGGCAGTGTGCTTGAACGCCCTCCGGGAGGTTCAGCAGCGGAAACCAGGATCCAGGATTGCGCTTGGATTTGCCCTGCTGGCAGTCACAGCTGTGACCGGGATTTGGATCTGGTTTGGATAACGGCCTGGAAGCTCCCCCCGCTGACGGCTTCTCCGTTGAGCAGCTCCCGAAGTCGGCCTGATCGATCATCCACCCCCCGTTGTATTGATCAAAACGGGGGGTTGTCTTATGATAAAAAGGGTATAAGTCATACAGAGGAGTTCTGGTGAAGTTGTATATTTTTGCTGCAGTACTTATTGGATTGGTCCTGATCATCTGGCTGGGATTTCAGGTGCCGCCCAGTCCGCTTCCGCCTTTTCCGGCCGACACGAAAAAGCCGGTAGACCTTACCCCTGTCCCGGAAGGGCTTCCTCGCCCGGCAGCCCGCTTTTTTGCCCGGTTGTATGGGGAGGAGATGCCGGTGGTTGACACGGCTGTACTTTCCGGCCGGGGAACCATGCGGATCGCCGGGGTACGCATGCCCGTACGCTGGCGCTTCACCCATCAGGCTGGGAAAAACTACCGCCATTTCATCCAGACTACCTGGTTTGGCATCCCCATTCTCACTGTCAATGAAGGCTACCTGGATGGTTCAGCACGCCTGGAGCTTCCCTTCGGGGTCAGTGAGGGTGCCCAGGTTGACCAGGGAGCCAACCTGGGGTTGTGGGCGGAGTCGATCTGGATGCCGTCCATCTGGCTGACGGATCCCCGGGTGAGCTGGAAGGGGATTGATGAGGATACAGCAGTGCTCGCGGTCCCCTACCGGGAAGAGGAACAGCGTTTTGTGGTGCGTTTTGATCCTGAGACAGGTCTGATAACATTTATGGAATCGATGCGCTATAAGGGGGAGGACAGTGACGGCAAAACGCTGTGGTTGAACCAGGTCGATCAATGGGGGCAGCTCGATGGCCAGCTGGCGCCTGTGGATGTCTCTCTCACCTGGTTTGATGAAGGCACTGCCTGGGCGGAGCTGACCGTGGAGGAAATCCTCTACAATGGGGATGTCAGCGGTACGATCCGCCAGAATGGGCCGTGAGCATCCAGGTTGTCTGTTAAACAAGCGGATCCATCAACAAAAGCTGGCTGGATGGAACCATTATTAAGAAAGCCCGCTGGGCAGCATGCCCCCGGGATACCCAGAAAGGATTCCTTATGAAGCAAGAAAATCTCCCTGCTGTCTCAAGAACGATCACATTCCTGATCCTGGTGCTGATGAGCGCCGCTGCTGCCGCTGGACTGGCCTGGGAGGGGCTCTACCGGGATAATCCCTTTGTTACGGCAGTCTGGCGGGGGAATGACCTGGTTGCACTTTTGGTAGGCGTTCCCTTATTGGGGATCAGCCTGATCCGCACCCTTCAGGATTCCAGACAGGCCAACCTGATCCGGATCGGGGTGCTGGATTATGCCCTGTATAACTATGCATTTTATCTTTTTGCAGCAGCCTTCAATGACTTTTTCCTGGTCTACTCCCTCCTGGTCACCCTCTCGCTCTTGGGGCTGATTTTTGGCCTGGCCGAGCTGGACCCCACGGAAGTCAAAGCTATGTTCCGGGAGCGGACACCAGTCCGCTGGGTTGGCGGCTTCCAGATTTTTGTCGCGCTGGGATTATCAGCTGTTTACGGGATACAGATTTTTGGTTTTCTTGTCACCGGGTTTGCCCCGGAGATCATCGCCAAAACAGGTCACGTCACCCATATTGTGCCCGCCCTGGATCTGACCCTGGTCGTGCCCTGGCTGGTCCTGGGAGGGGTCTGGATCTGGCAGGAGAAACCCTGGGGATATATCATCAGCTCGGTGATGACCGTGAAGGGCATCCTGTACATGCTCACGCTGACCGGTGCCTCCCTTTCGGCGGTTCAAGCTGGATTCCTGGAGGCCGGGGTGGAAGTCCCGCTGTGGGGAACCCTCGGGCTGGGGTTTTTGGTATCCGGCATCGTCCTTGGGGTAAACAGCCGGAAGAAAAAAACTCCCCAGGATGAGGCCGGCGGCTCGGATTGATCCTTTTTTAATAGAATGAAAAAGGCAGCAAAAGAGAAGGGCCATGAGTTACCGACGATTGGTGGTCGAGGAGTACGGCGGGCTGGAGGCCCTCACAGTGATCGAAGAAGAGGCGCTTCCCCAGCCCGGACCCGGGCAGGTGCGGGTGAAGTCGCTTGCCAGCGGGGTGGCGTTCACGGATGTGATGATCAGAAATGGAGTCTATCCGGGTGTGAAGGAGAAACCTCCCTTTACCCCCGGATATGATCTGGTGGGGGAGGTAGACAGCCTGGGGGAGGGCGTGACCCGGTACAGCATCGGCGACCGGGTGGCAGAGCTGACTGTGATTGGCGCCCAGGCGGAATATGTTCTGCTGGATAGTCAGAATCTCGTTCCAGTGCCCCGCAGGCTTGATCCTGCAGCGGCAGTGAGTTTGGTTTTGAGCTACACCACGGCCTACCAGATGCTGACCAGAAAAGCGGAGGCTGCCGCCGGAGAGCGGATCCTGGTTCACGGGGCGGGTGGCGCGGTCGGGACTGCCCTGGTCCAGCTGGGAAAGCACCTGCAGCTTGAGGTCTACGGGACGGCCTCCCCAGAAAAGCATAACCTGGTCAGGCGTTTAGGCGCGGTTCCGATTAATTATCAGCAGGAGGACTTCAGGGAAGTGATCCGGGCGCTGGATCCTCCCGGTGTGGATGCTGTCTTTGACCATATCGGCGGGGATCACTTCAAACGATCTTTCCGTTCTCTTCGCCACGGTGGCACGCTGGTGGCTTACGGCTTTTACAACGCCGCCATGGGACGGGGAGGGAGCAATCCATTTGATTTTTTACGGCTGATGCTCTGGAACCTGCTCCCGAACCGCAAGTCGGCCAGCCTGTATTCGATCCAGCCGTGGCGGGAAAAATATCCTGATTGGTTTGCAGCGGATCTGAGTGCGCTCTTCCAATTGGCGGATGAGGGAATGATTGACCCGGTGATCTGGAAAAAGATCTCCTTGGATGAGGTGCCCCAGGCCCATCGTTGGATTGAGCAGGCAGACGCCGAAGGAAAAATCGTCTGTGTGTTTGAATAATCAAGCCGGCAAGCAAGATGCCGCTTGCTTTTTGACTGCACTGCTGGGGTGAACCCGGGAAGATGGGGAAGCAGCGGTATGTAAGTATTGTGTTAATTTCTTCCTCAGACCCCCTCCCGTATGCCGGGTTGAGGGTATAGTATAATTTAATTCCAGGGATGTTTTTTACTGGAAAACAGCGGAAAAAATTGGAGAGTGAATATGGCTTTACGTGTCGGTGACCCGGCCCCTGATTTTACCTTGATGAGCCAGCTGGATAAGCAGGTTACCCTGAGTGATTTCCGGGGGCAGACTGTGGTGCTGGCTTTTTTCCCTCGGGCGTTTACCCCGGTTTGATCGGCCCAGATTCCGTCTTATGAAGCGGAGTACACTTCATTTGCGGAATTGAATGTCCAGGTCCTGGGCATCAGCATTGATCACATCCCGGTTCTAAAAGCTTGGGCGGAGGACATCGGGGGGATTACTTTCCCCCTGGTCAGCGATTTCTGGCCCCATGGGGAAGTGACCAGAAAGTTCGGTGTTTTCCGGGAAGATGAGGGGATTTCCGAGCGGGCAATTTTCATTATCGATAAGGAAGGCATCATCCAGTATGTTGATGTCCATGATATCGATGATCAGCCCAGCAACGAGGTTTTATTTCAGGAGATCAAACGCATTCAGCCGGAGGTCAAACCTGCTGCGCCTCCAAAAAAAGAGCAGCAGGAGACGCTCAACCTGGAAGGGGTGATGCTGTTTTGTAATAAGTGGTGTCCCGGCTGCCGCCGGGCGCGGGTCTGGCTGGCGGATCATCGCATTGAGTACGAGGAAATTGATGTGTCCCGCAATAAACAGGCTGCGGAGCAGGTCAAAGAATGGACCGGGGGGTATCTGACCACGCCGACATTTTACATCCATGGGGAGATTGTGATTGATTGGCGGGAGAGCGAAGTCTCCCGTTTGCTGGGCTGACCAAGCGGCTCTTTTATGGATGATCCAGCAGGATGTCTGCAGCTGCAGACATCCTGTTTTTTTTTAAACCGAGGGGTTTTTGCCAGAAAGGGTGGGTTTAGCTGCACCGCAGATCCCGTTTTGTCCCCCTGCTTGACAGGCAGATTGACTGCGGTACAATATATTCAATATCTGGATATTCAGATACTGAATATTATGACGGAAGACACCACCCAATTAACCTTGGAATACATCCTGCTCGGATTAATCCGCGAGCAGCCCCTGCACGGCTATGCCCTTTTTAAAAAAGTTCAGGTGACCCCGGAGCTGTCCCTGATCTGGCATGTCAAGCGCTCCAAACTCTATTACCTGCTGGAGAAGCTGGCAAATGAGGGGTTTTTAGAGATGGAGGTCAGCGAAGATGAGTCCTATCCGGATCGGAAAATGTATCACCTGACCGAGAAAGGAGAGCAGGTTTTCCAGCAGTGGATCCGCTCCCCTGTCAAAAGCGGCCGGCATGTCCGGGTGGCTTTTCTCTCCAAACTGTATTTTGCCCACCGTCAATCCCGGAGAGAAGCAGTTCAGCTGATCCGGGACCAGCTCCAGACCTGCCAGGCCTGGCTGTCCAGTTTGACAGATCAGCTTGCCAGCGAGCCGGATGCGGATTTTATCAGCCGCCAGGTGTTTGCCTTCCGGATCGGCCAGGTTGAGGCCATGATCACCTGGCTTGAACGCTGCCAGGAAGAGCTGCCAGGGTAGAGTTATCGGTGATATTTTTTATCCTTTTGAAAGGAGGGTTGACATGAAGAAAGCGTTGGTGCCAATCGTATTTTTGATGGTGTTTCTCTCTGCTTGCAGCGGTCTGACCGGGGGAAACCCCGCTGGAACGGTGGAGATCACGGATGCCACCGGTCAGACGATTACCCTCTCCAGTACGCCGGAGCGGATCGCGATTGCCGGGAAGGCAACTGTGATGGTACAGGATACGGTTTACCTCTTCCCGGAAGCGAAAGATCGGGTTGTTGCCATTGAAAACCGGAGACAGTCAGCCCTCTACTTCCTGCCGGTTGTCGACCCGGGATTGGAGGAAAAAGATCTATTTGAGATGAATGCAGGCCCAGAGCAGATTGCGGCAGTGCAGCCAGACCTGGTGGTGATGAAGAATTTTATGGCGGAACAGTTAGGAGAACCGCTTTCGCAGCTGGGAATTCCCTCTGTGTATCTGGACCTGGAAACCCCCGAGGCATTTTATAAAGATCTCCAAACCCTTGGAGCGGTATTTGGAAACCCGGACCGCGCTGCTGAAATCGAGCAGTTCTACCGTCGCCGGGTGGATGCTGTCCAGTCGTTGGTGCCGGAGGAGGCCGGGAGGCCGGAGGTCCTGGTGCTGGAATACAATCAGGAAGGGGGGGAGGTGGCCTTCAGCGTTCCCCCAGCATCCTGGCTGCAGACCCGCCTGGTGGAGCTGGCCGGGGGGACCCCGATTTGGAAGGAGCTTGAGGCCAGCGGAGGATGGACGATCGTGACCGTGGAGCAGATCGCTTCCTGGGATCCGGACCAGATTTACCTGATTGATTACCAGGGAAGCGCGGATCAGGTGGTTGCCGCTTTGAAAGAGGATCCGATCTGGTCCAGCTTTTCGGCGGTGCAGAGCGATCAGCTGTTTGCCTTTGCCTTTGACTATTACTCCTGGGATCAGCCGGATACCCGCTGGATCCTGGGCCTGCAGTGGCTGGTCACAAAGATCCATCCAGAAACTGCCGCTGAGATTGACATCCTGGCGGAAGTAGAAGCCTTTTACGAAGAGATGTACTTCCTCGATCAGGAGACCATTGAAACCCAGGTGCTGCCCAAGCTGAGGGGAAGCCTGCCCTGAGGGGTGGAGGATGATGGCAAGGCGATTTCCCCGGACCCTTTTTTTGCTGGCTGGGCTGGTCGGGCTGCTGCTCCTGGCCTCGCTTTTGATCGGCCGCTACCCGGCACCCTACTGGATGTCTCCCGGGATTCTGAAGACTGACCCCCTGGCCCGGCGGCTGGTGCTGAATCTGCGGCTGCCGCGGATCCTCACCGCCCTGCTCCTGGGGATGACTTTATCCGCAGCGGGGACTGTCCTGCAGATGATCTTCAGGAATCCCCTGGTGGAACCTGGGTTCCTGGGTGTGACCCAGGGGGCTGCGTTTGGCGCAGCAATCAGCATCCTCTGGATCAGCAGGCATCCGCTTTCTGTTGAACTGTCTGCAACCTTCTTTGGATTGTTGGGGTTGCTGGCCTCCTACTGGCTTTCCAAGCGGATCCGCTTTGGCGGCTGGGTGCTTCGATTGGTGCTTTCCGGGATCGCGGTTTCCGCGCTGTTTTCTGCAGGGGTGGGGGTCTTGAAATATCTCGCAGATCCCCTCACTGAGCTGCCGGAGATCACCTTCTGGCTGCTGGGTGGTTTATACAGCGTCACCTGGCGAGAATTTTTGTATGTGCTTCCTTTTGCCCTGGTGGGCCTGGTGACAGTCTGGCTGATGCGCTGGCGGGTCAATCTTCTTTCGCTCAATGATGAGACTGCCTTTTCCCTGGGGGCGTCTCTGGCAAAAGAGCGCCTGGTCCTGCTGATCACGATTGTTTCCGCTGCCGCTGCCCTGACGGCGATCAGCGGGATTATCGGCTGGGTGGGATTGATTATCCCCCATATTGCCCGGCGAATCGCCGGGGCCAGCGCAGAAAAATCCATTCCTGTCTCCATGCTGCTGGGCGCTGCCTTCACGCTGATCAGCGACAACCTGGCCCGAACCCTGCTGCCAGGAGAAATTCCGCTGGGGATCCTGACCTCAGCGATCGGGGCTTTGTTATTTATGTACCTGATGATGAGCATCGGGCTCAAGGTTCGCCATAATGAGTAAAACGCTTTCTCTGGAGAATGTTTACTATCAATATTATCCTGAGGACCCCCTGGTGCTGGAGGATTTATCCCTGGAGATCCCGGCCGGGACCATTTCGGCTATCCTCGGCCCGAATGGAACTGGGAAAACCACCATGCTTCACCTCATGCTGGGGTTGCTGAAGCCTGATCAGGGGGCAGTTACCCTCGATGGGCGGAGTCATCGTCAGTTCACCCGCAGGATGCTCAGCCAGACGATTGGCCTGGTGCCTCAATTCGAAAGCATTCCCTTCAACTTTACTGTCATGGAGTACCTGCTGCTGGGACGCTCTCCTTACTTGAGGCCGTTTCAGCTGCCAGGAGAGGAAGATCAGCAGATCGTGGAGCAGGCAGTCAGCGCAGTGGGCATTCCTCACCTGGTGGAGAAACCGGCCACAGAACTCAGCGGGGGGGAGCGTCAGCTGGTTCATATTGCCCGCGTCCTGGTGCAGCAGCCCCAGATCCTGCTCCTGGATGAACCGACAGCGCACCTGGACCTGGAAAACCAGCACCGGATCCTGCGATTGCTGCAGCGGATGGCGCGGGATGGGATCACCGTGGTCTTCACCACCCATGATCCAAATACGGCGGTTTTTGCCGCGGAACATTTCATCCTCATGCAGGGGGGGCGGATCATTGAGCAGGGAGGCCTGGACCAGGTGATCACCTCAGCCAACCTGACCGGGATGTACCGGGCGCCCATCCGGGTGGAAAAGAACAACAGCTACACCATGGTCGTGATGGAGAAAGGTCAATGAAGAAAGCAAAGATCCTCATTTTGTCCGGGGAAATCCAGGCTGGAAAAACCACCCTTTGCGGGAAAATTGCGGACCTGGCCCGGGATCGGGGCTTGGAGCTGGGGGGGGTGATTTCCCCCCCGGTCTATGAGCAGGGCCGAAAAACCGCGATTGATGTGGAGGACGTCCGCACCGGGGAAACCCGCCGCCTGGCCGTGCTGCGGGGCAGGGAGGAAGCGGAGCTGACCACACGCCGCTGGCAGTTCCTTCCAGAAAGTGTCCGCTGGGGAAATCAAATTCTTGAAACAGCTGTTCCCTGCGGGCTGTTAATGGTCGATGAGCTCGGTCCCCTGGAATTGGAGCGCGGAAAAGGGTGGACAGCAGGACTCACATCCCTGGACAGCGGGCAGTTTCAAGGGGCCGTGGTGGTGATCCGCCCCCACCTGGTCGATGCCGGCCTGGCCCGCTGGCCAGGGGCTTCCGTGGCAGCAGTCTCATCCCGGCAGCGGGGACTCCTGGGACCAGAGGAGATCCTGCACCGGCTCAGTCTCGGGAACCCAAACTGCTGAAATCCCCCTGTCCAAATCAGGGTCTCCTCGGTATAATGTGCAAATCAAGCTTGCAGGAAGGAAATAAGGAGAACAACCATGTTTGGTTCATTAGGGCCTACAGAATTAATCATCATCCTTGTGATCGTGATCTTGCTGTTTGGTGTCGGTCGAATCAGCCGCATCGGGGGGGAATTGGGGAAAGGCATTCGGGCATTTAAAGACGGCCTGAACACCGAGGAGGAGGGGGAAGCAGACCAGGATTCAGATCTCTCCCCCTGAGATCACTCACAAGAAATCGTTGGGGAACGCAGCACCGGGGTGACCCAGGATAGAAGTAATTCAACCAGGGTACCCTGAAAGGCAGCATGTGGAAATCATGCTGCCGTTTTCTTTTTCGATCAGCTGCTAAGAAAAAAAGCTGGTCTCCCAGCCTTTTAACCTGGTTTCTTGATGGTGAACAGTCAAGATGTGCTCAGGAGCAATCCTCTTTAGGAACCCACACTTGAACCCGGGTTCCCTGATTCGGAGCGGAATCAATTTGAATATCTCCCCCCGCCTTCCTGGCCCGCCGCTGCATGTTGGAAAGCCCATGGCCCAGGTTGGTATCTGTCCTGTCAAGATTAAACCCTTTCCCGTTGTCCTTGATTTCCAGAAAGACCTTGCTGTCATCTTCCCTGAGATGGACCTCAACCCTTTCAGCTCCAGAGTGCCTGGTGGCATTGGAAAGGGCTTCCTGGCAGATGTGAAAAAGGGTGACCGCGTTTTGATAATTTAAGCCGAGCGGTTTTTCGCTTTGGTTGTCAAACCGGGCGGTGATATGGGACGTTTTTTCAAATTCCGTGATCAACCCCGCAAGGTTTTCCATGAAGGATTTGCTTTCCTGCATCTGGCGCGGCCGCAGATCTGAAATATAAGCCCGGATATCTGAGATCGCGCTGTTGATCCCGGACACTGCCAGATCCAGCCGGGTTTTACTTTCGGCGGGGTCCTCGGTGAGGATTTCCTTGACATAATCGAGGGTCAGGCCAATGCTGTAAAGGGATTGAATGATGCCGTCATGGAGATCCATCCCGATTCGCTCACGCTCCTCGAGAATGGCCACATGTCTGGTTTGCTGCTGCAGCAGTGCATTCTGAATGGCGGTTCCTGTCCACATCCCAATTGTGGTCAGGAAATCCAGTTCCCTGGTCGTGTAGATCCGCTCCTTCTTGCTGGAAAGGGTCATTACCCCGACGACGATGCGCTGCCCCTGAAGGGGGATGACTGCCTGGTTGGTAAAGCCGGCTTTCGCGATGGCGGGCCGGAGGATGCGCGGATCCGTATCCAGGTTGTAAACCACCAGGGCTTTGTTCAATCCGGCGACTTTTCCCACCACTCCATCGCCAATCCGGAAGACATTCCGGGTGGAGAAAGCCTCAAAATCATCCCCGCGCAATAGCGACAGACGCAGGTCTTTTCCCCCCCGGTCCTGGAGGAAGATCTCCCCGGTTTCAATGTCCATATACTCCATGACATGTTTCAAGGTCCTGCTCATGATTTCCCGAATATCCCAGGAGCTGGCCACGCTCTGAGCCAGGTCATTGATCAGCGACAGATCCTCATACTGCTGGTTGAGGGTTTTATCCCGCTCCAGGATGTGGTTGTAAAGCTGGGCATTGGTGATTGCTGCCGAGGCGTAAGCAGCCAGGGTTTTCATGAGGCGGACATCGTCATCGGTAAATGCCGCCTGCCCCCGTTTATTGGTCAGGTAAATTTGTCCGAGGATCTTTTCCCCGGAGATAATCGGCACGCCGAGCATGGATTTCATCTCCGGGTGGCCTTCCGGGAACCCGGCAGCTCGAGGATCCTCCTTTATGTTGGGGATCTGGATCGTCTCGTATTTTTCTTGAAGCTCCTTAAGGAGCCCTTTTCCTTCAGGGAGATGAGGCATCTGGTCAATTTCTTCCTGGGACATCCCGGAATGGATGAAATTAACGATCCTGCCCCGATCATTGCGGAGGGCCAGCGCGGCAAATTCCGCCTGGATCTGAGCCCGGGCCAGCAGCACAATCCGACGCAGCACAGACTCCAGGGAAAAATCCTGGATATAATCTGTGCTGGCCGGGGCAATTGCGCCAATCTGTGCTTCGAGTTTAGATTTGTTATTGGTTGTCATCTTGTTTCACCGGCTTTCATTTTACCGTATCCTGCGGTGAATCTGATAGTTTTTGCTAGTTTCCTGCCTTTATTGTTAGTATCTGTTAATGAATATCGCTAAAAAGCGGTGGTTCCAGGCACAAAAATGACTTCTGAGAAGAAAAACAGCCACATATCGGGGTTTTACCAGCACAGGCTGGAAGAAAAACAGCAAATCCTGGTGGAGCGCGGATTCCTCACCGGGGAAGAATTGGCGCTGCTGGGCGAAGTCTCCAGTTTGTCGCTCACCCAGGCCGAGCATATGATCGAGAATGTGATCGGGCTTTACCAGCTTCCGCTGGGGGTCGCCCTCAATTTCCGCGTCAATGAGCGTGACGTGCTTGTGCCCATGGTCATTGAAGAACCATCGGTGGTTGCTGGGGCATCCTATATGGCAAAGCTGATCCGCGGTGGAGGTGGATTTACCGCAGAAGCTTCCCAACCGCTGATGATCGGCCAGCTCCAGGTGCTGGAGGTGCCGGATCTCCCCCGCGCTGAAGCCGAGCTGCTCGCGCAAAAGGGAAGGCTGTTGGAAAGCCTGGAATCGGTGGATCCGGTGCTTTTATCGCTGGGGGGTGGAGCGAAGGATCTTGAGGTCCGGATCATCGAGGACTCCCCCCTGGGGCCTTTCCTGGTTGTGCACCTGCTTGTCGATGTCCGTGATGCTATGGGCGCGAATGCCGTCAATACAGCCTGCGAGCATCTGGCACCGCTTGTGGAGGAAATCAGCGGAGGGCGGGTGCAACTGCGGATTCTTTCCAACCTGGCTGACCGGCGGATCACCACAGCAGTATGCAGGGTCCCCCCCGACTTGCTGGGATTTGGCGAGTATTCTGGGAAAAAGGTCAGGGAGGGGATTCTGGAGGCCTGGGCGTTTGCCGCTGCGGATCCGTACCGGGCAGCGACCCACAATAAAGGAATCATGAACGGGGTTGATGCCGTGGTTCTGGCAACCGGGAACGATTGGCGGGCAGTTGAGGCCGGGGCGCATGCTTATGCGGCCCGCACCGGGCGTTATCAGCCCCTTTCAACCTGGTCAAAAGATGAGCAGGGGAACCTGGTTGGAAAATTGGAGCTGCCGCTGGCGGTTGGGATTGTTGGTGGAGCGACGCGGGTGAATCCCGGAGCCCGGTTGGCGTTGAAATTAATGGAGGTCACGACAGCCGGTGAGCTGGCCGAGATCATTGCCTCGGTCGGCCTGGCCCAGAACCTGGCAGCCCTCCGCGCTTTAGCCACTGAAGGCATCCAAAAAGGCCATATGAGCCTGCACGCCCGCCAGATTGCAATTGCAGCCGGCGCGGAAGGCGAGGAAATCCAGCGGTTGAGCAACCAGCTCATCCAGGAAAAGAAAATCAATCAGGAGCGAGCCAGAGCCATCCTTGATGGCTGGCATAGGTAACCCTGATCAACGCTGAGGGAAGGACAATGATGAAGGAAACAAAGACCAACAAGCAGAACCAGCTGCTGATCCCCGATCGGCCTGTTGGGGTGGTTGGCTACGGCGCATATGTGCCCCGCTACCGCCTCCCGGCTTCAGAGATCAATCGGATCTGGATGGGTGGAAAAGGGGGTCAGCCCGTGCAGGAAAAATCGGTTCCGGGACAGGATGAGGATGTGGTCACCATGTCCATTGAGGCGGCCCGGAATGCGTTGGCCCGGGCGGGTGTTTCCCCAAGCGAGATCCGGGCTGTCTGGGTTGGTTCAGAATCGCATCCCTACGCGGTGAAACCTACCTCGACCATCGTCGCCGAAGCACTGGGTATTGCTCCCCACACACAAGCGGCAGATTGGGAGTTTGCCTGCAAGGCGGGGACGGAGGCCTTTGTAGCGGCCATGGCCCTGGTTGGGTCCGGGATGGGGAGGTATGCCCTTGCCCTGGGTATGGATACAGCCCAGGGAAAGCCCGGGGATGCCCTGGAATACACCGCTGCCGCTGGTGGGGGAGCGTTCCTGCTTGGCCCCGCCTCAGAAGCCCTGGCTGTGATTGATGGCGCGTTTTCCTTTGTCACCGATACGCCGGATTTCTGGCGGCGGGCGGGACAGAAATACCCCGAGCACGGCGGACGATTCACCGGTCAGCCGGCTTATTTTAAGCACATCCTGGCCGCGAGCACTGCCTTGATGGAAGCGCTGGATGCATCTCCAGAGGACTTCCACTACGCAGTTTTCCATCAACCAAATACCAAGTTTCCCCGCCGGGTGGCCAAGCAGCTGGGATTTAAATCCGAACAAATAGAGGTGGGGCTGCTGTCTCCCCGGATCGGCAATACCTACGCAGGAAGCTCCTTGATCGGCTTGACTTCCATCCTTGACCAGGCCAATCCCGGGGAACGAATTCTGATGACCTCATTTGGCTCCGGCGCTGGGTCAGATGCTATCGCGCTCACCGTCACGGAGGCGATCATCTCCCGCCGCAGTGCTGCCCTGACCACAGAGAAGTACATCCAGCGGCGGACCGAGATTGATTATGCCCAGTACTCCCGGATGCGGGGCATTATTGCCCTGAAATAAGCTGGTTTTCTTGAAAAAATGCCTGAAACCAGGGGAATTTGATAGTTCCTGATAGATTTGCCCCTGTATACTGCCCCTTGCAGCATCAAAAAAACAATTATTAGTGAAAAAACAACCTAGCAGGAGTATTCATGGATATACCCCGCCACTGGCGATTGAAAAAACAGAGATATTCTCTCACTGGAGAGGTTTGTCCGCACTGCCAGGCGAAGATTTTTCCCCCCAGGGACGTCTGCCCTGAGTGTGGGGATGAGGCAAAAACAGAATTTGAGTTCTCTGGCAGCGGGATTGTATATTCCTTCACCGATGTCTATAACCCCCCGGAAGGATTTGAAGAGCAGGTGCCCTATACGGTTGCTTTAGTAAAACTTGATGAAGGGCCCCTGGTCACAGCCCAGCTGACGGACCTGGGAGATCAGCAGGTCGAAATCGGCATGCCGGTGGAGATGATCACCCGCAGGCTGAGAACCGATGGGGATGAACGGGGCCTTTTGGTCTACGGATATAAATTCAGACCGCAGATGAGCGTCTGAGGTCTGAAAGGGGAAAAAAATCAGGCTGTGCCGATTAAGGGCACAGCCTTTTTGTTTCCTCCCCGCCTGATTTTGTGATCGGATTCCCCGGCATCAGGGGATCAGGTAGCTGTCATGCACCTCTCCGCTGGGATCGATCAGGGTCACGGTCTCCCCGGGAGACCAGAGGGGATCATCCAGGCCGAGAAAAAGCTCAATTGGATTGGATTGTCCAGATTTGGTATAGATGTTCACCGCCCCCTGGCGGTGAAGCTCCAGGCTGGCCAGTCCTGATTGAGCCAGGATCGGAAACTCATGATCATCCTCGTCCTGCAGCCGCCACTCCTGCAGGGAGATGGTTTCTCCTTCAGCCGCTTCCGGACGAATCAGGCGGATGTATTCAGTGGCAAGGTTGCCAACGCCACCCGCTTCAGCAATCTCGATTTGCTTCGGCACCGGGGTGTTCTCCGTTTCCCCGGAAGACACCGGGGCGGTTGCGGATACACGTTGTCCAGCATCCTCCATCAAGGCGCTTTTTAAACGGGTATTTTCCCAGAGATAGAGAACCCCAAGGATGGTCACCGCTGAGACAGCGATATTAAGCAAGAGATAAAGCACCAATTTTTTTGCCTGATTCATAACTGGCGTCCTGTTTGATATAATGAGGTGAATATTTTTCTCGTGGTTTGATCCTATTGTACCCCAGCAGATCCAGTCCAATTGAGTGATTTTTCCAATGCCGTATCTAATTGATGGACATAATCTGATCCCCCATCTTCCGGGTTTGAGTTTGTCAGATCCAGATGATGAGCTGAAGTTGATCCAGCAGCTGCAGGGATTTGCCCGGCGGCGAACGACCCGGATCGAGGTCTTTTTTGATCGAGCTGCTCCGACTCAATCCAGGCGGTGGAGCGTCGGCAGGATCACAGCCGTGTTTGTGCAGGAGGGCAGCACTGCGGATGCCGCCATCCGCAAACGGCTGGAAAGCCTGAAGAAGAAGGCAAAAAACTGGACGGTTGTCAGCGCGGATCACGAAGTGCTCCGCAGCGCGAAGCAGGTCCAGGCCCGGATGCTTTCCTCCGCGGATTTTGCCCGGCTGCTCACAGAACAAGAGACCTTGAAGAAAACAGAGACAGCTGAGAAAAAGACCCCGGAGCTTACAGAAAGCGATCTGGATTACTGGCTGGAGCAGTTTTCAGGGGATAAATGACGGAAATGCCCCCTTCAGCGAAGCTGACAGGGGTCATCCTGGAACAGGAAGATTTCCCCGACCAGCAGGCACCGCTCACCTGCCGATCAGGGTGGGATCGGAATAGCTAAAAGCAATTGAGATTGAACCGAGGACGGCTAGAGCACGTCGTAGCCGGGGCCCTCCTCAAAGAAATCGTAATTTGGCTGGATGTCCGGGGTCAGGTCAACAACTTCTCCTTCTTCAAGCTGCCTAACCGTATCCAGGACGACCGTTTCGCCGTAGTGGTCGGTATTTTCATAATGCCCCTCAAGTCCCAGGCGGCTGATGTATTCCCCACCGCGGGCTTCATAGGCATCAGGAACCTCGTCTTCCATAAAGATCGCCTCATAAGGGCATTCCGGAACGCAGGCGCCGCAGTCAATGCAGGTCACTGGATCAATGTACATCCAGGGCCATTCCTCGACCGGCTCTCCTGGCACGATGCATTCGACCGGGCAAACTTCGATGCAGCCGCCGTCCCGCAGACATAAACTGGTAATGATATGGGTCATAAGGAATCCTCCTCCTGGGATGGATCAAGAGATCAGGTATGTTAAGTGGCTGATTAGATTATACACAGAAACCCGGCCGTTTTATGGGTGTGTTTTCTCACTATTTCAGGTTTCTTTATTCCTCTCATGTTTCCCTCAGGGGGGATGATTTATAATGGAGGCCAAGCTTTGACGGGATAAGGAAGCGGTTTGAAGAAAGGAACCTTTGATGAAGGTGCTGACAGTAGATGTGGGCACGGGAACCCAGGATATCTACCTTTACAACTCTGACGTGGATATGGAAAATGGGTTCAAGCTCGTGGTCCCCTCTCCAACGATGATGATCTTCCGGCAGATCCGGGAAGCCACCCGCCGGCGTGTTCCCCTGGCCCTGACCGGGGTGACAATGGGGGGCGGACCCAGCCACTGGGCAGCCCGGGATCATGCTGCAGCGGGGAACCAGGTTTACGCCACCCCGGATGCGGCCCGCACATTTAATGATGACCTGGAAGTGGTCAGGGAAAGCGGTATTGAAATTGTCAGTGAGGAGGAGGCAGCCAGGCTGCCCGATGCCGTGGAGCGGATTGAACTCAAGGACTTTGATTTTCCAGCCATCGCTCAGGCGCTGGGGTTATTCGGGGTCAGCCTGGCGGATCTGGATGCTGCCGCGGTTGGGGTGTTTGACCACGGCGCCGCCCCACCTGGCTACTCCGACCGCCAGTTCCGCTTTGATTACCTGGCTGAGCGGCTGCCTGTCGATCCGGTCCCCTGCGACAAGGAGCGCTCTCCCTTGAGTGACCTGGCCTTCTTACGGGGAAAAATTCCCCCCGAGATGACCCGGTTGAAAGCGGTGGAGGGATCCGCCGGGATGATCGATGCCCCGCTGGTGGTGATGGATACCGCGCCCGCAGCCGTTCTGGGGGCGACCCTGGACGACCGCATCCGGGAGCTGGAGCGCAGGCTGATTGTGAATATTGGGAACTTTCACACCCTGGCATTCCTGCTGCGGGACCAAAAGGTAGAGGGGATGTTTGAGCACCACACCGGCCTGCTTGAGATCGGCAAGCTGGATCAACTGCTGGTGTCTTTTGCATCGGGAGACCTAACCCATCAAGAGATCTTTGATGATCACGGCCACGGGGCCATGCTGTCCATCTCCGAGCCCTACCCGTTGGGGGAGGGAGATTTTGATCTTGCGGCCACCGGGCCCCGGCGCAAGATGATGGAGAGCTCTTCGCTGAGGCCCTATTACGTGGCCCCTTTTGGCGATATGATGCTGGTGGGCTGTTTTGGATTGCTGGCGGCAGCCGCAGATAAGCTGCCCGCGCTGCGGGAGACAATCCGGGCTTCCCTCAGCGGTGAGGGTGGAAGCGGCACCCCTCCCTGGGAAAATGAATAACCCGGCAAACGATGTGCCGGGTTTTTGGCCGAACCAGCCTGGTCAAGTATTCCAGCCGGTGATCCTGCATCACCCCTGGGGGAAAAGGCGTTCCTAATCCTTTAGGAACGCGCCCATCAGCAGTTCATTATAGAATTCGATTTCAACAAGCAATCTGTCCAGGATCCGCGAATTGGGGGGAGGGACTTTCTATCCCTGGTCTCCTTCCGCTAAGGCCCGGACCTGTTCTGCTGCATGGTACGAGGATCGCACCAGGGGAGCGCTTTCCACCCACCGGAAGCCGAGCTGATGGGCATAGTCTCCCAGGGCATCAAATTCCTCCGGGGTGTAATAGCGTTCAATTGGCAGGTGATTTTTACTGGGTTGGAGATACTGACCGATCGTGAGGATATCTACGTTCCAGGAGCGTATTTCCCGGATGGTGTTTTTGACCTGCTCCATGGTCTCTCCCAGGCCGACCATTAAGCCGGATTTTGTCAGGCAGGTCGGGTCGAGCTTCTTGGCGTTGACCAGGGTGGCCCGGGAATGGGTAAAGTTGCTCTGCGGCTGGACTGATTTAAAGAGCTCCGGGACAGTTTCGACGTTGTGATTAAGGATATCTGGCTGGGCGTCCATGACGATTTTCAACGCTTCCACCCTGCCCTTGAAATCGGGAATGAGCACTTCCACCGAACAGCCCGGCTGCAGAGCCCGGATGCGGTGGATCACCATGGCAAAGATCGGGGCACCGCCATCCCGGCGCTCGTCCCGGTTGACTGAAGTGATCACGGCGTGCTCCAGGTTCATCGCCTGGACGGAACGGGCTGTGCGCTCCGGTTCCTTCCAATCCAACGCCCCGGGTTTCCCGTGCTTGATATCACAAAACCTGCAGGCTCTTGTGCAGACATCCCCTAAAAGCAGGAAAGTGGCTGTGCCTGCGCCCCAGCACTCCCCGATATTCGGGCACATGGCCTCCTCACAAACTGTGTGGAGGGACTGCTTTTTCAACAGCTTATGGACTTCCTGGTAACCGCCATTAAGATCCAGCTTGACCCGGATCCAGGGCGGGCGGCGTCTTGGTGTGGTGTCGATCTGCCGGGGATTGACCCGGTCACGAGTGGGTGATTTTGACATGCGATTCCTGTTTTTTATTACCAATAAATGATCACTGAGCCTGCTCTCTAGAGCTGAGAGGTGCAGTGGGGGCAGCGGGTTGCCTTGAGCGGAATGGTGGCCAGGCAGTAGGGGCATTCTTTTGTCGTGGGTTCAGCGGGGGCTTCTTCCTCCCGCTGGAGCCGATTTACACTGCGGATGATCAGAAACAGGGCGATGGCGACGATCAGGAAACTGACGATCGAATTAATGAACAATCCATAATTGATCGTCACCGCGCCTGCTGCCTGGGCATCTGCCAGGGTTGGGTAGGGTCCGGCTGGCGCTCCTGTTTTCAGGGTCAGGAAAAAATTCTCAAAATCCACCCCTCCAAGCAGGAGTCCGATCGGGGGCATCAGAAGATCATTGACCAGGGAATTGACAATGGCTGTAAACGCGGACCCAATCACGATCCCGACGGCCAGGTCAACCACATTGCCGCGTAATGCAAATTTTTTGAACTCCTTGAACATACTCTCCTCCAGTCTAAACCTTACTGGAATTATATCCCAACCCGGAAAAACCGATGATAGTCCTGGAATAAGGCCCACCTCATATTCTAGACGCAGGCAGGCAATATTCCAAGTCCTTGGGAGGGATTATAGGAAATATTAATCTTCTCAGCGCTGCCATCCTTACCCTGGATCTGATCATCTGAAGTATCGAGGGGGAACAGTTACCAAGGAGGAGGGAATGTACGGGAATGAACACGCTGATTGGTTTTCTGGGAGGACTGATGATTGGCGCTCTCCTGCTGCTGGCAGCTGACGAAGAGACCTGCCTGAAAGAGGTTTCCGAGGAGATCGAGATCCTGGCCGAGCGCGGGATATCTGGATAGCATCGGGTTATTGGAATGTGCCGGAACAGGGGAACCCCCTGTATCTTTTGAAAGGTGATCGGGTATGCCAGGTAGGCATTTTCTGCTAAGATACAAAGGAGACTGGCCGCTTTTCTGTAGTGAGGAGATCATCTGATGAAAAAATTGTCGTGGCTTTTGCTAGTATTCCTCGTTGCTGGATGCATGCCGAATCTCTCTGAACCGGCTCTCGAGACTGCACAGTCGGACATCATTTCCCTGGAAGCTGATCTGGATCAAAAAGACCAGACAATCGCTGAGATGGAAACCCAGATCCAGGAAATGACCGTTTCCTACTCCAGCTTGAAGAGGGACCATGAAGCGCTCCAGGCATCCCTTGCTGAGGGGGAAACGGCGGGGGAGAAAGCTGACCCCGCTGTTTTTCTGTGCGAGGATCAAATTGTGAATATGAAGTACGATAACCTGAAAAGCGCTTCCGCGGTGATCGATGGCTGGTTTGCCACGCAGCCCATGGTGCAGGAGCTGCAGGGGACCTACACGGTCCAATTCTGGGATGATATTGACACCCGGGTTCGAACGATCCGCTACCTCTCTGCCGAGAGCGGTCTTTCCAGGACTGAAAGCTTCCTGATCTTTTTTGAGGAAGCCGGCTGGCAGGAGGGGGTGCTCTGGCTCGAAAGGCAGTGCTGGCTGGACTCCCCCCATTAGAGCGCATCCGGGAAGGGTCGGTCATTCATTTCCGATTTCTAATTCTGGTTATTGTTTCAATCCGGGGAAAATTGATGGTTGACAGGGCGGGGTGGTTCTGCCATAATACTGGTATATTGGTCAGACCAACATACCAGAGAATTGATGTCGATCAAACCCGTCCCCCGCAAAAGCCTCCCCGAAATCCTGGCTGGAAAAATCGCTGGCCTGATCCTGGAAGGCGTTTTTCCCCCAGACCAGCACCTGCCCTCTGAACGCGACCTCGGCAGCCAGCTGGATGTCAGCCGCTCCAGCCTCCGCGAAGCGCTCAAAATCCTCGCCGAACACCAGCTGATCGAGGCCAGACCCGGCGTGGGCTGGTTTGTAAACCCCCTGGAGGGAGGCCGCCTGGTCAAGGCCGCTGAATTAGCGCGCCGCGATGCCGACCCGGCCAGCCCGATCAAGATCTCAAAGCTCGGAGACCCTCCCCCCGGCCCCCGCCGGCTGCCGGTCGCCAAGGAAAAACCCCTCAAGATCCCCAATCTCCAGAAGGACCGTTTGGGTACCTTTGACCTGATCTCCTGGTGGGAGCGGGACAAGGTCGCCGAGGCCAAGGTGCTCGTTGTCGGAGCCGGCGCGCTCGGAAATGAGGTGGTAAAAAACCTGGCTCTGATGGGGGTCGGCTATATCCTGGTGATCGATTTTGACACCATTGAAGCCGCTAACTTGAGCCGTTCGGTTCTCTTCCGGGAAACAGATTCCGGCAGGAAGAAATCCGAGGTGGTGGCCGCCCGCGCCAAGGAGCTCAACCCCCAGACGCGGATCCAATACCTGCACGGGGATGTCACCACCGAGCTGGGCCTGGGGATCATCAGGCGGATGGATGTGATGATCGGCTGCCTGGATAACCGGGAGGCCCGGCTGGCTGTTAACCGGTTTGCCTACTGGATGGGGAAACCCTGGGTGGATGGGGCCATCCAGGAATTACTGGGGCTGGTGCGGGTCTTCCTCCCCGGTCAGGGGGCCTGCTATGAATGCACGCTGACAGAACAAGCCCGCCGGGATCTGGCCCTGCGGTACTCCTGTCCATTGCTTGCCCGTCAGAATATCCTGCTGGGGAAGGTGCCCACCACACCCACAATTGCCTCCATTATTGGCGCCATCCAATCCCAGGAAGCCCTGAAATTAATTCACGAGATGGACGTGGAGGCTGGAAAAGTCGTCCACTACAACGGTTTGAATAATCAGATGCACACCACGGCATACACTCCCCAGGAGGAGTGCGAGAGCCACTGGGTTTATGGCGAGGTGACTGAGCTGCCGCTCAGCGCTGAGACAGCCACCCTGGCGGACCTGCTCCAGATCATCAAGGTAGAACTGGGGAATGAGGCGGTCGTTGAACTGGATCAGGAGCTGGTTTTGGGCCTGGAATGCACCCACTGCAAAACCGTTGAGGAGATGGTGAAGCCGATGTCACAGGTGAGCTTTGAAGCAGCCCACTGCCCAAATTGTGGAGAAATGCGGGAAGTGAAAATGACCCACTTGATCACTGGTGATGAGGGTTTCCTTCATCACACGCTGGCCAGCGTGGGGATCCCCCCGCTGCATATCCTGAGGGCAAACAACACCGAGGAATACCGCTTTTACGAACTGACCGGGGATCTGGAGGAAACCCTCCACTTCAGTCATTTTGACCATCCTGAGGCTGAAGTCCCCCTGCGGGACCGCATTAAGATTGGCAAAGCGGTCAGGATTCAATCCGCTGCGGACAATCCAGCTGCGGGAAAAATCAAGCTCAAGGATCAAGACGCGTGATTGTGAAATCAGATATGGTGGATCTCAAACCGAACACCCCTTTGATAGACAGGATCTTCCAATCTGTTGTTGGACGGATCATCATCACCGTGCTGCAAACCTTTCTCAGCAGCCTGGTTTTGCTTCTGGTATTTCGTTTCCGGGTGCAGGTGGATGTGACCCTGTTGAAATTCACCCTCGTGCTCCTGGTTGGCATGCTGGCCGGATTCTCCGCCCGGACATTGTTGAAAAGTCACACGCGGATCCTGGAGATGCTGGCTGCCCTGTTTTCAGCTGTCTTGAGCCTTGGTGTGCTGCATTCTATTTCCAGCGGATTTTTGGGGATCAACCTGTTTGCAAGAACAGCCGGCGGGCCAGATTGGGCGAGCCTGTTCCAATTCGGTATCGCTGCGCTGGGTGCCCTTTTGGTGGTCAATGCTTTCCGGTCCCGCCGCCAGGTCGATGAGAGTTCAGCGCGGGTCTCTTCCTCCCGACCCAAGAGAAAGCTTCCCGGCCTGTCCGCAATCAACTTTGGAGCGCTCCGCAGATTTCCAAAGAGGCTTTATGAAGAGGTGTTGAAAAAAACTGCTGCGGAGGCTGTCACGAAAATCAATCCCCGGGAATCTGCTCGTTCTGAGGACAATCCGAAGCGCATCACGGTCCCCGGCCCCCCGGAAAAGTTATCCCTGGCGCCGCGATCCATAAGAAAAAAGATCCAACCCTCCGGGCGCCTAAAAAAGAGGTCCCCCAAGGAAATCAAATTTATTGGGAAACAGGAGCATATTTGCCCCTACTGCCTGGAACCCGTGAAGGAACATGATCCCCGCGGGATTAAGATCTGTCCAATTTGCAAGACCCGCCATCATGCTGATTGCTGGGGAATCACCGGCTCCTGCCAGGTGCCCCATTACCATCAGTGACCCGGGACTGAGAGGAGAACCTTATGTCAGAAATTGAAGTGACCATCGTACTGCCCAATGGGGGAGCTCGAAAAGCGGAAGTCCCGGATGATGTGATCGTCCGCGATCTGCTGGCGGAGATGACCTCGTTGTTGGGTTTACCCACTGTCGGGCCGGATGGCCGGCCGATGGGTTACCGCCTGGACAGCAAAGCCCTGGGGCGGGAGCTCATGGAGGGAGAAACCCTCGCAGAAGCCGGTGTGCCTGAGGAGGACCGCCTGGTCCTCACAGCGGACATCACCGCCGGTGGGAAGATCACCCTGGACCAGAGCCCGAGGATGCGCAGGCTCCGGGCTGACCTTAAGCGGATGCAGGAGCTGGCCGCTCAAAGCGATTTTATTGAATTCAAGGCCAACGCAGCCCGCAAGGGACTGCCCCCAGAAAGGTACACCGTGACCTATAAATGCAAGGGGGTCGTTGGGGTGGATAAGAACGGCAAACCGAAGCTCGGAAATCATCACAAGGTGGAGATTTATCTGCACAATCAGTACCCGCAGCGCTGGCCGGGGATGCAGTGGCTGACGCCCATCTGGCATCCCAACATCAATCACCACAACGGCTCTGTGTGTGTGGATGCTTCCTGGTGGACGGCGAGCCGTTCCCTGGACCGACTGGTGCTGATGATCGGTGAAATGGTGCAGTACAAGAATTTCCACGATGATCCCACCAAACCTCCCTTCCCCTGGGATCCGGAGGCAGCCCGCTGGAGCCGGGCCTACCGCAAAGAGCACCCTGATGCCTTTCCAGTGGACACCCGCGAGCTGCTTCGACCGGAGCGGATCAAGATCAAAAAAGAACCCAGGAAGAAACCCAGGATCAAATTAAAGTGATCCAGGCACTGACCAAGCTGCCTACGACAAAAAATTAGATTAATGGAGGAAAACTATGGCTGAACTCACAGTTACTCTCGTGCTTCCCTCAGGGGGAACCCGCACCGCTGAAGTCCCTGATGATGTGATCGTCAAGGAACTGCTCCCGGAGCTGACCACATCTCTGGAACTGCCCACGACCGGACCGGACGGTCGGCCGATGGGCTACCGCCTGGACAGCAAGGCCCTGGGACGTGAGCTCTCAGAAGATGAAACCCTTGCAGAAGCCGGGGTGCCTGAGGATGATCAGCTGGTGATGACCGCTGATGTCACAGCAGGTTGAACTGGACCGGGGCAGGGATACAGCCCTGTCTTCCATAAAAAGGCCTGGATGATGACCACCCCTCAGATCCGACTTTTGCCGGTAGAAACGCCGACCCCCCGGCTGGGAAAAATACCCCTCCGGTATGCCTCCCGCTGGCTCTCCGACAAAGAGCTGGCAGACCCAAGGCAGCCTGGCGTGACGGTGTTTATGACCCAGAAAGCCTATGTACGGGCAAATGTCCATGCCCACAGCGACCTTGATAATGAGGTTGGAGGCTGGCTGATTGGTAATTGGCGGGCGGATCAACAAACAGGGGAAGAATATATCGTGGTGGAGAGATGCCTGCCTGCGCTTTATACCCGGCAGGGCAGTGCCTATCTCACCTTCACCCAGGACAGCCAGGTGGCGATGTTTAAGGTGATGGAAGAAAAATACCCGGAGAAGGACTTAGTGGGGTGGTATCACACCCATCCGAAAATGGGTGTTTTTTTCTCTGGGTATGATCAATTTTTACATCAGCACTTTTTTCCCCACTCCTGGCAGGTTGCCCTGGTGATTGAGCCGCACAGCAATCAAGCTGGCTATTTTATCAAGGAGCGCGATGGGACACTGGATGGGGGACACTATTTTGGCTTCTGTGAGCTCACCAACTACCGAAAGCAGAGTGTGGTTCGCTGGGTCAACATGACAAATGAACCGGAAGGTTCAGGAGAGATCGATTATGAAAATGAGTAGAACCATGCGGCTTTATTATTACGGCGTGCTGGGCGCCATGGGAGGGTTGATCGGCTGGCAGGCCAGCAACGCGATTGGTTTATCCTTTTGGGGTAACCTGTACCTGAGTGAGATTGCCGTGGGGGGATTGATCGGCTTGAGCATCGGGGCTTTGATTGGTTTGTCCGAGGGCCTGGTTTCCCGCAACCTTCTGCAGATTCTCAAATCAGGCTTGCTCAGCGGCGCCCTGGGACTGGCTGGCGGCGCGGTTGGGCTGCCAGCCGCGGAGGGATTGTTTCAGCTGCTGGGGGGTGGAGCTGTCAGCAGGGCGGTTGGCTGGGGCGTCTTTGGGATCCTGATCGGGATTGCGTTCGCCATTACCAGCGGAAGTGAAGCCTGGAAACCTGCCCTGGGCGGCGGGTTCGGCGGCCTGCTGGGAGGGAGCATCCTGGAAAGCGTCCGGGTTCTATTTGCGGATCCGCTGTTTGGAAAGGCTGCTGGCCTGGGCCTGATGGGGGCGTCCATCGGGGTTTTTATCGCCCTGGTCGTCCTGCTGCTCTCCCAGGCCTGGCTGGAAGTGGCCAGCGGGAAAATGAAGGGGTCCGAGTTCATACTGGATAAGTTCATTAAAAAGAACGGCCCCTCCGCCTTTCTGGGCAGCAGCCCGCTCAAATCCGACATTGTTCTGCCCGATCCGGACATCTCCCCGCAGCACGCCCTAATCAAAGGGCAGGACACCCATTTTACACTCAAAGACCTCAGCCTATCCGGGACCTTTGTCAACAACCGCAAAATCGAGCAAACTCAACTGCGGGCTAACCAGGTGATCAAGATTGGCAATACGGAACTGGTTTATCACGAAAGGAAGTAACCATGCGGAAGAAAAAGATCCTCCACTCACTCCTGGTCCTGGTCTCCCTGCTCAGCCTGACCGGGTTCAGATCACATCAGCAGGCAGACGACCTGACCATCCGCATCACCCAGGTGGATACCTCAGCCTTCCCCGATGTGACCGTGTATGTTTCGGTCACCGATGCAGCAGGGGACCCGGTTGGAGTGGATCCAGCGTGGATCCGTTTGATGGAAAATGGTGAGCAGATCCCGGTGGATCAAATCCAGGGAGCCGGGGAAGTCGACCCTCTGACTGTTTTGCTGGCAATGGACATTTCCGGCAGCATGCTTTATGTGGGGAAATTGGATTCAGCCAAGACTGCAGCAAAGGCGTTTGTGGACCAGCTTCGGCCTGCAGATCGGGTTGGGCTGCTGACATTCCATACTGAGATTGATTATGTGCAGCCGATTACAGAGGATCGCGAACGGATCTATAATGCCATCGAGGGTTTAGAGGCTAAAGAAGATACTGCTATGTATGATGCCCTGGGGGAAGCCATCCAGATCCTGGAGGAGGTTGCGGGAAGGAAAGCGATCGTTGCTGTCACGGATGGGTTGGATACGGTGAGCACCAGCACCCCGGAAGCTGTTCTGCGGCAAATTGCCCCCACTGGACTATCGATCTCCACGATTGGACTGGGAGATGCATCCCAGGATCTTGATGAAAAAACAGCCCTGGATGTGGACGCGTTGACGTACCTGGCGGAGAACGCCGGGGGCGTCTATGCATATGCCGAGGATGAGGAGAGCCTGACCAGCATCTATCAATCCTATGCGGCCGCCTTTCGGAGTGAATACCAGCTGACATATACCTCTCCTTCCACGCTCCGCGATGGGGTCAACAGGGCGCTGACAGTCAGCCTGGCTGAATCGGCCCAGACTGCCGTGAGCGTCGAGGATTTTTCAATCAGCTATAATCCCGGCGGGCTTGTCCCGGAAGTATCAGAGCCGGTACCGCTGATGACCTTTGGGGCGGTGATGCTTTTCCTGATCCTGGTGTTCTTTCTCCCCACCCTGATCACCTTCGTGGTCAAACCTATCGGGGACAGTTCAACCCCGGGCAAGACGGGTGGGAGGAAAAAACCGAGGATTAAATTACTGGATTGAACAAGGATTTCAAAGCGCGAAAAAACCGCCCCAAATGGGCGGTTTTTTTATGTCCGGGAAGTCAGCAAGACCGGGAAGGATTTTTCCCGGGAGTATAATGATACCGTCATGATCAGTAAAACCGATTTTATGCTTTATTTGGAAGCCCCGCTGCACCTCTGGGCAGCAAAGCACGGCAGGATCGAGGTCCAGCCGACGCTGTACGAACAGCACCTGATGGAGCAGGGCAGAGAGATCGAGACACTGGCCCGGAAGTTTCTAAAAAAGAATTACCTGAGTGGTTCAAATCTCGAGATCGAATCCGAGGTGACCTTCCAGGACGGTATTTTCCAATCCCGGGCTGATGTGGTGGCACGGGATCCGCGCACCGGTGAGATGGATCTTTATGAAATCAAAAGCGCTACCTCGATCCGGAAAGAGGATCAGTATGATGTGACCTTTCAGCGGCTGGTCTGTGAGGCAACAGAAACGGTCCGGGATGTATTTATTGTGCATGTCAATAAGGAGTACAGCCATTCCGGGGAGCTGGGCCTTGGGGAGATGTTTCTGGTTGTGAACATGAACGAGGCAATCGCGGACCTGCGGCAGGAAGTTGCGGAAAGCCGCCAGAGAGCAGCCCTGATTATCCATGAACCCTCCCCGGATGCGCTCGAGCCCTGCCTCAGGCCCAATAACTGCAAGTGTCCCAGCTTGTGTCATGGGCAGCTGCCCGATTACCCCATTTACAACCTTCCCTACCTGCACCGGACCAGGATTTTAGACTTGAGGTCCCGGGGGATCAATGCCATTGGAGAGATCCCCGAGGACTTTCCCCTCTCTGAGACACAGCTCAAGCACAAGGAGGCGGTCGACCGGGGGCAGCCGGTGATCGATCTTCCTGCGATCCAGAAGGAATTAGACAAGCTGGAATTTCCCCTCAGCTTCCTGGATTATGAAACCTATGGTCCGGGATTGCCTTTTTTCCCAGGCTACAGGCCCTATCAAGCAATTGTCTACCAGTATTCCCTCCATGTCCTGGAGGAAGAAGGCGGAGAGCTGAAGCATTTTGAGCTGCTGCTGACCGGTCGCAAAGACCCAGGGAAGCGGTTCATTGAAGGGCTGATCCGGGATCTGCCGGACTCCGGGTCCGTTGTCGTCTGGAACCAGCCTTTTGAGGGGGGAAAGAACGCAGAGATGGCTGAACGCTACCCGGCGTACGCGGAGGAGCTGCTTGAGATCAATCAGCGGATGTACGATCTGATGTTGATTTTCAAAAAGGGATACTACATTGATCCAGAGTTTGGCGGCAGCGCTTCACTGAAAAATGTTCTCCCGGTACTTGTCCCGGAGTTCAGGGGAGAGTATGCCGGCCTGGAGATTTCCAACGGGGAGGAGGCCATGCTGGCCTGGGGGGAGATCTGGGAGGAAACCATAGCCGAGGAAGAGCTTCCCCGGGTCCGTAAGGATCTGCTGGCCTACTGCAGGCTGGACACCCTGGCGATGGTGAAGATTTATGAAAAGCTGGTGGAAGTGGCCCGGCGGTGAGTAATTCTGGGGTTTTCCAGATGTCTCACGATAGAAGAACAGGTTTCTTACTGACCTACTTTTGGTCCCCGGTACCCTTCCCATTTGCCTGGCAGGTCAATACGGCCAGCTGAGCGGACATCAGCCTCCCAGGCTGGTACTCTTTTTTTTTCATATTTTCCGGGCCCTCACTGATGCTTTTTCCCCCTTTATTCCTCCCCAGCCAATCCCAGCTGCTGCCGATAAAGCTGGCTGTACAAGCCCTCCCGAGCCAGCAGCTCCTGGTGGCTGCCCACCTCCCGGATGCGGCCGCCCTCCAGGGCAATGATCTTGTCTGCCCGACGGATGGTGCTCAGGCGGTGAGCGATCACCAAGGCAGTCCGGTCCTGCATGACCTCCTCTAAGGCCTGCTGGATGAGGTATTCCGCTTCGGCGTCCACCGAGGAGGTGGCTTCATCCAGGATCAATATCCGCGGGTCCGCCAGGATGGCTCGGGCCAGGCTCAGGCGCTGCTTCTGGCCTCCGCTCAGTTTCACGCCCCGCTCGCCGATCTTGGAGTCGTAGCCTGCCGGCAGCTCCTGGATGAATTCGTGAGCGTGGGCTCTCCGGGCAGCGGCGATCATTTTTTTCTCACTTGCATCCGGGTTCCCGTAAAGCAGGTTCTCGCGTACGGTGGTATTGAACAGGAAGGTATCCTGCAGCACCACAGCTATCCCCTGGCGGAGGGTCTTCAGCTGCACCTCCCGCAGGTCGCGTCCGTCCACCAGCACCCGGCCCCGGTCAGGATCGTAAAACCGGCTGATCAGATTGGCGATGCTGGACTTGCCCGCCCCACTGGGCCCCACCAGCGCTACCACTTGGCCGGGCTCAATTTCAAAGGAGATCTCGTGCAGCACATTGCTCTCCTCCGGGTTCTTTCCCTCTTCATCGGGGTCGGCGTACCGGAAATGGACCGCCTCAAAGGTTATCCTTCCCTCGATGTCCTCCAGCGGAACCGCATCGGGGGCGTCCTGGATTTGAGGGTTCTCGTCCAGCAGCTCGAAAATCCGTCCCCCGGCAGCAATAGCCTGCTGAAAGGTATTGTCCACCTCGGTGAGACGGCGGAGCGGCTCATAAAAAGAAATAATATAGGAGAGAAAGGCCACCAGCGTTCCTAGAGTCAGCTGATCGTTCACCACCATACGGGCCCCGAAGCCCAGCACCAGGGCTCCACCCAGGGCGGAGACAAACCGGAAAGTTGGGAAAAACAGCGACCAGGTCTGGATAGCCTGGACGCGCTCTTCGAGGTAGTTGCGGCTGACCTGCCGGAACTTGCCCAGCTCGGCTTCCTCGCGATCAAAAGACTGCACCACCCGAATCCCGGATAGGGTGTCCTGCAGGCTGGCGTTGATATCGCCCAGCCGGTCCCTTACCCGGCGGTAGATCGGCCTCACCCGGCGGTTGAAGAGCACCAGGCTCCCGGCCAGGAGCGGCAGCGGCACCAGCAGGATCAGGGCCAGCTTCCAATCCAGGACCAGCAGCACAACCGAAGCCCCCACCAGCCTCAAAAGATCGGCTGCGGTAAGAGCGATCCCGTGGGTGATGAACTTTTCCAGTTCGTTGACGTCGTTGGAAACCCGCGACATCAGCTCCCCGGTTGAGGTGTTCTCAAAAAAGGACAGCGACAACCTCTGCAGGTGGTCATACAGCCGGACCCGGAGGTCAAAAATGAATTTTTCCCCCACCACATGTCGAAAATAGAGGTCCCCGTAGTCGACCAGCTGAATCAGGAAATACACTCCCACAAGGGCTCCAATCAGCTGTGTGAGGCGTGTCAGGTCACCGGTCCCAATAACCTGATCGATGACCTGTTTCTGCACCAGGGGCGGCAGCAGGTGCAGCACGGTGCCCAGCAGCAGGAAGAGGCTGACCAGCATCAGGGTTTTATAATAGGGGCGGACATAGGTCATCAGGCGCTTCAGGACGTCCAACAGATAGGCTCCTTGGTAAGGGATGATTTTCAATAATTGTGAGGGAGAACAGGTGGGATGTCAAGCAGAGGCACTGTAGACACGACAGGGAAGCTCCCAAATCTGTTGACACTGTTATATCGAAAAGGGTAGTGAACTTGTCCTCAATAGCACAGCCTTCCTGCCCATTTTTATCATACGCTTTGAGGTCCCGATAAAAAAGAACTGGATGGGGTAATCCCAATGGATAAAAAAGATTCTGGATTGGTCTCCAGAACCCTTGACTTGAATGTAATAGATGCTGTACTTGTCCCCCTTCACATTCATGAAGTTTTCATTATCGGGATCGATCTTAAGCTCAATGGGAACGGCTACATTTACTACTGACTGGCAATTCTCATCATTATAGGTAAGCTCATACGTTATAGTGGCCGTTCCCTCCACCCCTTCCGGTAAGCTTGGCTGGCCTTGATTCCCGGAAGGGGTTAGTGTGGCATCCTCTTTGAAGCCCCCCAGGGTGGTTGCTAACAAATAGAAAAGCGGCTATCCAGAATTGATTTGGAATCCAGATCATCCGTCTCCAGCAGATTGATCCGCTGGGCAGCCTTGAATCATGAGGAGACGGTTAGACGGATTATTTGTAGAATCAATCTGCACAATCCGAGAGCTCTTTGTCAAGTAACGTTGGTAGTGGTGGTTTCAATGGAAATAATTAATCAGCGTTCTGATAGTTTTTGGAGAATCAGAACGCAATCGCGGATTGAGGTGGCAGGGGTTTGGCTTCATAATGGGCAGCTACGAACTTGGTTCTGATGATTTATCATCTGCAGGTTTACCTGGAATAAAATTTAAAAAAATATCATTCATGTCAATAATTTAGTCATAGCCAGACTACTTTTCCATCTTAGTGACATCCTTTGTTGACGCTGGAATATGCCTCTGATATAATCTTGACGCTAAATAGTTAATGGCTTTTTCATTTACGTCTTTGAAAGTATTAAGATAAACTCTGCGAATAGAGGGAGAAAGCCAGCTTTACGCGGGTGTGGCCAAGTGGTAAGGCATCAGCCTTCCAAGCTGACATTCACGGGTTCGAATCCCGTCACCCGCTCTTTTTGTTCCCGGGGGATAGCGAGGAATCCCCCGGAAGTAAATCCAGATCGGGCCCGTAGCTCAGTGGTCAGAGCGAGCGGCTCATAACCGCCAGGTCGCAGGTTCGAATCCTGCCGGGCCCATAAAAATAACCGCGAGGAACAGGTCTTTTCTATACTAGAAAGGACCTATTCTTTTTTTTAGGATCCTCTATTCTGCCGTTTCATGATTTATACTTATAGTTGATATAAAAGTTGTTATCAGAACCAATGGATGACCTGCCCTCCTGATTAGATTTCAACTAAATATCTGGAGAAGAATGATTACTAACGATCACCAGCTATTCCTCTGGTTGACAGGGTGCTTGCCATTGGATCAATCCGTCAGAGACAGAATAGGACGTAGATCCTTGCTCAACTAAATTTCCATCTGATGAGAATTTTTTATAATCAAAATGAACCATATCCCCATCTACTCGATAGTTTTCACCGATACATTCATGTTGGAGCGAAGTCTCAATCATATTTTTCCTCACCGCCCGGGCATATTTCCCGGAAAAACAAAGTTCACCCCATGATAATAGTCTGACATCTTCTGCCAGGTAGCTTAACGCCTCTTCTGTCCGATTCTCACAGGATGCACGGAAAAAAGCAGCGACAATTTCAGCTTTTTCCGGGAGCTGAGGAGTTACAGTGGGAGTGGGCTCGGATAGCTGAGCAGCGCAGGCTGCCAGCAAGAACAGGATAAATAGTGGTATAAGGACTTTCAGAAAGTTTTTCATGGTTCCCTCCAGGGATAAATAGAACAGGACCACACAATTGGGCCAAATCAATGCTCTCTGGAAGTTGTTTGTATGGGAAGTGTATTAGGTAGGTCTAGATTGATCATAGTATAAAAGAAATTCAATTTCAATGAAATCGATTTTGATTAAGGAAATAAATCATATTTTTAGTGGATAAAACCAAATGAGAAAATTAAGATAGCTACAATCAGTTGTGAAAATGCATCCGAGTTGGAATTAAGCCGTTATTCGCCAGGCCGAAGGTTCGAATCCTTCCGGGCCCACCAGAAACGCGAGAATAGGTCTTTTTCCTATTGAGAAAGGACCTATTCTTTTTTTCTTAGAATTTGCTGGGAAAACCTTCAGAGTTTCCAATCTATAGTCTTTCAAAAATTTACCAATAAATTTATTTTGTGGTATATTTTTGATTTCAAATATATGCCAATATTATGATATACTGGAGTAAATTGGTTTTCCAATAATTGCTAGAATTATTGAAAGATGCAAGGTAGATTAAATAATGCTAAAGTATTTAGAGAACAAATTGATTGAAGAGTTTAAAGATAGAGAGTACTTCTCCCGAGAAGAACTGTTCGATTTTTTCCGTGACTTTGAACCAGATCTGAAAGAAGGTACATTTGGGTGGAGAATCTATGATCTCAAACAAAAAAACATTATCAGAAGTATAAAAAGGGGGATTTATGTAATTTCCTACAAACCAGAATACAAACCAATTACTTCCCCCGATTTACTTGAAATAGCTAAGCAACTTTCCGAGCAATTCAAGGAAATTAAATACTGTATCTGGGAAACTTCTTGGCTGAATGAATTTGTACAGCATCAGATAAGTAGATCTATCCTTATTGTTGAAATGGAGAAAGGTTTTGAAGAGTCCTTTTTTTATAACCTTAAGGATGTTATACCTAATGATGTCTTCTTGAATCCGGATGAAAAAGAGATAGATTTCTATATAGCCGAAAGTAACCAACCAGTCGTATTGAAGTACCTACTCACCAGATCTCCGGTATCAAAAAGAACCGAGAATAACATTGAATTCTATATTCCCACACTTGAAAAAATCCTTGTAGATCTATTTGCGGAGGAGAAATTATTCCACACTGTGCAAGGATCAGAATTAATTCACATCTATGAAAATGCAATAACTGGATATTCGATCAACTTTACTACGATGTTTAGTTATGCTAAGCGCAGAAAACGGGGGCAAGATATTAAACGATTCTTAACAATCCACATGAGTCATGTGTTAAAAGGCGTTTTAGATGATTAGAGATATTTGCTTTACTGATGAGTGGCTTAATCACTTTAAAGAGCAGGAAGAGTATAGACGAATTGACAAAATAATTCTCGAGAAGATGATATACGCATTACATCTCTTGGAGTGCTTAGTGTCAAATGGTCTCGATTTTGTTTTTAAAGGTGGCACAAGCTTAGTGCTATTACTTGAAGAAGATAATCGGTTTTCAATTGACCTCGACATTATCTGCAAAATCCACAGGAAAGAACTAGAAGAAATTTTAAACAATGTACTTGACTTATCGTATTTTACAAAGTGGGAATTGGAGGAACACCGCAGCTATCAACCAGGTATCCCAAAAGCACATTATAAATTTTCCTTTGAAACCAGCATGCAAGGATCTGGCACGATTTTAATGGACGTACTCCTTGAGGATTCTGTTTACCCCGAATTAGTTGAACTTCCTATTGAAACAAAATGGATTGAAACAGATGGAAGGACTTTAATTTCCATGCCATCGATAGATTCCATTATGGGAGACAAACTTTCTGCATTTGCTCCAAATACTATTGGAATTCCCTATTTCAAAGGAAAAGATAAGCAATCGTCTTCAATGGAGATTTGTAAGCAGCTTTTCGATTTAAGTAGATTGTTTGAAAATATCAACGATATGGAAATAGTCGCTGCGAGTTTTGATGCTATTGTTAACCAGGAAATCAAATTTCGAAGTGGGGAAGATCCTGATAAAGAATTAACTCCTGATATTGTGTTACATGACACAATTGCTACTTGTGTAATACTTGCAAAACGGGGTGGAGGTTCCGATAGCGAGAAAGCCAAATATAAGAAATTACAGAAAGGAATTAGAGCATTTGGTTCTGGATATTTGATGACGGGACATTTCCGAATTGATGATGCAGTGCCAGCATCATCTAGAGTTGCTTATTTGGCTGCAAAATTGCTTACAAATGATTTATCACCCATAATCTATTTTGAGGGCCAGGATATTTTTGATCTTCTTGTCGAAGATCAAAAATGGAATTTTCTTAACCGATTGAAGAGACACCCAGATAAGTCTTCCTTTTATTATTGGTACAAAGCCGTAGAGCTACTTACAAGGAATTAATAATTACGTACTAAATATTGGGGCAACAATATATTCTATTCGTTTTAATCAGTCCCAGCTAATAACGCAATTATCATAATCGTAGCTGAACAGGAAGTCTGCCTTTATCTGCCAGGTTGCAGGTTCGAATCCTGACGGACCCATAGAAAAACAGTCATTGGTAAGCAGTAAATAGTGAGTAGGGTCGCTATTGACTCTGCTGCTGATTTTAATAAAAAGGACCGGCTTCCAGCGCGGAGCCGTTTTTGTTTTATTGGGAAACAGGATCCTGTCAGGATCGCGTGTCCTGGTTTAATAATTTTCCGCTGTGCTCTGCTGGATAGAACAAAATCAGTGTACGCAGGATCAGTTTTTCCTTCAGTTTCAGGGCTCCAATCATTTACTCTCTGATAGAATACATCAATCAGCGGGTTCTCAGGACACCGTTACTTCACCAAACCAATTTATTCGTGAACCTCTAAGGAGGATCCCATGAGACGAAATCGATCTAGCTACCCTTTAATGGCTGTCGCTGTGCTTCTGACTGCTTTGATGGCCTGCAATCTACCGGGAGATATCGGCAGTAATTCTTTGAATAACTCCCAGATTACAGAAACTTACCAGGCCGTGGAAACGTCTATTGCCCAAACACTGGAGATTGTCGACAGCGGGGAGCCGGAAAACACCCAGGAAGCGACTGCAGAACCGGATTCAGCGGTATCCGAGCCGGAGCCAGCCCCGACGATTGAGCATCTGGTCCGACCCGGCGAGCCTGGAAATCCAAATACCTGGGTTATTGATAGCTCTACCAAAGCCCGGGCCGCGTCTAAAAGTACCGGGGCCGATCTCTTCAACACCAATTTCCTGGAGCGGCCTTTCACCTCAGAAGTCATGGATTATCAAGGCTATCTGGACCTGATCAGGGTCAACCTGAGTGTGTCTTCTCCCTGGATTTACAGCACATTCATCCTGGAAGAAGCTCCGCCGGAAGACTCTGGTGATGTCTATGCTCTGGAAATCGACCTGGAGAGTGACGGTCGGGGAGATTGGCTCTTTCTGGGAAAGGTTCCCGCAGGGTCGGAGTGGACCACCCAAGGAGCGCAGGCATTCAAGGATGATAACGAGGACGTGGGAGGCTTCTCCCCCATGAATGCTGAGAATCCTAACTCCAGCTGGGATGGATATGAAACATTGGTTTTTGAGGACTATTTTGGCAGTGATCCTGACGCGGTCTGGATCCGCCGCGATCCCGGCGACCCCAAAAAGGTCCAGCTGGCGTTCAAACACAGCCTGATAGGTGGTGATAAATCATTTGCATTTGGCGGCTGGGCGGACGAGGGACTGCGGGATCCTGGAGCTTATGACTACAATGACTCTATGACCTCCGACCAGGCGGGTTCTGCTTACTCTGAAAGCAGTAAGTATCCAATCAAGGAACTGGCCATGGTGGACAACACCTGCCGCTGGACCTATGGGTATGAACCCACCACCAGCTTCCCGGGACTGTGCCCCCTTCCCGCTACCCCTACACCCACTTCCAGCCCCACACCGGAACCCCTTCCGGGTTCGATCTCTGGTGGTGTTTTTGACGATATGAATGGAAATAGGTCCCGCGACGGCGGTGAACCAGGCATATCGAATGTTACTGTCAGGCTTGGAAAAGGCGCCTGCGGATCCACCGGCCTGTCCAGCACATCCACAGCCGGCAACGGAAGTTTTAGTTTTGATAATCTGGATGCTGGGACCTATTGTGTTTCAGTAAATATCGCTCCCAGCTGTGGAGGATGGCTGCCCACCACAGCGACCGAGCGGACAGTGGTCGTGGCAGCGGGCGAAAACAAGGTCATCGCCTGGTTTGGATACGGTGCTTATGTTTGCTGAAAGTTGGATCAATTAACTGCAACTGGGTTTACCCAGGAGTGGTTAGCTGAGTCCTGCCTGGTTTATCCCTGACAGGAACCAGCTCATCCAATAAAACAAAATTCAGGGAATACTGGAAACGCGATCGATGGAGGATCGCGTTTCCTTATTTTAAGGAACTTGAACAGGCGGCCCAGGGGCTTGACCATCCCGGATAACTATTATATATTATATAATAGTGGTAAATGTATAATACAGGGGTAAGGAGTTCTGGAGGTAGGTTTGATTCGACGGTACAAGTCCGGTGTGATCGAGTTGTGTGTGCTTTCGCTGCTTAATCGCGGGGATTCCTACGGTTATGATGTATCGGAATACCTTTCCCAGCACATTCAAATTGCCGATGGGACAGTATATCCTATCCTTCGCAAGCTAAAAAACCTTGGTATGGTCACAACGTATCTTTCGGAAGATAGCGGCGGGCCCCCCAGGAAATACTACAGTCTTACTCAACTTGGCAAGGATGAATATCTATCTGCCAGGGATGATTGGTTTAGTTTTGTCAAATCAGTTGAGAGCATTTTGGAGGATGATCACAATGAATAAAGCTCACTTTATCAGGATCCTGACCAACTCACTAAGGGAAAGAAATATTTCCGATGTGGATGAAATTGTCGCAGAATACAGCATCTTTTTTGATCAGAAAGTGGCTGATGGCCATTCCGAGGAAGAGATCGCAGCCCGTCTTGGCGATCCGAAAGAAATCAGTCTGCAGTTTGACATAGAAAGCCCTCGCCCTGAGCCGGGAAAAAAGACAATTGTTAAGATTGGCCTGGTGTTTGTGGATATTTTTGTCGCCATTTTCTTTGTTTTGTTATCCACCTGGCTTCTTGTCATGGTTTCAGGGGCGATCGCTTTTTGTGTCCTGGGTGGATTCTTATTGCTCAATCTAAACATCAATAATCTCATACCTTATATGCCTGATTTCATCCGCACGATTTTTGGGGTGGTATCGCTTGAGCTTGCGGTTCTTTTTGTGATTGGTGCTGAATATTTCCGTTTATTTGTCCGGCAGCTTTTCCGGAGTTTTATCCGATTCCACAGGAATACCGTTGCCAGCGCAGTTGGGGAGGGGATTCTTCCTGGGATCCCCATGTATCCCCAAATCCCGGCAGTGAAAAAGCGGAGGTTGCGAAGTATTACCCTTATCTTGGTCACAGTGCTGATCATCTCGATCCTGTCCGGTTATCTGGCCGCAGCTTTTGTTGCCGGTAGTTTTGAATTTTGGCATGTCTGGGGCTGGTTTGGATACTCATAACTGTGTGGTATTTTAGGTATAACTAAGGTAAGCTCAATTTTCCCAAGCCCAGACATCTTTTCTAACACAAATGCATCCGCTGCTGATTGAAGGAAGAAGATGAACAAACAAAAATTCTTGCTAGCTGTCCTGTTTCCAGCCGTCATTTTCTTGAGTCAGGGCTGCACTGCCATTCCCGGGATGGTTGAGCCGACCAATCTGCCACCCACAACGGAACTTGCCCCGACAGCGACGATCACACCGATTCCACCTTCGCTTACACCAGTCCCACCCACTCCAACTCCCACGAGAGAGGTCATTTCTCACGATAATATCCAGGATCTCAGCGCCATCTGGGGTTTTCCCATTTCAAACGACAGCTTCAGAGCGGTTGCCTTTTCACCTGATGACCTGAAACTGGCTGCTGGAACCGGCCAAAACAGTGAAAGCTCGGATCAGAAACTACGGTTGTTGGATGTGACCACGGGACAGCTGCTGGCAGTTTCCGAAAAAGTGGATGCCATCATCTGGGATCTGGCTTACAGCCCTGCCAACAGCTTTCTTGCAGCAGCCCTGGATAGCGGGATTGTTCAGATCCGCAGCCCCCAGGACCTGAGCTTGATTCGGCAGTATTATTTCCCGGGCCCGGTGAACAGCCTGAGCCTATCTCCGGATGGAAATAGGCTGGCTGCAGGGGTTGCAGATAACGGAACTGGGACTGTATTCATTGTTAACCTTACCAATGGAGAGATTCTGCTTCGCTTCAAGGCTCACCCCTACAGCGTGCCGGATATGGCATTTTCACCTGACGGCAGTATTTTAGCGACCGGGGCGGTGGATCGAATGGTGAAAGTCTGGAACAGCTCCACCGGAGAGCTGCTTCACAGCCTACCTCAAGACGGGCAGGGCAGCGCAGTAGCATTTTCGCATGATGGGGGTCTGCTGGCTTCCAGTTTTTGTGGTAAATCCGTAAACTATAACTGCCAGGAGGGAGGTGTTATCTTATGGAGCTCCACAACCTGGGATGCATTTAGAACCCTCTCGGGTTTTGGTTATTGGATTGATGATCTGGCTTTTTCACATTCAGATGACCTGGTGGCAGGTGTGGACAGGGGTGGTTTTTTGCACTTCTGGCAGGTCACCGATGGCGTGGTACTGGATTCTGTGAAGATCAGCAGTTACGGCACAGAAGCAGTTGCGATCTCCCATGATGGGAGGTATTTGTCTGCCGGTTCCGCCTTTAATTTGAGCTTTTTAGGAATTGACCGGTAAGCGGGTCAACCTTCTGATCCACTAATCCCTTTGCTACCTTTTTCTTAGAAAACATTTCAACGCGAAGAACCACCTAAACTAGGGTGATCTTCTCTCGTGGTTATTGGGGGAAATGCACGCGCATCATTCCTGCTGCCATTTTTCAACTAGCTGGACTGGGAAAAGATTTGGAGCAGCCGATGGGGCCAGATTATTTCAATTGTCCTGCTGAGGCGCTGTTATCCTGGAATTGTTGTGATTTGAATTTACAATCACCAGATATCCGGCCCCAATCAGCATGCTTACAGGATAAAAGATGCCCGGCCAGTAAATCCCAGCCCTCAGGATCAGCAGAACGACCGGAATCAAGGTCAGCAGCCAGAGGGAGATCAGCCAGCGATATTCCTGAGCGAGGATCACAAAAACAGGGATCAAAAGGACATAATGGCTGCCCAGCACATACGGTGAAAACACCAGGTTGCCTGCCAGGGCCAGCGCCAGATGGTCGCGGTTTACATCCCTGGAGCTGAAAATAATAATCCCAAAGATGATCACGGCCAGGGCAAAAACCCCCAGGCTGTATTCCTGGGGAAACCCCAGCGGTTCGGGCAGCCGCCAGAGGGTAATTTGCGGGTTCCTGAGGGGAGGATTTTCCTGCATAGCTGTAAAATAGCGCTGGATCCAGTTGACGCCAAATACAGGTAGGGAAATCAGGAATGTCAGTCCAAGCGGAATGGCTGCTGTTATCTTGTCTTTCCATGACCAGTCCCAGATTGCCTTTAGAAAAACCAGGCTCGGGAAAATTACGTTGACAGGTTTAAGGGATAGAAACCAGAAACCAGCACCTACCAGGAGAGGGTTGTTGCGCTTGATCCCCAACCAGCCCAGGCCAATACCCAGAACCAAAAGGCCATCAATGTTTCCCCGGTTGAGGAGGTCGAAGGTATGCATGTTGACCACGGCCAAAACAATGATCAGCAGTGTGAAAAGGTCATTTTTTTTGGACACCGCGCTGGAAGCAATCAGCATGCCCAACAGGGAAATGATGATCAGTAAGGCCTCGCCATATTGCGGGGAGAAAAGCAAAGTAGGCATCATGATCAGGATTGTCCAGGGAGCGGTGTAGAACCCGAGGCTGTCCCTGTCGTACAGCTGTGTTTCCCCGCGCAGGAAAGATTCGGTCACCCCCCGGTAGGTAAAAAAGTAATCGTCCCCCAGCGGCCAGCGCTCGCCCAAAATTACAAACAAAGCGCCCAGGATAAGCAGGAATAGTATGACCCGGCAAATTTTATTCATATCATCTTAAAAGCTGCTTTTCTGAAAGTCCTGCTGCATCAACATATCAATGCATCATTGCCGTGAATGAGGTCAGAGCCACCAGTCCCGGATTAACCCAGTTCATATCATAGTTGAATCAGCCTGAATTGTGTAGATCGGATCGCAGTGGTAAGTTCTGTTCTTTGATGATAAAACCGCTGATCTTCTTAGGAAAATTATTGATTCACCAGTTCTGGTTAGAACACTGAATGATGTTCCTCAAAATGGCAGTATCCTACCTGACCAATCTTGTTTTTTTTATCAGACATATGTTTCATTTCGAATTAGGTGAATAAGTTTATGGCAAAACTTTTATCCTTATGATGGTCATATATCTTTCCTCTCACAAATCTGACTGAAAAATCTGTTGGCACTCCCGCTGGGAGCTCAAGTACTCAAACCAATTTTTCGGATAGTAAATGATAGGTGGCACTAATAACTCCGTCATTTCCTGGCAGAGTTTTTGTGTCAGCCCAAAACCACTTTCCATCCTGACGGTGTTCCTGCCAGTGGAACAATCTTGGAGGCGATGTCAGGGGCGTTGAATACCAGTCATCCGATGGGAACCAACTTTCAGCTCATTGCTGATTTTGCTGCCGGGACGATCACCGGCTCCCTGAATGGCAGCCGCACATCAACACCCGGGGGTGGATGAATTGCTATGACCTCAAAGACCCATCGATAGAATTTGATCGCATCGATGTGAACACCACTGAATCTTATCAGGCCTCCTTTTCTGGTTCGATTGATAAAGAAACTGGCGAATTCAGTATTGCCATCACACCCACAGGCCAGACTTCTGCTACCAAGGTATCTTTGTTTACCCATGAGCGCTGCTTGGATTTGAACTCAAAGAAGTACTCCGGTGATCAGGGCTGGAACGGCAAGGGCACCATCAGTGGCGGGGTTTCCAAGGATGGGGGAATTGAATTCACCACAAGCTGGGAATACGTATGGTTTAAGGGGGAAGTCCGGGTAAGTGGCCGTTGGAGCGGAAATGGGATTGTCGAGAATCCATGAGAAGGGGGACCGTGCCTGGATAAATCAGCATCAACAAAAATGAATTGTTGGGGAGCATGGAGGAAGGTGATAAAAAACAGATTTTCATAAATGAACACTCAGGATTTCCCCAAATTTTATTTTAATCCCTCTGCCCCAAACCAAATCAAATACGAAAATTTTTTAGATCGACCGATCTCTACCGGAGCTGATAGTCATCTGCAGCAAGGGTTGATTCTTTCAGGGGTTGATCACCCGGATATTCTATCATCCTGGAGTGGAAAAACCCCGCCTTTTGGCGGGGTGATGTGTGGTTGAGAAATTATTTTAACGGCGATCTTCAATGTTGCTGGCGGTGTTCTGGTTGACGGTGTTGTTTTCCAGCACAGGGTTTGTTGTCCCTTCCAGATAGATCCCCCATTGGTTGCCGACACACTCATTGTTCTTCACTGTCCCGGAGGCATTCCCTAAAAAGCCGATCCCCGCTTCGCCATTATTATTGAAAACGTTTGCCTCAATGGTTGCCTGGGCATCATCCCGGATCAATACACCAGAAAAATTATTGCCGTTGCATTGGTTCCGGCGAACGATGGTGGTGCTGCTTTCTGATAGACGGATGCCTATTTCCTGGTTGTCGCTGCAGATGTTATCTTCCAGGGTCGGGGATGCTTGGTCCTTGACTTCGATCCCATGATAACCGTTTCCTGTCATCGTGTTTGAACGAGCAGTTCCACCCGTCGAGCCAAAAAACACAATCCCGCTCTGGGTATTGTTCTGCAGGATGTTGTTCTCGAGGGTAGCCTGCGATGTATCAAATAACGCGATTCCATGCAGGCCGTTCCCGGAGCTGGTGTTATCTCGCACGATTCCCTGGCTCTCGTCCAAAAATACAATCCCGGACTCCTCGTTGCCAGCGGCGTAATTGTCCTCAAGTGTTGCTGCTGCCTGCTTTATAATCGCAAACCCATCAAGACCGTTATCAGTACAGGAGTTGTCTTTAAGCGTTCCCGTAGATTGATCATCAAGCCGGATCCCATAAGTGGCATTCGCCTGGCAGGTGTTGCTTGTGAGCGTTACCTGAGCTGAGTCATTGGTGCTGATGCCGTGGAAGCCGTTATCATGGGAGAAAGTTTCCTGGACAATGCCGCTGCTTTCATCAAAAAATGTAATCCCATTTTGTCCATTGTTGTTGGTCTCATTGGACAGCAGGGTTAGGTTGGATTGATCCTGGATCTCGATCCCATGCAGCTGATTTTGATCCATCTGATTGGCTTCAACCAAGCCGGTGGAATTTCCCTCAATCACGATTCCATCACCGCCGCGCCCTGCCTCCTCATTTCGGATCCCACCGGTAAAGCGGCTGGATTTGATCTCGACATCACCATCTTCTATGCGAACGACGCTCGCCCAGGCTGTCCCGGTGTACTTAAAAGTTATTCCCTCGATAATGATTTTTCCCGGCCCGTAAAAATTGACCAGGGATCCTTCCTCCGGACCGCCGCTGATAATGCTCTGATCCCTGCCAGATCCAATTAACTTGATCGGCTTCTCGAAAACAAGAGTTTGATCCAGGCTGAAGGTTCCGGGATCGAGCATGATTGTGGAATTTGGCGGCACCTGCGCAGCGGCATCCGCCAGGCTGGCGTAGTCTCCACTCCCATCGGGGGCCACTCGAACCGTCACCGGTTGGGGTGTTGGGGTAGCGGTGGGTGTGGCTGTATCCGTTGGGGTCGCCATCGGCGTCCAGGTTGCAGTGGGTGCACTGGCAGTCTGGGTGGCAAAGATATCAGCAGCGATTTGGGTCTGGCTGCTTTTCCCCATTGAGATCGGCAGATTGCAGGCCAGCGCTGCCATAAGAAGGGTGATTAATGAAAGACTGATAGATTTTTTAGGCATATTTCAGATATCCTTTGGATAGATTTGTGTATTCTAATCCAAATTCAGGAAATCTCCTTCACATTTTGAGTTATTTTATTGAATTTTTGTCCTGTTTCTTGCTCCCTTCAACCGGAAGAAAAGAAACCACCTGGGAAGCCCAGCAGGGAATATGTATAATGAAAGGGAAGGCTCTCACCCAAAGGAGGGGCCGGATGAATAATATTGAAGCGATGGCGCTGGTGGTTTTTGTGTTAACCTTGGTCCTGGCCTTGATCAGCTGGGGGCTCCAGCTTTTTGTAGGGAGGAAGCTGAAGAAGGCAGGCGTTCAAGCGGGACCGCAAATCGGGAAGCGGAGCTGGATGAAACCTTTCCGATTGGGATGGGAGTCCGCGGACCGGCTTGAAATCCGGGATATTATGATTGTCTGGTCGTTCATCCTCGGCCTCACCGTCCTCGGCGTGATCGTCACAGCCCTGCTTTTTGCCTCAATGAACCCATCCTAAGCAGCAGCCAGCCTGAAAATTCTAAGAAGCCGCGCCCGGTCTACGAGCTGGCTAGGGGGTGGACACACAGTCCTTCAGACTGATATCAGGCGATTGGATGCGATGGTGCACACTGCTCGCCAGCCTCTGCTGGGGGGTGATGAAATGCGTATCAGGTCCTGCTCCACTTGTATCCAACTAATTTTCGCGAAGTGATGAAACCCATGAGCACCAAACTTGAACGCTGGTTCTGCCAGCCTGAGGGATCGCTGATAGAGATTTTTCTGGCTGTTTTACCCTTTTTCCTGATGGGTGTCTTACCCGGGATCTTTTCTCTTGTTCCTGCCATCCGCAATCTCCCCTTGACGATTGGTTTGCTGATCTTGCTGCTTCTCACCCTCGCCCTTGTTTTTGTGGGAATCATTGGCCTGATTGTCCGGCTCCCGCGCTGGACACTGGTCTATATCGGGATTCTGCTGACGATCTTTTCTCTCGGGAGCATTTTCCTGATCTATCAAATCGCCCCCCCGATCCATCTTGGCACCCAGTGGGGCACTTTTTTGAACAGTGCAGTGCTCCTGAGCCTTCATTTGGTTCTTTTGTTCTTGTTGGTTGCGGTTTTGGTTGGGATCACCAGGAAGATCCCCTGGACCAGGGAATTCAGTCTTGCGCTGAGCAGAGATCCAATCAATATCTCCTTCATGCTTTTTGGAGGTACTTTCCTGCTCATCCTGGGAAGGTATGAGGATGTTCCTGGCGGAAATTTGTATCTGATCCTTTCCAGCTTGATGATGGGAGTGGGTGCGGGGGGGTTCCTGCAGCAGGAAAAATCGAATTACCAGCTTGCCCTGCTGATCAGCACCACCTCAGCAGCAGCTTTATTTGCCGTGGTGGCGAATTTCACCCTGGTGGCGTATCAAGCTCGAACTACCAGATTCCTTGGGCTCTTGATTCCCATGCCCGCTCTTTACGGCGGATTATCCTATCTAATTGCGATCGCTATGATCACCTTGCCGCTCTTGGTCGTCAAACCATCTGCAAGGATCAAGGCAGCGGATAAATCTTCAGCCTGAGATCCAGCATGCAATCCAATCCTTTCTCTAAAAATATCCTGGCCCGATCCTTCTCATCTCCTGCTTAAGGTTCTTCTTTATACTTCGAAACAATATAGTCATATTTTCTCAGGAGGTTTTTCATGATCTCATTTTTTGGTATCAACTGGCTGGCAGTGATCCTGGGCACAATTCTTTCCATGGCTCTTGGTGCGCTATGGTATGGCCCCTTGTTTGGCCAGCTCTGGCTGAAGATGATCGAAAAATCAGCGGATGAATTGGAGGCCGATCCCATGGACTACCTCAAGACATCCCTGGCAGCTTTTGCAGCAATGGTCGTCCTCAATGCAGTCGTGGTCACACTTGGCGCCTCTGGCTTCCTGACTGGCTTGACCATCGGGGGCTGCTTTTTATCGGGTTTGGAGCGACTGCAACGTATGTCTATACAACGTTTGAGGGCCCCCCGGAGAATGTCTGGCTGCTGTATGCCGCCTACCAGCTTGTGCTCTTCCTGGTCATGGGTGGTGTATTTGCGATCTGGTAAATACAACCGCAGAGCTGATTTCCCGGGTTGATTTTTTATCCCAAACTAGGACCAGCTAAGCTTCTATTTTAACGGGTGTTGCTCTCTGCCTTGATACAATCAAAAATATCCTGGAACCTGCTTGACGAGGGATCTTGGAGAGAATGGAGCAACCGTTTGAATAAATGCTGCATCATGGAGGACTTGGATGGCCAGGAATCTTGGACGCTTCGGGTGGGTGCTGGTTGGATTGGGTCTCTTGCTGGGTTATTTGGGAGGGCAGGGCAATCGATTGGGACTGGTTGGCGCTGGTCTGCTGGTAGGGGGAGCTGGATTGATTCTAGAAGGGGTTAAGGATGTTCTCAGCCGTCAGGTAGATCTGACTGACAGTTATCAGGGACGGTTTGAAAGCTACCGGGGAGCGGCTGCAGTGCTGCATGGAATGATGTGGATAATCCTGGGTGGGGTGGCAGTAATCGCCGGCGGGAGTTTGATCCTCGGCCAGGGGGAAACGGCGCTTGTCTTCTTCCAGCAGCATCCTGGACCGCTGCTGTTTACCGGGGGAGCAGTGATGGTGACATTTGGGGGCAGCAGTGTGCTGGGAGCAGGGGAGGATCGGCTATCATCCTCATTCTGGAATTTCTTGGGGAGCTTACCAGCACGGTTTGTCGGGCTGCTGATTGTCCTTCTGGGGATAAGTGCTATGGTGCTGGGATCCGTGGAGATGCTTTTTCCGGCTGCATATCAGCAATTTGTTTCACAATCCCTCTCCCTGCTGAGATCACGGCTGGGACTATAAATGATCAGTTTGTTGGGTCGACTTGCCAGCATGCGGCTGTAAGGAGCATCGCTGTAACCATCCAGATGCTGCTTTTTGAACTTTCGCGACAGGGTAAATCCCATCTGATATAATTTTTTTGAGATTCCCGCCGGTAACGCTTCGATCCGGCGGGACAGCATATCCAGGGAAACAAATTTGAGGTCATCGCAAAGGAAAACACCGCTGTGAATCGGAATCAGGGAACCATCAGTCGGGTGAGAGGCGTGGTTGTGGATGTGTCCTTTCAGCATGGCAACCTACCCAGCATCAATAATGCCCTGACCCTGGAAACAGAGAACACCGGCCGGTTGGTACTGGAGGTCCAGGAGCACCTGGATGCGAACACGGCCCGGACCATTGCCATGGGGGCGACGACCGGTCTTCGCCGCGGGGTAATTGTCACCGACAGCGGTCAGCCGATCCAGGTCCCGGTAGGCAACCAGACCCTGGGAAGGCTGTTCAATGTTCTTGGAGAACCGATCGATGGGGCCGGTCCGCTGGAGGAAGCCCCCCGGCATTCCATTCATGCTGACTCCCCTCCGCTGCCCCAGCAGCGGGTGGTCAACAAACCCTACATCACCGGCATCAAGGCGATTGACCTGCTTACCCCGTACCCGCAGGGTGGAAAAATTGGACTTTTCGGAGGGGCGGGTGTTGGAAAGACCCTGCTGATGATTGAGCTCATGCGCCACACCATTCAGGAGCATGCCGGGATTGCCCTGTTCTCCGGGGTGGGAGAGCGCATTCGGGAGGGAAATGAGCTCTGGCTGGAAATGCAGGAATCCGGTGTCATCGATGACACCATCCTGGTTTTCGGGCAGATGAATGAACCCCCCGGGGCTCGCTTACGAGTCCCCCTTACTGCCCTGACAATGGCAGAATATTTCCGTGATTATGAGCATCGACCGGTGCTTTTGTTTATTGATAATATTTTCCGCTACATTCAGGCGGGGCAGGAAGTGTCAGCCCTGTTGGGGCGTCTCCCCAGCGCGGTTGGCTATCAGCCCACCCTGGACAGTGAGATGGGCGAGCTCCAGGAGCGGATCACCACCACAGCCCGGGGCAGCATCACTTCCGTGCAGGCAGTTTATGTTCCTGCTGACGACCTCACTGACCCGGCGATTGTCGCCACGTTTGCCCATCTGGATTCCTCCACCGTGCTCTCCCGCCGTCAGGCCAGCCAGGGGTTTTACCCGGCGATTGATCCGCTGCAGTCGAAGAGCTCTTTGCTTGCTCCCCAGCTGGTGGGGAAAGAGCATTATCAAATTGCCAGCGATGTTCGTTCCTTGCTGACCCGGTATGAACAGCTTCAGGACGTGATTGCGATTTTGGGTATGGAGGAGCTCAGCCCGGAGGACCGCCAGGCAGTCGTGCGGGCCCGCCGGATCCAGCGTTTCCTCACCCAGCCATTTTTTGTCTCCGAAGCCTTTACAGATATTCCTGGCCGATATGTTTCGCTGGATGAAACCCTGCGCGGATTTCGGGGAATCCTGGCCGGACAGTATGACCACATCCCGGAACAGGCTTTCTACATGACCGGGACCATCAATGATGTCCTCAAAAATGCCCGCCAGCTGCAGGTGGATGAGGAAAAGGAAGCCGCTTGATGAAACTGGTTGTGCTCACGCCGGAGGCGACTTTGCTGGAAGCTGATCAACTGGGAAAAGTGCGGGTTCCACTGGCGGATGGGGGCAGCATTGGCATCCAGCCGAACCACCACCCGCTGCTGGCAGAAACTGTCTCAGGCAGGGTGGAATATGGAATGAGGGAATACACCCGGGAAATTTCTCTCCAAGCAGGAATCCTCCGGGTGGAACCAGATCAGGTGACTATTTATACCAGTGGGCTTTGGAGTGAAGAAAAAGACCAGGCGCCGGAGGAAGAAGACACGATTGCTGAGACCATGCAGCATTTACAGGATCAGCTGGAGATCGAGGTATAGCGGATGAACGATTTACCAAAGCGAAGATCTGAGAAGCTGCGGACAGACCTCCTGCACGAGGGGTTTGGCGTGCTCACCATCGGCTGGGACCTGGCGATTCCCATCGTGGGGGGAGAGTACTGCGCCCCTTTTATTGGACACGAAATAACCGTTTCTTAGTGAACAACAGC
>CAZUMA010000021.1:35696-54315 GCA_964621835.1 uncultured Anaerolineales bacterium | reverse complement strand
TGCCAGGGGGATGAAAAGTGCCATATTATTTACAGTCGTGAATTCCTGCAGGACAGCCCGGTCCAGGAAGTACAGGTAGTACGGGATGTGCCAGGCCCCCCAGATCAGGCCAACGATGAAGTGCCCCAGGAAGTTATTCAAACCCAGGGAATACACTTTGGGGGCTAGATACCCGCGCCATGCGACCTCTTCAAAGAAGTTCTTGATGATGTCCCTCAGGAAGGCCAGCGCAAAACCCTGGAGAATGATTAACAGCACGCTCAGCGAAGGATTAGGGAAGGAAATTGCGCCAGATGCGTGACCGACGAGCAGGACGAGAACGGTTGTAACGGGGTAGACAAGCAACGCTGTGATGTACCAGCGCAGATTCCCTTTGAAGTTTGGCTTGAAGCCAAAATCCTTCCAACCGTCCCCGGCGATGGCTCTCAACAGGAAGGAAAGCAGCAGCGGGGTGGCGATCCACAGCAAGATGCCCAGGCCTTCTGCTGGATCAGGGGTGCCTACCTGCAGGTCCAATCCCCACCCGATCCAGCCGATGGCGAGGACGATGATGGTAAAAATCAATAAATTTCGAACCGTGATTTTATTGCTCTGAGTTTTCATTGGCAAAGCTCCTTTTTTTTTGGATTAGATAGTTTGAAGTACAGCTGCTTTGTCTAGGTTCTTTTTCTTTCTTTTCATTCTCCAGAAATCTCCTCGTATAGCCCAAAATCGTCTCCTATGCGCATTCAAGAACACCTATAAGATAAAAAGAAATCCCCACCAGTAACATCAGCAGAATGGGGGATTCGAGGCTATTCTTATGGAGAGATTGGAAACTGGTCAGATGGGTAGGCTAAAAATTTACCAACCCGTACCCACGTTCTATGAATTCTCGAAATCGCTTTGTGAGGCGTGCAGCAGGGGCGCCATCAACAATGTCGTGGTCGAAGCTGATTGTGACGCACAAATATTCGCGGTTCTGAATCTGTCCATCCACAAGCGCCGGCTTTTCGGGGATGCCGCCCAGCGTCACTTGAAGCGGGTGATTTGATACGGGTATACCCTCCCCGCCTCCAGTACCAAACTGATCATCCGATTGCTTTGTCTAATTCAATATGAATTCATCCGGTGTTACACAAAAAAAGGACTAATGCCTTTTTCAATAAAGAGTGATGGTCCCAAAGAATAAGAAACACATCAAATGATCGCCTATATCCTGGGTAAGGATCAAAAATATGCAGAATAATAACCATTGGAAAACAATGATTGATTTCCCTCCCCCCTGCTGACCTCACGACCGGAGGAAGCTTCGCTTGCAACCAGTTGGGACGATCGCTCATTGCGGGATACTTATTACAGGACCTGCGGCGGGTGAGGGTGGCGGCGGCAAAATACAGGCCATGGTCCTGGTCAGCCACCGCCAAAGGCAGTGTCGACTACACATGAGCTCAGCCGATCGAGTTGTCTCAATTGACGGCCTTTACCATTGATGCGGGACCGAACAACAAAATTCAACTTGGTCATCTGGTGATCCGCAATCTACTTGTCAAGGACCTACCATTACCAGCGCAGGGACAGACAGCTCAAGCCCCCATCCAGTTTTTGAAACTCAGATACCTCCACAAGCTGGATGGAAAATCCCGCCTCTTCCACCATGGCTGCTGTCACTGGAAACCCGGCTGGGACCAGCACGGTCCGGTTGACCGCCAGGCAGTTTGCCGCGTAGCTTTCCTGCCGGGGGATTTCCAGGATCTGAAATGCCTGGAAGGCCTCGGCTGCCAACAGCTCTCCACAAGCTGCAAGAACCCCGTCACCGAGGTAGGCAACGGAGGATTTCAAGTGAAGGGCTGCCCGGACCGGGAGGGTGGAGCCGCAAAGATCATATCGCCCAAGGATGTCGATCAGCTGCCTGGCCCCCTCCGAATTGGTCCGTTCCGAGAGACCGATATAGTAATCCCCCTCGATACATAGCACATCACCACCATCCAATGTGCCGGGGTCGTGGATCCTCTCAAGGGACTGGAACTCTTTTTTCAGTTCTCTTTCAATGTCGTCAATTTCCCCCTTCCGGGAAGGCGCGCCGGGGTTGGTGATGACAGCGCAATGGGGTGTAAGCACCGCGGTATCTTCCACAAACGTGCTGTCCGGATGGGTTTCATCCGCCTCCAAGCGGGTGACCTCGAGCCCACAAGCTTCCAAAGCGCTCACATACAAGCGGTGCTGAGCCTGGGCCTTCGGGAAATCCGGCAAGCCGAGACCGGCCGTGGATAAGCCGCGGACCAGGCTCCTGCCGGGCTGACGAACGATTGCTTTCTGAAACATCATGGGATGGAACCTCTCAAAAACAAATCAATCTTCCTGCAGCCGATTGTCCTATCAAGTCGAACTTTTAATATAGGCAGAGTGAAACAGGGTTGGATAGATCCAGGGCCGGAGATCCCTCAGATTGCGGCCGGACACCTGATCGGGGATGGATGGCGCGGTGTTCAAAAGATTTTCAACCTGGTCAGGGAATTGTATCATACCAGGTTGAGATGACCTCCTCGGCTGGTTTTCCCCGGATATTGTACTCCTTGGACTCGGGGAATGCATCCGGCAGGTAAGCAAACGGGTAGGTTCCAATAATATATTCCGATTGAGCCACAGCTGTCAACACCGCATCCATTCCCATGGCCTGCTCAATCAAATCTGTTTGAAATTTGTCGGAGTACGGCTCCCAGAGTTTAAACGCTGGATCTTCCGTATCCAGGTCTGCTGTGCCGCGAAGACCTCCATCCAGGCTGGGGTATGCCACCTGGGCGAGAACAACGGGAATATCATACTGTTCATGCAGCGGACGCAAGCAGCTGTCCAGCATCTGCAAGACATTGGCATTGAGCTCTTCCTGGGTGGGTTCGAGGTCTGAGGTAATTCCGGCCCAAACAGTGGCTGCCAAAAAATCCCAGTTCTCAGCCCCTGATATTTCCTCACAATACAGCTCCTGGGTGATATTCCCTTCCACATACACAGGCATGCCCAGCCTGCCATGATACTGTTCCCTGATCCCCGCAAACAGCGCGTCCAGCTCTTCCCGGTAATTGGGAGGAATATAGTCGTTGATGTAGTACCCGGGGCCAACGGACATGTACTTCACATCATACCGATTGGCGAAATCCACGATATATTCCAGGAATCCCTGGTATTCTACCAACCAGGCCTCCCACCATTCATCTGTATAGATACTTTCATCGGGGATATCGCAACATACTTGCGGGAAGAAATAGATCTCAAAGCCATCCTCTTTAAGTCTGAATAAATGATCCTCCAGTTCTTCATCGGTGTAGCTCACCCCAACCCGGTCAATGACCGGTGTGGGCTCAGTCTGGGTAAAGTCCCAGGTAGGAGAAATTGCCACCCACTGGAAATTGTTTTCCAACAGCCGCTGGTTGGTGCTTTCGATCAAATTCTCAAAGCCCTCTGACCAAAAATCTGCCAGCACGATCCCTTTCTGGAAAGGCTCCCCATTGACCCGGGGGACAAACGCCCGGAGATGAGCCGGGTATTGAGGAATTGGTTTGCCTGGTTCCGGCAACCAGCGCCATTTTTCCACGGTATCCTGGACGTCCAGGTCGTCCGTATCCGTCAGCGTCCGGAAGGCCTCCTTGGAGTCGGGGGTAAATTCTTCATCGGACATAAAACCGAGCCTATTGCGGTTGTACTTGTAATGAACCCTGCCCTTGTTTTCAAACTCCCAGGAAATTTCCTGGGTGCTTTCCAGGGTCCAGAGGTTTTCACCTGCAGGGACCATTTCGTAATACCCGTGAAGCACTCCCGTTTCGTCCACCAATCCCAGATAGACGACCGTGTGTTCCGGGGTGTTGGCGGGTACCGATACCGTAAAAGTTGGCAAATCCTTTTCAGGGGTGCTAACCGCTCTAAGCGGCGGGGCGATGATGCTGCTGCCCTCACACCAGGGCGGCATGGGCCAGGGGCCCAAAGGTGGGCAGAACTCAACAGCAAACATGAACACCACCCCGCCAACCAGGAGAGCGATGAAAGCGATAAGGATGAACAAACAGGATTTGAGCCCTTTTTTCACGGTGAGCTCCCTCCGGGGTTTTCTGCAAACGATGACAGAAATTATAAAGGAAAACAAACAGAATATCACTAACGGTTTGGGAAGTACGGCCAACGGCTCGGTTGGATTTTTATGTTCCATGATTTATGACCAACGTACCTGTCATCGAAGACTATCAGGATACATCATTTCCTGGGCTCATATTGAGATTTTAGTTTTCCTGTACTTTCCGGTTTCCCAAACCAGATTTCTTCATTTTCCGCTCAAAATTTGTTATATTGAAAACAGGATATTGATCAATCCAGGATTGCTTTGTTGATTTTCAAAGGGAGGTAAGATGAAAGCGAAAATGGTGGTATTTCTGGTATTTTTTGGCCTGACGTCTGCGTTTTTCAACAGCTCCTGTACCCCCCCTCAAGAGTTTATTTACGAGGGAGAAATCATCTTTCTATCCAATCGAGATGGTGAATATTTTGACATCTTCTCGGTGGCCTGGGGGGAAGAGCCAATCAATCTCACAAACACCCCGGATGCTGAGGAGTTCGATGCTTCCTGGAATATTTACGGGGATCAGATACTTTATGTGTCCAACCCGATGAGTGATCCTGAGGATACCGATGATTCGGATATGCAGCTCATCGTCATGTATCATGACGATGCTTCTAAGCTGGTCCTGGACGAAGGGGCCCCCATTTTGATGCCTCGGTATACACCGGATGGATCTCGAATCATCTACCTGAGGGGCACCCCTCCGAACAGAGAAGTTTTTCAAATAATTATTGAAAACAGGGGCTACTCAAGCATTGATTACAGTGAGCCGTTGAAACTCTGTTCCCCCATCCCGGAACTGAATAATCTGCGGAGCCGGTTTGTCCTGGACCCTTTCTACGCTCCCGAATCTCCCTTTTTGAGGGATGTATATTTTGATACCTCAAATCCGGATCAGATCTATATTATGCGATTGCCGGAAATCGATGAAAGTCAAAAATTTGACGATGAATGCAAACCCATGTCGATACTCCCCGTTTATCCAGAGGTTTCTGAAGCTGGATATGGGCCTGAAATCACCGTCGATCGAGATGGAACCACATCAAGAGATAAACACCTGGTTTTCGTAGATGAAATAAGTTACCAGGAACAGGGAGTGAATGGTATCGGTGTCAGAAATTTGAATTTCAATGAGGGGTTTGATCTGGCTGTCTTAGAAGATACAACCCCTTTTCCCCACATGCTCTCTGCCTCTAATGACTACAGCATGATCGCTTTCTGGTCTGATCACTCACCAGATGGGCCTGGTCCAATGAAAATTTATTCCTTTGAAAACGATGGGGTCACCACAATGCGATCGACCCTCAGCGTTTCCAGTTTTGAGGAAGGGCCGTACACACAGAGATGGTCTCCTAACAGCACGATGCTTGTCTTCGCAGGGAGAAATAACCACGAAAGTGACTACAGTCCTAAAGAGATCTATGTCTTGAACGTATCCCTGGATCAAAAATTAGACATCAGCAACGATCTTACCGCGATCGATATCCAGCCACGCTGGCAGCCAGCGGTTGAATAGGGAGAGAAGGCAGAATGCGCACGATCTACTTTGAGAAGAATATCCCAAAGGTTTTACTGGTCAAGGCGCTGCGGCCTATCTGGCCCGGGGTTGTCTTTTCGGCTCTGTCACCAACGCAATTTGAAGAGGTGGACGAGGACTCACTCCCGGGTGCGAACTGGATCAGGGTCCAGAACCTTCTCTGCGGGATTTGTGCGACCGATTTGCACCTGCTTCTGGCCGAGGCGGATCCCAAATTCGCTGGTTCTGCACTCCCTGGGAATGAGCGAATCTTTCTGGGTCATGAGGTGGTAGGAGTCGTCAGTGAGGTCGGAACAGGGGTCACATCACTCCAGGAAGGGGACCGGGTGATTATGGATAGCAGAGCGGTCATGAGTCCTACCTGCCTGAGCCAGGAGTTAGAAAAGGTATGCCGCCACTGCAGGGAGGGGAATTATCAGCTGTGTGAAAACGCCTCCCTGGGGCAAGGGCCCACGGGCGTTGGTGGTGGCTGGGGAGAGTTTTATACAGCCCATGTGTCTGAAGTGTATCCTGTCCCAGATGAAATCGATGATGAACAAGCCATGCTGATGGAGCCCCTTTCAGTCGGTGTGCGCTCAGCACTGGTCAACTTGCCCCACCCTGACGATAAGGTTCTTGTACTGGGCTGTGGTGTGATCGGGTTATGTGTGCTGCAGGCCGTGCGCGCTTTATCACCCTCCTGCCAGATTACTGCCATGGCTCGGTATCCCCAGCAGATCGAGATGGCCCGCCATCTGGGTGCTGATGGGGTGATCTCGTCTGAGGACCCCTACGAAGCAGCGGCTCGGATTACCGGTGCTCATCTGTACACCGGTCCCTTTAAAAACCGGATGCTTCTGGGCGGATTTGATGTTGTCTATGATTGTGTTGGATCGTCTCAATCGGTGGAGGATAGCCTGCGCTTTGCCCGAGCGGGCGGGACGGTTGTCCTGGTTGGGGTCAGCATGGAGCCGCTGCGGTTCGACCTCTCCCCGGTCTGGTACCAAGAAGTAAACCTGGTCGGGTCTGTTGCCCATGGGATGGAGGAGTGGAATGGAAGGCGCATCTCCACCTATGATCTTACCTGTGAACTTTTGCTTGATGGCAAGCTAAAAACGCAAGGCCTGATCACCCACAAATTCCCTCTGGAAGATTGGCAGAAGGCCATTGAGACAGCACGAGACAAGCGAACTGGGGCGATCAAAGTCGTCTTTGATTACCGTGATCAAGCCTCAACCTGATACCCCCTTCTAAAGATTTTCTGAGCCGGATCAGATCCATTCGCCTGATCCCCTCCATAAGCGGTCGCTGGTGGACTCTTTGTTCTTCAGAGCTGTGCAGATTTGCCCCGATTTCCACCCCAGCCTCATGGTTCAGCGCACCCTGGATTTTTGAAACTGGTGATGATTTATTTCGGCAAATGACGCCTGCGCCTTCCCATTCGTTTTAGACCCTCAGATGGCAGCTGAATCCATCCCGGGCAGACAGAACACCTGCTGTGATTAATAAATATCCCAAGCGATTTTACAAATAATGACACGGGCGCATCTCCTTCCTGCTGGCAGTCAAGCAGCTGACCTTTTGCATTCCCGGAGCGATCCTCTTAATAACTAACTGCGGGTTCAATCAGGTGGACACACGCAGCCTGCAATTCCCCGCAAAGAGACAAAAAGAGCAATCATGGGTAGTAAGAAGGAAGGATTCTTTCCTGACATATCCTGGGTAAAATATTTCCAACCGCAAGATTGGATTCCTTTGCTATTCTGACCATCCTGCGTCAACCAGGTCATCCAGCCAGTTTATAAGCAGTTTACGGTCATTTTATAACTACTTTTAATCATTTCTATGCTACATTGGAAATATACAGGGAAAGTCTTTACCCGATCAAAATTTGATCTTCAACTGGTTGGTTAAACCAGCTGAAATGGTAGCTTTTGTGGTTAAACGATCGCCGATCCAATACCAAAATAACCACAAGAAATCGGTATTGAGGCCAGATCATGTTCCCAAATGGGAAGAAAAACCTCTTCATCTTCGAATTTGGCATTCCGCTGTTGTTCGCCTGTCTGGTGGTCCTGGCTTTCGGTGATGCGCGCGCTGGCTCAGAAAATCCGATTGGCCCCTACACGGAGATCCAGCTCCCCCTTGAGGATCTGCCCGCCCTGAACGAGGGACTGGTTTATCATCCGGTCATCGATACATCAGACCTCTCCATCGTAAATGATCTAGATTCCATGCTTTACGATTCTGGAGCAGTCCTCCAGGTTTTATATGTGCTCGAGGACCCCAGGGATGTGCCGCTGGCCAGGTACGCATCCAATACAGGGAGCGGTGTTTTCCTGCCTGAGGAAAACCTCATCAACAAAGACAACCTCAAAACGATAAATGTCTATGTCAGGCTTCAGGCACAACCTCACAGGGCGGCCAGGGATCCAATCCTGTCCTCAGAACTGATAGATCTTGATTGGCCGGCTTTGTATGTAGTGCCCCTTTCTTATGAAATGGAGGGTGTGCCAACCTTCCCATGCGCGCCTGTTGAATACGCAGACGGCACAACGCCCTACCGGCTTCCGGCTGGGATAGACGGGGGTGAGGCGGTAAGGGAGGATGGGCTCTACGATCCTGCTGCCTACGCGCCCCCCAAACCCTGGTATTACGGCGAGGATCCTCAACTTGAGCAAGGGGAGGTCCGGGAAGGCTGGGTCAGCTGCCTGGCCCCTGATATACCCTTGGAGCAGCTGCAGGTTAAGTACAGGCATACGTTTATTCCTGAGCCAGAGATCATGTTCACAGATGACCCCGCGCTGCAAGGCGAGCCATATCCTGATAAATCTGAGCTGGAAATGATCGGTCTGACAATAGACGATATTCCTCAAACTTTCAGGGAATGCGCGGAAATGGATTATTGTGTTGAATCGTACCCTTCATGTGGTTATTCAGCTAATGAGGCCGGCCTTAAGAAAGGATTGTGTGTAACAGTTGAGTTTGATTATGTTGAGTCTGAAGATGGAGGTATTATTGCGTATCCTATTAACGGCCCTGAAGATGAAATCAGTGGAGCCAGGGTCTTTACCGTCATGGAGCACACAGAGATAGTTCAGCAATCCTACTTGCTTTGGAACTATACCGTAAGTAGATCCTACCCAGTCAGCCTGATACGGGTGGATGACATTCCCATAACTTTCATGGATGAAGATGGCAACCTCCTCAGAGATACAGGCTCGGCAATATTCCATGATCCCGTGGTCGACTATACCACTACTGGTATTAATGTAAGCGAATATGTGCCGGGGGTTGATGGTGATGATAAAAAAGAGGTGTTAGATCGAGATGGATATGCCTTCTTTTCCCGGGTTGTGGTTGAGCCAAAAAATCTTTCTAGAGAAGCCGTGGAAGGCTATCAATTAAGTATGATCGGAGTACGGATCGATATACTGGTTGAACATGAAGGTATTCCCCTTTCTGGGGTACATAATAGTAACGAAATTAATAGATATTTTGTACAACCAGGCGATCCTTTTGAAGGGATTATCTACAGCGGAATAAGATTTGAGCTAGATCTAGAGTTAGAGGATGAGTATAAACACCTTAGACACAAAGCTTATGGCACCATGCTTCCTGGCACGGCGCTGATCGGGATTCATCCTGTACCTGATGAATTTTTGTCAGTGGGCACAAGAATAAGCTTCCATCCTGTTAATGTGGTTAATAGATTCAAAAATAACCTAGTGGCTGAAACCACTATGTGTGATGTGGTTGACTGCGTGGACGTAACGATCCCGAGGTATGAGCTAATGCCTCCCAGGCCTGTTCCAGTGATGTGCGCAGGGGAATGGGCCAACAACTTCATCATTGATGGTGGGGATCTCGTCCCGGTGATGTATTACATCGGGGAAGCCTGGGGAACTAGCGGGAATAAAGACTACCTGCACATAGACTTTAAAGGATGGGAAAATCAAAGTAAGGTCGTGCTCTATGAAGGGCGGGTGATGGGAGGGGCTGCTCCGTGGTGGCTCTACGGCACATCCCAAGATGGCCTGTTTGGAAGAATCATTGGGCATGTCGTGGACCTGGAAACAAGCATCCCTCTCGACAACGATGCATATATCACTCATTACTACAGCCGCGTTGATAGAAACGATCTTTCTCAGGGGTACTTCGCCCCAGCCGATTGGCGACCGCTATCCAATAAGGGTTGGATAGAAAATATCGCGGATGAAAAAGTACTTATCTTTGGAACGATTAATCCTTATGACGATGCAAGGTTTGAGGCCCTGAATGACAGCAACACCGGGTTTCTCTTCCATGAGGAAGGTCCTATCTGGGTAACAGAATGCCAGCGGCAAACAATCTCTACCCTGGCAGACCCGGAGCTCTATACACAACCAAACACTGCCGGGGCGTCTCCTGTTGAAGGGGGCGAGCATTGGATCAAGGAGCTGCTGGATGGAATGGATTATCCCCCTTCCCTTCCTGTGATCAAGGAGGAGGTAATACCTTTGGGAGAATTCACGGATCCTTTCTCACGTGATGGAAATTACCGGATCGCGATTAAAAACATAAGAATTGTGCCAGGAAGGCCTGACGTCCCCATCGTATACGTTAAATCAGATGACAGCTATTACCCTGCTGAAAAGAATCCCAACATTGATAATGAAGTTTTCTTTCAGAGATCTGGGGCGGTTGCGATCCCACCAGATACTTCCTATGTCCGCGTCGAGGTATCCGTCGATTTCATTGACGACGGAGACCGATTTGCGACAAACTGCAGCCTGGAACAACAGAGTTTTCAGCTGGTATACCCAGGTTTTTTGCCCATTACAGGGATAGGGGACCGTATACGTGACCCGTTGTGGCCATGCGATAATAAAGACTATTCAACCTGGATAAATTTCCTTTTCCCTTCATTGGATGTCGATCCAAATATTATGCTGCTGTCTTTGCACATGGATAGTGAGGACCCCTGGTACTTCTTGAGCCTGTCGGATGATTAAACAGAGGAAAATTGCTTTATTAATTCGGTTTATGAAAATGATGTGAAAATAAAAAATAAAGGCAATTTACAGGCGATTTAAATCCATTTTATAGCCGGTCAAACAGCTTTTTATGCTACATTTGGAATAAGAATAGAAGCTTTTTATGGGCAGTATAGCAGCAACTAGCTGGTAATCAATAATAACCAAAGACGATTATCCGTCTTATTGATCAACCGACCCAAAAAGGAGATGACCATGTTGAAAGATCTATTTACAGGAACGATTGTTGACGGGAAATCCGGTCAGGACGGACTCGAGTACGTTGCGCTTGCTGCGATCATCCTCGTCGTATTGGTCGTTGTGGGGCGAATGATTGCCCAGAAACTCGCAGAGGGTGGTGCAGCTGCCACTAATTGGTAATTAAAGCCTGAGTATAAGGACAACAATAATGAAACCCAAAAAAAGCGAAAAAGGGCAAACTGCACTGGAGTTTATGTTGGTCGCGCCACTGCTATTTGGGGCCATCTTTCTGATTCTTGGATCTGCGCTGGGCTGGTTCACCCACGCCCTGGGAAGTGCCCTGGCTCTGGAAGGAGCTGCACGAGAAGCCGTTAGCCCAGGGTCTGGTTTTGCTTTGGTTGATGACAGCATGGTGCCCGGGCAGCTGCAGCCCTCCTTTTCCGGATCCATTTCGAATGAAGAAGGACATACCGGCAACGTGTTCACGGTCACTGGTACATTCCATATCCCTCTAAACCCATTGGGGTTCAACTTGGACGCTGAAATATCATCGGGAGCTGTAGCGCCTGACTGGGAATTTATCCCTTAGGGAGAACCTGCCATGAGACGATTAATAAATGAAAAAGGACAGGCCGGACTGGAATTTGTGATCATTATTCCGGTATTCCTACTGGCGCTTTATTTGATCACGATCGTTGGAAATCAGCTGTATCAAAAGCTAACATCGCAGTCGATGGCTTATTCCCACTGCATATGGGATATGATGGACATTAAATTCTATGGAGGTGGGGGACCGGCGTTTACCTCTGTGCTCGATACAACCAAAAAAACCTGGAACGATGAGGGTTTGTGGGAAGGTTATGTACAGGCACCCGGGGCCAAGTTTCCCGATTTATTTGTCACTACATTTGAAACAAAGACTTGTGTGGCATCCGTAACCCATGATGAGTGGCACAAAGTTGGGTTTGGATATCTGACCACCTATGATCCGGATGTGCTGGTTGAGTCCCGGTTGATTGTGACCCGACCCGCGTTCATGAACGTGGGTGATTTTTCAGGTGTTCCGAACCTGGTAATCCTTTTTCCAGACCCATAGTAAAGCACGGTTAACATGATAAACAAAAAACATTACTACAGAAGAGAGAAAGGACAGGTAGCCCTGGTATTCATCGCCAGTATGGTGATCATAATAGCTGCGATGGCGCTACTTATCGACGGGGGCCGGTACCTCGTGATGAGAAACAGGGCCAGGATGATGGCGGATGCCGCAGCCCTGACAGGTGCAGGGACAGGTTTGGATGTCGAGCAGGCAGGAAATGGGAACTTTGTTCTTGACAGCACTGCTGCAAAAGAGGCAGCAAAGTTAAACTTTTCAAGAAACCAGACTGATTCCCCAGAATACGCGGACTTTTCAATGGATGAGCCAATGGTGTCGGGAAATCAAATCTGGGTCACCGTGACGGGGACTTCCACTCCCCTGTTTGGTGCCCAATGGGGATTGAATTATTCAGCCACCGTTGTATCATCAGCCAGAGCAGGAACCGGGATCTCGTCAGAGCAGTAAAGGGGTTTTGGATATGAATAAAACTATGCGCGTTCTAATACTGATCATCACAGTTTCCTTATTGATCGGTACGCTCCCATCAACTTCTGCCCTGGCCAGCAGCAGCCTGGCAAGCAATAACCAGACCAGCGTTGGTCAAGCTACGCTCGATCAAATCAAGAAACACCCATGCGGAACCGGGAAACAAGTCCCAAATACAGTCCCGCTATTCGTCTGTTCCGGATATGGTGGTTCACCATCATGGATCAAGTTTCCCCTTAGATCCTGGGAGACTTCACCTGCGTACCCCATAGCTAATTACCCTTTTTATATCGCCCTGGGAACAAAGGCTGCACCAAACTATTATCGCTTCCCAAGCAATAGAGCAACCTATCCCAATGTGGTCGACATTCAAGGGATCAAGACCGAGATCAGGCTGACCGCAATAAAGCAGGAGCTGAACCCAATTAATGATACAAACTTCAATGGAATGCTTGAACTATCTCCAGATGGTAACATGAGCACATATTCTCACAAGAACCTTGTACACAACCGATGGCATGAAGAAGTTGAGGAAAAACTCTTAATATTTGACATACCAAAACCAGAAAGTGCGACTACCAAAGATTACTATGAAACTGCTGGTGGTGTGATTGATACTGCTTTATTGCGCGCGTTTAGTCTGAATTCTTCCTATTTCGCCAATAACCCCACCAGTTTTCGAGGTGAGCCTGCTTACCGCGTCGTGATTATCTCATACTACAAAGTACATGCAAAAGTTTCATGGCAGAGACACAGATTTTGGGAGTATCTCCCAGATGGGACGAAAACCGTATGCCAGCCCGGACAAGGCAGCGGCGAAAGCTGCGTTACGTCCTCGGGTTTGGCCGGTCATAAAGTGACAGAAACAGTCTATACGTGGAAATGGGGGGACTGGCACGGAGGTGAGGAATCAGGGTGGAAAGATGTTGGTACAGGTTTCAAAGCAGACAGCGTCCTCTGGCCGGATGGATCTATCCATGACCATATACCCATCCTGGTTTACCAGTCACAACCAATTCTTACACTTCCATAGGAAATCAGAATAGATCTGAGTGAAGGAAAAGAACCCTTCTGGGCAGGATTTTGGCTGTATCCATTATGGTTCCGGAGTACTATTTAGTCCTTCAGTTATTTCTAACTCCCACCAACCATAGATACCCTTTGGCTTTATATCAGATTGGGGGATAATAAAAAAATGGCGGTCATCATACCATCTACTTATTTATTTGAATGTCCTGTATGATATTTAATTCCTGAAAAATCAGCAGCCAGATGCAGCATTTATTGGCCTAAAGATCAAGCAATTTTGGCGATCCCCCGGTGCACTGCCTGATCCCTGCTCATGTGACCAGGCTCCACCCTTGCCATCAGTGAAAACCAGGTACCATCCCACGATTGATCATGGAACTGACCTCTATGACAATCATTGATAGTAAATGATTTTATGTAAGAGTTAAGTTCCTGCCAGCCTGCATCTGCTGAGAAGAAGACGGTTTCGTGGTATCCTAAATCATGACCTTTCAGTACCTGTAAATAAAGAAACTATGGAATTCAGACCTCACAAGCCAGGCGATATAAAAGCCATAGAGGAGCTTTTTGTTTCAGTGTTCACCAAGGCTGAAGGTGAAGAGGAAGGGGCTCTTATCGGCAGCCTTTCAAAGGAACTGATTCTGGATACACATAACCAGGATCTATCTGGTTTTGTAGCTGTTGAGGGGGAGCAGATAGTCGGGGCAATTTTTTTCAGCCGTTTGACCTTTGAAAAGGATATTGATGTATTCATCCTTGCTCCAGTTGCCATCCATAATGATTATCAAGGCAGGGGCATCGGCCAGGCCTTGATCAATCATGGCCTCCGGGAAATGCAGCGGAAGGGCGTAGGGACCGTGACCACCTATGGAGATCCCGCCTTCTATGCCAAAGTTGGTTTCCAACCACTTTCACAAACTGTGATCCGACCACCATATGATTTATCACAGCCAGTGGGTTGGCTGGGAAAATCTCTCACAGGCGACTCAATCGACCCGATACCAGGCAGTTGTGTTTGCGTGAAAGCCTTCGACAATCCGGTTTATTGGTGAACATATTTCTAAGGAAGGGACACACTGTCAACTCCGTCCCTGAACACCGGGCAGCCTAGACGCCCGGCAGCTTTTCCCATCACAATTCTTACTGGTAATAATCAACGTATACCCGCCCTACCGTGGATGAACGTATGTGCCAGGTAATTGATCGATATAAGGAGGAACCATGAGAAGGAAGATCGTTATTTCCATATTGCTAACCTGCCTTGCAGTTCTTTTTTCAAGCTGTGCTGCTGAACCAGCTCCAGAAATGCTCGATATGGAGGTCATGAGTGAGGCCGGGGTAGAGGCACAGGGTGAATCAGGGGTGCCTACTGCAGCTGCTGCTGGGGATGAAGCTGTACTTTTCAATGCTGGATCTGGAGCAAATCTAAGCTCATCATTTCGATCAGACCGGATGATCATAAAAAATGCCGAGATCAAACTCCTCGTTGAAGATCCTGACATCGCGGTGGATAGAACAACACAAATCATCTCGGATGTTGGGGGGTACATCATCAGCTCCCGCACCTGGTACGAGGGGTATGGAGACGATCTTCTCAAGTACAGCACAATTACAATTGGGGTTCCCGCAGATCAATTCGAGCGAACCTTAAGGCGATTACGGGATATCGCGATCCGGGTTCTTGATGAAAACGCCACTGGTGAAGATGTCACAGATGAGTTTGTCGATTTGGAATCTCAACTAGAAAACCTCGAAGCTACCCGGGACCGAATCCGAAGCTTCCTGGATGATGCTCAGACAGTTGAAGAGGCTTTGAGGGTCAATCAAGAGCTTTCCAATGTTGAGGGGCAAATTGAGGAAATCAAGGGAAGGATGAACTACCTCTCTGATCGATCAGCATATTCAACGATCACGATCTCAATTGAACCTGATCTGGAGATTCTTCCAACCCTCACTCCCCAACCAACAAGCACTCCAGTCCCATGGAACGCCTCACAGACGTATTCAAGAGCAAAACGCTCCCTGGTTCAAGTTTACAAAGGCATTTTCGATCTCGTAATCTGGATCGGGGTAGTCTTTGTACCGGTTATCGGACCGTTTGTGCTGATTGGATGGCTCCTGCTTCGTTTTGCCAGAAAAAAGGCAAAACAGCAGCAAAAAGGAACACAAAAAACGGAAGAAGAACCAGATACCCCCTGACCTCTGCTTCAAAGGATCAAATTGCGTCCTGTTTTAAAGGTGAGGACCTGCAGGAATGCGATTAACCACGGATAAACGATTTCCAGGAATTACAACGTCTGTTGGCCAATTTGATCCTTGATTTTTTAGATATACCAGTGAGATGAGATTAGAGTGTATGTACAGGGAGTCAGCTGGCCGTACCTGATCTTTCAATTCATAAACTTCACAGGTGTCCTGGTCATCTAGTCGGCTGCTGGTTTTCTTACGGGTTTGGGGTTGAAGTCTGTACGCACAGGTGTTCTTTGAGAGTGCATATACAAGATAAAAAGGTCCAGGAATAGAGTGAAATCGATCATCCTGGAGTACTCCCATCCGGGTCGTTAAACAGAAGAAGTTAGGGATAAAGATGCCACAAACATCACAAGAGGAAAAACCACCCTATCTACTGTCAGACAAAAAAGGTGGCGGGGCCCGGATTTCACCCTGAGGGTATTGGGTAAGGTAAGCAGCCAATCTCAGCCGCGCCTGGTCCTGACTGGCTCCAATCACATTTTGATACCCGTGGTTCATAAGCGGATAAGCTAACTGAAGGGGAGGATTTCATGAAGAACGTAGAAGAGATTTTGAACTCCCTGACTGACAAGGACTGGGGATGGTGGCCTGTCATCCACCTTCGGCCACCTAAAGACAAAGATATTGATAATTCGGTCTTGCTAAAACTCACCCCTGTTTTTGGATCATTCGCTGCCATCCTTTTAACCTTGATTGATCCCCCAATCACAATTAGATCATTTATTTTTTACCTTGTTGTTTCCTGGGTTGGGTTCTTCCTGCTTTACAAATATACTTTTGCGCTGGCTTGGAATCAAAGAGCCAAAAGACTCCGGGAATCCAACCTGGATGATAGCTAACTCCTTCGGGTAGTTACTGGGTTTCATCCTTAAGAAATGGGAGAAAGCCTACGCTGAGGGTCAGCCTTGGCCCTGTTCAGCGCAAGCACCAAGCACCCCCATGGTAAAAAAGTTCTTGTGCTTTGTGATAATATCCAATGCCAAAATCTCATGCTGACCTACCTATATAATTGGATAGAAGAAACCAGCAAAAAAAGAGCAGTAAATTGAAGTTGATATATACTCAAAAACCCAGATACAATCGAGTTACAGTGAACAGCTTCGTTATTCTAATTGCCAGAAAATATGGGTGCCCTGTGGAGGCTCAACACAAATCCCTTCAGTTAAATCATTTTTCTTATGAATAGAAACCTTGGTGTTGTAATACTTCTTTTATTTTGCTGCATTGCCTTATTATCCTGCAGCCCATTTCCTGATTTGACTAAAGAACAAAACCTAGAACAGCTCATACCAACACCCACAAAACCTGTTTTTCCCGCTACCTGGACACCAATCCCCAGTACCCGCACTCCCTCCCTTTCCACCTGCCCTCAGGACCCAACCTTAATACCCATATCCAGCAAACCCGAACTCATCAGTCATACAATTATCGGCAGTGAAGGAACATGTCCTGAGACAGGTTGCTTGTTTGGATATGACTATATATTCAGACTGTACCATGATGGTCAATTAATATATTTTGATTCCTCCATGATCAGAGAAACAACCTTGTCTGAAACAGAGACAGCAGAGCTGATTTCTCGGATAGAACAGACAGGATTTTTGGATTTAGCTGGCACCGGCGAGCTGAAAGAAGAGGATCCCATCTATAAAAACGCTCCCGCATCTGTAGAAACCGGTGCTGGAGGACATATTCTGAAAGTGAAAGACAAAATGATCGAGGTAGATCAGGCTCTCATAGAATATTCCAAAGAGCCAATCATCAAAACACTTGAGATTGTAAATTCGTTTCAACCAGAAGAATCACACATCTATGCGCCTGAGACCATCTTGCTGTGGATCTTTCCAGTCGAAAATAGTGAGAGCATCGTCTGGTATCCAGCAACACCCATTCCACCCATTCAAAAATGGCCTGAATCCATCATATCATTGGAAACCCTGATGGCATCAACAGGAAATAACTACGCCTATGTAACAGGCAGTAGTTCGGAAACGCTTTTTGAAATGCATGGATTTTTCCCCAGTGGAAAAGTATATACTGAGAATGATCAAGAGTACTATGTTGTTGCCTGTCCAGTTATCCCCTGAGGGATGCGCGCGCTGTCTCACCCAATTGGGGCACATTCCATATCGGAGGGCTGAATTATGAAAATAACCCGGCATGGCGAATATCTCTGGCAGCTGACCCGCCTCTCTATGGTGAATTGCTATTTGGTCCGCCAGGAGGATGGTCTGGTCCTGATCGACACAGGCCTGGCAGGGAGCGCCCGGGGGATTATGAAAGCTTCCAGGACATTGGATTACCCGATCACATGTGTCACCCTGACCCACGCTCACCTCGACCATGCAGGCTCCCTGGATGAGATCGTGGAGCAGCTCCCCGGTGTCCGGATTGCTTTACCTGAGCGGACCGCTGCCTTCCTGCAAGGCAACCGCAGTCTCCAGCCAGGTGAGCCCCAGGATAAGCTGCGGGGAAGTTTTGTTGTTTGCAAATCTCGGCCGACTGAGCTGCTCAAGCCCGGAGAGCTCCTTGGCACACTGCGCGTCGTTGCTGCACCAGGACACACGCCGGATCAGGTCGCCTTCTACAATGAGCAGGACGGCACCCTGATTGCCGGTGATGCATTCCAAACCCTGGGTGGTTTTGCTGTTGCGGGCGTCGTCCGCTGGAGGTTTCCATTACCCGCTTTAGGAACCTGGCATCTGCCTACTTCCCTGGCCACCGCACGGAAACTGAAAGACACAAACCCCAGCAGGCTGGCAATCGGGCATGGGAAAGTCCTTGAGGATCCCACCGCACTGATGGAGCAGGGAATCCGGGAGGCAGAAAAAAAGGTCAGCAGGTAAGCACTTTTATTTTTTGCTGAAAGGGCCCATGTTTGAAAACAGCAGAAGGTTGAAAAGTAACAGCTTCTGCAATACGTCTCACCCTCC
>CAZUMA010000021.1:33212-35596 GCA_964621835.1 uncultured Anaerolineales bacterium | reverse complement strand
TGGATCCTCGACCCCCAACGTATCAAAAAGCTCGCCCAGGAAAGAGAAGAGGAAAACTGGGAGTTCCGAGCTTTCCTGAAAGGGATAGATCTGCGTTCAGAAAAGGTCGACGCCCTTGTACACGAGCTCTACAGGGACATCACGAGCCAGATTAACTGCCTTGACTGCGCAAATTGCTGTCGCAACATCCTGCCCAACCTTTCCCCCTCGGATATTACAAACCTCGCTTCCGGACTCGGCGTGTCCAAAGCGGAGCTCACGCGGTGCTATCTGACCACGATAGGAGATCAGAACACCCACACTTTAAACGCCACACCCTGCCCGTTTCTGAAGGGAAACCGGTGCATGGTGTATACGTTCCGACCTCAGGTCTGCCGATCATACCCCCATCTCCATAAACAGGGATTCGTACATCGCCTGATCCAGGTCGTTGAGAACTGCGCTGTCTGCCCCCTTGTCTTCAATGTGTACGAGGAGTTAAAGAAAGTTCTCTGGCATGATTCCCGGTATGACCAGCACATCGCGTGGTGGGAGTTGGATTAAGGCCAATGCCTTATCGGGTCGGCTTCATATAGATGATCTTCAAGCACCGAGCCGAAGTGCATCAGCCCTGCTTCCTGCAGTTCCCGGCTGCGTAAAGCATCCTGCACACCCAGGCCAAACCAATCCCCGCGCCGGACTTTATCATTTCCCCACCTTCCACTACCCCCTCTGAGATGAGATATGACCCTGACATTTGAAAACTTTGAACAGCAGATCGACCCGACAATCCTGGAACACGGCCGGCGCTACGCGCATGAGGGACAAGTTTTGGAGGTGCAGGAAGAGGGGTCCACAGTCTGGACCGCGCAGGTCGAAGGAACCCGCCTCTACACAGTATCCATCGAAAAAACGGCGGACGGCGGGCTTTCCTGCCTGTGCACCTGTCCCTATGACTGGGGCCCCACGTGCAAGCACATCGCCGCCGTGCTCTACACCATTGAGGGAGCCAATCCCCCCGCCGACCCTGTTTCCCCCACCCCCAGAAAGAAGGAAGCGTCGACAGAAATCCTGCGCCGACTTCTGAAAAAGCAGGACAAGGAAGAGCTGGTGGACTTTCTGACAGAGATCGCGGAATGGGACAGACAGGTCACAAACCGGATCCTGGCTCGCTACCAGAACGAAGGAACATCCAAGCAGGAGTATAAAGCGCTGGTAAAAGGAATGCTAGATCGGATCCAGGGGCGATATGGATTCACCAATCACGGCGGATCCCTGCCCGTCGGGCAGGGGGTGTGGGAGCTCCTCAGGCGCGCACGCACAGAAGCTGCCGCTGGCCGGGTTGAAGCATCCTTATCCATTTACCAGGCCGTGATCGAAGTTGCTGCCTCCTCGATTGCAAATTCTGGTGATGCCAACAACATGCTGGGAGATTGTATTGACGCCGGTCTGCGTGGGCTGGCAGACGTATCACAATAGCTGGCCCCTGATGCTCAGCGGCATCTATTTAGCTACTGCCTTGCCAAAACGGCAGAGGACCGTTTTTCAGATTGGGATTGGGGTTGGGAACTGGCACAAATTGCGGCGGATCTGGTCAGTACAGAAGAGCAGCGGCAGGAGCTATACAACCGACTGGACGAGATGGCCTGCCCAAATCCCGATGACGGCTACATCAGCGACATGTATCATCAGCTTCTCTACATCCAGGCGGAATCCGTGAAGTATTCCGTCGTCAATCGATTGGATGACAACGAGGCCCGCCGCGATTTCCTGATGGCGCACGTGGAGATCGAACCGTTCCGGGAACTGTTGGTGCATCTCCACATCGAGCACGGCAACCTACAGGAAGCGGGGGGGCTGTGCAGCGAATGGCTGGAAGGACAGGACCCCGGTCGAAATAAATACTGGAGTACATTTCAGGACCTGTTACTGAGAATCGCACAACGAGAAAACCGCAAAGGGGAAATCATTCGACTCGCCGAAGAACTTTTTCTCTCTTCAGGCAATTTCCAGTACTACGACCTGCTCAAAGAGACCACCCCGGATGGGGCGTGGAACGAGGCTGTTGATCTCTTGATCGCGCGGGCGGATCAGACCCCACAGTACAGTCACATTCCTGCCGGGATTTATGTCAAAGAGGAGATGTGGGCTTCCCTGCTAAACAGCGTAGAACGGGCAAACCAGGGGACCGTGGAGCAGTACCGGGAGTATCTGGAACCGCGTTTTCCCCGTGAAATCTGTGCCATCTATGAGCGAATTGTCTGGAAGATCCTTGAGGAGAAGGTCCACCGCAAGGGGTATCAGGAAGCATGCCGGTATCTGCGGCGGATGTACAAGCTCGGCCAGGATGACCATGCAGATGATTTGATCGAAACGCTGCGGTCGAAATACAGCAACCGCCCCGC
>CAZUMA010000021.1:31149-33112 GCA_964621835.1 uncultured Anaerolineales bacterium | reverse complement strand
CTTCCAGCAGCCCCCTCCCCAGCCGGGTGATCGTGAAGGCGTGCAGCTCTTGGTAGCTGGAGTTCCCCAGAGGGACCTTTTTCATCTGCGTTTCTACAGCCTGGAATCTCTCCAGGACATCAATCACCATCCGCCTGATACTGCTCCGCAGCGAATCCCGGGCTCGGGCCATGTTTTCAGACTCCCATCGCAGCAAAGTCCTCTCAATCAAACGATCTGCAAAATCCCGGAATAGAACCGACTGCTCTACCGGCAGGGATAAGAGCCGGTGCACCGTATAGTAAGGGAAATCAAAGGGGAGCTGTTCTCCCATGCCCTGGTAAGGATAGGCGATCAGCCAATTGACGTGATACCACCATGTTTCCAGCAGGAACCACACCTGGATTGGGAAATCCAGATCCAAGAACTCCCTCCCAGTGGGTGTGAGACGGAATTTCTTTCCCGGCCCACCTTCAAGCAGTCCTCCCACCTCAACAAGAGAGTGGAGAAAATAAAGCGGCCAGATATCAAATTCAGTACGGAGTTTATATACCCGGTCCCCAATCTTTGTGTCCAGCACAGGAGGATCGACGAACATGGCAGTTACTTCCCGGACGGCTTTGAGAGTCAGGTTGCCGGTGGACTGGGTTCCCCGGACGCTGTGGTTATCCAGATATGTAAGCAGGGTGACAGCATCCCGACGTAGAGGCAGCTCAGCGAACTGTGTGCGCTGCTCATTGGTAAGCTGTTCTTGCCATTTGGAAATCGCCTGGTACATGGTCAGTTCGGGGCCCTTTCCGCCGAGATAATGGCGCCGGTAAACCCGAACCATCTCAGACAGGCGATAATTCGCCAACTCGAGATCCCTTTGCTCTGGATCGAAGGCTTCCGGTTCAAACGCACCCCCAATCCAGCGAAGATAATCCTCATGCTCTGGGTGGTCCGGGTTTTTGATCGCTTCCAGAAAATCCTCATAACCCCAGGGCCCTCCCACATCTTCTGGAGGGCAGGCTCTTGCGCCGCTCAGACAGCGGGGGTAGGACTGAGCTGCTGATGGGCTCAGGATTTCCTCCACTTCAAGGGTATGTTCCCAGCTGTCTCCAAAATCATACAGATAGCTGAAACTGTCTCCCCTGGCAGGGATTACCTGTTCCAGCTGGTATTGCTCCTCTTCCTTTAATTCTAATTCCGGGCCGCCCCAATCGTCCTCGAACGAGGTACCGAAACGCTCCTCGCCAATCTGAAATTCATGTAAATGTGAGTTGGTCCACCCCATGGCAATTTGGAGGATAAAGTGAAATTGGAGAAGCGACACATTCCCAGGTACTTGAATACGGCGCCAGATGGGTGGATTGATATGGTCCAGCGTGATTTTAATTTGATAGATCTTCACCTCTGACATCATGGAATTCCCTCTTGGTCCAAGCTTGTTTATGGATTGATGATACAGGATTTTTCCTGTTTTGGACAGCGTACATAAAGTCACTCTTCTTGCTGCCAACGAGGGGGGTGCCGAGCTTCAAATCGCACAGGCAAGCGGGCCTTCCCCTCGGAACCCGCGGAGCAGTGGTTCTCATCACGGGCGCTCACCCCGGGCCAAGAATCAACACCTTCCCTACACACCCGGGTCTTTACGGGCCGGGGCTGTAGGCTGTCCTTTTTTTATCTTCTTGGCTTCAGACATTTGGTGCAGCGAATGCAAGGTAAAATTTCCTGCCAAGTCCTTGATCCGCGGCACAGAAGGTTAGTTTTATTCTGGCATTCGACGAGGACCAGACCGTATCTGTAGAGAAGCTTAATAAAACCTCAAATTGCGATCAACAATAAACCCATAATTCGACTAAAAAGAAGGATCAGGCCATTTTGTTGGGATCATTCGAAACTTCCCTTAAATTCAGGTTTTCAAAAGCAAGATCTAAAACTGTATACAAACCTTCAAGCAACACACCATCAGGTCCCGCAGCTCAGTCAGGCTCCGGGACCT
>CAZUMA010000021.1:4835-31049 GCA_964621835.1 uncultured Anaerolineales bacterium | reverse complement strand
AGTATGCTACATTGAGAATAAGCAAAACCCCAGTCTACCAAGAGGTGAAAAATGATCACAAATCTATTTTCAGGAACCATTGTCGATGGAAATTCTGGTCAAGATGGCATGGAGTATGTGGCACTGGCCGCCATCATCCTGGTTGTGCTGGTCGCCGTGGGCCGATTGATTGCCAGCAAACTTCTTATAAGCGGCATCGCCGCAACCGCCTGGTAACAATCCACCTTTTTCACCGGCAATGTACCAGGCGCAGCCAATTCTTACCCGGCCCCAGGGAATGAAGATGAAATACATTAAAGTATTCCTCATGGTTTTGTTTATTGCGCTCACTAATGTAGCACCAGTGGCCGCAAGTGGGTCTGCCGATGGCATTGATTGGCTGTATGAGCAAAGCACGGAGATGGCCCGGGTGATTGTAGCAGGGATCTCGGTCGCGTTTGGGGTTGGGTTCCTGCTCAACCTGGTAAGGGCCCAGCTCGCCAGAGGTACAGGCGATGCTCTTGGATATTCCCGGGCGCTGCAGCAGGGTTTGGGAATGGTCATCCTTCTTGCTCTGGCCGCTAATATTGTCCCCCTATCAGATGGCCTGCGCCAAATCGGAACTGGCATAGACGCAAACCCGGGTTCTCCTGCTGATCTATATGCTGTCTGGGAAGCGCTGGCAAGGTTTTTCATCTCTGCGCTACTGGGAGGGGCAGGAATATACACCACCGTTTCTGCCATTGGTTCCGGGATGGCTGGTCATTTAGCAACCATAACGGGCTCCCCCACCGGCGTATCCCGGGTTTTATCAAACGGAGTTATTTTGATCGGTGGCGGATTGCTAACCATACTATCGGTAATAATCGCTGGAAGTATGTTGGATGTAGTATTCAAATAGGAGTAGGCTATGCGAGAATCTAAACACCTGATCATTGTCCCGGTCGTCCTGGTTCTAACGGTATCCCTTATCGCCCCTTCCACTGCCCTGGCCAAGGGCGCCTTTGGCGGTGATGACCCCGGAGAAGCATTGACCATCTTGTCTGACACGTTCAAAAGCCTGGGTGTGTTGGCCATCAAGTTTATGTACACCCTGAGCTTTATTGTGGTGCTCGTTGGGGGGGTGAAGAACGGATTCGCGATCAATGTCGCGCAGCAGATCGGTGTTGCCGGCATGGCATCCAGACACACCTGGAACTTTATTATGGGAATCGTGATGTTTGTTCTGTTCCTGGCAACACTCCCAATCCTCAACCTGGTCATTGATAACGTGTCTCACCTGGTGCCAACAAACATAGATATCCGCACACCAAGCTGGTGACACTCAAACTTTACAAGGGACCTTCCCGGGTCAAACATGAAGACAAAATACTGGATTTATGCAGCAGCACTCATAGTACTGCTGGTGGTTCTCACCACACAATCTGTAAGGACCGTTTCAGCCTCAACAAACAGCCTGCCAGAACTGGAAGGAACCCCGCCACCACCCACCCCTAAGCCGGAGCCTGGCACACCTGAGCCCGGGTCAAACAACGGGAACGATAATGGTGGTGGACGCAAAACAATTATCCAAAAGATCTTCCACATCATCTTTGATTACCCGACTCTGGCGGATGCAATTGTCGGATCCCTGACCACAATATTTGAGAAATCGGTAGACGGCATAACGGGTGATTCCTCACAGTTAATGGGTTTAGGAAGAGATATATCGAATATCGTATTCCCTGATGAAAACTACACGGACGGCCTAACTATGAAAGAAGTTAGGTTGACAACCTGGCGCGAAACAAGAAAGGTGGCCTTTGCCTTGATCCCACTGGTTGCAGCCCTGACCGTCTGGGCATCTATGAAAAATGGGTTGTATTCCGTCACCGGGTATGCCAATACACTTGAAGCTGTAGCTGAGTTTGTTGTTTCTGTTGCGATTGCTTTAGCATCATACCTCCTCATGGAGCAAGCGATCGAGTTAGCAAACAACATAGCAGTAGCGATTGCTTATGATTATCCAGTTCAAGAAAGTGTGTTTGCTGGCATAAAGATGAAATCCATCAACTTTGCTACCAATGCACCTGTACTGGCGATGATCTGGTTTGCATTTGCCTTTGTGTTTTTGACTGTTTTCATGGGGTCTGTATTGATAGCCTTTCTGGCACGAGAAGTTGTTTTGGTTCTCGTGGTTGGTATGGCGCCCATAATGTTGATTTTAGGAGCAGTAAGACCCCTGGGGTGGATGAGAGGTTTATGGGCTAAGGCATTTTTTGTTACCTTATTGATTTTACCGATCAATACCTTTGTAATGGGTATCGCAATTAAGGTGCAAAAAGTGGCAGCTGCTCTAAAAGAGGGAACCCTGGAAACTGTGTTTAACCTGGTAATCATGGTGGGAATAATCAGCGTCTTAATAGCGATCAATACCTCGTTAGGGAAGCTGGTCTACGGCGCAGCCTTAGAAGTCGCCGATAAGATCAAGGGAACAATCGAAGGTATTGTTGCTATGGGCGCAGCTGTAGGCGGGATAGCTATAGGTGTTGGTGCGTTAGGTGCGGGCGGGTTATCGGCTGTCGCCGGTGCAGAATTGGGAGGGGGTCTAGGAGGCAGCGGAGGGGGGTCCCTGTCAGGCGCGGTCAGTTCAGGAGCCGATGTAACCCGTACAGGCCAGCTTTCTTCTGTAATTGGGACCGCCCTGGGAGGGTCCAGCAATCAAATTGTAAGCAGTTTTGGCAAGGGATTGTCAAAAGGGGGCGACATCAAAACACGCAATGCGGAAATCAACAGCCGCCTCTCCTCATCTAATAAAAACCTCGCGTTGTCAGGAAGTGAAGAAGGTTTCAAAGAAGCAATCGAACAATTTAATACAGACAAAAAAGCAGCTTCTTTTGGTGAGGATATTGATAAAGATCAATATCTGTACAGAGCCGAGCTTGGTAAACAAACCGCAGAGGTATCCATGGATGCTGCTGCAAATGCTGGTTTATTAGAACCATTTTTTAATATTATGGGACATGAACCGGGGGTTCATGGGATAAAACGACAAGCTAAGGAGTTTACCAGAGCCCAAGCCAGCTATCTTGCGATTAGTGGTCATTCCGCTAATAAATTCAAGGCACCAAATATTATTTACCCAAATCAATACAACAATATTGATCCTCATGTCGCAGACATGGCAGCCAGCCATCAAATAATCATGAATGAGCACAGGAACCGTTGGAGTGTAGCTGGTGAACCCCTTAAAGTAACGCCAAATTTAAGTAATCAAACAGTTGACGTTGTTCGCAACTTACGAGAGCAGGGTAATCTATCGTATGGAGAGATCATCAACAAAGCAGCAAACATGAATCTTCAAGATTGGATAGACCACAATTCGGGTAACCTGTAATGAACCACAGTGTCCCACCTGCCTTTGATTTAGAAGAAACCAGTTTCGTCTCCTTTGTGGGGATTGGTTTGCGGGAAGTTCTGCTTGTCGGAGGAGGGCTGCTGCTGGGAATCATCATCGGTGTTGCCCTTCCGGTTGGATGGCCGGTAAAAATCGGGGTGGGTACACTCTTTGCCGCTTTTGGCGTCTGGTTTGCGATCGGGAGGGAACCCGGATCCAACCGGAAATTTGAAGAGGTTCTCTTAGATTTTATTCGCTTTCAGCGCCGTCCCAAAGTGCACCAGCGCCACTTCACAGACCAACCGGATGAGACAGACCCTTTTGCCACACCAGATTCATTTCAAGGATCAGGAACAGGGATCAGTGAATCAGAAGCTGCCTGGGATGTCAGCCAGCTGCCATCCTTGGAACAAATCAACAGGGCCCAGGGCTGGTTCAAAATCCGCTCCCTCCCGCTCAATAGCGCCACCCTGCTAAATATCCTCGGGCTTGCACTGGTTGCTGGCATTCTGACCTGGGTGTGGACCGGCGGGTTAGAGACCTTACTTTCAAGTTTTTCAGGATTCTGAGATGAAGAAATTATTTGGTAACAGAGGGGATCAGGAAAATATCCAATCCCCCGAGCAAAAGGATTTTTCACAACCTCAAGCAGACACCCTGGGCTTGGTGCCTGTGGTGAAAATCCTGCCGGACATGTTGATCACCTCCCATAAAAAATTCGTCAAGATGTACCAGTTCCCCCCCATCACTGCCGAGGCCGGGGGAGAGGGTATTGACATAATCCAGAAGAAATATTCCCGGGTGCTGTCCAGTTTACCCCCGCAAATGAAATTTCAAATTACCGTCATTCCTGAACCCATGGACCCCACCCCGGACCTGGAACATTTTTTCCAGATGCAGCAAAATTGGGCACAAATCAGTCAAAAGCATCGCCCCGATGCCGCTGATCCGGACCCATTCCCGGGAGCACAGATCGGCGCCCGGCCACCTTCTAACCCAGGGTCTGATATTAACAGCCTCAAAGCTGACAGTATTGAACATTCTGCTCGTAGCTATATGGCGCTGATCACAAACTGGTACAGCAGCGTCAATCCCATCACCTGGAGAATGATCATCACCCTTTCCTACATGCCGTTTCTCCAACCCTCAGGAGGATTATTTGGTTTGGGCAGCCGAAACGGGAAATTCGTCGAGGAACTGACCAATCGAACCCAGGTGGCCAGGGAATTCTTTGAACAACAGGGGGGATTGCTCCTGCAAGCCTTTCAAAATCAAGGATTAGAACTGATCCCGCTGGACGGACCGGGGATGGCCCAGGTGGTCTGGCGCGTCCTGCACCCGACAACCACAGGTGCTCCCGACAGCACCGCTGCGGAAGCGCTTCAAAAGGTGCTCAGCAAACAAGACGATCATCCAAATCGCCGGTCTGTACCCGATAGAAAATGGCTCTCTCCTGAGGCATCCCCGGCGGAAATTGCCGAAGTCCTGGCACCGGACAATGTCAGGGAAGACCCGAACGCGATTTATATCGATGGCGTCTACTTGAAAGGGTACTCAGTCTATGACTACAATCCGGGTTCCATTGTCCATCTTCAGCAATTGACCAGCTTCCCTGGCGGGTTCCTTGGGTCCTTGTTTGTTTATGTCGAAGATCCAGCTGAAATTGCCGGAAGGCTGCGCAGCAAAGAAACCTCCCTCAAGGGAGTTTCCCATATGCGGCGCTCCAAGGGGTTTATCGCCAGCTTCGATTCGGAGCAGGAGGCAGGAGAGGTTGAGCTCACCCGGGCGAAGATGGAAATGGGTTTGGAAAATCCGATATCGATCCGCTTTTTCATCCTGGTCGCAGCAGCGGACCTGGATGAGCTCAAAAGCCGCTCCCAGAAAATGGAGAACATCCTGATCACCCTGGGTGCGAAGTTTTTTGCTACCACCCATAACCAGCTTCACACCTGGCAAACTGCCCTACCCCTATCCCATATGGCCACCCAGCAAAAGAAACGCAACATGACCCCGGGCGCCCTGCAGACTTTTTTCTGGCCCCCGCAGTCCCGGCTGTTTGAGGAGGGTGGGCGGTATATGGGCGTGGATCTCAACAGCGGGGCGCCCCTTTATTTCAATCCCCTCGGGAAAAACAATCAGCGCTCCCCCACTCTGCTGGCTATCGGGAAAATGGGTGGGGGGAAAAGCGTCTGGCTGCGCTCGAACATGCTGATCGGCTTGATGCGGGGAAACTCCGTTTTTGCCATCGACCTGGAAGGCGAGATGGAGGACTTTGTAAACACCTTTGGCGGCAGGTATGTCAACGTCGGAGCCAGTTCCGGGGACCGGATCAACGTATTGGACGTCCCTCTCGATGATGAGGAGCCCCTGGTGAGCGGTGTGGAGCAATTGGTTGCTTTTACCTCGACAGTACTGGGCAGGGAGATCACCCACGGCCAGGAATGGAACCTGCTGGCTGAGGCATATGAGGCAGCCGTCAAGGACCGGCTGGGAAGCCTGGACCCTGAGGCCTGGTCGCCCAAAAAAGCGCCCGTTCTTTCTGACATCGCTGACATCCTCGATCACATGGGAGAGATCGGCAGGTCCTTATCGGCAGGTTTGAAACCATACGCCAGTGGGGTCTATTCCCAATTCTTCAACACCCCCTCCACGCTGGATGTTTCCAATGAGCGCCTGGTGGTTTTCGGCCTGGGAGATGTCCACACGGCCTCAGCGGCGGATATCAGGAAGCGGGCTTATCTCTGGCAGGTGATGAGCATCATCTGGTCGGAAACCGTCAGCCGCCACAAGAAGGATCCTTCGCATATTACCGATGTCTTTTTGGATGAGGTCTGGGCGCTTCTCAAGGCACCCGGCGGCGCTGAAGCGATTGAGAACATGGCCCGGCGGTACCGCAAACGCCAGGGAATTTTATGGATGGCCACCCAGGAAGTGGATGAATTCCTCCATCATGAAATTGGACGCAGGATCCTCAAAATCATTGGCACCACAATCCTGATGTCGCAGACCGATTATGCCGCTGATGGTCTCCAGCAGCTGCTGCATTTTTCGGATCATATCCGCAACACGCTGGTAGAGATGCCCACCGGGAAGCTGGTTATGAAGCTGCCAGTGGGCACCAAGATCGTCAGGAATTTTGTACCGGAAGATGTGGGTGGGGTTCTCTAACTATCAAAGAGTGGGTCAACATGACTATGTGGGTCATTTCTGGAAGCGTCTATGACTTTGAAAAAGGGTATCAAAAAGCCCAGGAACTTGAAGAGCGTCTGGTTGAGGAGTTTGGCAAAACACTCGATCAGGTATACAGCGTCCGGAAGAAAGATGCTTCAGATAAACATGATGAGCTCATTGAGGAAACAAAGCACAAGAATCAGGTTATTCGCCAACAGTGGGAAGACAAGCTCAAGAAAAACAAGAATTCAATGGTGGCACTTGGTTCTGCGTTGATTATTGGGTTAGCGATCTATCCATTTATCATCGCTGGGCTTCTTAGTTTCAACACTGACACGTTTGGCTTTTTATCTTATTTGTTCTGCAACCTCCCCGCATTTTTTGCTGCCGGGGGAATTGTCTTTTTAGTATTGTTATCCCAGGGGAATAAAATTAAGAAAAACCCACCCATGCTAATTTCCGAACCCCGGATAAGTAAATATTACGCACCATTATTCTATTTAAATCTTACAAATAAATGGAAACATAGTCTGGGCTGGGAAGATCTTGATAAAAGAATATATTATGTGGAAAACCTGAAGGGTGAGAGAGAATTAATGGAAACAATAGTTGAGGATTACGGCATGATAGGTGAGGGAAGATTGATTGTAAGGCTTACCTTCTTTCCCGAAGATTATATCTGCCTGTGGAGAGTGTTGGTTAATCACAACCTGGATATTGATATTTTGGTGATCGGCACTGCAGGAATCTGGATTTTTGAGAGCAAATTTCTAAAAGGCAGAATTGCCCTTAATAACGGGTCCTGGTACCGGAGAAAAGAACATTACGAATCTGATAAAGATTGGATAGGCCCCAAGATAATCACCGAAGATGAAAATCTGGAAAGCCCGGAAGACCAGTGGCTAAGGGAAAAAGAAGCCCTCATTCATGTGCTGAGAAAAGATCAATCATTATCAAATTTGCAGTGGGACACACTCGTAAAAGGGGGTGTTGTCTTCACCCACCCGGATAGCAGCCTGAGCATTGATGAAACAAGCCAGGCTGAAGTGGGTCTTATTCCCGATTGGCAAGAAACCATTACAGATTTTTTTGAAGATGCAGACAATCAGGAATTAGAAGTCCTTTCGAAAGAACAAGTATTTCATATTGCAGATCTCCTCCTGGATCATTCCAGAAGGCTCAATGATGACAATTCCCGTTCGGCTGTTGAGATCGCCAAGGAAGCATATCAGAAAGCCAAATTTGAGATTGTCATGGAGATTGATGAATTTAAAAGGGATTACGGCATCAGTTCCAATCAAGAAATTGAAAAGCTGGCAGAAGCGATGGATATCCAGGATTTATAACGCAGGTAAGGACATTGGATGCTGAAGGGTGTGAAGGTTCTCGGCGGATGTCTGGCAGCCACATTTTTGGCAGTCCTGGGATTCATTGCCTTAAGCACGGCAGTGGTGGAGGCGATGAGATCAATCTCACCACCAGCTACCAGGGGCCAGATCAAGGATTGGATGCTGGGAACCCCCCAGCCTGTTGCAGGGGGCCGGGAGCGCCGGGATAACGGGGCAGTCAATGCGGGGGTGGGTGTTGGCTGGGAGGACTACGTGCATCCCACAGATCCATCTGGGCCCGAAGGGGTTCCATTTAAAAAACGAACTGTGTTGAAATGTGTCTTCCGGGACCCCCTCTATCAAAGTCACACCGGGGTTGACTTCAGCGAAGTGGTAGGCACCCCTGTGATCACCACCATGGCAGGTTTAGTAGTTTGGGTGGGTGACAACGGACCCTGGGGAGGGCTGGTTGTGGTTGAAAATAACGGGATCCAAATATACTACGCCCATCTGAGTGCCTTTTCAGTCGCCAGGGGAGATGTCGTCGAGCGAGGACAAAAAATTGGGGAGGTGGGCAATACGGGAAACTCCACCGGCCCGCATCTGCACTACGGTATCAAAAAGAAAACCGGGGACAACAGCTATGTGTGGGTCGATCCCCAGAACTATTTTTATGATGGATATAAAAAAGCAGCGTGCCCTACCGAATAAGGTAAATGACATCAGTTCACAGGAGGAACTCATGAGCGGAAGAAGAATAATCAGGATCCTGGCCATCATGGGTGGTTTTACTCTGGTAATGATCATTATTGCTATCATTTTTGCGAATTGGTGATGACCCACCAGTTGTGGTTTATCTGTGATTGTGGATCCAGATACGATCTGGAAGAAGCGACCCGCTTGGGGATGTCCTGCCCTGCCTGCGGTGGACAGATGCGCAGAGTGGACTCGGCCTGGGCTGTATCCTCTATCCAAAACCCTCCGGGGGGGAAACATGTACCCACGAGAACACGTTTTGTTTCTCCAGGTGCTTCGATCCAGGTTGCCCTGATCACCCTTCCCTCCCGGAATGAAATCGATGTCGAGGGGGTTGCGGATTTGATCCGCAGCTTCCCGATGCCATTGAGCTTGGAGATCTACGCCCGGGGTGACAGCAGGCAGTTTCTCCTCCGGGGAAAAACAGAAACCCTTGCCTTCGCAGCCGAACGACTGGAGTCTGCCTACCCCAAGCTGCAGGTTAATATCCAGGGAAACGATCCCGCTGCAGATGGTTTTCTTGCCGCCAGCAGTACAGCGATAGGCAGCTGGATAGGCTTCAAAAACCCAGGCTGGCTGCCGATTAAAACCTGGGAATCTTTCCACAATGGAAGCGACCCGGTTGTGAATATCCTGTCTGCCTTTTCTGGTTTATCTGAGGATGAGGGTGTTTGGCTGCAGTTCTTCCTGGCTGGAGAAGAGGCGCCAGAGTGGGAGGAGCGGGTTCAAAAAAGGCTCAAGGTGGAATCCCAGCGCGGCTACCTGGTGGATGAGAACGCATCCTCCATCAGCTCTCCCATGCAGGTACGACATCCTTCTGACCTCAACTTCCGCGCCGTTGGTTTAATTTCTGGCGGCCTGGTAGGGCTGGGCCTGGCGGTGATGCTTTTCACATTTGGCTACTGGCTTGCGGCAGGTGGCCTGGCTGTTTTGTCTGTAGCTGGATCCATTCTCCTGTCCACCTTTCTCAATAAAATGGGGGAAGATGACTGGGACAGGACAGACCTGAACCTGGTCCGGAATAAGATGATCTACAGCCATACGCTGGTCAAGTCGTATCTCCGGGTGATTGCCGTCTCCAGCCACCCTGAGCGCAGTCTCGCACTGCTTGGCCGGTTAACCTCGACCCTCAATCAGTACAGCGTGAGCGGCGGGAACGCCTTCAGCGCATTGCAAGCCAGCTCCTTTGAGGACCCCACGTTGTGGCCGATCACTGACATCAAACAAGAGAAACCCCCTGTCCTCTGGCTGAGCCCGCTTGAGGCAGCCGGTCTCTGGCATCCTCCCCTGCTCGATAAAAGAACCAGCATGGACGGGGTGAAGGTCAATACCATCGCCTTCCGGGCCCCCTCCCCGGATGACATTGGAGGCCTTGCCCCTATTGGCGACACCCGCCTCCCGGGAGGAAAAGAGTTCCAGGTGCATCTGAACGCAAGTGCCCTGCGGCGGGGGATCACCATGGTCGGTAAACCCGGGATGGGAAAATCGATCCTGATGGAGCACATTGTCCGGATTTCAGCTGAAGAGGATCCGGAACAGCCCGCGGTGATCGTTGTCGACCCCCACGGCGACCTGGCAGAACGGCTCCTGGGCGTGCTCTCTCCAGAGGTTGTGCGGGACCGGGTTTACTACCTGGATGTTGCCGCGAAAGATTACATCATGACCTACAACCCCCTGGACCCCACCCAGAAGGGTTTGGATCCCCAGACGATTGCCCAGATTTTCATGGATATCGGCCAGGCGCTTTTCGGCAAGTACTGGGGCCCGCGGATGCAGATTCCCTACAAGCGGACCATCCTCACCGTGGCGCTGGCCAATAAAAAGCGCGGCCGGGGGAATATGTTCGGTCCCAACTTGATCACGCCCTTCCTGATGGCAGATAAGGAGCTCTGGACCGAGTTTATCAAAACAGAAATTGGCAAGGGGGAGGAGCTCACGGACCTGCTGAACATGTACTACCAGGGGCAGCTGGCCAACATCAACAGGCATCTCAAGCAGCAGGTGATCATGCCGGTGCTCTCCAAGGCGGACCGGTTTGCAGAAGAACCCGCTAACAGCCTCTACAACGCTCCCGCCTCCGACCTGGACCTCTGGGAGGTGATCCAGAACCGGAAGATCCTGATCATCAACACCCGCTCCGGGATTATCGGCGAGGATATGGCAGCCTTCACCGGTGCCCTGTTTATCAACGCGGTGGTGAAAATTGTCATGCACCAGATTGCCAACCGGGTCAAAGAGCGCATTCCAATCACGTTTGTGGTGGACGAGATGCAGACCATCGCCGGTGTGCGCTGGGATACCATCCTGGGCCAGATGAGAAAGCACGGCTTCAACCTGGTGATTGGCACCCAGTCCCTGGCCAGCATCCGGGAAAACCTGGGAGACAACATGCCCGGGATCATCCTGGGCGGATCTCACTCCCTGTTTTCATTCCGGGTGAACGGGGAGGACGCGGAAAAGTTATCCGAGGAAGAATTCCGAACGGAAGATGGCGGGGTGGATCCCACCACCCTCACACAGCTTCCCCCGTATCACGTCTGGGTGTCAATGGTCAACCAGGATGGTGAGAAAGTCCCTCCGTTCTCAATGCGGGTGATTCCCCCCCTGGAAGTCTCGGAGCAGCAGATTCAGGAAGCGCTTCAGGCCCGGGCCAGATACAGCACACCCGCCAGTATTGCATCCAGGCAGGGAATGGATTCCCTGACCTATATCAGGGACAGCTTCGGCCGGGTGCTGAGCGGAGTTTCCAGTGAAGGGTCGGGCGGAGGATATTTCAAAAAAATGGGTGTGCAAAGCCAGGGCGATGAGCTCATCCAATCCCTGCTTCAGGACAATCCCCCAGGAGACGACAAAATACAAGGACTCGGGGAGGAAATTGACCAGGCGCTCACAGAGCTGGAAGGGGACGCGATCAGTATGTTTGACGAGGAAGAGCTTCCTTGAGTAAAAAGAAGGCGTTACAGAAATTCTTGAGCTTCCATCCCTGGACCAGTCAACCTGTCCTGGAATATCTATTTGGGCCTGACTTACCTGAACTGGCCAATAAAAAACAATTCAGGCGCCTGACGGTCCCTGGGATCGGTACAGGCTGGGGAGTGATTGAGGAAAACATTTCCTCCCTGCCCGGTATTCACAGGCGAGAGATCGCCAAAACCTTCCTTTGTAAAAACTACGGCAGGGATCTGCTCTGGACCGGGGCATCCCCGGGGGCCTGGGGATCAGATCTGCTTGCCTTTTTGAATAATGAGGAAAAATCCTGGATGAGGGTGTGGGTGGACCTGGGAAAAGCGAATGTGGAGACACTGGTTTTTATTCACCAATCTCCGGATCGGACTGCCCCCAACATTTCCGACCTGATCCTGACCCCATCCATCCAAAGGGCAGAGCTGATCAAACTGCACATCATCGCAAACTGGAAACAGGGAATCCCAAACCTGAAGATCTGTGCCATGGAGGATACCACTTATCTCCCCGGGGAAGATCACCGGTATTCAGAACACCAGTTTTTTATCAAAAAGCCCCTGGAAAAACAGGAGGTCCAATCCCTGCTTGAAAAGCAGCGGCAGAAACGACAAGCCTACAACCAGGAGGAAATTGAGATCGGGAAGTTCTTTTTGCGGCTCCAGGAAATCGATTTTAAACTGCTAACCATCCTGGGAGATAATCCGCTCTTCAGTATTCCTGAGCTATCCTACCTGGTCTCCCATGCAGCAACCGGGACAGGAATCACTGAATCCAGGCAGAATAAAGCCCTGCGGAAAGCAAAACAAAAATACGTCCAATTAGAAAACCTGGGGTTGATTAAAAAAGCTGCCAATTCCCCTCATGAAACCAAGGTCTCCAAGGTCGGGCTGGAAGTCCTAGCAAACTACTGGGGCACCAGCCAGGAACAGCTGAGACGTTTCCAATCCTGGCCGCAGAAGAAGGATCCCGATGGAGATCTTTTCTACTCAGAGAATGCACTGCTGATGATCGAGGAACACACCTGCGAGGTGCAGCGGTTCGTACTGGGGCTGGTTGATAACGCGGCGCGTTTAGCCAGGCCGTACGGGGGTGTAGATGTGTATGTGGATACGATTGTCGGGAAACGGATCTACTTTCAGGACCTGGCTACCAGGCAGGTTCACTGGGTTGTCCCGGATGCGGTCATTGTGCTGAGCTACTGGCGGCGGACCTGGAGGGATGGCCTTGTCCAGGGCCCAAAGATCCTCCAGGCAACCAGGGAGGTGCTATTGGAGTTTGATCGGGACACCGGTTCAATTCCCAAGAGCCGGGAGAAGATCGTGAAGTACGGCAGGATCTGGCACAAACTCCCGGGTAACCCGGTACAGGCCTGGGTGATTGATGGGACCCCCTGGCGAGAAAAAGAAATCCTCAGGGCAATCAGGGAAGCTGGCATCGAGGGATGGACAGTTACATTGGACCGGTTAAAACTTGAAGAGGATGACCCCTGGTGGGAAACAAATTTTCAGCTGGATGGGAATCTGCCTTACCAGAAGCATCACGGCTATGCGCCGCTGCGAAAGATCTGGCGCAGCCCTGAGGATTACAGGATGCATACCCTGCTGGACCAGGCACCCTGGATGCAGGAAATGTCCCTCTCCCAACCGGTCACCAGGGTACCGAGAAGCTATTAAAATAGAAGGAAGAAACCCGCCTTGAATTCTCAGCTACCGTAAGGAGTCTGCCATGGTCTTATACGGATCCAGAATGTACGGGCGAGACAATAAAGTCAGGGGGTGGGGAATTTGTGACCACTGCGGTCGATACACAGAGAACACGAGCTATGATGGCAAGAAATGGGGCCACATCTACTACATCCCCCTGATCCCCCTGGGGAAAAAAGTCCGGGTCATCAAGGAGTGTAAGAAGTGCTCCCACGGCATCCATCTACCGATCGACTCTGTCCCGAAAGTGCTCGACTCCATCAAAAAAAGCACGGGGAAAGCGGTGCTCGCCCTGCTCAATGGAGAAAATGATTTCACCCACAACGGCAAGCAGATTGAAGCCACTCCCTATCTGGCAGACAGCGTGGAGATGCTGCACTGCCTGGAGGCGGATGCCCATCTGGACAACATCATCACCACCCTGAAGGAAAAAGGGCTGAACCACCCCTATCTCCTCACCCAGGGGAAATCTTTGGAATTTATGGGCAATCTGCCGGAGGCAGAAAGACACTACACCCGGGCAATCCAGCGAAAACCAAGGGATGTCACCTCCTTCCTGGCCTCCGGGTTGGTTTATATAAAAATGGGAGAGTTCCCGAAGGCAAAGACTGTCTATGAAAAGGGCCTGGTCTTTGCAGAAGAAAAGTTACCTTTCTACCGGAATTTGCTCACCGTATATGAGGGATTGAAGGAACACGGCAAGCTGGCAGCGACCTATGAAAAGTGCCTTGAGCTGGTCCCGGGACTCAAGAATGAAAGGAAGTTCATGAGGTCGTATAAAAAAGCCTGCAGAAAAGCCGGAAAAAAAACAGCGGCTGCCTAGCAGGTATTAGGTTAGGGTTCGATCCGATATAAAACTTTCGATAAATATACTCATTAACCCCAGGAGGCAGACCCATGAATACTCGTCTCACAAATCCGATCAAAAGACTCCTGTTAATTGGCATAATGGGCCTCATGCTGCAGGGATGCATATCGTTGCTGCTTCAGGAACCTCCCACGGATACACCGCCTCCCACCCAGACTCCTCACGTGGTGATCATCACAGCTACCCCGCTGCCCACAGAACCCCCTACCAGCACGCCAACCCCAACCAGCACGCCCCAGCCAACCGAGGTCGCTGAAGTTTTTGATGATTCCCTCTCCGACATTGCCCCGGATACCTGGGGGTATTTATGCCTGGAAGAAGATGAATGTTTCTTTTTCTACAAGGCGCTCGTAGATGACCCGGATGATGAACTGGATAGACCCCGGAGCTTGCCTTTGATCATCGGGACCCGGGGTGAAACGCGGAATGTTGAGGCGGTGATGTTAATCATGCCGGAGGTAGTCGATGTCGATGAGGGATATTTATTCCTGGTCTTCAAAGATCGCTCCGGGGAACACGATGCTGCGACCTCGAGAATTCTCCCCGTTGAATGTGACGAAGATGAGATCTGTTTTTCGCTTATTCCAGGGGGGTTCATCGAGGAAAACGATTTTTATGATGACCCTTCAGATCCAGATGATGACTGGTTGAGTGATGAGCTGGACCTGATCGAGAACATGCTGACCCACGATGAGTTGTTCATGATCGCGGTTTCTGATGAGGATCATGGATTTACAGGCACGGTCACGCTAGATGGGTTCCAGAAGAAATGGGACAGCCTACCTGGATCCACCGAACCGATTGCAACCATGGAAATTGCGGCCCCAGGATCTTCAGCCAATCTGATCAATGAGGTGATCTACTCCTTTGGAAATCATATCGGGGTAGCCTCTTCGGTTGCCTGGAGCCCGGATGGGGCCCGGCTGGCTTCCGGGGACGGGTTTGCCAGTGTCTATATCTGGGATATGGAAACAGGCTACCAAATCAAATCATTCTCAGCCTATGAAGAGGGTGGAGGCGTTGAAGGGGTCAGCTGGTCGCCGACAAAAAATTTAATCGCTGGGAGCGTTCTTGATTACAAGGTCCATTTTTGGAACCCGGACACCGGGGAAGAGCTCTACTCCACGGATCCGCACCCTGCCCGTATTGTCTCCATCGCCTGGTCTCCTGATGGAACCAAAGTTGCTTCAGGAGATGATGTGGGCTATCTAAATATCTGGGATGCGCGCAATGGAAAATACATCCAGGGAATTGATGGCAGGGAATTCTTTTTTTCTACAAATGCCCTCCATTGGCACCCGGAAGGCACGCATCTTGCCTGGGGCGGATTGGACGGGAATGTCTGGATCTGGGACCTGGATGATGATTATGAGACCCTGGAAGGCCACAAGGAATCTATTTACGCCCTGGATTTTTCTCCCAGCGGGGACAGGATCTGCTCAGGGAGCTACGATAAAAGAATGATCATCTGGGATGTTGAAGAAGAGGAGATCATCCATGATGGTAAAGGCCATCCTGCTGCGATAGGCACCTTGGCGTGGAGCCCGGATGGAGAAGTGATTGCTTCCGGGGATAATGCAGGGAATATCTTCCTCTGGAAGGCAGATACAGGCGAGATCATCAAGATGCTTTTTTCGCATAATGGCTGGGTTTATGACCTGGCGTGGAGTCCTGATGGCACCATGCTGGCATCAGCGGGTGACGATGGCGTGGTTCGAGTGTGGGGAAGCAAGCAGTAGGAAATTCTATTGAGAAAATGAAATTGAGCTAGAGTGAGTTTTCTGATCGTACCGTATGGGCAAATCGCTCACATTTTTATTGGATTATGGTTTTTGGTAATCAAAGCCTCATTGTGGATCCAATTCCTTGATGAAATCTTGTCTTTTTTTGCATACCACTGGATTTGCGTTGCGTCTCCCAGGCAAAATCAATGTATTTTCCCAAATAACTGGTCTACCCTCAGAAGAATTTAGGTTCGGACGGGTTCATACCAGAGGAAGAACAAATGGCAAAACGCAGGCAACCTTTCTGTGGAACAGTTCACTTCTTAGCAGGTATATATCATCGGTAGCTTGGTAAACTTTTTGATGTATATGCTGGTTCTCCTGAATTCCAGTTGGATGCAAACCCCTTGAGCTCCTCGATTATTCAGCAACCTGATCGGATGTCAGACGACAGCAGATTGTTCGATGCGCGAAGGATCGGTGCAGGCACCGCCCGTGACTGACCACTGGCGGCGCAACTTATCTAATCAGGTGATACTGACAACAAAGCATTTGTTGGATAATCAATTCCCACTTTTATTATTAATAACCAACCATTATCTTAATCGGTGATACACTACCAAAAATAACCCAATATTCCGGGAATCAGCCAGCCTGCATGCTGTCAAGCTCTCTAGAGGTAGACCCTCGCCTTTTTCCACAATTAGGAGTGTATAAATGAAAAAAACATTCGGGCAAATAGCCATTATTTTCATTGTTCCCTTACTTTTCCTGAATACAAGCTGCAGCCCAGATGTTCCCAAAACACCCCTGGTTGAACCAACCCCTGACCAGCAGGAGCCTGAACCTCAAGAAAAAATTCATCTTGATCCCGGAGATTCTGCCAGCCTCGAGGGAGTATGGAGCGATTTTCTTTATTTATCCCGTATTCAACGAGAAGGCTCCGGTTCCTTGCTAATCGCCTTTCACGCCAATGGTGAGGAAGGAGCATATTTCCTGGTCATGGGGGACAATGGTTTCCTGCTCCAGAAAGAAATCCACGGCCAGCTGGAACATTTAACAGCCTACGAAGCAGATCTGGAACCTTTAGAATATCACCCCCTCGAAGTTCAATACCAGGATGGGGTCATCAGGGTTTTTTATCTTGGAGATCTGGTGATTGAATTTGAGGATAATGAGCCTCTGCCAGCTGGAGGGATATCCTTTGAGGCCATCGACGATCTTCGGGTGACTATTGACCATATCACCGTGGAGGATATCAATGGCCAGGCTGTAGACGTTGATTCCTCCATAAAGGAGGAGCCCGGCGCTGCATTGCCATCACCAACCTCAGCTCATGAAAAATCCCCCGCCGAGGATCAACCTATCCATCAGCTGGAACCCTCTCAATGGGAATGGGTCCGCCTTGGCGGCCCACCAGGAGGTACCGGATATGACATTCGCTACAACTTCGATAATCCGGATATCTGGTATGTAACCGATGCCAACTCCGGAGTGCACATCAGCACCGATAACGGGAAAACCTGGCATGAAAGCAATACGGGAATTGTCGGCCAATCTGGGCCTTCTAATGACGCAAAAGGCGTATTCTGTTTGACAGTTGACCCACATGATCCTCAAATCATCTGGATCGGAACCATCGGACACGGGCATATCTACCGCTCGGCTGATGGAGGAAAATCCTGGGAATTGAGGGAAAATGGGATTGAGATCGAATACGATCAGTTATCTTTTCGGGGATTTACGATAGACCCGCGCTCTTCTGAGATCGTCTACGCGATGGGTGAGACCAATGACGAATCTTTGGGCGGCCCAAGGCCCTGGAAAGGTGGCGTCGGAGGTGTTATCTACAAGACCACCGATGCTGGACAGAACTGGACCAAAATCTGGGATGGAGGTATGCCATCTTCCCTCACACGATACATGTGGATCAATCCCGAAGACCCAGATGAACTATATGTCTCGACAGGGATATTCGATCGCAGCGCAGTAGGAGAAGCGGAATCAGAGGAGGATCCCATGGGAGGCCTGGGCATTCTCAAATCCACGGACGGTGGCAAGACCTGGAGCATCCAGGGCAAGGAAAATGGCTTGAGAAACCTCTACGTAGGCAGTATGTATATGCATCCAGATAATCCCGATGTGCTGCTGGCTGCGGTGGGCCATCTGGGTGGACCGGAAGCTGTACCCTACTGGGAGTCCTTTTTGGACTCCGGGAATCCCCTCCCCCTGGGTGTGTACCGGACAGAAGATGGGGGGGAGAGTTGGACCCAAACCCTTGTCCCTGATGAGGTTGAGGAATATACCTCAGTGGAACTTTGCCCATCTGATCCCAGGATCGGGTATGCCGCATCGCGGTTTTCAATGTACCGCACCACCGACGCAGGCCTTACCTGGCAGCTGACTGCCAGACCATGGAGCCCCCCGGGAATCTCAGCTGGTTTCCCGATTGATATGCAGTGCGATCCGCGGAATGTGGATCGTGTCTTCGTGAATAATTATGGGGGAGGCAACTATATCTCTGAAGACGGCGGTGCAACCTGGACATCCGCCAGCTCCGGCTACACCGGTGCCCAGGTGTTCGGGATCGATTTTGACCCAGATCATCCTCAGCGTATCTATGCTATGACTTTCAGTGGTATTTGGCGCAGCGATGACGCCGGCAGGACCTGGACAGGTATACGCTACGCTCCAGATGATATCCAGGGGTACCGTCTGATCACCGTCGATCCGGCTGACAGCAGCCATATTTTCTCCGGCCAAAATGAGTTCATAGAATCATTTGATGGAGGTCTCAGCTGGACCAAAATCTGGGATGCCCGGGAGACAGCAGGGTTTGAGGAGGTTTCTCAACAGGGAATCCCCGTGATGACCTTTGCCCCTTCTGACAATACCCGCCTCTATGCTGGTTACTCCCATGAGTTATGCGCCCTCTATCAAGAATTGGGCTGCACAAATGATCCCCTGGTAAACGGTCCCGGCCTCATGGTATCAAAGGACGGGGGAAAAACCTGGAACAACGCAGGGGATGGAAACGTACAGGGGCGCGATATCCGATCGCTTGCCGTTGACCCGGAGAACGCCGATATTGTGTATGCCGCCAGCGATCAAGGTATATTCAAAACAGCCAACGGTGGAAAATCCTGGCAGAAGCTTCCTCTTCCGACCATGACGGAGTCAACATATGCTGTTGCGGTCGATCCCTGGAATTCTGACCATCTGCTGGCAAGCATCGACCGGGAAGGCCTCTACGCAAGCTCAGATGGAGGGAGGAACTGGCTCAATGTCAGCGCTGGCATGGAGAGCAACGGTTCAATCTCAGATATCGTCTTTGATCCTCAACGGCCGGAGGTAGTTTTTGCCAGCGACTTTTTAAGTGGAGTTTACTACTCAGGGGACGGGGGCGTCACCTGGACAAAGATCAACCAAGGCCTGTATTCCAGGGCAATATCAGATCTGGCAATCTCCGCGGATGGAAATCACCTCTACGCCGGGTCCAATGAAGATGGAATGTATCGCTTGGACCTGACCGGATCGCCCCCTGCTCCCTGAGATAAATGCGGTATGGCAGATTGAACAGATGGCTGAAGAGCCGAAAATTCCTGATCCTGCAAAGAAGCGGCTCCCAGGTGGTTGATTATTTACCTGCCAACCTCGAGCAGGATCTCTTCCATCAGGATATCGGGGACGTTCCATCCTTTCTGACTCATCAGCTCCGCTGGCGCGCGCCTGAACAGCAGTCGGACACGGATCTCTGCTGTCTGGGAGTCATCCAATGCAAAAGTAAAGCTGTTGCGATCAGAATCAAAAGGGAATAATCGGGTGTCATCCAATACCCGGGTCGGGTTCCAGTAGGCGCCGCTGGGGTAAAACTCGGTCCAGATCTCCTGAAGCACTTTCATATAGATCTTTCCTGGCAGGCCTGCGAAATCAAGCTCCTGCTGATCGCCCCCCCCGCCATAAAATGGGATCTTCTCGCCCCCAATCTGTTCCAATCGCGCCCCATTTTCGTCCACTGCGTCAATCACCAGGATCACCTGGCGGAGCGGATAGTCAGTAGGCACAGCATGTCCAGTCAGGTCATTGACCACCACCACATCCAGGCGGAGCTGACTGCCATTCAACTTGGCCGCTGCGTCAAGGCTGAGTGCCTCTTGCATTAACACCTCTTCGAGGTGGGCCGTCATATTGTGGTCCCGGATCTGAGCTGGATCGCGCCGGATTCCGCCCTTTTCGGGATAGACAAAAAATTCATAATCCACAGCTGGCATATGGCAATCCTGGCAAGTTTGACCAGTGTCCGGATCACTGTAGGGACTTGCAAGCCATTCTCCATAGGAATTATAGACTTCAATATCCCAGAATTCCCCGAAATGGCAGGGAGCGCAGAATGCGGAATCCTCGTATAAAGGGAGATAGCTGTCCGGGCCGGCTACGTCATCGAAATTTCCCAGGAAAAGATCTTCGCCATCATTTGCTGGCCTGAAGAGCTGGATGGAAAGCACGCCGGGCATGTTCTGGGGAGGAAGGCCACTGGCGGGATCGAGGGTAACCGCACCAATCTTATGGCAGAAATCACAGAAAATACCTTCCGTTTCCATACCTTCTGCCAGGGTGGGATCAGAGGTGTAGGCAGCCCCCGGGTAAGCAGCCTGGGCAGGAACATGACAGGCTGCACAGGTCCCGGCGCCGGTGGGGAAATCCAATTTATACCCCGGGCCATAGTAAGGAACGCCTTCCTGGGGCCGAAGGGGGAAATTCCCATATTCCGGATTGAAACCGTACTGTGTCAGCGGGCTTTGGTTTCCAGCAGTATCGGTGCCAGTATACATGGTGAGAAAACGGGGATTCTGGGCTGATTGGGAATGGGCGTCGGAAAACCATTCCGAATAAGCGGGGTGGCATTCAGCGCAGCCAATCGATCCCAGACCGTTCTCGCCTGGCTGCCAATCATAGTCCAGATTGTCCGCTGTGCTGTATTTGGAAAGCTGAATGGTCAGAGGTTGATTATTCGGGGTCACTTCAAGCCAGCCAATATAATGCCCCTCACTCCAGGCAGTGACCACCTGCTGATTGCCAATCTTCACATCCTCAAATTTAAATTTTCCCTGACCATCGCTGGTCGTATAGATATTGGTCCCTTGAAATCGGACAACGGCACCCTCAATGGGACCCTTCTCATTGACCACAACGCCAATCAGGGACGTGGAGATCCCTCCATTGACTACCGGCTTACAGCTGGATAAGAAAATGATAGCAATCACAGATATGAGGCGTGCCAGCCCCAGAATTTGAAGGACTGCTTTTTTTACTTGGCAGAGGTCCAATCCTGCTTTGCCTCCATTAGATAGGATCGATCTGATTATATGCTAATTTTATAAAGCCATTGACCGGATCGGATGGCAGACGACTGCACCTTTTTTCCTCTCTTCCCCCCATTTAACAGGCAAATCCCAAAGGCAGATCCCCATTTTGGGATCAGCGGGTGATGATGGCGTGGTTCGAGTGTGGGGAAGCAAGCGATAGGGACACAATTGAGAGAATGAAATTGATTTAGAGTAAGATTTCTGATTCTGGAAGACTCTTGTTCAGGTCACATTTTTACTGGATTATAGTTTTTGGAAAAACAACTCGTTGCCACCGAAAACAAAAAGATGTTTTCTGCAAACCTCAATTAATCGAGAAACTGACTTCAAATCCGGTGGGATGAGTGCAGATCCTGTTGATTTAGAATGTGTGTGCGAAAGTTTTTTCCAAAGGCATGATTTCGGTCAATCTTTGACGAGCCCAAGATGCTCCCTGATCGAGCATCGAGGTATCAAGAGCTTTTTTATTGAATTGCTGCTGGTGGGGATAAAAGGCTGGTAAATCCTGCAGGTGTTGTGGCTGCAGCTACCAGAAACAGCCCGGTAAAAGGTTTTTTACTATCCAAGGTGTAATTACCATTTCCATCAGCAATCTGGCTGCCCACAAAAACCTCAGCCCCTGCCCCATTGCTGGAATACATTTCCACCCTGCAGTGGGGGCAGGCAGTCCCACTGGCAGTGCCTGCCGGGTCAATCATTAGAATTTCCGGGGCACCTGGTGTCCCCGGGATGTTGGGCTCATACAATATATCCTCGTTATTCTCATAAATGAGGCTGCGAGTAATCGTGGTAGCCACAGGCTCCCCAGAAATGATATGTACGCCAGGATTATTGTTCACAATGATATTATCTGGCCCGATGATATTCCCGACGGATTTCCCTTCAATCGATACACCTGCTTTTCCCTGATTGCCTTGAACATTCCCGATTTCTACCCCAATTTGGTTGCCGGTGATGGTGTTGAAAATGGAGCTTCTCACCGCGATGCCAGTGTGATTCCCGCTGATCAAATTGCCCTGGCCGAGAGGACCCGCACCCAGGCGGGGGTCTCCCCCAATCTTTGTAAAGGATGCGTTTTCCCAAACAATGATCCCCGGACGCGGGAAGTTAATGATGTGAAGCCCCTTGATCGTGTTCCATTCTGAAGCAATTTCCAAACCTGCAGCGCCGGAGGTGGTGCCGTCCAGGATCACCCCGGCATCGCTGGCGTCAAGGGTCAGATATCCCTGCTCGATCCAGGGCAGCCCGGATAAAACAGAAATCACAGCTGGATTCTCCGGTGGGAAGATTGCTGGATCGAATTTGATGGTATCCCCTGCCTTGGCATCGATCAGCGCCTGGCGCAATGTGCCCGTCCCGCTGTCCGCAGTGCTATCAACCATTCTCACACTCCCCTGGGGTAGGTGAGTGATGATTGGAACATCTGAGGATGGAAGTACTGGAGCGTCAAACCGGATGAAGGTGGGGTAGTCTTTGATCATCAGGTTCTGGATGGTCATGCCACCTTGTGAATTATCAGCAAGCAGCTCCTGCTCAAATCCATAATAGATATCAATGCCTGTTGCTTTCTCAGCAGAAAAATCTGGCAGGGTAAGCGTGAAATTCAAACCATCGTCTTCAAAGACAGCTGTGTCATTAATCCATGCAGCCAGCAGGATTTCATCGCTGGGCAGTAAAAATGCATAGGCCCTCATGTGCTCAAATGCTTGACTTGTTTCAAAAATATAGGGAATATCAATTGGTTCTGCTCCTGCCAGGATGTTGTTGAGGTATTTGATTGGGTCAATATACCGGGAATGCCAGAATTTATTGATTGACACGTTTACCCCCAACCCGCGGTGTTCTGTGATCGTTCGGGTGATATACTTGGCGCCAATCTTCGGGTCTGTTGGGGGGCCATTATCCCAATTTGGCTCATCTACAGGAACCCAGAGGATCTCATCTGCAAAGTACTCCCCCTGATATTGGCGGGACTCCGCAAACGCCTTGATGGTGCGGATGATTTCAGGATAATGCTGGTAATAGGGATCTGTCGGAAGATTATCATACAAAGGGTGCCAGGAAATCCCATCCACATCAACATCTGTAAAATTGGTGATTCGCATCAATTCAAACAAGAAATGGGTATCCAGAATAAAGCGTTGATAGGCGCCATAGCCGGGTTCTCCGTTGTACCAATTTCCCGGCACAGCGCCCATGATCACTTTTGCATTAGGATCAAGCTGTTTGATACGGTCTGCTGTCTGGCTCACCAGGTTGGCATAGGTGTCGATCTTGTATATATGCCCGAACTCATTGTATATTTCATAATATTCAATACGTCCCTGGAAGTGATTGGCCAAGAAAGTGACGTAATCCACCATGATATCAATATCATCTTGTGTGAATTCGTCCATGGGAAATGGCAATCCAGATCCAGTCTGTGTGGCCAACACAACTTTCACCCCATTATTGGCATATTCAGTAATCGTCTCATCGATCTCTTCCACAAGGGTGTCTGCACGGATAGGCCACCCTGTTTGATCCGGGTGATATAACCCCCCGATCCGAATATGCTTAAACCCGTTCTCAAAGAAGAATTCAGGATCGTCATATAAATCAAACCCTCCCGTCCAGGCGCCGCTGTGGTTGTCAAGAAGGGAGTCCGAGTCATGTGTGTTCAGGCTGTAAGCTGGGGCATGATTCCCTTCCTGGAGAACCTGGTGGGCCCCTTCGGGTTCAAATAACTCTTCCGGGGGTGAAGGCGTGGTTGTATCAACCCCATCAGCAGCCGCGGTTGCGGTGGGTCCTTGATCTGTGGTTGGGGGGAGGGTGGATATTTTTGGTGTGCACTGGCATCCAGTGAGAAACAGCAGGAGAAGGAAGGGGAGGATGAATTTGATCTTCATAAGCTGCTCCTATGATTTTTTGTTATGTGGTCTTTTTGGTGATGATCAGATTAGTTTTAATATTGTTGTGCACCGGCAGTCGGCGTTTGTATCCGAAGTCATTAATAACACTTACCGTAAGAGATCATGGGCCGCCGACACTGCCTTGATTGTATAAAAACCAGGATCATCAACTGCTTATTATCACCACCACCCGCCGCTGGATGCGGTCACTTGCAGCAGTTAGGTGGGCGTTTGCTCGCCTTTGGTATTTGATATTTTCGCACTTTTTTCCAACTTCCAAGACACACAAGAAGAAAACATTAATACCATTGCAGAAAAAGTTAGTCCGATAACAATTAGAACAGATCAAAGACCTGACCGCCAGGGTTCAGGTTTGAAAATTTCCGGAATAGTTTTTTTAAGTTGAGCAGCAGTAATTAATAATCCTACAATGGAGAGACCAATAAAGCTGATTTGGGAATATGTAGCAGCTCCAATGATTAAACCAAGAATTGAGAGAACATAAAGGAATGTCAAGAGTTCTGTGAGAGGAACACTTAGCTTATAATCTTTTGGAATTTCGTTGAGGAAATCATCAATAAGGTGAATCGTTGAAAATGAAACAAAGAGGACTGAGCTAATCAGGGTAATCCAATACCAAGACCTTTTCATTGAATGAACCCTTAGATTCAAATACCAGGAGCAACATTGTTTAGTTTGAATCTATAACATAATTTCGGGTCGCTATGCTGGGTTTTTAACAGGCGCTCACACAAGATACCTGTCTATATCCAAAGCACCATGAAATACACCCAGGATATCAATGTACTCTTTACCCCTGATGAGATATACAATCCGGTAATGGCCGTACAAAAGAACTCGAATATCCCCTTCTGGCTCAGATTTATACTTGTATCCGATTTCCTGGAAATTTTGTAAAACTTGCGCTTTTTCATAAATACCAAAAATGACCCTGTTTGCTGCCGCAGGGTCATCCTGGCTGATGTAATCGTAGATATCCTTAAGCCATCTTTCGGCTTCTACCGTCCACCTTATTTCTGCCACGCTCGAATTCTTCGCCCCATCTCCACATTCGATACCGACTTGCCTTGGCGGGAATCTTTAAGTCCTCGCTCCACCATCAGCTCAAAAGCCAACTCCCTGAGAATATCTTCATATGAACTGTCGTCAGGTTGTTGGCGAATAATTTCCTGCATTTTTTCTTTTGCTTCTACCATAAATTAACTCCCATCCCATACAAATATTTATGTGAAACAGTATATGAAATTTTACCATGAATTCTCTCAATCAATTTTATTGTGAATTAGAGTAATCGTATTAGTGGGGCTAATTTGTGCTGCGCAGCTTGGGGAGAAACATTGTGTCTGAAGACAACATCAGCACCCCTGTCCTATATCACATCTTGAACAGTGGGACACCCTGATTGTGAAGTCCGTCCTGCATCCTCATATCTTGTTACTTATCTACACGGAGACAATGCGGCAGGCAGGTATACTTCTCCGAGGTATCTTTACAGTTTTCCCTATCCTGAGAGACGGGTTGGAATATCCGGAATAAACGCAAGTATTAGAGAAGACAAAAACAAGAGGTTTGGACAGGGTATGACCAACACTTTTGAACAGAAATCCGCAGAGATCTTCCCTGAACAGCCTTTAGACGCAGGAACCTTTACAATCCGGGCTATCCGCAATGATCTCACGCTGCAGCCCTCCAACAAGCACCAGTACATCAAAGCCCTCCAGAACTACCTGGATACCGGCGGTGGCTTGCCCGACCCTGGGTCCCTGGCAGAGTATGCCCTCACCGTAGGTTCTTCCATCAGGTCCTTTCTGGCAGCAGCGGTCAGCCGCGTGGCCAAAAAGCTGGGGCTTCTGGCCAAGAGCGCGGCCTCGCCGGAAAACATCGATCACATCCAGTCCTTGGTCTTACGGGGCCAGGAGCTGCAGAGTGCCATCAAGACCCGGCAGCGTGAGGGAGAAAACCCACACCTGATTGACCATCGCAGAAGCAGAAGCGCTGCTGAGAGCGTGTAAGCGGCGGCCCAGCGGAAAACCCGAGTTCCTGATCTTCACCCAGCGGGATCGTCTA
>CAZUMA010000021.1:0-4735 GCA_964621835.1 uncultured Anaerolineales bacterium | reverse complement strand
AAGCTGCTGGGACATGCCACCATTAAAACCACCCAGGACTATCTGAATATTGAGCTCAACCTTGAGATGACGATCAGTGACTTCGTGCCGTTTTTAAAACGGCTTTCTTGATATATCAAAATATGCTTATTGATACTCTCTATCAGAAGAACGGCACTCTATCCTGCCCAAAATTTCGACAATGCGCTTCAAATCCACAGAAGAGTTCACTAAATTAGGACCGCTCATAGAGTAGCGGCACCGTTCAAACGACCACAATGAAAATCGTTGTTGGTCTTTACCCTGTGGTGATACATTTTCGGACTCTGGAATCGAAACTACAGTCAGGAAGCAGCTGACCCGATGTTGAAATTGGGGCTCGCTATCAAGCCAATTTGTAATTCAATAACCCATCATTTAGGAATGGATAACGTCTCAGAAGAACACACACATCCCTCACAACATCTCCACAACTTCTTCACATCCTCATTTTATGATAGTGACAGTTGATAATGAAAGCATCTGTTTACAAGTTAAAGGAGAACCACTATGAACAAACGAGTTGTTGTATTAGTCGCCGTTGCCCTACTTGCTGTTGGTCTGTTTGGAGCGACCAAGGCATACGCCCAGGAACCCACCCCGGTCTCCCCACCCTCCGCAGGAAAGGGACCCGGCAGCGGACTGCTCCACGATTACATGACCGAAGCCATGTTCGATGTTTTCGGGATCAATACAGAAGAGCTGGATGAGATCCACGAAAGCGAAAGTACCCTGTTTGAAGCTCTGGGATTGCCGATAGAAGAATTCCGCACTCAGATGGCTGAAGTTCGCCAAATAGCGCTTGAGAACGCGGCCGCTGACGGTGTGATCAGTCAGGACCAGGCGGATTGGATGTCAGAACGGATGTTAGGTGCCGGACGGGGCAAGTTTGGACCCGGCAACGGATCCTGCCTGGATGGCGATAGACCCGCTGGTACTCTTCAACAAGGAGGCCGTGGGAGAGGCCGCTGGTAAATAAATCCGGACGAGAATAGTTTCTGAACTGAAAACGGGTAGTGGTAAGCACTACCCGTTTTCGATATAATGAAGCAGCATATTTTACATCTACAATCCTGGCACTTACCATGACTACCATATTGATCATCGAAGATGAAAAGGAATTAGCCCAGGTCCTGCAGTCTTACCTGGAAAAGGAAGATTACCGGGTTCTCTCCGCCTCCCGGGGAGATGTAGGATACGCACAGTGGAAAGATGCTCAACCAGACCTGGTTTTACTGGACCTGAATCTACCGGGGATGAACGGCCTGGAAATCGCCCGCAGAATCCGGGAGGTGGACCAAACACCCCTGATCATGATCACCGCCCGGGTAGAAGAAACGGATCAAATCATCGGCCTGGAAATTGGAGCGGATGATTATATCACCAAACCTTTTTCACCCCGGGTCGTGGTCGCGAAAATCAGGTCGCTACTGAGGAGAACCCAGGGTCAGAGTGATTCCCAGCATCAAATCCTGTTTGGGGATTTGCAAATAGACAAAAACGCCCACACTGTCACCAAATCAGGCCAGCTGATCGAACTGACCCCCACAGAATTTGACCTGCTGCAGACCCTCGCCTCTCAACCAGGCCGGGCTTTTTCCAGAGAACAGCTCCTGGAAGCCACTCAGGGAGTGGCCTACGAAGGGTACGAACGCACCATTGACACCCACATCAAGAATCTGCGGGCAAAAATCGAGCCGGACCCTCAGAATCCGGTTTATATTGAAACGGTTTACGGGGTAGGATACCGTGCCGCGAGAGAGATCGACTAAATGTCCATGCGCATGAAGCTTTTCCTGTCCTTCTCCTTGATCATCCTGATCACAGTGACCAGCGTGGTGCTGATCGTCCGCCGGAACACGGTGGACGAAGTCCGACAGTACATGTTTCGAGGGGGAGCAATGGGCCTGAACAACGTGGTCGTCAATTTAGAGCAGTGCTATCAGGAAACCCAGAGCTGGGTACTGTGTAAAACACATCTGGAAAATAGGGGTCCTCCCGGTAATAAGCCGGAAGGTATGAACGAAGGCAGGATAGGCCGTATTGATGTTAAATTACTGGATAATCAGGGCTTGATCCTTCAAGATACCGGAGATGAGCCTGACCCGCCCGGTACCAAGGTCTCCTCTCTGGACGGAGCCATCCCCCTTCGCAGCCAGAATCAAGTGGTGGGTTATTTGCTGCCGGACACTCCCTTTGTGTTCAGCCAACAAAACGAATCTCTGCTCGTCGGGCGGCTGAACCGCGCTGCCCTGACAGCGGCTTTGATCAGCGGGATCACAGCCTTAATCCTGGCGTCTATCCTGGGATACCAACTTCTAAAACCTGTCCAATCCTTGACGGAAGCGTCAGAAAAAATCCAGGCCGGGGATCTGTCTCATCGTGTTGGTATTAGCGGATCCGGGGAACTGGCTGACTTGGGACAGGTGTTTAACCAGATGGCCAGCACCATTGAACAAACCGCTGCACGCAGGAAAGCCCTCACAGCGGACATCGCTCACGAACTCCGGACGCCGCTGTCTGTCCAGCAAGCTCATCTCGAAGCTCTGGAGGACGGCATCTATGAACTGTCAGTCGAGAATTTACAACCGATTTATGAACAGAATCAGGCCCTCGTGCGCCTCGTGGATGATCTCCGCACGCTGGCTCTGGCCGACTCTGGCGAATTATCACTGGAGCGGACCAAAACTAATTTCACCCAGCTCGCAGAGAGAGTGATCACCCGGTATTATCCCAAATCTAAAGAGAAGGATATAGAGATAAAATTTACATCCCCAGAGAAATCGATCATAGCTCACATTGATCCCCACCGAGTGGAACAAATCATCATGAATCTTCTCAGTAACGCCTTACGTCATTCACCTCGGGGGGAGACCATTGAAGTCAGTTTGGATGTCCAGGATGGCCAGCTTACCTTTATTGTTCTCGACCATGGTGAAGGAATCCCTGAAGATGAGATACCATTCATTTTTGATCGGTTTTACAAATCGGACAAAGCGCGTCACAAAGAGGATGGCGGGACCGGTCTTGGATTATCCATTTCGCAAAAATTAGCCCAGGCCCATGGGGGTTCCATCCAGGCCCGTAATCATCCTCATGGTGGGGCTTTGTTTCAATTAACTCTTCCCCGATCCTCGTAGAGTTCGGTTTTCTAAAGTTACAAACTTACGCTCCTTGTATTCTTATGTTAATGATGGAAGAGCAATCTTGAGAGGGAATTTTTTTCTCCAGGAAAGAAAAAACCAGGGAAATTCATCACTCTCGTCCAAAAAAGTTTTAAGCTTCCCCCTTGTATATCCCTGGCCAGGTAAGAACTTTCTGTCTGAGCAGCTGCCTTCGTGTTTATCCATGGCGAAATCTCTCCCACAGTAAATTGATCGCAGCACCGTCAGGTGCCCGGGGCAGCTGGGATCTCTATTTTAAATAATTTCCGGGTGAATGGTGACGGTTCTCTCCGATAAAGCAGGAAACTTCCTGGGCTATGCATGATGCAATCGTCTTCGTTAGCATCCTGGCCGTCTTGATAATACGACCGGCGTTAATTTCTTTTAAACAGGAAAACCAATGATGAATACGAGCTTTCTGCTACTTAGTAACAATCCAAACAACCACTCAATGTGTTGCAACGGTGCTGACGATGGTAATGGTAAACAGAATTATTCGGCCAGCAGCCGGTCTGAAGGATGTCCCCTCGAGGCTTGATTGTTTCAGCAGAAACGTGATCAGCTGTACCGCCGCAGTGTCTGCGCGTTCAGATACCCGGCAACCAGATATTCATCCCGGGAATTCCTCTCCCAAAGAATCAGTATAGTTACCTTGTTCGGACACTTCAAGGCGACCTCTGCGTACTATTCGAGAAACGTTCCCCCTACCACTGATTGCGATGCACCTTCAAAGAATCATAGCGCTCAACGCGACCTGCTTCTTCTGCTGGATGTCCAACCGCGATGACGCACAGCGGGCGGATGTGCTCGGGCAAGTCGAAGACCCTGACGATCCCCTTCGAGCGGTCCTCTTTGGGGTAGACACCCAACCAAACGCTGCCGAGGTCCAGGGCACGAGAAGCCAGCAGGATGTTTTGCGTAGCAGCAGCACAATCCTGCTGCCAGTAGCGTTCCGAAAGAGTGATGTCAGCGCAGACGACGATGGCCAAGGGAGCCTGCGCCAGCATCTTGGAATAAGGGTGCACCTCCATAATCGCATTGAGCTTCTCACGTTCATCGACCACAATGAAATGCCAGGGCTGGCGGTTGTTGGCCGAAGGGGCATTCATGCCAGCCTCCAGTAGCGTCTTGACCTGTTCTTCTCTGACCGGTTCGTCCGTGTATTGACGAATGCTGCGACGGGTAAAAATGACATCTAACGCATCCATGGATCTGCCTCCTTGTTATGATGATAAAACCTTCAAAATATAATTATCAACTTTACGGTAAAAGGATCGGCATTTTGACAATTCAGGAAGATTAGAGTGCTTTGTTTAAGCTTTATAGCGCTGAAATATCCCCGATCCCAGTTGCTTATATCGCTACGTGTTTATGGGTGCATCTAAAGCCCTATTATAATTAAATTTGATGAGCATATCGCTAATGGCTAAAGGAGCCGATAATGAATCATCCCAAATTCACAATTTTCAAAGGAAATGATGACCAATATTACTTCAGACTGACTGCCCGGAACGGGGAACCCATTCTGGCCAGCGAAGGGTATCAGAACAAAT
>CAZUMA010000020.1:0-55630 GCA_964621835.1 uncultured Anaerolineales bacterium | reverse complement strand
ATCCAGCTCCATCTCCTCAAACGCAGAGGCCGCATCATTTTCGCCGGTGAGCACATCATGCACGCCGGAATAGAAGATCCGGGAGGTTTCCGCGTAGTTCGGAGCGGTGGCGGTGGACGGCCGGGCAACCGCGTTGATGAAGACATCATAGAGGCTGCCAAAGAACGGCGTGGCTTCCAGCACATCCTCATCCTCGTACAGGCTCATCACGGTGGGATTGAAGGATCCTTCAATTGCGCGGACCTTCTGTTCCTCAGCGGAGGCCATGAAGAGGGCCAGGTCAGCAGCCACTTCAATGTTCTCCGAGTACTGGGAGACGGCTAACTGCCAGCCGCCCAGGGTGGCTGCGCGTCCGGCTGCGCCAGCGGGCAGCGGGGACACATCAAATTGATCTTTGATGGCGCTGTCGTCCGCCTGGCCGAGGGAGTAGGCATAGGGCCAGTTGCGCATGAAGGCAGCATTCCCGGCCTGCCAGACGCCGCGGGCATCTTCCTCGCCAAACCCGGTCACACCAGGAGGCGAAATCGTGTCCACCCAACCAGCGGCAAGTTCCACAGCCTCGATCGCTGCCGGGTTGTTGACGGTGATGACTTTATCCGGGCTGACGATGGTGCCGCCGCCGTTGGAGTAGACCCATTCCAGGGCGTCGCAGGTCAGGCCTTCATAGGCATTGCCCTGCCAGACAAAACCCCAGAAGTCAGCGTTGCCATCATCCCGTTCCCCTGTCTGGATGGTGGCAGCCATTTCTTCCAGTTCACTCCAGGTTGCAGGCGGACCCTCATAACCATATTTCTCGAGAAGGTCTGTACGGTAGTACAGCAGGCCCGCATCGGTGAACCAGGGGATCCCGATCAGTTCTCCATCGACGGTGTTGTTCTGGATGATGGCGGGGAAGTGCTCATCCGCAACCGCATCAGCACCATACTCATACAGGTCCACAAAGTGGGTGGCCAGGTCGCCGGGCCAGATCACGTCAATCTGGAAAACATCGCCCTCAGAGGACTGGGCTTCAAAGAGCTGCAGGTAAACACCCAGGCGGTCTTCCACGAAGTCCGGGGTGTCCACCACCTCAACAGTCACATCGGGATTGGCTTCCATATAACGGTCAGCGGCTGCCTTGGTCAGCTCCAGCTCCTTGCCGACATTGCCAGCAAAGACGCGAACAGTGACAGGCTCTGCCGGTTCTTCCTCGGCAGGAGGTTCTGTCTCTTCAGCTCCTGGGCCGCATGCGCTCAGAACAAGAGCGATACTTACCAGCAAGAGCATAAAAACCCAAGAAAGTCTTTTAAGTGATTTCATTCTTCTATCTCCTTATCCTATCTAAGATCCTCAACGTTCGACTGCATTCTTCCTTTGATGAGAGACCACCTCCTTTGATTTTCTGTTTTATACATGCGGCTTTCAGCTTCTGCAGTATTACTTATCATATACGCTTTCCCTACGAATATCAATAACCCATCCTCTCATCCAGAATAGCCAGATCTTCATAAAATAAAAAAACCCCGGTTTCTAACCGGGGTGATCTTTTCGAGGATTTCTTGCCTATCTGGTTATACGCAAAAACCGCCTCCGGTTAGCTGGAGTTTACACAGGGCTTGTGATGCTTTCGGACTCGGTTTTTTTCGTTCATTAGGCGTATCCTATCATTATCCTCCACCGCCGTCAAGGATCTGGAAAGGAAAAATTATCAGATCCTCTGTTCTCCGGGGTATATTTCTCCAGCAGGTACTTCACAATCTTTTGATCGATCTTCTGCTCATCGCCTGTCCACCGCTCCTCCAGGTTTTCCAATCCTACCAGCTCCTCGAACGCCTGGTGAGTCTCCTGATCCCAGATTCCCGTGATCTCGCCTTGATACATTCCCTGTTTAGAAAGAATTTTCTGCAGCTGGCCGGCAACGCTGGATAATTCAATTAAATCCGCAGGGTCTCCTTCCCCGAAATATACGTGATGGCTGGCGACCAATTTTTGCAGTTTTTGGATCGGTTCCGGGTGATCATCCACGCGGAGGTCCAGATAGCGATCATTATTGCCACCGTACCCCCCATTTTCACGGACCACCAGCACACCCGCAGCCTGACGGCCGCGTCGATCTCCCCCAGCTTGCTGGCCTGCCAGCAGCGCCTCAACCAGCCAATCTGCAAGTTCTCCTTCCCCTCCACGAACTGCCTCAAAACGTTCTGCCATGGCTTCGATTGTTCCCGGTTCGAGGATATTTCCCTGGCAGGCATAGCCATCACCAAGCATGTGACCGGCCCATTCCAGGCATTCTTTCCCTGTAAACGCCGCCGGATTTCCCTGTTTGTCCACCAACCCAACCTGTCTCAATTCTCGCTCGGGGTCTGTCTCAAGCAGCTTTGCAAGGGACCCTGCTGCGGAACATCCACCAGCCATCAGATCCAACCCCCGTGGGCCATAGGTGAGATTTGCATAAGACTGGGTGGCTACCACCCCGGCATTCGCCCGCGCCCAGCAGACCACTGCTGCTGCTGCCAAAAATTTCGACTGCACAGCCACCCCCCATTCCAGCTTTTCTGGGTCAAAGGCAACAATGGAAAATGTCGCGACCCTTATTTTCGTCCCCACGGTGTTCTGATCATCAGTCAAGGATCGCATAAAACGCCTGGCAGTTCCCATCTTTCTTTTCAATCCCCGGCCTAACCAACTTGAGATAGGTCTCACCGGCGATGAGATTAATCAGGGTTTCAAGAAAACTTGGGGTCGGACAGAGGGATCCTTTTACCGAAGCTCCTCCAACCCCTTTTGGGCAGATCCGGCAGCGATTGGCAGCAATCTCGAGGACCACCTGCTCGCCTTCCCCAGCTTTCAGCTCATATCCCCCCATCAAACCAAGCAGCTTGTTGATATAGAGGATCAAATTTTTAACGATCTCTTGTTTTGAATTCCCGGGAACCTTCTCGAGTTCTGGAAGAATCCCCTTCGCTTCCAGATAGGCAAAGAAGTATTCCGCTGCCCTCCTGGAGACGATGTTCATAGAGCCTTGATTGACCAAACCCAATTCAGCAAAACCTGCAAAGAAAGCGGCAAGAAAGGAATGATAGGGCTGAAGGTCTCTTTCCTGAACTGCTTTTTTCATATCACCCATAAAACACTCCCAAGACAGCGTTCAAGTCCCCAATCTTAAATGATCTTTTTTAGCTCCTCAACACACTTTCTACATTCGTAAAACAGCATGCCCAGGCGCACATTCTTGTCAACCAGGGCAACCAGGACAGCATCATTTCCAATGCTGTTGATCGCCAGATAGCCGTCTCCACCGTCGATTAATACCCGGTGGATCTCCCCCCGCTCCAGTTCCAACCCGCTGCGTTTGCTGATTGCCAGGATGGCAGCCGACATGGCGCCAATACGATCCTCCTCCACAGCCCCCGGCAGACGTGAAGCAATCACTAAACCATCGGCGCTGACGACCGCGGTGGCTTCAATGAGAGGAACATTTCTCTCCAACTGGATCAAAACCTCATCTAATTGTGCTGAGATACTTTGCGCCATACCTGGTTCCTTTTAGATGCTTCGCCCTCCAGAAAAGTAATTATATTATATCCTCTTGCAGTCTGCACAAGGAGAATACCCGTCCTCAGTACCCCTGCCTGGTTGCGACTGCTGAGAGCAAAAAGTGCCCTCCAGGGACCCTGCAGGGCACTTAAAGTAAAACCTTCAGAATAGAAAATATCACCCATTCTGCCGTCTATAAATCATCTTTTGGATTCCACTCCTTCCAAACATTCCCAACCAGACCAGGGCCGGGTTTGAGCACCTTTTTTCCGGGCTCCCATCCTGCCGGGCAGACCTCCGCCCCATCATGTTTCTGAACATGCTGAAAAGCCTTGATCTGACGGATTGCCTCGTCAATTTTCCTGCCTACGGGAGGCGTCATGACTTCCATGGCCTGAATCACCCCGTTCGGGTCGATCAGGAATCTACCTCTCAGTTCAACTCCAGCCTCGGCGTCAAAGACGCCAAATGCGCTTCCCACATGACCCGGACCGTCCGAGGCCATCGGAAAGGGAATGTCTTTCCCAACCATTTTTGATAGCTCCTGGTCATTCCATACCTTATGCACGAAGGGGCTATCCACACTGATGGAGATGACCTCCACGCCCAATTTCTGCAGCTCTTCATATCGATCAGCGACCGCTGACACTTCGGTCGCTCAAACGAAGGTAAAATCCCCCGGATAGAAACAGAGCAGGACCCATTTTTTCAGGTAATCCGAAAGTGTTACTTCAGTAAATTCACCCTGATAATACGCGGGGGCGGTGAAATCAGGGGCCTTTTTTCCAACGGATGCAGCCATCTTTTTTTTCTCCTTTTCCGGTGATATGAATTCGGGTTCAGCTTCTTCTGGCTGACTGCCTACCACCACTCCGGTAGGCCGGGCACAACCCACAGGTTCTGTCATACAGCCTCCTTTTTATGTTCATCAGAAATCGTTCTGATTATATCCTAAGGATCCCCAATGGCTACTCTTTGACCCGATCATGTTTCGATGACTTCATCGACCTGGTCCAGCTTTAAGCTCAGCACCTGGCTGGAGGAATCATCAGACATAATCACTCCGTAAATCACATCGGCAACCTGAACTGTATTGCGGTTGTGGGTGATGACAATAAACTGGGTTTCCCCGCTCAATTCCCGCAGCAGCTTCCGGTACCTGGCAACATTGGATTCATCCAGCATTGCATCCACTTCATCGAGCACACAAAAGGGAGTCGGGGAGATCTTCAATAAGGCAAAAATCAGCGCTGTAGCGATCAGACTGCGCTCCCCCCCCGAGAGCAGTGATAGTCCCTGCAGCCGCCGTCCGGGAAGTTTGACTTCAATATCCACCCCTGAAAGATTGAGATCCTCCGGATCGGTGAGCACCAGCTTGCCTTTGCCCCCTCCAAATAACCGGCTGAAGATATCTCGAAACTGTCCCGCAACAGCATCAAAGGTCTTCCGGAATTCCCGTTCCATCACCAATTCTAGCTCAGCAATTACTTCACGAATATCAGCCTCAGCTTTCCTGAGATCAGACAGCTGTTCCGTCATAAACTGATATCGTTGATGGACCTCCTGATATTCTTGCTGCGCATCCGGATTGATCGCGCCAAGCCTTCGCAGCTGTCCGCGCATTTCCCGGATGGACTCCCCAAGATCCTTCGGTACCGATTCCACCTGGGGGAGCTTCTGAACATACCCTTCGAGGGGCAGCGGGGTTGGACCGGAAACATCCGCCTGGTAATCGAGCTCCACCAGTCCAATGTCCTCGCGGATTTTCTCCTGCATGGAATCCAATTTTTCTTTGCTCCGGGTCAGCTGCAGTTCAGCCTGAGCAGACAATCTTTCTGCACGATTGAGTGTTTTCCTGGCTGCAGCTTCTTGCTTTTGAAGTTCCGCCTGAGCTTCTTCTTCTTGTTCCAGCTCTCCCTCAGTTTGATCGATCAGCTCCCGCAGCTCCAGGATGTCTTGCTGGATTTTCTCCTCCATTTTATCGATGGTGATCTTCTGCTCCTGCAGACGGTCCAGCTCCCGGGAAAGCTCTGCTGCAGCCTGCTTCTTCCGATCTCGTTCAGCCTTAACCTCCTGGTACGAGCGCTCCTGTTCCTGCAGACGCTGCTCCATCTCGGATCGGTCTCGTCCTGCGATGGCCAGCTCTTTATCCCAATAGGCCAGCTGTTCACGTTCCTCATCGAGGCTGATTTTCTTTAATTCTGATATCTGCACTTCAATTCTGTTGCTGGTCTGGGTAATTTTTTCCTCAACTGTCCTCCCTCTTCCTACCAGCTCTGCGATTTCCTGCTCACCTGATTGAGCTTCCTCCTTCAGGGTTTGGCGGCGGCTCTCCTCCCAGCGCAGCTGCTGTTGGGCTGTATCAAGCTTGATGGTCTCTCGTTGAGAGAGTTCTTCAGCTGTGCGGAGGGCTTGATGGGCGTCTTTCAGCGCTCGTTCAACCTCCCCGTGCTCTGCATCCAGATCCAGCAGCTTTTGATTCACCTTCGGTATCTGAGCTTCCACATCCTGGAGCTTCCTGGTCAGAAGATCTTCCTGCGCCAGCCAGTCTTTTTTGCGGCGAGTTCTCCCCAGAATGCCTGGCTTCGTCCGTTTTGCAGCCACAATCTCGCCGGTCGCATGGAATACTTCCCCCTGCAGGGTCACCGCTCTTACTCCGGGAGGTTGATTACGCAGAACGCGATTGATCTCCTTTTGATCTCTCACCAGGATCACCTGGCCCAGCAGCAGATCCACAACCGGCCTCATTTCAGCTGGTGTCCGGACCAGGTCTGCTGCCAGGCCGATCACACCCGCCAGATTTTGATCCACATCAATCCGCGCTGGAGGGACAAGTTTCGCCAAGGGTAAGAGCACGCCCCGGGTGGCGTTTTTCAGCAGCAGTGCCAGCGCCTGGTCCGTGATTCCCTCCCGGTCAAGAACCACCGCATCCAGATGATCACCCAGAACAGCAGCAATCGGTGTTTCGTATTCTTCCGGGACATCCAGCAGATCGCTGAGGGCTCCCCGAACTCCCGGGAGGGAGCCAGATCTCCCTTTCTTTAAAAGCATCTGCGCTCCCCTGGAGTACCCCAGCAATTTTGCTTCTGCTTCTTCGAGAGCATCAATCTCTACCCGCAGCTTGCGAATCTCACTCGTGATTTGATCCACCCGCTCCTGCAGATCCTGCAGAACTTCCTTTCCTTGCTGCTGATGTTTTTCAATCTCCTCAAGTCTCTTTTTGAGTTGATTGTATTTTTGCGATGCTTCTGAGAGCTGCTGTTTTGCTTCCTGAACCGATCGGTCCCGCCGCTGTACATCCTGGCTGGCAGTCTCAATTTGCTCCGCGATGGCAGACATCCGGTCCCTGCCGCGCTGAATTTGATCCTTTCGTTCTTCGACCCGTACTTCCAGGCTGATTCGTTCATTTTTCAGCTGCTCAAGCAGCTGACGATCTTCTTCCACTCCGGATTCAAGTTCGATGATTTTATCTCGGTAGGCCTGATAGGTCTGACGGATCTGACCCGCTTTGGATTCCGCCTCCCGAAAATGGGCCAGGGCTTGCTCCAGGTCTCCTTCTGCCTGTTGAACCCGCTGTTTTTGGGCAGCTGCCTGCTCCTCAAGACGGACCTTCTCAGTTTCCACCTCGAGCTGACGTTTTTTCAGGGTGCGGATCCGTTCTTCGTTCACCGCCTGTTCCCGGGTATATTCTTCTTTTTTTGTGTGGTTGTTAGAAAGATCCCGATGCCAGCTGTTCAATTTTGACCGCAAACTCTGGACCCGGATCTGGTTCTCCGAGAGCTTCCGATCGTAAGCTGTCTGCTTGCTCCGGGCTTTGGTGAGTGCCGCCCGCTGGGTTTCCTCTCGGGATCGCGACTGACTGAGTTCTGTCTGAACTCGGAACCAGTGGTAGCCATACCATTCCCGCAAAAGAGCTCGGAGGTCCTTTTTCACCTGCTGGTATTTCTCAACTCGCAGCGCCTGTTTTTCCAAGCTTTTCACCCGGGGCTTGAGTTCCGAAAGAATATCCAGCACCCGGTCTAAATTCCGGTGGGTTTTTTCCAATCGCTTTTCAGCATCGATTCTGCGGGATCGATACAGCCCAATCCCGGCCGCCTCTTCAAAGAGCGAGCGGCGTTCTTCTGCTTTCAAGGAGAGCACTGCATCGACCAATCCCTGCCCGATTATCGTATAGGTCCTCTCAGCCAGCCCGGATTGTCCTAACAGCTCTGTGATGTCCCGCAGCAGAACCTGCTGCCCGTTGATCAGGTATTCGTTCTTTCCATCCCGATATGCTTTTCGGGTGATGGTCACTTCTGAAAAATCAATTGGCAGCCAGCCATCGCTGTTATCAAAGGTGATTGTCGCTGAAGCCATTCCGGCTCTGGCGCGCTGGTCAGAGCCGGAAAAGATCATATCCAGGGTTTTTTTGCCCCTCAGCAGCTTATAAGACTGTTCACCAAGCACCCACCGCACCGCATCAGCGATGTTGGATTTCCCGGAACCATTGGGCCCAACAATCACAGTGACTTCATCAGCAAACTCGAAGTCTGTTTTTGATGCAAAGGTCTTGAATCCATTCAGCGAGAAAGATTTTAACTTCATGATCACTCAATCAGATACGCAGGACTCACAACTGATCCTGCCTTAATTGCTCCAGCGCCGCTCCAGCTGCTGCTTTGGATGCTTCCCGTTTGTTCATCCCTTGCCCACGGGCAGTGATCCCATTCGCTATTGATACCTCGACAAGAAACTTCTTGGAGTGATCCGGCCCGGTCTCTGACACTGTACGATAGACGGGGGAACTCCATCCGCGGGCCTGAGTCCACTCCTGCAGCAGGCTTTTTGGATCCCGGGGATATCCCTGACTGAGAATCTCTCCCAACGCCCTTTCCAAAAGAGGATGCAGGTATGTTTCCACGGCTGCGATTCCCTGGTCAAGGTAATAACTCCCAATCACGGCTTCAAAACTGGCGCAAAGCAGGGTATCCCGGTCCCGTCCGCCAGTCGAATTTTCCCCTTGGCCCAGCCGCAGGACCGGACCCAATCGGATCCAGCGGGCAAATTCAGCCAGCTGCTCCGTGCAAACCAGGGCCGTTCGAAGCTGGGTGAGATTCCCTTCAGGCAGTTCAGGATAATGATGGTACAACCAGGCAGCAACAATAAAATCCAGAACAGCGTCTCCCAAAAATTCCAATCGTTCGTTATCTTCCAGGGCTTCCGGATTCTCATTCACATAAGACCGGTGGGTTAATGCCCGGATCAGGAGAGCTGGATTTTCAAAATGCAGCTCTGCCCTTTTACTGAACCTCTCGTAGGTTTCAGTTCCATTGATTTCCTCTACCATTGGATCCAGTTTCTCCAAAACCCCGGGCAGATCGATTGCAGCCAGGGACGACCATGCCCTCTGCACTGTAACGAAGCGGTGTTTTCTAATGAGGTTCTATTATACCCAATCCAACCAGATCAGCAATTCCCCTTCGCTGACCCGATCAGAGGAGCTTTTTATTGCGCCGTGAACGCGCTGCACCGTTGGGAATGCCGTACTACAAGTTCCTGGAAATCCCTGCTACCCTCCCCCGACATGCGGAAAGAAAGCCACTTCAGCCTGGTCCGGAACAACAGCATCCTCAGCCGAGAAATTTCTGTTGACGGAAGCCAGCATGATCTTCATCGCCCCCGCTGCATCCGGGAACTGGTTGACAACCTCCGTTTTTACATCCCGAACGGTTGCTCCGGCTGGCAGGGAGAGGGTGAGCGATTTCTGACCGATGACAGCCCGGATGGTAGCAAAAAAGAACACGGTGATGTGGATCATATTCTTTCCATTGGCGTCCTGCCGCAGACCTTTCCGGGCATCTCTCCTATTCTCATGAGCAGACCTAAAATCAGGATGCCCAGGGATGGATCCTGGGGTTTGATGGGATTATTGTGGGCCAACCCAGCCGCAGCGGCTGCTGTCTCCTGGACCGGGGTATCGTCACGCGCAATCATCTTCAAATCTCCGGAATGGTTCACACTCTCCAAGCAGTGCTTCATAATCAGCCATTATACCGTAGAAGGCAAGCTGGCTGACAGGACTCGCTCCGGCCTGAGTTGTTCCGGGGAGCAGCTCCATTCTCCCTTACCAGCTGATGGAAGAGGGAGCCCGTCTGCCGCAGAGCAGGAAACGCCCGCATGATATAATGCGGCCATATGAACGATACCGCCGCAAAGTGGCAGCAGGGGTTGAGGAAAACCAGAAAATCCACTTTCGGAAAAATTGCTGCTTTCTTTGGCGCCAGCCAGATCTCAGAAACTGATTGGGAGCGACTGGAGGAAATCCTTATCCAGGCTGATGTTGGCGTGGAAATGAGCCTGGAGATCATCGCATCCTTAAAAGATCGAGTTCAGGAGGAGGGCACCCTGGCCTCAGACTCTCTCCAGAACCTGATCAAAGAGGAGCTGAGTGCGCGTCTGCATTCACCACCAGCGCTCACCTGGCCCGAAGGGACATCGGTGATTCTGATTGTGGGGGTGAATGGGTCAGGAAAGACCACAACCCTGGCAAAACTGGGAAAAGAGTTTCAAAACGCCGGAAAAACAGTTCTCTTCGGTGCCGCAGACACCTACCGGGCGGCAGCGGTTGAGCAGCTGACGGTCTGGGGGGAACGCCTGGGGATCCCGGTGGTGGCTGGGCAGCGGGAGGGAGATCCCGGCGCAGTGGCCTATGACTCAATCCAGGCAGCTCTCTCCCGGGAGATTGATTTCGTGCTGATCGACACCGCAGGAAGGCTGCATACCCGGTATAACCTGATGGAGGAGCTGAAAAAAATCCACCGGGTGGCCGGAAAAGCCCTCCAGGGCGCTCCCCACTCCAGCTGGCTGGTGCTCGATGCCACCACCGGGCAAAACGCCCTTCACCAGGCCCGCGCTTTCCAGGCTGCAATACCGTTGGATGGAGTGATCCTCGCTAAACTGGATACATCTGCCCGGGGAGGGATGGTTTTTGCCATCCAGGAACAACTGGGGCTGCCCGTGCTTTATGCTGGCCTGGGAGAAAAGGCAGGGGACCTGGAACAGTTCGATCCTCAAGTGTTTATCCAGGGATTGATCGGCAGCGGCCAAGTTGATGAAAACATATAAACCCTACCGGCGGGATGATGACCATACCTACTGCCTCGGGGTCTATCCGACAATCGAGTCCCTGCTGCACCGCCCTGAGGCTGTTCAACAGGTGCTTTTACACAGCAAGGGGAAGCAGAACCAGGGGGTGGCAAAAATTCATGAAATGTGCTTCCAATCAGGGATCGAAATCCTGGAAAAGGATTCCCTGGTAGAAAAACTTTCCAGGCGGGGTAATACATACGCAATCGGGGTGGTTGAGAAAAAAACCCCCCGGGTCGCCCACAAAGCAGATCATCTGGTCCTGGTTCACCCAGGCAGCATGGGAAATCTCGGCACGATCATGCGCACGATGGTAGGGTTTGGAATGTACGACCTGGTGATCATTGAACCAGCAGCGGATCCCTTTGATCCAAAGGTGATCAGAGCCTCTATGGGCGCGTTTTTCCAGCTGAACCTTTCGATGTATGATCAATTTCCTGACTACTGGGGTTCATATGCCAAACACCAGCTCTATCCGCTGATGACAAACGGAAAACAGCTTTTGAGCGAGGCAGTCTTTCAATCTCCATTTGCCCTGATATTTGGAGAAGAATCCAGCGGACTCGGGGAGGAGTACCTGCAGGTGGGCAGCAGCATCAGGATTCCTCATGCAAACACCATTGACTCTCTGAACATCGCAGTTTCCGTTGGCATCACTCTTTACCAGATCAAACATGGGCCGCTGCCGGGAAATGTCTGACCTAACACCTTGTGGGGAACCCTGCAGTGATCCGCGGTGTATGGTATGATAGGCAATCTGGAAAGAACAAGAAATTTGCTGCTCCGGATCCGATGATTTCGAAGGCAGCAAGGGAAACGAACTCATGGATTCAATACAAGATCAACTCAAAACATTAACAAGCAGGATGACCAGCTTGAAGGAGCGTCTTTGAAGTAGCTGGAAAGAAGCAGCAACTGACAAAGCTTCAAAAAGAATCCCAATCCACAGACCTCTGGGATAATCAAGACCGGGCCCGAAAAGTGATGAAAACACTCTCGTTCCTGGAGGATGAATTATCTGGATGGGAGAAGCTGGAACAGAGACTCTCTGATGCCCTGGAACTGGCTCAAATGGGGGATAAGGAGCTGGCTGAGGACCTCAAATCTGAGGTCAAGTCAATCACAGAAGAACTGGAACAACGCGAATTCAAAGCCATGCTTTCCGGAGAATATGACCGGGGGGATGCGCTGCTGGCTGTTCATGCCGGGGCAGGGGGCAACGATGCCCAGGATTGGGCTGAAATGGTCCAGCGCATGTACCTGCGCTGGGCGGAAGCCCACGGCTATGAAGCTGAAATTCTCGATTTTACTCCAGGGGAGGAAGCCGGGATCAAAAGCACCACGATCTCGATCAAGGGACCCTACGCCTATGGGTATCTTCGAGCGGAAAAAGGGGTCCATCGCCTGGTAAGGATCTCCCCCTTTGATTCTTCAAACAGGCGTCACACCTCTTTTGTCCTTGTGGAGGTCCTGCCCCAGGTGGAGGATGAGACAGAAATTGATCTCAACCCCAATGATCTGCGGATTGACACATTCCGGGCAGCCGGAGCCGGTGGACAGAGCGTCCAGAAAAATGACACAGCGGTCCGGATTACCCATATCCCGACCGGCGTCGTGGCGAGCTGTCAAAACGAACGTTCCCAAACACAAAATCGGGAGATGGCGATGCGGGTGTTGAAAGCCCGGCTGCTGGAGATAAAACAGCAGGAGCAAAAAGAGAAAATTGAAGAACTCCGCGGGGAATATCAAAAAGCGGAGTGGGGCAGTCAGATCCGCTCGTATGTCCTTCATCCCTATCAAATGGTTAAAGACCATCGCACGGATTATGAAACAGGGAACACCGAATCCGTTCTGGATGGAGCGCTGGACAGCTTCATGGAAACCTACTTGAAAGCTTCTGTTGGAAAGACCTAACAAGCATAACCTTTCCCAACCTTCGTGTTTAATGTAATGAGCTCATCAGGCTTGAACGGCTGAATGGATCTGCACCGTTCCGCGCCGGGGGCATCATTCTGAAATCTACCTGGGAGGTTGGCCATGAAGCAAAACATTCGCCGAGGATGGATAATTGCCGGGATGGTCCTTATTCTTCTTGTCGGATCTGCTGTCTGGTTCTTCCCTCGCTGGGTAGAGAATCAAGCGAAGCGCTCATTTCCCGAAACCCGGGGGGAAACCAACATTCCCGGATTAGATGGGACGGTGGAGATCTACCGGGATTCCATGGGTGTTCCCCATATTTACGCTGGATCCCATCATGATTTATACCTGGCCCAGGGGTATGTTCACGCCCAGGACCGATTCTGGCAGATGGATTTTTGGCGTCATCAGGGGGCAGGACGCCTGTCTGAGCTGCTGGGAAAATCGATGCTGGAGAATGATAAATTCCTCAGAACCATTGGCTGGGAACGAATCGCCAAAGAGGAATTCGCCCAAATGGGAGCAGAAGAGCGCGCGATCCTGGAAGCCTATACCCAGGGTGTCAATGCCTATCTGCAAAACCACCGGGGGACGGACCTGAGTCTGGAATATGCTTTCCTGCCCCTGATCAATCCCGGCTATGAGCCTGCACCCTGGACACCGGTCAACACCCTGACCTGGGGAAAAGCAATGGCCTGGGATCTGAAGGGAAATCTGGATCAAGAAATCGACCGGGCGATCCTCCTGAAGGAACTATCCCTGGAGGAGGTAAACTTCCTCTACCCCCCATACCCCGCAGAACACCCGGTGATTATCCCGGCGTTCACACTCCCCGGGGAACCCGCGGCAGATCACATCAACGGAGATGCCACCCCAGCTGCGCAGTCGGCGCAGATCGTTCAGGAGACTTTATCCATCAGCCAGCTGTCTGGACTCAAACAGCGGGCAGCGGCAGTCGCGCCAGTGATCGGTGGGGGAACCGAGGGAATTGGATCCAACAGCTGGGTTGTGGCTGGCTCCTTAACCGAGACTGGCAAACCATTCCTGGCCAATGATCCCCACCTCAGCGCCCAGATGCCCTCGATCTGGTACGAGGTCGGCCTGCACTGTTATCCCAAGTCCCCCTCCTGCCCGATGGATGTAGCCGGTTTCTCCTTCGCGGGTGTGCCGGGCGTGGTGATTGGACATAACGACCGCATTGCCTGGGGATTGACCAATGTCGGACCTGATGTGATGGACCTGTATATTGAAAAAATCCATCCCGAGAACCCCGCCCTTTATCAGCTGGATGGGGAATGGAAAGAAATGGAAGTCGTCATTGAGGAGCTTCAAGTTCCTGGAAAGGATCCGATCAGCTTCCCAGTTTATCTAACAGAAAATGGTCCTCTGATCGGAGAGGTTTACGGGCAGGAAGATTTTGATCAGGAAGCGGGGATTGATGCCCCGGACCCTTATGCACTGTCCCTGCGTTGGACAGCACTGGAACCCTCCTGCGTCTTCTGCGCTGTATGGCAGATGAATTTGGCCCAGAACTGGGATGAGTTCAGGAAAGCAGCCGAGGAGTTTGCTGTTCCCTCCCAAAACCTGGTCTACGCAGATGTGGAGGGAAATATTGGCTACCAGATGCCCGGTCACATCCCCATCCGCGGTCACGGGCACAACGGAATGCTGCCTGCACCCGGCTGGACCGGGTCTACCCGCTGGCAGGGGTATATCCCGTTTGCAGAGCTTCCCTTTATCCTCAATCCACCGGAAGGGTACATCATCACCGCAAACAACCAGGTTGTTGACCCGACCTATCCCCACCTGATCACCCATGAGTGGTCCAGCGGCTTCCGCGCTCAGCGGATCGAGGATCTGATCCTGGCAGCGCCCCGCCCGATCACCCTCGAGTCGCTCCAGGAAATTCAGGGGGATAACTATGATCTCCTGGCAGATGAGCTGGTTCCCAGAATCCTGGCCCTGGATTTCAGGGAGGAAGACCTCCGCAGCGCTCAATCGCTCTTAGCCGCCTGGGACAGACAGGCAGATCTCGATTCAGCTCCGGCAGCCCTCTATATGGTTTTCTGGCAGTCCCTGCAGGAGGCTGTCTTTGCTGATGACCTTCCCGAAGCATACCAGGTTGGGGTGGAATCGCGCGCCAAAGAGGTGATCCGGATCCTGCTCAGGGATCCAGAGTCCACCTGGTGGGACGATCAAACAACTCCTGAGCTTGAAACCCGGGACCAGATCCTGGCGAACACCTTTCGGGATGCAGTTCATCAGCTGAAAAGAACGCAGGGCAAACCTGAGGATTGGCAGTGGGGAGCGCTGCACACGATCACCTTCCAGCACCAGGTCATGACAAACTTCCCCGTCCTGAAAAAGGTTTTTGACCGCGGCCCCTACGCCGTGTCCGGCGGCACTACCATCATCAACGCCACGGGATGGGATCCGGAGCAGCCCTACGAGGTAGATTCCGTGCCCTCGATGAGAATGCTGATTGATTTTGATGATCTGAGCAGATCCCTGGCCATTCACACAACCGGTCAATCGGGCCATGCCTATCACGAACACTACCAAGACATGGCAGAAAGCTGGCGGCTGATCGATTACCATCCTATGCTCTGGGATCGGGAGACGATCATCAACCAATCAGAAGGGTGTTTAACACTCAAACCGGGCAATTGATCAGAAGGTTCGATCCAGGAAGAGGGCCTGGCCGCGGGGAGAAAACCCTTCAGGGAAGCACAGCTCCCTGGGCGGCAGGGGTGAGATCAACCACTTCCTCGAGGCCTGCCCCCACCAAAATTTCCCGGGCAGCTTCAAAATGACGGGCGAGCTCACCCGGGGTGTGGGCGTCGGAGTTGACCACAACCCGGGTCCCCCCCTCCTCGCGGAACCAGCGGAAAAGCAGCCTGGTGGACTCATTCCACCGCGGAAGTTGGTGGAGGTATTTTGTGTTGAGCTCCAGAATTTGACCGCGCTCCACCAGGGCTGCCGCCACAGACCGGATCACTGGTTCCAGCCGCTTTAGATCAGGTGGGGCTCCCAGCTGCATTCCTGTCCAGAATATTCGATCCAGATGAGCCAGAATATCAAAATCAGCAAGCTGAACCAGCGCGTGCATTTCGCGGAAGTAGCGGTGGTAAACCTGCTGGGGATCCCGACCGTCAAAAACGCCAGTGTCATGGATGTTGTCGTCTCCCAGCCAATGCAGGGAGGCAATCACCACCTCAAAAGGGTACAGGGATAGCAGCGCGTTAAATTTACGGGGGTACTCATGGGGATTCCCCACCTCCACTCCGCTCATCACCATCAGCCCCATCGGTTTGTATTTCTCCCGCGCCTCATAGAGGTGTTCAAAATAGACCTCGGGCTGCTGATTACCAGACCCCCGTTGGCGCCATTCAATATGATCCGTCACGGCAATCGACTGCAGCCCCAGCTCCAGCGCCTTGCGGCAGAGGCGGTCTATGGAACTGTGAGCATCAGGACTGAACTGAGAGTGCAGATGGTAGTCGCTGACCATTCGGTGCGAATGGATGCGCTGCTGGTTCTGCTGTGGTTTGAGGCGAAACACCATCTGCCCTCCTTTCCATGAACTCCCCCTGGATTGTGATCCACGGCTGTTAAGGGGGTATTAAGCAGGGTTTAGGGATTGGTTATCGTTCCATTAAATATCCCCCACCCGCCATCTTAAAAATATCTCTGAGGGGTTGCCAGGCTGGATCCACTTCAGTATAATAGAACAAATGTTCTAGCCATGGACCCTGCGCTATGTTTCCAACTCATGTTCTGGATTCCTTGAAGTATCTGCTCTTCCCTGCTCAGTTTATCAAGCTGGATGAGCGGCTGAGCCTGGCCCTGTCCCGCCTGGCGGAGGAAGAGGAGCAGCCGCTCAACGAGGTGGGGAAGAAGATGCTCGCCTTTGCCCTGCGCCATCATCAGCAGGCAGCCCAGAATTTAGAACTCTGGGAATCGCTCACACCCCGTGAGAAAGAGGTCACCGCGCTGGCCTGCCTGAGCTATACCAACAAAGAAATTGCCGATCAGCTGGTGATCTCCCCGGCAACCGTGAAGACCCACCTGCGCAACGCCAAGCGCAAGTTCGGACTGCGCAGCAAGCTGGAGCTCCGCAAAGCTCTCAGCGATTGGGACTTCTCGCAGTGGGGTCCGTGATCCTTCCCCTTTTGGAGTAGACCCTTTTTCCCCCTCCAGTTCAGCCAAACGAGGATAGCGGGCTCCCCGCCCGTCTGGTAGGGTAAGGGCAGCCATGAACCAGCTCACCGTCCCTGCCTCCCCCACCCTGCAGCTGCTGGTGGCCCCGCCGCCCCTGCAGCGTCAGGCGGCCACCGCCTTTCTTGCCGAATGGGCTCAAACCGGGCCCGTCCGCGTCGTGGATGGCGGCAACCGCTTTGATGTGTTGGGGTTGAACCGGGCCCTTCGCCTGCGGGGAGCGCCGTTCTACAGCGCGCTGCAGCGCGTCCAGGTGGCTCGAGCCTTCACCTGCTACCAGATGGCAGCCCTGCTCGAGGGATCCACCCCGGCAGGAATCCCCGCCCTGGTGCTGAACCTGCTGGCCACCTTCCACGATGAAAACGCCCCCCTCCCGGAGCGCCTCCGCCTGCTGACAGGCTGCCTGCAGCGGCTGCAGGCAGCCGCCCGGTGGGCGCCGGTGCTGCTGGTGGTTCACCCCCAGCAGGCTGAGGAACCCTTTCTGGGGCGAATCCGCGGCGCGGTGGACAAAACCTGGGAGTTTGCACTCCCCCTGGACTCCGCCCAGCAGCTGGCGCTGTTTTAACATCAAAACGGAGCACCTCTATGGGACGAACCGTATCTTCCATCACACAAACCTTTCTCAAGGAACGGGCAGCGTTTGCCCGCTTCCGACGCGCGCTGCGGAAACGCGACCAGCAAGCCCTGGATGACCTGTTTGCTTCCGCGCAGAAGCACCTTGCCGCGGCCTCCTACGCCTCCCACGCGCTGCCGCTGGAGACCTTTCTGCTGGCCATGCTGCTGGAAGAGCACAAGGAGGTCATCCGCCTCCGCCGGGAAGTTGCCGAACTCCGCCATGCCAGCGGGGAATGAACTGCTGGGGTGGCTGCTGGACCTGTACCCGGATGGGCAGGAGGGGGTTGTGCTGTGGCTGCTGAACGAAGATGGGCAGCGCCGCCACCGGCTGGTGCAGGAGTTTCCAACCGATTTCTATGCCCATGGCGACCGCGCCCGCCTGCGGGCGCTGTGGCGGTTCCTGCAATCACAGCCCCTCCCCGTCCGCTTATCCCGGGTCGAGCAGCAGGATTTATTCGAGGAGCAGCCCCTGGCAGTGCTGAAAATTACCACGCAGTCCCCCACCGCCCAGGAACGGATCTTCGCAAAACTGAAACGTCACTTCCCGGAGCTGACCTATTACAACGCTGACATTCCGCTTTCTCTTCGCTATGGCGCCGCCTCCCGGGCCTTTCCCCTGGCTCGCTGCCGGGTGCAGGTTCGGGAGCAAGATCAGGTGGCCTCCCTGGAAGTGCTGGATTCCCCCTGGTCGCTGGAACTCCCCGTTCCACCCCTGATGGTGATGGCGCTGGCGCCAGACTGCAATCCGGATCACCGCCCCCCAACCCAGATCAGAGTTCACGTGGACGGGAGGCACTACCATTTCCCCCTTCAGGAAGAGCGCGGGCTGCTGATCAAACTCCGGGCACTGCTGCACCGCTTTGACCCTGACCTGCTGCTCACCGTTTGGGGGGACAGCTGGCTGATCCCCAAACTCCAGAAATTGATGGAAAAACATCAGATCCAGCTTCCGCTGAATCGAGAACCCGGACGCGGTGCCGACCACCGCCCGGAGCGCTTCTACCACTCCTACGGAGGAGTGATCTACCGCGGGCCGCAGGTGCACCTCTTCGGCCGCATCCATATCTCCACGGAAAACACCGTCATGTACCATGATTACGGCCTGGAAGGCGTTTTTGAAATGGCCCGGGTGACCAGCCTGCGCATACAAACAGCGGCCCGGGTTTCCCCCGGGACCGGGATCTCCTCCATGCAGATCCTCACCGCCCTGCGCCAGGGGGTCCTGGTGCCCTGGCACAAGCAGCAGGCTGAGCGGCCCAAAACGGCCTACAACCTGCTCCAGTCCGACCGGGGGGGGATGGTCTACCAGCCCACCATCGGTTTGCACCCCCACGTCGCAGAAATCGATTTCGTCTCCATGTATCCCAGCATCATGGAGCATTTCAACATCTCCCCGGAAACGGTGGGGAAACCGGGTGCGGAGGGCACATTTGTCCCCGAGCTGGAAATGACCATCGACCAGGAGCACCGCGGCCTGGTGCCTGATACCCTCCAGCCGCTGCTGGAAAAACGCATCCGCATCAAACAGGCCCTGGCGATGATGGATCCGCGGGATGCCCGCTACCAGCCCTACCAGGCCCGCTCCTCTGCCCATAAGTGGCTGCTGGTGACCTGCTTCGGCTACCTGGGGTATAAGAATGCCCGGTTCGGGCGCATCGAAGCGCATGAGGCCGTGACCGCCTACGGCCGGGAAGCCCTGCTGCGGGCCAAAGAAGCTGCCGAGGATCTCGGATTCCAGGTGCTGCATATGTACGTCGATGGCTTATGGGTCCGGAGAGAGGGGGCATCCCGGGTGAAGGATTTCCAGCCGCTGCTGGAGGAGATCCTGGACCGTACAGGGCTGCCAGTCAGCCTGGACGGGATCTACCGCTGGATTGCCTTCCTGGGCTCCCGCCCCGACCCGCGGGTGCCGGTTGCCAATCGCTTTTTTGGTTTGTTTCAAAATGGAAAATGGAAGCTGCGTGGAATTGAAGCCCGCCGGGATGATACACCGCCGTGGATCAAGCAGGTCCAGCAGGAAGTGCTGGACCTGCTGGGGCAAGCTCCTGAGGCTGATGAGCTCCCGGACCAGCTTCCCCGGATCCACGACCTGCTCCGCGAGAAACTGACGCTGCTGCGGACGCACCAGGTTCCGCTGGAGTCCCTGCTGGTCTCCCAAAAATTGAGCCGCACCCTGGAGGAATACAAGGCACCTTCCCCGTCTGCCCGGGCAGCTGCCCAGCTGGCAGAGATCGGGAAAGAGTTCATCCCCGGTCAGCGAGTGCGTTTTCTCTACACCCGCGGCAGACCGGGTGTGTATGCCTGGGACCTGCCGAATCCACCGGATCCAGCCCGGATCGACACCGCCCGCTACGAGGAACTGCTGGTGCGGGCGGCCCACACGGTGCTGCTGCCGCTGGGCGTGGAAGAAAAAACCCTGCGGTGGTGGCTGTTTTCCAATGCAGGGTACAGCGCTCCACCAGGGGTAATCCCCCCTCCCGGCACCCAGTCCACCCCCCTGCTTGAGGGCCTGCTGCTGTCCTCTCCCCGCCTTGGAAAGGCTGTCCTTCCCCCGGCTTCCAGCCACCAATCACCTTGACAGAGGGCCTCCTCCTCCGTATAATCTCCCTGCTAATCGACCAACGAACCATTTCCATTGGAACTGGATCCTTATGCAGGAGCAGGAATTATGACCCCTCTACCAAAACAGCGCACCTCCAAGGGCCGCAAGAACCGCCGCCGGGCCCATCACGCATTGAAACCAAAAAACCTGGTGCAGTGCAGCAACTGTGGGGAGAAAAGACTGCCCCACCGCGTCTGCCCCCATTGTGGATTCTACCGGGGCAGGGAAGTTGTGGCCCAGTAGCTCCCCTCCACGTTTTTAAAACAAATTCTGGTCGGTCGTGTTTATCACGGCCGACTGTTATTTAAAGACCAATAGGTTATAATAAGGACGAACCGGATTCCCCCCAGCGGGAAATCAACAGTTAGATCTGGAGCGCGTATGGCAACCACTGAACGTCCACCCGGAAAGACAACCATCGCCCCTGGCGTCTTGATCACCATTATTCGCCTGGCTGCCCTGCAGGTCGAGGGGGTCCAGCACATGGCCCAGGTGCCCAGCAGTATGGATAAACTGTTCAGCAAGGGGCGGGATCAGGGGGTTCAGATTTCTATCGAGGAAGACGGACACGTAAATGCTGATATCCATGTCGTGCTTTTTGGAAAAGCCAACCTGCGTGAAACCGCCAAAAAAATCCAGGAAGCGGCTTCTGTGGCAATCTCGAAAATGATTGGGATGGAAGTTGGTGCGATTAATATTCACATCGAGGATGTGGTTTATGGGGAGACCAGCCCAGCCCAGGAATAAAAGACCATGAAAGACCGGACCAGGGTGCGGGGAATTGCCTTACAAGCGCTCTACGAACTGGATATGACCAACCATCCCCTGGGCACTGTCCTTCGTGAACGCCTCCGGGAATCCACCCTGGATAAGGATTTAGCCACCTTCCTGCAGGAAATTGTCACCGGCGTCTGGTCGGTCAGGAAGGACCTGGATCGATTTATCGCCCAGCACGCGCCAGACTGGCCCCTTGATCAGGTCGCGACCATAGACCGCAATATCCTCAGAATAGCCCTGTGGGAATTTACCGCCGCAAACGGTACCCCAATGAAAGTCGCGATCAATGAAGCGGTTGAACTGGCAAAAATGTACGGATCAGACAGCGCCCCACGATTCGTCAATGGTGTGCTGGGAAGCCTCGCCGAACGGCGGGAAGAATTAGTACAAGCTTTTCAAGCCATCGCAAAGCAGGCAAACTGATCCTCCCTTTTGAGCCAATTGACCGGGAAGGCTCCCTCCAGGATCACGCGCTTGCTGAAGACCGGCGGTTGACTTCCGGGGCATGGGATGTGGGAAGCTTCAGAACTCCTGCCGCCACGTTTGGGCACCTTCCACAGTTTGGTTGATCCGCCTGCCTTTTTTTACACTTATCAGCGGTTCCCTTGATCCGTTTCCCCAATCTTCTTTCCTGAGACCATAATCCCTCATCGCGCCTTCTCACTGACCTTTACTGGTTGGTCACAGCCAATCATCACTTCAGTTTTCCCTCTGCGGGGTGTTGGCCAGAGGCTGCCCGGATGGGTTGGACTGAACGCCAAACCCAGCATCTATCCAGACAGAGGAAGGGAGAGTGCTTCTATGAGACCGGTCTATGCTGTATCAGGAGGCGTATCAAAATTCACAAAATCCCGTCCCGAGAAAAATTTCCAAGCCCTGGTCAAGGAAGCCTATGACTATGCGATCCAGGATCTGGAGATTGATTTTCCGACATTCACCAGGATGGTTGATGGATCGGTTGCCTCCTATTTCTCAGATCATTTCAGCCGGCAGCTGATGGCGGCCATCATGGCCCAGGATTACCTGGGCCTGTGCCCAAAACCAAGCCACCGCGTGGAAGGAGGGGGGGCAACCGGGGGGCTTTGCTTCCAGGAAGCCTGGAAATCAATCGCCAGCGGCCATATGGATGTCGCGGTTGCCTATGGATTTGAGACCATGAGCCATGTGGAAACCTGGAAAGGCAATGAGTTTATCGCTTTGGCATCCGATGTATCCTTTGACTATCCTGTGGGAGGGTTTTACTCCGGGTATTACGCCATGATGGTTACCCGTCACATGAAGGAATACGGCACCACGGTGGAGCAAATGGCTCATGTCAGTGTCAAAAACCATATCAACGCCCTGTATAATCCCTACGCCCAAAAAAGAAACCGGTACACCATTGAGGATGTGCGTCAGGCAACCATGGTCGCCTGGCCGCTCACCCGGCTGGATATCTGCGTGATGTCGGATGGGGCAGCAGCCACGATTCTGGCCTCCGAGAAGGGAATATTTGCCCTGGAAAAAGCAGGTGCCCGGATCCCCCGCCCGCTGGTCGAGGTGACAGGAATCGGCCGGGGTACAGATGCGATGCGCATGGCCGACCGGCCGCATGTCGACTACGATACCTTCATCAGGGAATATGCCACCGACCAGGAGAAAAATGACCGCCAAACCCTGCAGTACTACCGGGAGCTCTGGGACCACGGCACCAGATACCCCGGGGTGCATTCCTTCCGCGCCGGGAGGACCGCCGGCAATATGGCCTACCGCCATGCCGGGATAGATGACCCGCTGCAGGAATTGGATTTTGTAGAACTCCACGATGCCTACACATCCAGTGAAATTCAAACCTATGAGGATCTCGGGCTCTGCAGATATGGGGAAGGAGGACCCTTTGCAGCCTCAGGCAAAGCTTTTTTACCTGACCTTGATTATGGGCTGGAGTTAGGTCCCCAGGGAATCTGCCCCGTCAATCCCTCCGGGGGATTGATCGCCTGCGGCCATCCGGTGGGTGCCACCGGGTTGATGCAGGCAGTCTTTGCCATCTGGCAGCTTCAAGGATCTATCAAGAAGCATTTTCAGGATGAAACTCTCCAGGTAGGAAATGCCCGGCGGGGAGCGATTCACTCCCACGCGGGAACCGGGACCTATGTTACCGTGAGCATCCTGGAAAGGGTTTAAGGAGAAGAAGATGAACAAACTGCCCAAAAAACGACTGGAGACCCTGGGGGGAACTGTTGTTCACAATCTGCCGTTCCCGGAAGAGCTGACCCCGGAAGCCCTCACCTGGTTGAAACAAATGGCCCCTGTCCTGATTGAACAGCCCTACAGCATAATCTACCTGCACTCCTATGCTCAGGACAGCCCCTGGTTTGCCGGCTTGACCAATAAAAAGCTGATTGCCAACCAGGATCCAGGCACCGGCTATACCTATGCCACGCCCCGGGGCCATGATATGTACAGCGGGGAGGAGACTGACTGGGTCGAGATCACAAACCGGAAAGCGTCAATCCATGCCTTTACAGTCTGCCACTTTGGATCAGAATCGTTCCTGGATGAAACCCCGTTTGTGCTGATTCTGGTGGAATTTGAAGGGGTGAATACCTTGCTGTTAAGCCGGTTGATGGGGGTGAATCCTGACCAGGCCTCCCTGGACTGGATTGGGATGGAAGTTGTGCCGAGGTTCCTCCGCAACAGCAAATTAAAGCCAACCGACATCTATTTCACCCTGCCGTAATGGCCCCCAGATCATCCCCTGGTAAAAAGAAGCGTTTTCCTCATCGAAAACGCTTCTTTTTGGAATGAATCCTGCATCTCCTACTCAGCAGATGCTTCAGCTCTCCCGATGTGCAAACAGGCAGGTTCTGGTCTATAATTACCTACATTAGGCTGAAACCATCTGAGTGATGGGTATGGATTGTGAAAAAAAGAAATCAGAAAGATCTCGGCCCGCTGATTGCCAGATATCCGGTGCAGCCGCTTCGGTGGCAGGATCTGTTCCTGACATTTCTGCCCTTGATTGTGGTTGTCCTCGCCCCGCTGGGATATGGACTGTGGCGCACGTACTATGGCTATACGAATTTTGGGCCGGCTGCCGCCCAATTTTGGGGCCGCCCCTGGTTTCTGACCAGTGGGTTTCTGGTCCTCTTTCTCCTCGGGTATTCCCTGCGGCGCCTCATCAGGGCGCACTGCTGGGTCGATGTCCATCCCCAGGGATTACTCGTTCAGCGCTCCTCCGGTCGGGCGCTGAGGATCTTCTGGAAGGAGATCTGGGGAGTTACCAGCTATGCAATCCACCGGTCCTTTTTCGGGCTGCTGGCAAATACCAGGCGGTCCTTGATCCTCTACCCCTTTCACGGAAAACCAATCAAAATTCATCAGGATCTCAAGGGAATCAAGGGGTTGACCAAAACCGTCAAAAAAGAAGTCTATCAACGCATCCTTCCAGCTTTCAGCCGGGCCCTAAAAATGGGAAAGCAGGTTCCTTTTGGGGAGATGACGATTACCCGGGACCGTTTGATTTACCGAAACAGAGAAATCCCCTGGCGTTTTATTGCCGGGCTTTCCGTCGGGGAAGGAAAACTGATGATTCAACTTTCCGAAGAACAGGAAATCAACGTCCCGGTGAAGGACCTCCAGAACATTGAACTGCTCATCCATTTTATCGAAACGGAGATCTCAAAATGAACCAACGCTCCATTTCCCGGAAATTATTCCCTCTCCTGATCCTCATCAGCATCCTTTTCAGCGGATGTACAGCTGACTGGCTTGGTTCCCTCCTGCCCCAGGAATCCGCTCCGGGAGACGCCGTCCCCCTGGTTGAGGTGACCTTTTATGTACAAATTCCCCAAAATACCCCCGAGGATGAAGCCCTCTATCTCAGCACGCTGGATGAAGTGACCGGACTGGGGGTCAATGCCGAGGCTCATTTATTAGAACCAGCGATCGGTGAAGACACGCTGGAGCGGGGCCTGCTCTATCAAACCACCCTGACTGTTCCTCTGCACTCCACCATCAAATACCGTTACACCAGGCAGAACCAGTATGCAGTCATCGAACACACCAGCACTGGAGATCAGGTGCGCTACCGGATGGTCGAGGTGGATGCACCCATAGAAATCCGGGATATTGTTTACAGCTGGTCCGATACGGAGTATTTCTGGCCTGAGCCAGGCCGGATCTCCGGGACAATTAGAGATTCCAATTCTGGCGCTCCAATTCCTGGCATCCTGGTCACTGCCGGGGGTGTGCAGACTTTTACAACTGCCAATGGTTCCTACCTGCTTTCCAACCTTCCCCCTGGGGTTCATAACCTGGTCGCATACAGCATTGACGGCAGATACCAAACAAACCAGCAGGGAGCTGAGGTTGCCTCCCAGGCAAATACAGAAGCCAATCTGAACCTCACTCCCCGGGAGTTTGTTGATGTGACCTTCCTCGTCACTGTCCCGTACGGCACGCCTGAAAACAGCGTGCGGCTGGCAGGGAATCTCTATCAGCTGGGGAATACCTTTGGAAATCTCTCAGGAGGAATGAACACGATCCCCACCAGAATGCCGCAGCTCCTGAAAGCGGAGGAAAACCGGTATGGAATTATTCTTTCCCTGCCCGTGGGAGCAGAGATCTTTTATAAATATACCCTGGGAGACGGTTTCTGGAATGCGGAACATGGGGAGGATGGGGATTTTAAGGTGCGGCGGTTTATCGTTCCATCGGAAGCAACCACCCTCAATGATTCTGTTCTCACCTGGAGTTCTGGCAACAAGCAATCAATTACGCTGGATTTATTCACCCCGGAGCACACCCCCGCAGGGGAAGAAATTTATGTTCAGTTTAACCCTTACGGGTGGACTACCCCCCTGCCCATGACGGAAATCTCCACCAATCACTGGGTTTTTATCCTTTACTCTCCCCTGGAGATCGTCTCTGATCTCACCTACCGGTATTGTCGGGAAGGTCAATGCGGGGTGGCAGATGATGCGGCAACCAGCGGGACGACGCCCGAGGGAAGGAACCTCAAGGCTCAAAGCGAACCGCAGTATATTGCCGATACAATCCAAAACTGGGCCTGGCTGGAGAAGGACATCCCGGCAGACCTGGCCATAAGCGGAGCAGGTGATACCCGGGGTGGCTCTTTCCTCACGGCGGTGGAAGTGATGCCTGGAGAAGATCCCAGCCATACCCAAAAGGTGATCAAGGCTCTCCCAGCTATTGCTGAACTCGGTCCTGAATGGGTGATTTTCACTCCCACCTGGAGCTTCACTCACCAGCAGCCGCCGGTACTGGAACCCGACCCGAACCAGGATCCGCTCTGGAGCGATCTCAACCAGGCTGCAGCTGCGGCCAAGGGACAGGCACTGAAAATCGCCCTTTTCCCCCAGCCCCATTTTCCCGGCACCGCAAACAGCTGGTGGGAATCCTCAGCAAGAGACTTTTCATGGTGGAACAGCTGGTTTGACCAATACGCTGCCTACGCCTTTCATTTTGCGGAAACTGCAGAGGAACTGGGTGTGGAAACCCTCGTTCTCGGCGGCGAATGGTTGGCGCCGGCCCTCCCCGGCGGAAAGCTGGGGAACGGAAATCCTTCCGGGGTTCCCGCCGATGCTGATTTGCGCTGGAACAAAATTCTCACTGAGGTGGACGAGCGCTTTTCAGGGAAGCTCGCCTGGACGATGGCGGTCCCGGAAGGGGAGACTCCTCCCCAATATTTCGAACATCTCGATCAGATTTATCTCAACTGCTCCCCTGCAGTCAGTTCGGAAGAGGACCAATCGAGGCAGGCAATGCTTACAGCCGCAAACGGCTATCTGGACTCTGAGATAAAACCCTTTCATGACAGGTGGATCCAGCCGGAGGGAAAAGAGCTTGTATTGCGGATCAGCTACCCCTCTGTCTCCGGAGGAAGCTCAGCTTGCATTCCAAGCGGTGGGGAGCAGTGCCTGGCAATCTCCAACTTCTACCATCCTGCACCGGTGATCCATAACGCTCAACTCGATCTGATGGATCAGGCCAAAGCTTATGATGCAATCCTCTCAGCTGCGGCATCCAAAAACTGGGTTTCCGGGGTGGTTTCCCGCGGTTATTATGCCCCCACCGTGCTTCATGACCTCTCCATATCCACCCATGGAAAACCAGCAGATCGCGTCCTCAAGGCATGGTTTTCGATCCTGTCTCCCTGATGTTTCCAGCAGCTTGATCCCGGACTGCTTCCCAGATGGATAAGCAGGTTTTCATCACCACCTCCCAGCAAGTAATCCGGGCTGGGAGATCCTGGCAATTATTAACATGGTATTTGAAATAGGAAAAGCGCCTTGTAAAATAAAAAACTATGCTACAATGAAAATCCAAGTAAAAGTAAAACCCATCCAGAGATTTGAGTGGATGGGTTTTAATAGTCCATTTAACCGATGGTTTTTCAAGTAGAGTAAGCAAACGTATGACAGAAGAGATCTTGAACAACACCTTAGAATATGAAAGCCCACTTGCCCATCTGCTGCAAATTGGCAGGGATAAGGGGTATGTCACGCTGGATGATATTCTGGAAATCTTCCCAAAAGCTGAAAACAATGTGGATCAGCTTGAGGAAGCTTTTTCTGCCCTCCTGACCGCGAATATTCCCTATGTGGAAAATGAAGATGAAGCGGAAGAACTATTCGATGAAGAAGAGGAGGATGAGGATCTCGAAGAAGCAGAGTCGATATTCTTTGATGAGGAGGACCCGCTGAAAAATATCAGTACAAATGATACAGTGGGTCTGTATATCAAACAAGCTGGAAAAGTTCCCTTACTGACACGGGAAGAAGAACAAGAACTCACCAAGCTGATTGATAAAGGGCGGAAGGCACAGAAAAAGCTGGCCAACAATGAACTGACCCTTGAGGAAAGAGAACAGCTCAGCATCATTGTCGATCAGGGATGGGAGGCATTTGAGCATCTGATCCAGGCAAACTCGCGGCTGGTTATCAGCATCGCCAAGAAATACGTCGGCCGCGGTGTTTCCTTCCTGGACTTAATCCAGGAAGGCAATATTGGAATGATGAGAGCCGCTTTGAAATTTGAGCGGGACCGGGGCTATAAATTCAGCACCTACGCCACCTGGTGGATCCGTCAGGCGATCACCAGGGCGATTGCGGATCAAGGACGCACGATCCGTGTGCCGGTGCACATGGGAGATAAGATCAATAAAATGATCCGCATGCAGCACCAGCTGAAGCAGGATCTTAACCGGGAGCCGAACCATCAAGAATTGGCTGAGGCTCTCAATGTAACCCCGGATGATGTGCAGGATATGATGAAGCACGCCCGAAGGCCGCTCTCTTTGGAGATGCCAACCGGGAAGGAAGATGATGCCCAGTTAGGGGACTTCATTCCGGATAAAGAAGTCACCCCCCCGGATGAGGAAGCAACCGGCATTATGCTTCGCGAGCACCTCCAGGAAGCTTTATCCGAGCTGCCCCCGCGGGAAACCAAAATCCTCGAGATGCGCTACGGTCTCGTTGACGGAAAAACACTGACCCTGAACGAAGTAGGGAAAAAGATGGGGGTGACCCGGGAGCGAATCCGTCAGATCGAAGCCCAAGCACTGCGGCGGCTCAGAAATCCCCGCATCCAGGAAAAGCTCCAGGCATATTTAGACTGACAGGGTCAATACATAACCAAAAGGGCGGTCTGCTCAGACCGCCCTTTTTTTTTATCTGCCAGTTTGCTGCGTTAAAAACGCCTATTCCAGGAAAAGATCTCCCCAGGTGGTCGGGTCTGCAAAATAACGGGTAGAGACATTGCTGACCATGCTCTGCTGGTCCTTTGCGCCGGATCTGTCGTTGTCAGAAATGGACAGCGCAAAGCCATAGTGATCCCCCCGCTGGGGTGTCACGCCCAGCAAATCCCAGGGAATTCTGAGCTCAACCTGGTAGCCTTTCCCGGACTCCAGCGCACCAATCTTAATCTCGGAGGTTTTCCCCGCTTTGCTGACCGGGTACCAGATATACGCCTGGGGATCGCAATCGCTGCAGGCGGGTTTTGAGGTCGGCTTTGGCGTATCAGTAGGACTAATCAAAATCAAAGAAGCTAATTTCCCATTCTGGATCACATAAGCAAAGGCATTTTTCCCGGGTGAGATGCCTATCTGAAAATCATCCGAATTCATATCCGTATTGTAGTAATCCCCGCTGACATCAGCATCAAACAGAATTTCAACACTGTCCCCTAAATAAATCTCGCTGCCTGTTGCTTTCTGAATATATTTATCATCTTTGACGCGGAATCCCAGGAACAGGTACTCATTATCCCACCCGGCAACAACCGTTCCAGAGGCATCATTTTCACCGGTCCATTTATTCGCACCGTAGACAACCTTGTTGATAACTTTCTGGATCCCCACATTCCACTCGTACAAATCTCCATCAATGCCGGGTCGGGAGCTCAGCTTCGTGGCCGTAATCGAAGGACCGCTCCGCACGGAAGGTCCAGCATCCGGATCTGTTGGGGTAAAAGTTGGGGTGATTTCCTCAGTCGGCGTGGGGGTTTCGGTCGCGGTGACCTGAGCGGTAGCTGTCAGCGCTGCCGCAGCAGTTGCTGTTGCTGCAGCTGAAACCGGGTCCACTTCTCCCCCATCGTTTTCTCCCCCGTCCCCCACGGAAGTTGCCGGGGCCGCTGATGTCGGCTCAAAAAGGGCAGTCATGGTTTGGTCAGGCGTGGGAAAGGAAAATGGGGTTGGGGTGGAAAATCCAGGCAGGGTGCAGCCCGCTGTGAGGGAGATACAGAGGATGATCAGGCTCAGCAGCAGGTGTATTCGTTTTTTTTCCATGAGGAAACCTCCTCGAAAATGAGGGTTGCATCTCTCTGCAGGCAATCTAATCAGATTATAATCGATATTTGGATGATTTCACCAGACCCGAGGAGTTTACGGATTTGTATATCTACCAGTACCCCCGGCCGATGGTGACGGTTGATCTGGTTTTGCTCAACCGGCACCCTCAAGGCATCCAGGTTCTGTTGGTACAAAGAAAGCAAGATCCCTTCCAGGGCGCCTACGCCCTCCCGGGAGGATTCATGGAGATGGGGGAAACCTTGGAGGAGGCGGCGACCAGGGAATTGCAGGAGGAAACCGGGCTCCAGGATATTTCCCTGGAGCAAATTCACACCTTCAGTCAGCTTGGACGCGATCCCCGGGGCCGGGTGATTTCAACAGCGTTTGGAGCCGTATTGAACGAGGAGGAACCGAGAAGACTGAAGGCAGGGAGCGATGCCGCAGCTGCGGCCTGGTTTTCTACATCCACGCTGCCCGAGCTGGCCTTCGATCACCAGGATATCATCCGTTTTTCACTGCATTGGTACCAGCTGCGGGACTGATAAGCCCCGCAGCCCCAAAGACCCGCTCCCCTTCCCCCACCCGGGACACGCTCCCCACCGATCAGGGTTTAAACTGGATCGTCTGAGAGGAGCAGTACCCACCCAGGCTGTTATCAGAACAGATTTTGATCGTTGCAATGATCTTGTGCCCGGAGACACTGGCGGGGAAGCTGCCCGAGACCAGCTCACCCTTTTCCCCAACCGGGATGTTCCCCCCGGCCTCAAACCCACTGGAGGAGCTGTTGACAGTTTTCCCGGCAGTATCGTCCTTGACGCTTGTCGAGTAGGACTCCAGGGTGATATTGCCAATGTTCTGGACCAGGAAGAGAATCTTTTTCCCACCGCTGATTAAATCCTTGTATGACGCGATAAAGGTTACAGAGGGAGTTGGGGAAGGCGGGGGAGTAAACACAGGCAGGTCAGTGGTTCTTCCTTTTGGCTCGGTATAACGACCCCATAACCAGCATTCAACATTTGCCTGGTCCGGATGCTGCACATACCAGTAGGAATCATCCTCATTCTTCCCGATCAAGAACGCGTTCTCCCCTTCCATGAAGGTGTAGATCAGGTCATACACTTCTGCGGGTCCGTACCGGCAGTTGGTATTGCCAGTGATCAGCAGTTCGGGGGTTTCGGGGGTAGGCGTGGATGTGGAGGTCGGGGAAACAGTCAGACTGGGGGTGGCGGTGGGGACGGATTCTACCTGGCTGCCGGGAGTGTTCGTAACCGGCTCGATCTGATCCAGCTGCTCCTGCTGTTCCAGGATGGCCACGGCAGTTAACGTCTCATCAATTGCCTGCCCCACTGATGCGACTGTTGGGGTGTTTGGGTCCTGCTGTGACTGCTGCAGATTCCCAACGGGGAGATTGCATGCCAACCCAACCATGACGATCAAGCTGAGCAACCAGACAAATTTTCTGAGGATTTTTCGCGGGGGGTTTTGGATGTTCTGTTTTCTACTCATAGCACCTCGTTGAGCTGAGTTCAATAAAAGCAGCAGATTGTAGTTGATGAATTCAGCAAGCTAATACCAGTATAAACAATCAAGTTCCTCCGGTCAAATACAGGAAGGCAGTTTAATATCCAGCGCAGAGATCACCCGCTGCTGGCGGGGGCCAGATAGAATCCGGATTCATGAGGGCAAATAGAAACGCCCCACCATGCCGTGTGTGACTCAGTCTTGAACCTGCTTTCGCAGAGTGGGTTTCCTCATCGACAGCTTCGCCTTGGCTCAGGCCTATCGCGTTACTGCCGGCATATTGGAACCCTAAAAGTTGGTGTTGGCTCAAAACACATCTGCCACATCGCGTACACAGTAGGGCAATATACACTTTACCATATTCCCCCTGTTGTTGAACAGGGAAAAAGTTCCCTGGTGGTGAAAATTTTAATCTTGCTCCAGGTCGAGTTTAATATGCAGTTCCGCCAGCTGTTCCGGGTCAACCGGAGAGGGAGCTCCCCCCATCACATCCCGTGCTGACTGGTTTTTTGGAAAGGCGATCACCTCGCGAATATTGGGTTCATCCGCCAGGAGCATGCACAACCTGTCAATTCCGGAAGCGATTCCGCCATGCGGCGGTGTGCCGTAGGAAAATGCCCGCAGCATATGCCCAAATCGCTGCCTGGCCACATCCAGATCCAGTCCAATCAGGGAAAAGATTTTTTCCTGCAGGTCTGCCTGGTGGATTCTGATCGAACCGCCAGCAATTTCATACCCATTCAAAACCAGGTCATACTGCTGTCCCCGCACTTGAGCCGGGTCCTCATCCAGAAAAGACTGATCTTCCTCCATCGGGGCGGTAAATAAATGGTGGCTGGGATCCCAGCGCTGCTCCTGGTCATTCCAGGTCACCAGGGGAAAATCTGTGATCCAGCAGAAAGCCAGGGTGTCCTGATCCACGAGGTCCAAACGATCACGAATTTCCTCCCTCAAGCGTCCCAATGCCTCAGACACCACCGCCGGAGTGTCTGCTACAAAAAGGAGTAAATCACCTGGCTTGGAGTCCATCGCCGTGAGCAGCTGTTTCTTTTCTTTCTCAGAAAAAAACTTGATAAAGGAGGATCGCTCCTCCCCCTCTGCGGTCAGTGCGTAGTAGGCCAGGCCTTTTGCCCCGTAAGGCTTTACAAAATCTGCCAGGTCGTCAATGTCTTTCCGGCTGTATCCTCCCAGCCCCCTGGCATTGATTCCTTTCACAACTCCACCCTTCTCAACGGTGCCAGAAAAGACCTTAAACTCAGTCCCGGCCGCGATCCCGGTGATATCCTGCAGTTCCATCCCAAACCGGATATCAGGATTGTCTTTGCCGTATCGTTCCATCGCTTGCTGGTAGGTCATCCGCGGCCATGGTGTTTTATAGATCGTTTTTCCTGGAACCACCTTCTTGACCAGCGCTGTGTACAGCCCTTCCAGCAGGTCCATTACATCTTCTCGCTGGACGAAAGACATCTCCAAATCCAGCTGGGTAAACTCGGGCTGTCGGTCTCCTCGTTGATCCTCATCCCGAAAACAGCGAGCGATTTGAAAATAACGCTCGAAACCCGCGACCATCAAGAGCTGTTTCAACTGTTGGGGTGACTGGGGGAGCGCGTAAAACTGGCCGGGATGGACCCGGGAGGGAACAATATAATCCCGCGCACCCTCCGGGGTGGTTTTAAATAAAATCGGGGTTTCCACTTCCAGGAAAGCCTCCTGATCTAAATAAGTGCGTATGAAGGCCACCACCTGATGTCTAAGGGTCAGGTTTTCCCGCATGCGTTGTTTTCGCAGATCCAGGTAGCGGTATTCCAGGCGTGTTTGCTCATCCACATCCTCCTCCTGGTTGATCAGAAAGGGAGGGGTCTGAGCGGGATTCAAGATGTTGATTTCGGCCACCTCAACCTCGATCTCCCCTGTTGGAAGATCGGGGTTTTCCATGCCTTCCGGCCGCCTGTGCACTGTCCCCTCTGCCTGGATGACCCATTCCATCCGCACCGGATCCAAAGCCTGATGTGCTTGCGGGGATATTTCGGGATTTGTCACCAGCTGGATAACCCCAAATCGATCTCGCAGGTCAATGAATGTTACCCCACCGTGATCACGACGTCGGTCAACCCAGCCGGCCAGAATGACTTTTTTTCCATCATCTGCTGCAGTAAGCTCTCCGCACCTGTGTGTTTTATACATGCGCCCTCCGGAATAAAGCCAAGTTGGTTCAGAATTTGACCTGCATTATAGCACGCAGCGATAGAAGGAACAGCATATGGACCTCCCTCCTGGTTTCAGACAAGGAAGAGGATGGCAACGCCTGAGAGAGCAAGCAGGGTCCCGGCAACCGCTCCCGCTCCAAATCGTTCCTGGAAATAAAAATAGCTCACCGGTAGAAGGAAAATCGGCGGCAGCGCCATCAGGGTGCTGGCAATTCCAACGGAGGTGAACTGCAAGGCCAGTAAAGAGAGGGAAACCCCCAGGAATGGCCCGGAAAAGGCCCCCCCGATGATGCCAAAAAGCGCTCTTGGTTCCTGGGCTACCCTGTGGAAGGACTCCCGCACCTGCCCCTGGAAGGCAGTCATCATCCACATTACAACCACCGCCGCGGCCATGCGGATAAAATTACCAGAGATCGGCGAAAAATCGCCCCCCATCCCCTGCTTTGCCAGCACAAACCCGAGCGCTTGTCCGGTTGCCCCACCCAGACCAAATAGCACCCCGCGAAAATAGTTCTGGTTGGCTGCCTGCTGCTGTTGATTTTTTTCCAGGATTACCCAGATCACACCCCCCAGGGTCAGCAGGATTCCCAGGAGCTGTCCCCCTGTCAGAACTTCATCTAAAAACACCCTGGCAGTCACCAGGGCGATCACTGGAGCCAGGCTCATCATCAGCATGGAGACCCTCGGTCCTACCCAGACAAAAGCCTGGAATAAAAACGCATCCCCCAGCACCAACCCAACGATCCCGGACAGCCCCAACCAGAGCCAGCGGTCAAGCTCCTCCATGCCGGGCCAGATCGTCCCCAGGAAAACCCAATGTGCCAAGGTTAAAAATATGAAGGCCGCAATCAAACGAATGCGGTTGACAACCACCGAGCCCACCACCCGACCTGCAATCGTGAAAAGCGTGGAGTTGATCGCAAAGGTGAATGCGGTAACAATCGACGCGATTTCTCCAAGATACTCCATTTCTCTTCCTCTTTGAAAAATACCGGCTTCCTATTGTACTTGATCCTCACTCGATTGAATACTGACATGTTATACTTCACATCAAATATTTCCATATTACAACTCACAATCAATCCAGGAGGACCAGATGCAGTATAAAATCAGCGGCACTTTGATGGAATCAGTCGATGTTCATCTCAAGCAGGGGGAGTCGATCTATACAGAATCCGGGGGGATGGCCTGGATGATGGGTCAAATTGAGATGGATACCAATACCCGGGGCGGGTTGGGAGCGGGAATCGGCAGGATGCTCTCCGGCGAATCACTTTTCCTGACGACCTATACCTGCCAGGGCCCTGAGGGTCTGATCACCTTCACCCCAGAAATTCCTGGTAAAGTAGTCGATCAGGAATTGGCATCGGGAGAAAGCTTAATCTGCCAGAAGGATGCATTTATGTGCGCGGAGGACTCTGTCAGCCTGGAGATGCATTTCCGGAAGCGTCTTGGGGCGGGCCTTTTTGGAGGGGAGGGGTTCATCCTCCAAAAGGTGACGGGGCCCGGGGTGGTGTTCTTCGAAATCCCCGGGGAAATCCGAAAATATGAGCTCAAGGCCAACCAGGTCATCAAAGTCGATCCGGGACACATTGCGATTTTTGAGCCAAGTGTGGATTATGATATCTCGGCTGTTAAGGGGCTTAAAAATGTGCTTTTCGCCGGGGAGGGGTTGTTCCTGGCAACCTTGAGAGGACCGGGTAAGGTCTGGCTGCAAAGCCTCCCGCTTTCCAACCTGGCCATGAAACTGGCCCGCTACATGCCGTCAAAGGGCAGCTGATTTATAAAAAAAAGGGCAAATCCGCCATCTACTGGCGGGTTTGTCCCAGAGCCAGCTGGCGCCTCGGGGAACCCTCCCTGGGAAGTCAGCCAATCATAAATCCTGACGGGGAGACACAATGGACCTATTGAAAAATCGTATTCTTGAAGAGGGGGAGCACCTGGGGGATGGTATTTTGAAGGTCGACGGGTTCATCAATCACCAGGTGGATCCCTCGCTGATGGATCAAGCCGGGAGGCATTTTGCGCGCTTTTTCTCGGATATTTCAGCAACAAAAATACTGACCGCAGAAATATCCGGGATCGCCCCGGCAGTCTCAACCGGGCTGCACATGGATCTGCCAGTGGTATTTGCAAGGAAGCACAAACCCATTACCATGCCGGACCAGGTACTGCTGACGCTGGCACCCTCCCATACCAAGGGAAGAACCGTGGAGCTGATCGTCTCCCCAGAGTATCTTTCCAAAGGGGAGAAGGTGTTGATCATTGACGATTTCCTGGCAACCGGGGCGACCATCCTGGGATTGATCCGCCTCGCGGAAACTGCGGGATCCACCATCGTAGGGGTGGGCGCCTTGATAGAAAAGACCTTTGAAGCGGGAAGACAGCGACTGGAAGATCTCAACATTCCAGTCCATTCCCTGGCCCGAATCCGGTCGATGGAAGAAGATCAGATCTACTTTTACGAAGAATGACCCACGACACCCTGGTTATCCTTGATTTTGGCTCCCAATATGCCCAGCTGATTACTCGCAGCGTCCGGGATCATGCGGTCTACTGCGAACATCTTCCCTGGCACGCTTCCCTTTCGGCGATAAAATCTCTTCAACCAAAAGGGTTGATCCTTTCTGGTGGGCCGGCATCAGTCTATGACCCAGATGCCCCTTCTCTTTCCCCCAAACTGCTTGACCTCAATATCCCGATCCTGGGAATTTGCTTTGGAATGCAGCTGATCACAGAGGCGCTGGGCGGAAAGGTCCAGCCCTCCAGGAAGCGGGAGTACGGCGCTTCGATGCTCAACGTGGAGACCGCCAACCCCCTCCTGCCGCCGGGTACTTACCAGACCTGGATGTCCCACGGGGATCGGATCGAGCAGCCTCCCCCGGGGTTTTCCGTTTTGGCCAGCACAGAAAACTCTCCCATTGCGGCAATCGGGGATATCTCCCGGATGATTTATGGAGTCCAATTTCATCCCGAGGTAAAACACACACCGCGGGGTGCGGAAATCATCGGGAATTTTTTGTTTGAGGTCTGTCAGGTCCATCCCACCTGGACCCCGGAATCCATCGTCGAGGAGAAGGTTTTCCAAATCCGCGACCAGATCGGAGAACGCCGGGTGCTCTCAGCGATCAGCGGCGGGGTGGATTCCAGCGTTGCCACTGCGCTGGTCCATCAGGCTGTGGGGGATCAGCTGGAAGCAGTTTTCGTGGATACCGGACTGCTGAGGAAAGATGAGCCCAACCAGGTTAACGCCGCCTTTCAAGAATCTCTTGGCGCCCACCTTCATGTGGTTGAAGCAGCGGATTTATTTTTTAATGATTTGACTTCCGTTGTTGACCCAGAAGAAAAAAGACGGCGGATTGGAGAACGGTTCATCCGCATTTTTGAAGAGCAAGCCCGGATCATCGGTCATCCACCTTTCCTTGTCCAGGGAACAATATACCCGGACGTCGTTGAGTCCTATTCGCTGGATCGGGCAGAGACCGACACAATCAAAACACATCATAACGTCGGGGGTCTGCCCGAAGAGATGGATTTTGAGCTGGTTGAGCCGCTGCGGTACCTCTTCAAGGATGAGGTTCGAAAAATTGGGAAAACCCTGGGCCTCCCGGAAGAATTGATTTGGCGTCAGCCCTTCCCAGGGCCGGGATTAGCTATCCGCTGTCTGGGAGAAGTCACGCCAACCAGAGTACGGCGTCTCCGGCAAGCTGATGCCATCTTCAGGGAAGAACTCGCGCATGCTGATTACCTGCGGGTTCACGAAGCAGATCCCAATCTAGAAAACCCCGGCCCTCAGCAAGGAACCGCCCAATCCTTTGCCGTCCTGCTCCCGGTCAAATCGGTGGGGGTGATGGGGGATCAGCGGACATATGAAGATGTGATTGCTTTACGGGCTGTGGTCACAGATGATTTCATGACCGCGGACTGGGCAAGACTGCCCTACCATTTCTTATCAGTTGTGTCGAATCGGATTGTCAACGAGGTGCAGGGGATAAACCGGGTTGTTTACGATATCACCAGCAAACCGCCGGGGACAATTGAGTGGGAGTGACCCACAAGATAGATTGCAGCCATACCGCAGCTGGCTTAATCATGCAGGTGGGAAAAAAGCTTCCCTGCAGACCGCAGCCTAATTTGTGTCGAGAGGGACGCGTTATCAAATGAGTATCCAAATGCTTTTATATCCTGGCGGTACACATCTTCCACGATCGCAATCATTTTATCTGTATACTTGTCAAGATAATGTTCTTTTTCACGCCCGCTTTGATTGGCATGCGGCAATCGGACATTTTTATTAATTTTTTTAGCTACTGTCTGAAAATCTTCCATTATGTTTTCAAAAAATCCAAGGAAATCAATAGACAATTCCCTGCTTCCAGGCAGGGAGAGCCTCTCAACCTGTGGGGTAAAATGAATATACTTTCTGATGTTTCGCTCTGCTACCCCGTTGGTCACAAAATCTTCAAAACTGGAAAAATCAGCTAAATGCTCATTTGCCCAGGAGGCATCATTGCTGTTGTACCCCCCCTTCATGAGAAACCTGTAGGCAGAAAAAAGCCGGTCCCAGGGATTGCGGACAAAAGAAAATTTAAAATATCGGTTGAAATCGTTCTTTGAAAATACATACTGATATTTTGTTATCGTCGTGTGTCCCCCGGCCAAACTCCCATACAAACTCCGGCAGATAGAAACACCGGCTGTTTTCGGTATATGAATAAAAATCGACCGGGTTTTGTCAAAAGGTTGATAGGAATACGGCCCTTCCGGATCCCGCCTCAATTCCTGCAAACGCCTGAATGCCGACCGTTTGAAAACGGCGTACAACCAACGCCGAAGATCGTGGGGCAGCATCTGAAGCAGCAACATCCCGCCTTCCTTTATCCTCCCTGATCCAGGGGAATCCATTCCGTCCAATGGCAAATCTCAATCTCTCAGTTCGTTAGTATCTTATCACAAAGCCCGGGTGGAGATTTTCGTCCTGGCGTGGTAAGATCTTGCAGGCTTTCTGCATCAATAGGAGCGGAAGAAGGTTTTCCTCCTCAAGCGCCTAACCAGGGAAATCCCTGGTTAGGCGTTTTTGCAGGGGCAGATATCGTATACAATATCAGCAAGGTCAAACTAAGACTGGTAATTAGGGAGGTATTCATTCATGAGAGCGGTTTACCTTGTCGAACCCCTGCAGCCCCTGCTCGATAAAAATATGAATCTGCTTTGCGAGAGGCAGGTCATCAAACGGATCTGGCAGCAGGATCACACTGTCTGGAAACCCGATCCCACAGAAATCAGCAATCGTCTTGGCTGGCTGTCAATCCATGAGCAAATCCAGGAAGAAATTCCCCGCCTGGAAACATTTGCCGCAGACCTGCAGCGGGATGGGATCAAACAGGTGCTGCTTCTCGGGATGGGTGGATCCAGCCTCGCCCCCGAGATGTTCAGTAAAACATTTTCTAAACCTGACCAGCCAGGATTGGAAATTCTGGACAGCACCCATCCCCAAATCATCAAGGCGTACTCACAAAATTATTCTCCACAAACCTCTCTATATATCGTTGCCACAAAATCAGGGGGGACTTTGGAAACCCTTTCCTTGTTCCAGTATTTTTTCCATCAGGTGGAAGAAAGTCTGGGCAGAGACAAGGCTGGCAAACATTTTGCCGGCATCACGGACCCGGGCAGCCGGTTGGTTAATATTGGAAACGAGGCCAACTTCAGGGAGATATTCCTGAATGATCCCAATATTGGGGGCAGGTATTCAGCGTTATCATTTTTTGGACTTGTCCCTGCTGCAGTGATCGGTGTCGATCTCCATCAAATCTTGATGCATGCCAAAAAAATCTCAAAAACCTGTCAGGCAAGCCCATCCGGAACAAAAAATCCCGCGGCATTCCTGGGAGCTGTTTTGGGCACGGCAGCTGAAAAGGGACGCAATAAAATCACCCTCACAGCCAGCCCCTCCATCAGCTATTTTCCAAACTGGATTGAGCAGCTCCTTGCGGAGAGCACCGGCAAACAAGGGAAAGGGATCCTTCCGGTGATAGAACAAACATTGGGCCCCCCGTCAGTGTACGGGAATGACCGCCTGTTTGTAGATCTCAATCTGAGCGGGGAGAGCAGCCAATCCGCGGCTTTGGATGCGCTTGAAGATGCGGGGCATCCCGTGATCCAGATTGAGCTTTCCAACCTGCATCAGCTGGGCGGTCAATTCTTCCTGTGGGAAATGGCTACCGCAGTTGCAGGCGCGATGATGGGTATTCACCCCTTCAACCAGCCAAATGTGGAAAGCGCCAAAGTACTGGCGAAAAAGATGGTCGAGGTCTACCAGCAAGAAGGGTCCCTCCCGGAGGGTCATTTCAATCCTCCAGATCCATCCCTGCTGGATCCATTCCTCCAGGAAAATATCCAACCAGGCAGCTACCTGGCGATCCATGCCTATCTGCCTCCGGATGATGAAACAACGCGTGCCCTCGGCAGGCTGCAGGAAACCATCACCAAAACCTACCAGATTCCCGTTACCATTGGGTATGGGCCCCGATTTTTACACTCAACAGGCCAGCTCCACAAAGGAGATGCCGGGAAGGGTCTGTTCCTCCAGATGATCGATCAACCTGAGGTAGATCTGGTCATTCCGGATCAGGAGAAAGCAGACCAACCCAACCTGACGTTCGGCACACTGATTCGCGCCCAGGCGCTCGGAGATGCTGCTGCACTTCGGGACCGTGAGAGAGCTGTACTTCAATATCAGCTGGATATGGATCCAGTAGCGTTTATGAATAGACTGATCGATTCTGTTATCTAAGGAGGAACAAACATGAAAGCAGCCATGATTGGTTTGGGAAAGATGGGGGCAAACATGGCCCGGCGGTTGATGAAAAATGGCCATGAAATAGTTGGGTACAACCGGACTGATTCAGTAACCGCTAATATGGCCGATGAGGACGGACTCATCCCGGCATACTCCATAGAGGAGCTGGCTGATGTCCTGCCTTCGCCGCGGATTGCCTGGACGATGGTCCCGGCAGGGAAACCGACCGAGGATACAATCACTTCCCTGAGTAAAGTCATGGAAAAAGGAGATATCCTCGTTGATGGCGGGAACAGCAATTACAAGGACACGATGAGGCGGTCGGAACTGCTGGCCGAAAAAGGGATCGATTTTGTTGATGTGGGGACAAGCGGAGGAATCTGGGGGCTGAAAGAGGGATACAGTATGATGGTCGGAGGGGAAGCGGAAGCCGTGAGCACCCTTACTCCGCTCCTGGAAACCCTCGCTCCGGGGAAAGAAACAGGCTGGGGTCACGTTGGCCCCTCGGGTTCGGGTCATTTTGTGAAGATGGTTCACAACGGCATAGAATACGGGATCATGCAGGCGTATGCAGAAGGATTTGACATTCTCAAAGCCAAAGAACCATTTCAGTTGGACCTCCATCAAGTAGCCGAAATCTGGCGTTTTGGCAGTGTTATCCGCTCCTGGCTGCTGGATCTCACTGCAGAAGCCCTGGAGGAAAATCCCGAACTGGATGGGATCAAAGGCTGGGTCGCCGACAGCGGAGAGGGGCGGTGGACGGTGTTTGAATCCATCGATTTGGATATCCCGGCCCCGGTGATTACTGCAGCCTTGCAGGCTCGATTTGTGAGCCGGGTGGAGGAGAATTTTGCAGCAAAACTGCTGGCAGCGATGCGCAATCAATTCGGCGGACATGCAGTGAAAAGAAAGTGAGCTGATTTTCTACCCCGGAGGAGGGTTCGATGGTTTTTGATTTTTCAAAGAAAGTTGCCTTAGTTACTGGTCCTGCTGGAAACCTTGGCTCAGCAGTCGTAAAAGCGTTTCTCAATGCCGGGGCATCGCTGATCCTGATCGATCGAAAGGAGGATCGTTTAGCGGAGATGTTCCCTGAGCTGGTTGATCAACCAGAACACCTATTGATCTCCTCGATTGATTTGCTGGACTTTTCCGCTTTACAAGCCGGGGTGAAACAGGCCGCAGATCAACTCGGCCGGATAGACATCCTGGTGCATACTGTCGGAGGTTTCCGGATGGGAGAACCGGTGCATGAAACGGATGTCAAAACCTGGGAGCTGATGCTGGACCTCAATGCCCGAACCCTGCTGTACACTGCAAAAGCGGTGGTGCCGGTGATGATCCAGCAGCAGTCGGGAAAAATCATCACGGTGGGCGCGGGTCCTTCCCTGGAGGGGAAGGCAAAAATGGGTTCCTATTCCGCGGCAAAGGCTGCGGTGCTCAGGTTGACAGAATCCATATCCGCGGAGCTCAAACCGCAGGGAATTAACGCAAATTGTCTCCTGCCCGGGACAATCAATACCCCGGAAAATAAACAAGCCATGCCCAATGCAGACCATTCCAAATGGGTAGATCCGGAATCGATCGCTGAGGTGATCCTTTTCCTTTCCTCCCAGCAAGCTGATGACATCCATGGCGCTGCGGTTCCGGTCTATGGTGGATGAACAAATGAACACATTTCCAACAACCATCCTGATTTTTGGCGCTTCGGGAGATCTCACAAAAAGAAAGTTGATCCCGGCGCTTTACAATCTGGATCAAAAAGACCGTTTACCAGACATTAAGATTGTCGGGACCTCCCGTTCGAAGATGTCCCATGACCAGTTCAGGGATCATCTCCGTGAAGGAATCCAGGAATTCAGTCCGGACACCTACCGGAAAAAGGATTGGGAGAAGTTTTCAAAAGATATTTACTACCAGCCCGGAGACCTGACCAACCTGGACAACTACCAGCGGCTGTCTGAATTCCTGAAAGAGCTGGAGGACCAGCCATCGAACCGAATTCTATACCTGGCAATTTCCCCCCAGTTTTATCATGAAACCATCCAGAAACTCGGGGAGTCTGGACTCGCCCGGCAAACTGGTGGGCCAGCACCCCCCTGGACGCACGTGGTGATTGAAAAGCCATTTGGTAAGGACCTAAAGACAGCGCAGGATCTGAATCAAATTATTCTCAATGTCTTTTCTGAGGACCAGGTTTACCGCATTGACCACTACCTGGGAAAGGAAACAGCTCAGAATATATTATTCTTTCGTTTTGCCAATACCATCTTTGAGCCGGTCTGGGACCGCAGGTATATCGATAACGTTCAGATCACAGTGGCCGAGAGTTTGGACGTGGGGCACCGTGCTGGATATTATGACCAGGCTGGTGTGCTTCGCGACATGTTCCAGAATCACCTCTTTCAGCTGCTGTCCCTGGTCGCGATGGAAGCACCGGCAAGCTTCGAAGCAGACGCCTTACGCAATGAAAGGGTAAAGGTGCTGCGATCTGTCCGACCCCTGCGCAGGGAGAACTCAGTCGCCGGACAGTATCAGGGATACTGCAGCGAAGAGGGGGTCGCAGCTGACTCCCGCACACCAACATTTGCCGCGCTCAAGCTGTATATCGATAATTGGCGCTGGAAAGGCGTTCCATTTTATCTTCGATCCGGCAAAGCCTTACCCCGTAAAGCCACTGAAATCAACATCGAGTTCCAAAAACCACCTCACTTGATGTTCGGATACTCTGATCCCTGCGAGCTAACCCCAAACATCCTTTCCATCTGCATCCAACCAGATGAGGGCATTCACCTCAAGTTTCAGGCCAAAGTCCCGGATTCCGAACAGGATATGCAAGCGGTAGATATGGAGTTCCACTACCAGCGATTTTTTGGGGGTGTGAAACTGCCAGATGCCTATGAACGGCTGCTCAGCGAGGCTCTGGCCGGGGATCCTTCCCTATTTACACGCGGTGATAATATCGAGATCGCCTGGCGGATTATTGACCCCCTCGTGCAGTCCTGGGACGATAAAAATACAGATGAGCTTGAGGTGTACCAGCCGGGGTCATGGGGCCCTGAGTCCGCCGATGAATTGCTTGAGCAGGAGGGCAAACGTTGGAGGATGAACTGCGGTTTGCATGAAGACTGCATCGAGCCCCTGGCCCGGGAATCGGAAGGAGAATAACCGCAGAAATTGATTCTAAGGGGATTCTAACAGCCTGTTTCTTGGGAGACCCCTGCTTGTGATATAATACCCCTGCGGGGATGAAAGGGTTCGACGGAAGAGGTTAACCCCGGATTGCGAGCCGAGAGGCGCCGTTCTCGTAAAATCAGCGCAAAACCTTAAGTGCCAACCGCACTGAATATGCTGCTCTTCCTCTCGCTGCATAAGCGCTAAGGAAGACAGACGGTTATCCGCGAAGATAACCTCGTTCACCTCCTTCACTCTCCTGCTGGAGGAGAATGGACGTCAGAAAGCGGGAGTGCGCCAGGGAGACGCCGCTATCCTTGTCTAAGTGGGACCTCTGGCTCCCAGCGGCTCACCAGCTGACCCTTTTGGGATTTGTAGACCAGCTGGTAAAACAAAACAAATTCCTACGCTCGTAGATATCCGAGTGGTTTATTCTTTCGGACGCGGGTTCGATTCCCGCCATCTCCACCTGATCGAACGAGGTCAATTCCAAACAAGAATTGACCTCGTTTTTTTTACCTGATGGATGATAGAATCACTGCAATTCCCAGACCTGACCGCAAAAAAGGGAATTGATAGCGATCAGGTCTTTTAATCAGGCTGCCCCGCCTAGCTGGAACTGCCAGGATGTGGATCACCCTCAGCCATGGGCTGGATTTACCGGATTTTGCCCCTTGTGGATGGTGAAGCGGGGGAGGATTTGAGCAGGTATCTCTTCGTCTAAGAAGATGGTATGAAAGAAAACGGATTATTCAAAGGAATCAATCGCATCGTCTTGGCATTATCCCTGGCCAGGTGTGCTGATGCGCTGGGCAACAGCATGTTATTTGTCCTCCTCCCTGTTTACATTGCCTCATCCGCAGCAGAGAATCTGCCCTGGTCAAAAACCCTCTTGATCAGCATCGTTCTCTCTGTATATGGATTGGTCAATACCATCCTGCAGCCATTGGTGGGGATCCTGACGGATCGAATCTCCCGGCGTAAGCCGTTGATTATTGGAGGCTTATTGTTGATGAGCCTTGGCACCCTGTCGTTCCTTTTCTCGCGCCGGTTCACGGATCTTCTATTAATCAGGTCCCTCCAGGGAATCGGGGTCGCTTTAACAGTACCAGCTTCCCTGACTTTGATCAGCTCCTCCACGGCCCGGGAAACCAGGGGAAGATCGATGGGGTTCTACAGTACTTTACGGTTAATTGGTTATGCCTCTGGCCCATTGCTGGCAGGGGTCCTGCTGCTGCAATTTGGATTCGAAATCTCTTTCCTGATTGGCGCTGGATCGATTCTGATCGCTGCGATTCTGGTGCTGGTGATGGTACGGGAGCCTTTTTCAGCCAGAAAAATAAATAAGGCTTCCTCAGGACCTTTGTTTGATCCAGCGATTTGGAATAGGGGGATCATCAGTCTGGGAATTGCCTTATTCGTGATGGCCTGTGCATATAGCTTGCTGGGTACGCTGGAAAATGAATTTAATACCAGGCTCCAGCAAACTGTGCTTGGGTTTGGGATTGCTTCCAGTGCCCTGACGATCAGCCGGATGATTGTGCAGACTCCCCTCGGCTACCTGTCGGATAAAGTGGGACGGAAACCACTGATCATCCTCGGCCTGGTGTTAATGGCTCCGGTTACTCTGCTCATGGGATGGGTCACTTCCACCATGCAGCTGACGATCACCCGGGCGCTGCAGGGATTTACCTCGGCTGCGATCGCCTCCCCAGCGCTTGCCCTTGCCGGCGATCTCTCCACGGAGGAAGGGGAAGGTCAGCAGATGAGTATTGCCACCTCTGGTTTTTTCCTGGGGATCACGATCGGTCCCTTGATCGCCGGATATTTCAGCCAGTTCGCATTTGCTCTCCCGTTTGGATTGGCAAGCGTTTTGTTGCTGATTGGCGCAGTGACCGTACATCGGTTTGTCCCCGACCAAAAGCAGACCGCTTTCACAGCAAAGGATGTGTTATAATTTTTTAACATGACAGAGCAACAACAATCCCACAACAATATTTTGCCTGAAATCGAACAACAACCATCTGATCAAGAGAAAAAGTCTGCCATTCATCGAATTGGTTTGATTGTTGTTGCAGTCCTTGTGGCTGCCGCGTTGATCGCTGGCTTGGTTTTGCTCCTTCAGCCTGGAACCGACACTGCAAAAATTCGGGACCTGTTCATCATCTTTATGGCCTTGGAATTCCTCATGATCGGACTTGTCTTGATCGTGCTGATTGTTCAGCTGGCAAAATTAATCTATCTGCTGCAGAATGAAGTCCAGCCGATATTAGAGTCCTCTCGTGAAACAGCTGAAACACTTCGGGGGACATCAGCATTCTTGAGCGAAACCCTGGTTGAACCGGTGCTCAAACTCAATGAATATCTGGCTGGTCTAAACAGAATCCTACGGTTCTTTCGATCAGATAAAAAATAGCTGGGTTAACCCGCCCAGGAGGAGATAAGATTATGTCTGACAATAATGAATTTGGTGCATTCCTTTCTGGATTTCTCATCGGCAGCATCGCGGGTGCATTATCTGCCCTTCTTTTCGCCCCGCAATCTGGTGAGGATACGAGAAGAGTCATTCGCGACAAGAGTGTTGAGCTTCGGGACCGGGCCGTTGAGACCATTGATGAAGCGCGTATGCGCGCTGAAAAAGCCGCCAATGAAGCTCGTCAGGCAGCTCAGGAATACGCCCAGAAAGCACAAGAACAGGCCCATAAACTCCAGGATCAAGGTCGTGTGATCTTGGAGGAACAGAAAAAACTGCTTGATAAAGCCAAAAGTGTGGGCAAGAAAGTTGCCGGCGCTGTCGAAGAAGAGCTCTCTGAGCAGGAAGGCAAAGCCTGATCTGGATTCCCGTTTCAAGATGGAAATCAACATTGAGCCCGAGGTGAGGATTCACGTGCACCCGGGTTCTTTTTTATTAATTTAGATCCCGATCTCTGCCAGGACATCTCCAATCGCTTCGCTGACATCCCCGGCCAGGACTGCTGCAGTGCTTCCCTGCCAATCGGCAGCTTTCATCCCGGCTTGAGCGTGAATCCAGGCGCCCGCGGCAGCAGCCTGGTGAGGGGTATGTCCCTGGGCAAGAAGACCGGTGATCAAGCCAGCCAGGACATCCCCGGTTCCCGCCTTCGAGAGCGCTGGGGTTGCTGCGGGAATGATGCCTGTTTCTTTCCCGGGAGATGCAATCACTGTATGGGCGCCCTTCAAAACCACCGTAGCTTCCCACCGGGAGGCTGATTCTTCCGCGCAGAGAACCCGATTTCCCTGGATTTCAGTCACGGTTTTTCCCGTCAGTGCCGCCATCTCACCCGGATGGGGAGTCAGGACCGATTCTGCCGGCAGAGTTTCCCACCACTGCCCGGATTTTCCCAGCAGCCGCAGAGCATCCGCATCAACCACCAGCGGGGGAAGATCCGGCAATGAGAATAAGGACAATAAAAAATCCCTTGTGCCTGGCCGCAGCCCAAAACCTGGCCCGACCAGGAAGCTGTCTGCCCGGCTCAGGGAATCCTTAAGAGTATCAACAGCCTTGCGGGCGATCCCTCCCTCCTGCTCCTCAAGGATCACCCAGGTCGCTTCCGGAAGACCGCTGATCAGCAAGGGAAAGATGGCTTGCGGCACAGCCAGGGTTACCAGGCCAGCGCCAATTCTGTAGGCACTGGAGGCAGCCAGCAGGGCCGCCCCTGGGTAGTTTACTGACCCTGCGGCAATCAGAGCAGTTCCAAAAGTGCCTTTGTGCGCATTCAGGGGCCGCTCAGGCATCACATCCTCCACCCAGGAAGCATCCACAACCCTGCGCGGTACCTTCTCCAACGCACTCAAGCCTTCCGGCAATCCGATGCCCACCCCAACCAGCTGCCCGAGGAAGCTGAAGGCTGGAAACTTCAGCAGTCCTTGTTTGACAGCTGCCATTGTCACGGTCAAGTCTGCAGGGATGCACACGGGATCCACCTCACCGGAATCGCAATCAATCCCGGAGGGGCAGTCCACCGCGACCACTGCAGTGGGTTCCTCGAATGGGGTACTGATCAGCTCCTTGGCATATCCCAACAGCTCTGCCAGGTCACCTCGCACAGGCAACCGTATACCTGTCCCAAGGACCCCATCAAGAAGAACAAAAGCAGAGCTGATCTCCTCGTCGAGCACACGCCGGTTCCCCTCCAGGGTGAGGCAGTACCTCAGACTGCCGCCAGCATTTTGGTACCGTTGGAGCAGTGGATCATCATCCTTCCTGTCCCGGACGATCAGCACGGATGCGTCCCAGCCCCATTCCAGCAGATAGGAAAGGGCGACCAGGGCATCGCCCCCATTATTCCCAGCGCCCACCAGCGCAGTGATTTTTTTGTTGGGCAGATCACCAAAGACCTTTTGCACCGTATCGGCAACCCCCCTGCCTGCATGCTCCATCATGGAAGCATAACTGTGACCTGCTGCGTCAGCAGCCTTCTCAATCTGGATCATTTCTTCAACAGAAACATATTTCATAGCTGGTATCCTTACCTGGTTTGCTGATAATTATTTTTTCCTGCTTTTAGTGTACCAAAAACCCTTTGATTTCTTTTTCCTTCACTTTCGACTATACTACTCAGGAAAGAGGTGAGGGAAGCATAATCAATGTCAGGTCATGAATACCTAAATGCTGTAGAGGATTATCAACGCGCACGTCGTCAAGCGGCCATCCAGCAGCTGCTGGCCCGGATCACCGGGACCTCTGAAAAAATTGAGCTGCTGTCTTATGAAGAGGTCAGGCAGCGGTTGAGAGCAACCGAAAAAAGCAGCCAATTTCTGACAGAAATCCCCCTCGACGCGATAGTGGGGAGCGTCGACCGGTACCATGATTTCACCCGCAAGTTCCTTCCCAGAAAGTCGATCAACCGCAGCCGCTGGGCCAGGGTGATGGCCCTTGCCAGAGGGCTGTCCGGGTTTCCAGCGATCGAGGTATACCAGATCGGGGAAGTATATTTTGTCAAAGATGGCAATCACCGGGTCTCTGTAGCCCGGCAGCTTGGATATCAAACCATCCAGGCCTTTGTCACGGAAGTAGAGACCATTGTCCCGGTCACCTCCGACCTAAATCCGGATACCCTGATTATCAAAGCAGAACTCGTAAAATTCTTTGAGCAGACCCATCTGGATACCCTCAGACCGGAGGCAGATCTTTCTGCGACCACCCCGGGCGCCTATCCAACCCTGATAGAGCATATCAACGTTCATCGCTATTTCATGGGAGTGAATGAACAGCGGGAGATCCCTTTTCATGAAGCGGCAACCCATTGGTACAATGAGGTCTACAGCCCAGTGGTCTCGATCATCCGCCGCCAGGGGCTGCTGCGGGACTTTCCAGGTAGAACGGAAACAGACCTGTATTTATGGATTGCCCGCCATCGAACAGCGTTGGAAAAAGAAGTGGGCTGGGATATCAGCTCTGAGGATGTCGCCGCGGATCTTTCAGAAACCCACACCGAATCACCACGCCGGAAGCTCCTGGTATTGTTAGGGCATCTGATCAAACGCTCCGTGCCTGCTTTCCTGTTGGATGGACCCCCACCCGGTACATGGCGGTTGAAACGCCGCGATACCGTGGAGGACCAACAGCTGTTTGCAGACATCCTGGTGGCAGTGGATAACAGCCAAACAGCCTGGGACTGTCTGGACCTGGCGGTTAAGGTTGCCCAGTTTGAAACGAGCAAACTCCATGGAATTCACATCCATGAAACGGTCACGGAAAAAACCAGGGAAGAGCACAACCCCCTTCAGCAGGCGTTTGCAGCCCGCTGCCGGGAGGGTGATGTGGATCAATTTGACTTCCACATCGTCGCTGGCGAAGTGGGAAAAACACTCTGCAAATATGCACGGTTTACGGATTTAGTCATGCTTCCCCTGAACCATCCCCCGGGAGACCGTCCAATCGACCGCCTGGAATCCGGCTTGCGGACGCTGATCCGAAGCTGTCCCCTGCCAATCCTGACTGTGCCGGGTCCGTCTGTTAATATTAACAGGGCAATCCTGGCCTATGACGGCAGTCCAAAAGCAAAAGAAGCCATGTACATCGCTGCCTATATCTCCGGTCAGTGGAATACCCACCTGACTGTTCTGACAAGCTCCCAGGGGTTAGCAAATCCCAAGTCCATCCAGCACGAAGCCCAGTCCTATCTTTCTGGATATCACATTTCTGCGGATTTCCAGCTAACTGACAGGTCCATCCCGAAGGAAATCAAACGAAAAAAAGATCTCGAGGAGATCGATCTGGTCCTGATTGGAGGATATGGAACTGCGCCTGTGCTTGAGGTGGTCCTGGGAAGTGTGGTGGATCAGGTGCTCCGGGAAATTCAGCTCCCGACGCTGATCTGCCGCTGAGGATCTGGCATCTTCCCCTCCAGGTTCTTGCCCTCCTGATTTCCAAAATCTGTCAGCTTGAAGCGAAAGGTATTGATCACAATCGTGTTCTTTACCAAAGTCTCTGTTGGGGTATCAGGACGGTATACATGAATGTGACCATGGAAATGGAATCTTGGCTGGAAAACATTGATCAGCCACCGAAAGGCGTGAATTCCCTGATGGGTGTGGTCCTCCCGGTCATGAATCCCTTTCGGGGGAGAATGGGTAGCAAAGACATCCAGAAAACGCCCGTGGACGAGTTTATTGCAGACCATCCCGGGGACAAGCAAGAACACATGCCGCCACATTTGCTCCTGGGTATATTGGTAGGGAGTCCTGCCGTTGTAGAAAATACTCCCCTCCACCCCAGCCATTAACAGACCCTGCTTTCTGAAATGTGTGCGGTGGAGATCGTGTCCTCCAAAAGGTTGTGATCTTGGAACACCTTCATTCTCCTCCAGGAGGGGATCATGGTTCCCATGAACAAAATAAAGCGGTTTCCCGAGCAATGTGATGATGTATTCCTGGTAAAGATAGGATAAATCCCCGCAGGAGATGATCAAGTCCACATCTTGAAAGCGCTCTTTTATGCGGTGGCTGTAAATCAGCGGATCTACCTGATCACTGATGGAAAGGATATTTGTCACTGTCCCGACCTTCTACTCAGATGAAAATCATTGTACTACACTCAGAATCTGAACGCCGCTGCGCAGCGGCATTCGTTCTGCCCAGGGCAGGGTTATAAATTTTCAGCCTTCCACGCTAGCAGGGGCAAGCTTAAAAAAAGGCAGAGTTATGTCAAGGCAAAGTTAAAATGTCCTATTCCCCAGCAAAGTAGAAATGTCCTAATTAGAGGCATTAATACGCTGCCCATCAAGGGTGAAGCCATAATTTCGCCAGGGGTGATTGGAAGCTGGTTTCGTTTTCCGATGTTCAACCTCTTTCGAGGTAACTACCTCTGCTTGCTTGGGTTGTTTATGATACACATTGAAATCTAAAGCGCTGCTGTTCAAGAAGATTTCAATCTTGCCTAACTCACTTTCACAGACCGTGACCGTACGCCCCCGCAGTGCATAAACAGGACGATCGGTGACGATCTGATAGATGACTTTTTGATATTGGATCTGTAGATTCTTGGATAGTTTTCGCTGGGACTGTTTGGAGAGGATAGGTCCAAGTTTGTTTTCGGGAAGCAGCGGCTCATGGCGGTCTATCGGACTGCGGGGCTGGACCGCAAATTTCTGGTTATAGACCGGGATGTATTCGGCTAGAAAAGCATTGGCCTGGACATAATTATCGATTTCAGCCAATCTCATTTCCTTGACAAGCCGATCCTGAAGGGTCTGGTTGGCTCGCTCCACCCGTCCTTTGGCTTCCGGAGAATACGCACAAAGGGTTTCAATGCCCAGCTCAGCCATCGCACGGCCAAATTGTGTCAGGCTGTCTGTGGTGGTGGCATTGGGGTTGTTGACCCGAAAAATGCCGTGTCTGTCGCTGTAGAAGGCCTCTGGGAGGCCGTGCTGGCGGAAATAGCCCCCGCAAACCCGAGCATAGGCAAAGAAGCTTTCGTGTTCGACAAATTCCGCGGCCAGGATCTCGCTGGTGGCATCATCCACAAACAGGATCAGACAGGCACTCTCTGCTCGGTCTTCCAACCAGTCATGGTACGAGCCGTCGATCTGCACCAATTCCCCTCGATGGGCCTTACGTTCCCGCATTTGATGTACCTCATCATCCTTGCGTGTCTTCGGTTTATGGAGCTCTTCTGAAATCATGATCTGCCGCACGGTCTCTTTGCTGACTTCAAGCCCCTCTCGTTCTTCCAGCTTTTCACTTGCCAGGGTGGGACCGAAATCGCTGTATTTTTCATGCAGCTTGTCTATGATGGTTTGCCGTTTTTCAGGGGCCATCCGATTGTTGCTGGGCTTGCCGCGGTGCCCTGAGATGATCCCAGCCGGGCCATCCAGGCGAAATCGCCGCAGAAGGCGCCGGAAGTGCCGCTCACTCACACTAATCCGCCGGGCTCCCGTTTCCTGGGTGATCTGTTGTTCATCTGCCATCTTGAGTATTTCGCATCTTTTGACTTCTTTGGACGTCATTGTCAGTATCCTATTCTGTGTCATGTCCCATTCACCTCCTAATAGGACATTTTAACTTTGCTAGAATAGGACATTACTACTTTGCCCTAACAAAAAAAGGCAGAGTTATTGACAAACTCTTAACATCCGGTTAAACTGTTGTTAACTGGAACCGCTTCCATCCAAGTGCCTAACAAGGACTCTGGGCGTGGCAACAATCAAGGATGTTGCAGAAAAAGCGAATGTGGGGGTAGGAACAGTCTCTCGCGTGCTGAATGAGAGTCCTGAGGTCAGCCCGGACACAAGAAAGCGGGTCAAAAAAGCCATCAAAGAATTGAATTACTCCCCCAACCTGACAGCCCGGAGGCTGTCTTTGGGAAAAACCTGGCAAATTGCCGTCATCCTTCCCTATCTCACCCTCCCCTCCTATGTGGAAAGGCTGCGGGGTGTGCAGCAAGCCTTGGGAAGCACGGAATACTACCCGATTCTCTACAGCGTCGGGAGTCCTGAGCAGCGAGATGAGTATCTTGCGACCTTATCCAGAAAGACCCAGGTGGATGGCCTGCTGCTGATCTCCATGCCCATCTCGGATGCCCAAACACACACCCTTCTCCAGAATGACGTCCCGGCAGTATTAATTGACGCCAGCAATCAGCTCCTGCCGCATATCATCGTGGATGATGTAGCTGGCGGCAGAATGGCAGCAGAAACTTTAATCCAATTGGGACATCAGCGGATCGGATTTTTAAGTGATACCCTGGATACACCCTATCAGCGTTCCGGAAAAGACCGCTTCATCGGCTACCGCCGCGCCCTTGAAAAAGCAGGGATTTTATATCAGGAACAATACGTGATTGAGGGGGAACGGGGCCGGAAAAATGCCAGCTTACTGGCCCAGAAACTGTTGCGGACCTCCCCACCGCCCAGTGCGATTTTTGCGGCAAGCGACACCCATGCCATTGGTATTTTGGATGCGGCTGCAGAAATGGGCCTGGAGGTCCCCGGCGATCTTTCCGTGATTGGCTATGATGGTATCCGGGACGCTGAGTATCTAAATCTGACCACCATCTCTCAACCATTATTTGAAACCGGAGTCCAGGGTGCTTCGCTGCTGCTTGACCTGATCGACAATCAAAAACCAGAGCATCAGTGCATTGAACTCCCCCTCAAGCTGATCAGGCGGGGGACAACAGCACCTCCCTCAAGATGACCTCAGCCGACCAGTCACTAACTTTTCTTATGCTTGGGGAAGCGGTCGTGGATTTGATCTCCACCGGGATTGTCACCTCGTTAGAGGATGCCAACAGCTTTCAGCGCTTTCCGGGGGGAGAAGTGGCCAACCTTTCCATGAACTTAGCTCGCCTCGGTCATTCCACAGCCCTGGGAGCCTGTGTTGGTGCCGATGGCTTTGGTCGGTATCTAAAAAACCAGCTCAAACGAGCCGGGGTGAATGCTGCCTACCTGCAGACCAGCTCTGCGGCCCCAACGACCTTGATCTCGGTTACCAGGCATACAGAAACACCTGATTTTATTATCTATCGGGGTGCAGATCGATTATTCCAGCTCACTGCAGAGCTTCAAGCAGCTGTCAGCCGCTGCCATGCAGTCCATACCTCAGCCGGGTCGCTTGCCAATGATCCCTGCCGAAGCGCCATTGTCAGCCTGCTGGATATTGCCTCCCGGCAGGGAAAACTGATCTCCCTGGATCCAAATTATCATCCCAGGATCTGGCCGGACCGATCGGACTTCCTGGCTTTCTTGAAAGATCTCTACTCGCTGATCACGGTAACAAAACCCTCCCTGGATGACAGCCAGCGCATTTTTGGCCCAGACCTTCTACCGCGAGAGCACCTGGAAGCATTCCTCGATCTCGGTCCGGAGGTTGTTCTCCTGACCATGGGTCGACAGGGCGTCCTGATTGGAACTTCTGCTGGAGAATACTACCAGCTTCAAGCAAATCCGATTTCCGCGGTGGATGTGACAGGAGCCGGCGATGCCTTCTGGTCCGGGTTCCTCTCAGGATATATTTCTGGAGCATCTCCGTTGGAGGCAGCTCAATTAGGGCAGGTCATTGCAGAATATAAAATTGGCAGAATGGGGCCGATCCAAAAATACCCGGAACTGTCTGTATTTCAGGATCAGGCAAAATCGATTATGGTATCATCATTAATATGATACATTTTTGACCAATGATACAATATCTAGTACATTTCTAAGGAGGTGACCCTCGAAATCTAGAGCTCAATCCCCTGTTCTATTCTTTTAAAACAAGACTATTTGTAAGGAGTTAGAAGAATGAAAACGAAACGAATTTTTTGGGTCTTCTTGGCTTTGCTGATCGTCAGCGCCTTGGCACTCAATGCCTGCGGCGGTGGTGAAGTCGTAGATGAACCTGCTCCACCTCCAGCAGAAGAAGACGAAGTCTTTAGTGCCGGCATGGTAACAGATGTTGGCGGCGTGGACGACAAGAGCTTCAACGCTGTTTCCTGGGCAGGTCTCCAAATGGCTGAGGCTGAATTGGAGAATGTGGAAGTCCAGGTGCTGGAATCCCAGGCGCAGACGGATTACGCAGTCAACATCAACCAGCTCCTCGAGCAGGAAGTTGATCTGATCGTGACCGTCGGGTTCCTGTTAGGGGAAGACACCCAGACCTTCGCAGCCGATAATCCTGAAACCCTGTTTGCGATTGTGGACTTCGCCTATGAAGACCCCCCTGACAACCTCAAAGGGATCACTTTCTCCACCGATGAAGCCGCGTTCCTCGCCGGATACCTGGCTGCAGGCATGACAGAGACCGGTAAGGTCGGCATGTTTGGTGGACTTGAAATTCCCACGGTTACCATCTTCATGGATGGCTTTGAGGCTGGCGTCGCCTATTACAATGAACAGAAAGGAACCGATGTGCAGGCCCTGGGTCGGAACCTTTTTGTGGGCAACTTTGAATCCACCGAGGACGGCCGCAATACCGGGCAAACCCTGATCGACGAAGGCGCAGATATTATTATGCCTGTCGCCGGTCCGGTTGGCCTGGGCACCGCTGCCGTGGCTCAGGAAAATGAAGGCGTAAAGGTCATCTGGGTTGACACGGATGGATGTGTCAGCGCCCCGGAATACTGCGATGTCTTCCTGTCCTCTGTTCAGAAGAAGATTGACAACGCAGTCTTCGATGTGACCGCAAAAGCACAGCAAGGCGACATCGCTGATTGGTCGGTTCCGTACGATGGCACCCTGGCCAATGACGGCGTTGGGCTCGCTCCCTACAATGAGTTTGAGGATGATGTTCCTGAAGAACTGAAAGCAGAAATTGATGAGCTGAAGAGTATGATCATCAGCGGCGAACTGACCCCGGAAGGTGAAATGGTTGAAATGGAAGAAATCACCTTGCGCGTCTTTGCCGGCAACGTTGGTAAAGAGCTGGAGCTGACCAAGGATGGTGCTCAGCGCTACATGGCGGCACATCCCAATATCACCGTTGAGGTAGTGGACACTCCGGACTTCGTGGAAGACCGCCTGGGTGTTTACCTGCAGCTCTTTGAAGCTCAGTCCCCTGAAGGTGATGTTTTCCAGATTGACGTGATCTGGCCCGGCGACCTGGCCACCCACTTTGTGGACCTGTATGAATACGGCGCCACCGATGTCGTGGGCGAACACTTCCCCGCCATCATCCAGAACAACACCGTCGACGGAGACCTGATCGGGATCCCCTGGTTCACCGATGCGGGCCTGCTGTACTACCGCTCGGATCTGCTTTTAGAGTACGGGTACGTCAACCCGCCTGCAACCTGGGCAGAGCTGGAAGAAATGGCCAGCACCATCCAGGCCGGTGAGCGAGAAGCCGGCAATGAGGACTTCTGGGGCTTTGTCTGGCAGGGCAATGCCTATGAGGGTCTGACCTGCGACGCCCTGGAATGGGTCTACTCC
>CAZUMA010000019.1:0-55708 GCA_964621835.1 uncultured Anaerolineales bacterium | reverse complement strand
TAATGATTGGACAACTCCTATGTATAATTTAGTGAGCAGGGCAAAGGAGATGGCCAATGTTTCAGGGAACAAAACACAATCAAAAATACCAGGATAATCACCCTGTTTCGATACCAAAACAGGGATCTGCAGCTCAGATTTACCCTCTGAATTCTAAATAGAGGAGTTTGATGGGGAAAATGAGCTGTCGTCTGACATCTGAATATAGTAAATAATCACCTGGAGAGGACTGGATTGCTATCGTACAACACGGTGTCATGTAAATGACCTCTGCGTCTGATTTTTTATTGGATCAGTGGGTATGCTACCGGTCTTTGTTTCAGGTCAGGGTTTGAAAATTATCCGGCGCGGCTTTTAAGGTGAGGTGGACTGAAACGGTTGAGCAGCGCCGTTTTCGATGAGCACTTTGTCTATTTGCGCCAAATCGGTCTGTGGTAATATATTCAGCAGTATGAATATAAATCATCTGCCAGCGCTTCAAGGACAAGAACAGGATGAATGATGCCTCTGGAAAATTAACTCCAGAATTAGCAGGAATTAGCCTTGAACGGACGTCACCAAAAAGGTCCGGGAGTGATCAGGAAGCAGAAACCGGATACGTGGACCGTCTGAGCCGAGTTTACGTGGAGGCCACCAACCGCTGCAACCTGAGCTGCAGAACCTGCGTTCGCAACACCTGGAATACCTTTCCTGGTACGATGTTGTGGGAAATTTTTCAGACACTGCTGGGGGATTTAGAAGATTTTCCGACATTTCCGGAAATATTCTTTGGGGGCTACGGCGAACCGCTTTCTCACCCCCGGATCATGGATATGATTCGGCTTGCCCACTCGCGGGGGGCGAAAACTTCATTGATTACGAACGGTACGTTGCTGTCTCCTCAGCTCAATCAGGAGATAGCGGCTGCTGGGCTGGATTTTCTATGGGTCTCCCTGGATGGAGCGCATTCGGGAAGCTACCAGGATGTACGTTTGGGGGACCATTTACCACAAATACTCGACAATTTGAAAACCTTGCAGGCCGCTGGGTTAGATAAACCAGCCCTGGGGATTGCTTCCGTTTTGATGAAGCAGAATGCGGCTGATCTGCCGGAGTTATTGGCGCTGTGTGAGAATCTGGCTGTTGACTCCCTATTTCTTACTCACGTTGAGGTTTATGATGACTCGATGGTAGATGAAATTCTTTATCGGGAGGAAGTCTCCCGTGAAAAGCACTTTCCCTCAAGCCAGATTGAGCTCACTGAAAGAGCTGGGGTAAATCTCGCCAGGCTCCTGGCAAGGGAATATCCATTCAGGATCACCGGCAGTCTTACAGAGCGAACTAGCGGATGCCCTTTCCTGGATCGGGGAGCCGCAGTCGTCCGCTGGGATGGTGCTGTAAGTCCTTGTCTTCCCTTATTGTATGAACACAACACTTTTACCCCTTCGTGGAAAAGACGTAGTATTCCCTATCAGGTGGGCAGAATCCAGGAGCAGACGTTCAAAGACCTGTGGAGTAACCCGCGCTATCACTCCTTGCGCAAGAGGTTAAAGGAGCAAAGCTTTTCACCCTGTGTGACCTGCCGGGACTGCTGGCTTTCGTATGACAATAAGCAGGATTGTATGGGGTACGCCCATCCCACCTGCGGTGGGTGTTTGTGGGCAGAAGGGTTAATTCAATGCCCTTGACTGACTTGTCACTTGATCCTTCAGGAATGGGCGGGTTGGTCTTTGAGGAAGCCTTGCAGATATTCAAATCGCCGGGAAATTGCATTGACAAAAAGTTCACAATCGTTTATCATATTCAAGGAAATGAATATGAGTGATAAAAAGTTTTTCAGGAAAACCAGTGATCTGTTGAGTGTTCTGGGAAATGATTTCCGGATCCGATTGCTGTATACGATCGGAGACGGGGAAGCATGCGTCTGCCACCTGGAGCAAATCCTCCAGAAAAGGCAGCCGTACATCTCCCAGCATCTCTCTGTGCTGCGGGATGAGAAGGTGCTCAAAACCCGCCGGGAGGGGCGGTACATCTTTTACCGGATTGCCAATCCTGTTGTTTTTTCGCTGCTGCAGATTGCCGCCGGAATGCAGGGAATCCCGGAAGAGGAATTCCCGGTAATAAACAAGCCGCATCAAAATACCGGTTGTCCATGCCCTAACTGTGAGGGTGAGACCGGACTCATTTCGGAAGTGAGTGCAGATCAAATCAAGGAGTTGAATTGATGCTTTCCATCAAAATCTTAGGGACCGGATGCCCCAACTGTAAGCGTTTAGAAAGTGAAACCCGAAAAGCGGTGGAAAGTCTAAACGTGGAAGCTGAATTCATAAAAGTGACTGATTACCAGGATATCATGTCCTATGATATTTTGAGCACGCCGGGCTTGGTAATCAATGATAAGGTAGTCGCCAGCGGAAAGATCCCCTCTCAGGGAGAGCTGACCTCGCTGATCACCAGCGCGTTGACCGAGAATTGAGCCTGTTCCTGGCAGTGATTCCCCGCGCGGGGCGGGGCATTTTTTTTGCAGCAATATATTCAACAGACTGCATATAACGATTAAGGGTTAATAGATAATGGATACCATACTGAGCGCAATACCCAATTTACTGGCCAGCGGAGCGGGCAATCTGGCCGCCTACCTGGCCGCCCACGTCTTGCTCTGCCTGCTGCCTGCATTTTATATCGCGGGAGCGATGACGGCCCTGATCCCCAAAGAAACCATCACCCGTTATCTGGGCCGGAACACGCCCAAGTTCATCTCCTACCCGGCGGCGGCCGCGGGCGGATTTCTGCTGGCAGTGTGTTCCTGCACGGTGATCCCGCTTTTCGCTGGGATCTACAAGAAAGGTGCAGGGCTGGGTCCGGCGATTACCTTTTTGTTTGTGGCTCCGGCGGTGAACATCCTGGCTTTGAGCTATACCGGTGCGGTGCTGGGGCTGGATCTGGCGATCGCCCGGCTGGTGCTGGCGATCGTCTTTGGGATCGGTGTTGGGCTGATCATGGCCCTGATATTTTGGCGGGAGGATGCTCGCCGGGACCAGGAGACCGACAGTCTCTTTGCGGGACAGGCGTCCATGAGCCGCCCGGCGGTGATCTTCCTGCTGGTGCTGGTTTTCCTGCTGGTCGCGGGCACTTTCCAGATCGATCTACTGACCACGAGTTATTTCCAGCGGAATCTGCCGCTGGCGGGTGTGGACCGCTTTCAGGATGTTCTATTCCAGCTGGTGCCCTTTGATCCGTCAGCAGGGGAAGAAGGGGTTACCGCCCAGGGCGCGCTGCTGATCGGGATGCTGGTGCTGATCGGGCTGACTGCCTGGAAAGGGATGGAGCAGATCTTTGACGGTTTCAACGCCTGGACCTGGATCTCCACCGGCCTGGTGGGGCTGACTCTGTTGGTGGCCTCCCTGGGAGTGAATCCCTATCCTGGAGGTGTGGAGCTGGCTTTGACAGGAAAATTCTTTGCAGTGCTGGCCAGCACCCTGGTGCTGGGCTGGATGATGGCCACCCAGCTCAGCCGGGAGGAAACCCGGAACTTTCTGTGGGAAACCTGGCGCTTCATCAAGCAGATCTTCCCGCTTCTGGTGGTGGGGGTGTTTGCCGTTGGCGTTATCCGGGAGCTGATCCGGCCGGAGTGGATTCAGGCATTAGCAGGCAGCAACAACGTGCTGGGCAACTTTGTCGGCGTGGTCTTCGGGGTCTTCATGTATTTCCCGACCCTGGTGGAAGTACCGATTGCCCAGATGTTCCTGCGTTTAGGCATGCACCGTGGGCCGCTGCTGGCCTACCTGATTGCCGATCCTGAGCTCAGCCTGCAGAGCATCCTGATCACCGCCTCGATTATCGGCCGCTTGAAAGCCTGGGTCTATGTCTTCTGGGTCTCACTGTTCAGCACCCTGGCTGGGCTGCTCTACGGCGCCTGGGTGGATGGAGCAAGTCTGCTGCTGGTGAGCGCCTATCTGGCTGGGATCCTGCTGCTGGTGGGGGGAGGCATCTGGATGCTGAACAGGCGGAAAGGAGGACAAGAGGCAGTCAGTCCGGTATAAACAGCTTTTTGTGTGATCCCTGCAGGCGTATACAGGGACCGTCAAGATACATCGGTTCATTTTCATTGGAAGAAGGAGCAAGTTAATGACAAGAAAAACCAGAGTGATCTTCTTATGCACCGGCAACTCAGCCCGCAGCCAGATGGCGGAAGCTTTCCTGCGGGAATACGGCGGAGACCAATTCGAAGCTCACAGTGCCGGGCTGGAACCCAAAGGCATCCACCCCTTGACAGTCAAAGTTATGGAAGAAGCGGGGTTATCCCTGGAAAACCAGTCGTCCAAAGGGGTGGGAGAATACCTCGGCAAGGTCCATTTCCCCTATGTCTTTACAGTGTGCGGGCATGCTGAGGAGAACTGCCCCAGCGTATTTTTGAACCAGGGCAAGCACGCTCACTGGGAGTTTGAGGATCCGGCTGCGTTTAATGGATCGGAGGAGGAGAAGTTGGATAAGTTCCGGGAAATCCGCGATCAGATTAAAGAAAAAATTCTCCACTGGCTGGAAGCGGAATAAATTCTGGGGCTGAAAATATCAGCAGGCAGGAGATTCACATGGACGGGACCAGGACGAGCGGGTGTCGATCAGGAGATGATTTCATGGCCGAGAGAAATCAACCTGCCTATCAGGAAAGGCAAACGCCTTTCACGTGAAATCCATGCTGGATGCCAATCTTTGTCTATACACCGTTTGCCGCAAGCCCTCTCAGGTGACCGATCATCTTAAGAGCAGAATGTAGGCGATACAGGCATTTCATCCATACCGGCAGCAGGATTTTGGTATGGAGTGAAAAAAAGCACTTAGAAAGAGGATAATTCCAAAGCTCTCGAACAGTTTCTTTATCCTCTTGAGATCGGATCCTTTGACCCTGATGCTGCAATAGCATATAAAAAGGAAAACCTGTCGGATCCCTGGATCCTTTGATTGCTGCTCATGCTCAAAGCCCTGGTGGTGTGTTGGTCACCAATAAGGAGAGGGAGTGTAGCTGCATCCCTTATCTCAGCATTGAAAACTGGACTGCGTGAAAAATCAGTATTTGCTTAACAGGCAATTCCGGCTTAAGAAAGCTGTCCAATGCTAGAGCTGCAAAAACCAATAACCATTATTCACCCGGTCCCGATTCAACTATAAGAGATCTCACTAAGTTCCAGTTGAATAAGAATATTGACAAACACCGACTGTATCTCACTGGTCTCCAAGATTATTGTGGGTAGTCAAACAAGATCTCGCATCCATCTGAGGTTATTCTAAATATATCTTCATAGCGGACTCCCCCAAAACCAGGAATTGCCAGAATGGTATGTCCTATGGTGACTGTCATATTCTCTTGATAGACTGTGTTCCTGTGAGCAGGAATGATCGTGGAAGCAGGGTTTTCTTCAAATCGGAGTCCGATCCCGTGAGATATCCCATTTAGATGCTGCTCAGCCAGCCCATTTTTGGTACAGACTTGTTTTCCCACATCGTCGAGTTGGGATACCTTGATTCCTGGTTTTAAGGCCTTGCGGGTAGCTTGAGCCATTTGTTTGTAAACATCCATTAATTCTATCTGTTTCTGACTGGCTTCACCCACCACAAATGTTCGGGCAAGGTTGGCACAATAGCCTTCATATTGTGGCGTTAAATCGATCACAACCAGGTCACCTTCTGCCAGGGGGGTTTTATCCACCTTTCCATGGATCCAGCAGCTCCTGATCCCGGAGTTGATGTGAATGGGGGTGCTGGTGCTTTCTGCGCCTTCCAGCATCATTGTATGCAAGACTTCTGTGGCAATTTGGTGTCCGGTGGTTCCCGGCTTGAGCATTTCGATTGCCTTGTCCATCCCAACACCTGCGATCCTTTGGGCTTCTGTCAAAAACTGAATTTCTTCTGGATCCTTGATCATGCGTAATTGATCCATCACCGGATCGGAGGCTACCAATTCAACCTGGCTGTTCATTTGTCTGAACATGTCAACCAGGAATGCCGGTGTATGAAACCACATTTGCATGCCAACTTTAGGAGGTTCTCCTTTGGTAAGGTTAACCCCTGGAGGTGGATCGTCAACCAGGGATTGGAAGGTACTGCGGACACCAGACATTTGTTGTCCAACATGACCGAATGTCCTTATCGGGGCATCCCCGACAGCATTCCTTAACCCAGTCTCCTCTCCTTGAAAACAGAAAAATATTGGTAGGCCGGAAACTGGGATGATTGCCCGGGGTTGAACACGGATATCACCAAAAAAATACCGATAATCATCATGATTCATGATCATCAGGCCAATCATGCCCTGATCTTTCATCAATTCTTGAGCACGATTGATGCGGCTAAAATTGATTTTCATCTTAAAAACTCCTTTCTGGATGCCAACAACGTTGTTTAGGTTTTGGGCCAGGTGAGAATCTTCACGGCCGGTTTTCTGGTCCAGATGCTCTACAGCGGTGATTGCCAAGACTGGTCTTTTCAAGGGCGGCTATTTGGTTGCTAAAAACCCGCAGAAAGGCTGCAATACGCAGATTTATTTGAGGGTTTTCTTTTTGCAGTGATCCTAATTTTGCAGGGTTTTTGGTCATCATGTTCTTCCAAAAATGACGGTAGAGGGTATTACTGATCGTATTCCAAGAGGCGTCTTTCTCCTTCCAGCTTTTGAATCTCGGTGATGTCCTGGGTGACTTCCAGCGTGCCCTGGTAGCCCCCTCCGTCATCCCGCAGGGCAAAATAGGTGATGTAGATCGTTTTTGGACCCATGTTGATCCAGAATCGGGCCTGATCCTGGGCGCCGGACTTAAAATCCTCCAGAATCCGGTTGACTACATGGACACTGGAAGGGGGATGGCAGTACTGCACCTTGCGGCCCAGGATGGACCGGGAGCGGTCAAAAATCCGGTCTTTGCCGGGAGAAAAATATCTTACAGTATCGTCTTTGTCCACAAACGTCAGATCAGCAGGAAGTGTGGAGAAAACAGTGATCAGCTCCTCAAGTCGAAAAGCACCAGTCGGCATTTGGATGCGATCGGTTGGAGGGTTTGTCCGCTTGATCTCCTGGTGTGCGCCTCCCTCCGGGACCCACTCAAATTCAGGGACATAGAGGCAGTAGCCGATTTCTGGTGTATCCAGGTAGATCTGGTACCATTCCTGTTCGGTCAGGATATCCAGGGCTGTTGGGAAAAGAATCTTCTCTTCTTTGTAGATCATGTCCTCGACGGATTCCAGCCCGGCGTTGACAGCAGACAGGTGATCTGCTTTCGCTTCAGCGGCCTGGATGGAATCTATCTCTTGAAGTTTCTGGATGGTCTTTTTCAAGATCTCTCGGGTCTCGTCATGTTTTCCCCACATCACGGAAGGCGGTCCGGGAAGATCCTTTTTCTCAAAATATGGGAAGAGCAGGTTTTCTTTTCTGCGGTAGTGTTTATCCACATCCATCAGATCGTTCAGCAGCCCCTGGATTTCATGCATCAGCGGCAGCGCTTCCTGAGCGGGTTCCAAATCGCCCACTTTCCTGATCAAGAGCCGGACCTGTTGGGAACGCTTGATGAGTTCTTTGTTCTCCTGGATGAAAGTGTGAACGGGATGGCCTGGATTGGTTTTGGGGGTTTCTTGTATATCCAGATGGCTGGACAGCACCCTGGTGTGGGTATCGCACAGCTCCCGGATACTTTCTTCCGAGATGCCTTCTTCGATCAGCTGGACTTCCATCAAGAAAACATCGGAATAATCTGCCTCATCCAGCATTGTTTCCAGCTGCTTTTTGATCTTTTCTTCTGGGGAACCGCTGTGCAGCTGGCGCACCAGGCTTTTCATGATCTCAATCCTCTGCTGTCGGTTCTCAATGATTTCGCTCATCTTACTCCTCACAATTAATATACTACAAAGAGGTAGTATATTGGAATAAAAAAAATCTAGATCCGTTGGGCAGGATGATTATCCAGGTCTGCCAGGCTGGTTTCATAAAGCATGTTTTTTATGTTCTCCCTGTGTTCGATCCAGCGATCATGGAGAGAGCAGGGGTTGGCATCGGAGCATTCCGGGAAACCCAGGATGCAGCGCTGATAGTCCTCTAACCCTTCAACCAGGTCGGCAATCTGATAGAGGTAGATCGTGTCCAGGCGTCTGGTAATCTGGTATCCTCCAAGGGATCCCTGTTCCACATCCACCATCTTGGTATCTGCCAGCTTGCTCATCAGCCTCCCCAGATATTTATAAGGAATATCAAGGGCTTCGTGAATTGCCCGGGCAGAAAAACGCTCATCCTTGTGTTTTGCAAGGAAGACCATCACCCGGATCGCGTGCTCAGTAGTTTTTTGAAAGCGCATAACTGCTACCTGAGAGTAGGATATTTATAGATACATCGTACCCTATGGGTAGGCGTTAATCAAGGTATTTAGCATAGGAATTTTATTAGATTACGCATCCTTGTCTTGAGAAACAACGAACTGCGAATCATTAGAAATAGGATGTTTACTGTGTTTAGCTGATAATAAAATTTTTATCATACTCAAGGGATACTGATCGGCCTATCTTCCGTTCGGGATGAAAAGAATCAATCTTTATTTATATCAAACAGCCTCATCCCCTTTTTACGATTGCGAAACACGCTGCCAGAGTAAACGATACGGTGATCCTGATTGAGATCGGTGATTTCAGCCGGTACACTTTTCCCCAAGATCGGACCTGTGCAATCAGCGCACAGTTCCTGGCGGTAGATCACCTTTGTTAATCCATCTATACGCAAGTATTACAGAGGGAGAAAATAGGACCAGAAGAGGCGGAAAATGGTCGATGACATAGATGAACGTGCGACAGAAATTATACCCACACAGGATGTGGATCCCGGCGCTTTCGCCATCCGGGCCATCCAAAACGACCCCACGCTGCAGGACTCCACCAAGCACCAGTATATAAAAGCCCTCCGCAATTACCTGGACACCGGCGGCAGCCTGCTGGATCCGGTCGCCCTGGCCGAGTGCGCGCTGACCGGGGGCAGCTCCACCCGCGCCTTCCTGGCCGTGGCCGTGACCCGGTTGGCCGCCGAGATCGAGCCGCTGGCTAAAGGCGCCGCCACGCCGGACAACATCGACCACATCCAGGCCGCCATCTTCCGGGCCCAGGCCCTGCAGAACGCCATCCGTACCGAAACCAGCAGCGGACAGAAAGTCCACACCTGGCTGACGGCCAAAGAGGCGCAGCAGCTGCTTGACGCGTGTAAGCGCAGATCGAGTGGAAAGCCGGAGTTTAAAACCTTCACCATGCGGGACCGGTTGGTCATCGGACTGATGATGGCCGTGGGGCAGCGGCGCGAGGAGGCGGCGGGCCTGCGCTTCGAGGATGTCAAAAAGCAGAACAAACGCAGGGTATTAGATGTGGAAGGCAAAGGAGCAAAAGACCGCGTGGTGACGGTCAACGACCGGCTGGGAGAAGCCATCTTGGATTGGAAGTTCCTCGTCGGTCCGGACGGCTTCCTGCTGCGCAGCCTGGGGCGAAACAAGGTACCTGGAGACAGTATCAGCACCACGGCGTTCTATGATATTGTGCAGAAACGAGGGAAGCTGATTGGGAAACCCGACCTGCAGTCGCACGACCTGCGCTGCACCTACGCGGAGCTGGGCCGGCGGGCAGGTGTGCCCACTGAGCAGATCACCATCCTGTTAGGACATGCGAATATTAAGACGGCAGGAGTACCTCAACATTGAGCTCGGCCTGGAGGTGACGATCAGCGACTTCGTGCCTTTCTAGCCATCTGATTTGATAAACTGAAAATAGGCTCTTACACGTCTGTCGCCCTGCGGGCGAAGCGTTCTATCACTGGAATGACCATCTATATTGCCTAAAATCGGAAAAACGCTCCCACAAACCAAAGAAACAACCGCTGAGTGGGCTTCTGTTAAGAGTAGCGCCGCCTTTTGGCCGACAAGTTTGGGAGTAACAAACAATGGCAGACAAGTTGGGGAAAATATGAAAATGCAGACGGTGTGTTGCCGCGGGCTTCGACGCAGTGCGACCCCCTCCGATCTTCAGCGGTGATCTGGACGCTTCTCTCCTGATCATTGGCCAGGCGCCGGGTCTGACAGAGTACGAACAAAAGTCGCCTTTCGTTGGATCGAGCGGAAAGCGGCTGTTTACCAGGTTGCAGCAGGCTTTGTCGAAAGGCTGACCATCTCGACACTTTTTATACGCCCTCAAAAACGTTAGCGGAAATAATTGGGACTCAGATGAAGTACGCCAGTGCGAAGGTTATCCCCCTGCCCCACCCCGGCGGGATTTCTCGCTGGCACCAAACACAGGAACATTTCGGATCTGGTCGGGTGACCCTAATCTAAATCAAATCTTCCCATTTAGGACATGAATATGCAGAGACTTGACAGGGAGAAGAGAGCCTGTATAATCTATTTGTAACTACCAAATAGATGTAAATAACATATAGAGTCCTAGGAAAAGTTATGTGCAACGACCATCACCACCATGGGCCGGAGGGCTGCCACTGCCGCGGTGGGCTCCTGCGGGGCTTTGTCCGCCCCCGCCTGCTGCTGCAGCTGGCAGAAAACCCTTCCCACGGGTATGAACTGCTCGAGGTCCTGGACGAAAAAGATTTGCCCACTCCAGACCCAAGCACCCTGTACCGAGCCTTGAATCAATTTGAAGAAGAGGGGCTGGTGAGTTCAAGCTGGGATACCCAGGGGACCGGGCCGGCCCGGCGGGTTTACCAATTAACAGACCGGGGCAGAGAACACCTCCACGGCTGGGTGATCAACATCCAGCAAACCAGGGATCAGCTGGATGATTTTTTGGGCGCCTATCAAACATACACCGAATCAAATCAGGAAAAGAAAAGAAGCTGAGATTATTTCTTGCTGCGAAGAACATCACAGACAGAGGCACCACCACGGGAATCACCACCGTCACCGCGGACCCCACCACGGAAGCGCAGACTGCTACTGCGGGGAATGAAGGTACCACAGGGAGGGTCATTTCAACCGCCGTTATTTCACCCACGAGGAACAAATAGCAGAGTTGGAAGGCTATCTGGAAGATCTGCAGGCAGAGATTCAAGCTGTTGAAGAACGCTTGGCCGACCTTAAAGAAGAGGCATAACCAGACAAGAAGGAGCACAGCGTGAAAAAAAGCCTGGCAATAGAAGTAAAGAATCTGACCAAATACTACGGCGATTTGCTCGCTGTTGATGAAATCAACTTCCAGGTGAAAGAAGGAGAAGTCTTTGGTTTTTTGGGGCCCAACGGCGCGGGGAAGACCACCACCCAGCGCATGTTGACCACCCTCCTGGAGCCCACTGCAGGCCAGATCCACATCCAGGGCCACGATCTCTCCCAGAATCCATACCAGGCCAAACGGGTGATAGGCCTGGTCCCAGAGGAATCCAACGTCTACACTGAACTCACCGCCTGGGGCAATCTGATGTTCACCGCCCGCCTTTACCGCGTCCTAACGGAACGCTGTCAGAGCCGGGCCCGGGAGCTGTTGGACTCTTTTGGGTTATGGGAAAAGCGGGATGTAAAGGTGGAGGAATTCTCGAAAGGCATGCAGCGCAGGCTGAGCATTGCCATGGCCATCATTCACCAGCCGCGCCTGCTTTTCCTCGACGAACCCACGCCGGGGCTGGACGCCCAAAGCGCACGCACTATCCGGGATCTGATCCGCGAGATGAACGCCCAGGGAACTACCGTCTTCCTGACCACGCACCAGATCGAGGAAGCCAACCAGCTGTGCGATCGGGTGGCGATCATCAACCACGGGAAGATTGCCGCCATTGACACGCCGGAAAAGCTAAAGTCCGCCATCCAAAGGGTGCAGTCCGTGGAGATCTCCTTCGAGAGCAACGGGGAAATTGGGGAGAAAGTTTTGGGCAATTTACCCCAGGTATCGAGGGTGGTCAAGCGGGGAGATAAGTGGCGGATGTACACTGAAGATCCTCCTGCGCTGTTATTTGAGTTAACAGACTTTGCCCGCAGCCAGGGAAAGAGAATCCTCAGTTTGAACACATTGAGCCCCAGCCTGGAAGATGTCTTTCTGGAGATCACGGGTCAGGAAATTGGCACGATCCGCCATGACCAGCAGCCTAAGGGAAAGCGTAAGCCAACCAAGAAGAGGAGATCAAGGTGAAATCCATGTGGTCAAGATTCCAAGATGAAATCGCCCAGGCCTGGACCGTGGCGGTCAAGGATGTCAAAGTGTATTATCTTACCCCCCCGATGATCATGTTTGGCCTGCTGCTGCCCCTTTTCCTGTTCTTTTCCTTTTCCATTAAAAGGGAAATCGGCATGGAGGTAGGTCTGGCCCGTTTGCTGGCTTTGACGACCTTTTTTACCGCGTCCTCGGCTGGTCCGGTGATCATTCCCATGGAGCGCCGGGTGGGAACCTATGACCGGCTGCTGGCTGCACCCATGTCCCTGGTCACCCTCCTGCTGGGGAAGACGCTGGTGGGGACATTTTTTGCCAGCGTGGTCTCTTTGGTGCCCATTTTGATCGCCTGGCTGCTGCTGGGGATAAGTTTAGTCAATCTGCCTCTGGTGCTGGCAGCTATCGTCCTCTCCAGTCTGGCCTTCTCGGCATTCGGGTTGGTCTTTGCCTCCATCCCCACTCGCTCGGTGGGCAACATCATGATGCCCAGCACCCTGGTGCGTTGGCCTTTGATGTTCATCAGCGGCATTTTCATTCCCCTCAACGAAATGGCACCCTGGGTGCGGATTGTGGCTTATCTCTCCCCCCTGACGTACGCCCAGGACCTTTTCAACCATGCTGTTTTATCACGGGGATTCCTCAACCCCTGGTTGGACCTTCTCCTGCTGCCTGTGCTGCTGGTCCTCTTCCTGATCCCCGCCTACTGGCTCCACCACCGCAGCCGGGTCTTGGGGGTTTAACACCCCTATCAGATCCACCGTAGGTTGAAATTGAAAGCTGACCCGCAATCAACCCCTCTCTCAGGAGCGAGCAATCCAGTTTGGTGATCACGCGGATGCATCTTTCATACCCTTCAGGTTGATGAAACACGCGTTAATCTCTAATACTCTGTCATAATGGACTGCTGGCGGCGGTCATTCTACCCCTTCCATTCTGCTGCGGCAGTCTGGGCAGCCGGCTCAGGTAAACCAGGAAAAAAATCCGCTGCTAACATCATCAAGAAACGTCCTGCATAACAGTAAATCAATATGAAGAATAACCATCATGAAACACAAGTAACAGGCAGCCTATCCTCCAGATTATGGGAGCTGGCGCTGTTGTTTTTAAGGCTGGGATTTACCGCCTTTGGCGGCCCGGCAGCCCATATTGCCATGTACCGCCAGGAAGTGGTAGAAAAAAGGAAATGGCTGGACGATGAACATTTCCTGGATTTAATCGGGGCCACCAATCTCATCCCCGGGCCCAACTCGACGGAGATGGTGATGCATCTGGGGTATTTACGGGCCGGAGTACCTGGATTGCTGGTAGCCGGGGTCAGCTTTATCCTTCCCGCCCTGGCCCTGGTGACGGGCCTCGCCTGGGCCTACAAAGAATACGGCGCCACCCCACAGGTCAATGCCCTGCTCTACGGGATAAAACCGGTGATTATCGCCATCATCGTGCAGGCCCTGGTGGGGTTGGGCAGAAAAGCTCTCAATAGCCTCCCCACCGCGGCGGCCGGCGCAGGCGCGGTCCTGCTCTATTATCTGGGAGTGAATGAGCTGGTTCTGTTGGCCGGAGGGGCGCTTTTGGTGGTGGCCATCCGCGGCGGCCGGCGCCTATGGAACAGGCCGGACCTATTCGCTGCCATACCCTTTTCCCAATTTTCCTTTCCCCTGTTGATAGATAAGCCCGCCACCCTCCCCCACCTATTCTTCACCTTTCTCAAGATCGGGAGTGTACTGTATGGCAGCGGTTATGTCCTGCTGGCCTTTCTGCGGGCGGATTTTGTAGAGCGCTTGGGATGGCTGACCAACCAGCAAATTCTTGACGCTGTGGCCGTGGGCCAGCTCACGCCCGGCCCGCTGTTCACCACGGCTGCCTTTGTGGGCTTCCTGTTATTTGACCTGCCTGGGGCTTTGACGGCTGCCGCAGGCATCTTTTTACCCTCCTTTATACTGGTCGCCTTCAGCAATCCCATCATCCCCCGCTTGAGAAATTCCCCCTGGACGAGCGCCTTGCTGGACGGCGTCATTGCCGCTTCCCTGGGCTTAATGGCAGCGGTGACTTGGGAGCTGGGGAGAGAAGCGCTGATCGATCCTCTGACCATTGGCCTGGCCCTGCTTTCGGGTGGGCTTCTTTACCGCTTCAATACCAACTCGGCCTGGCTGGTGCTCGGTGGAGCTGCCTTTGGCCTGCTGAAAGCCATCTGGTTCTAAGTTGATTGTTGACTGAATACAATATAGGTTCTGTCTTGGTTCAGCGAGAAGCCGGAATTTTGAATCTCTACCATGCGCGACCGCCTGGCGGAAACAATATTGGATTGGAAGTATTTGATCGGTCCAGGGCAATTGATATTGCGCAGCCTGGGGCGCAACCAGGTGCCCGGGGAGAGCATCTGAACCACGGTCTTGTATGATACCGTGCAAAAACGGGGGAAGTTAATTGGAAAACCCGATCTGCAGCCTCACGATCTGCGCCGCACATACGCGGAGCTCGGACGGCGGGCAGGCCTGCCCATCGAACAGATCAGCATCCTGTTGGGGCACGCGAATATCAAGACCACCCAGGAGGTCCTCAACATCGAGCTCGACCGGGAGGTGACAATCAGCGACTTCGTACCGTTCTGATCAATGTGATTTCCTAAACAGAAAACATGCTCTTAGATGCTTTCTCTTGACGCAAGGACCATTTATACTTCCTAAAATTGACAAAATTTAGTGGCTCCCTCGTACTTCAACTTTTTGCGCGAATGCTCATAAGAGGAATTAAAAATTTTTTAGAAATGGTAATATACGCCTAGCGTGATTTTAGCCCGAGCTTATCCAACATATTTTTCTTGCCCTGAAAAAGGATGAACATGAATGACATTATTCCTTCAGCCCTGATTTCGTATTCCTGGGAAAATGAAACACATAAAGATTGGTTAAATCCTGCTTTTCATGCGATATACCCTTGACACATAATCCGGAATTCAAGCAAAAACGGGATCTCGATAACCAAAATCTCCCAGCATTCTTTGAGGCGTGACGGGAGCTTCAGGACGCCGGGATGCACATCCAGCGGAGGACACTCTTTTTCTTTCGGTGGATTAAAACTAGAAACCTGCGGGTTTCCCCTCAGTCTACAGCAAAAAAGACCGTTCTCAGGATGAGATAGGAGATATACAGCAGGACCAGATAAATTGCGCCGCCTTTGGAGATTTTCCCCTTGTTAAACCACAGGAAGATCCATAAGATCAGTCCGGTGACTGTCTCCCAAGGCAGGTCCCAATAAATCACAGGGCCGGGAACCCAATAAGTAGATATCAAAGAGCCTGCGCCAATCGCCACCAGCGGGTTGGTGACATTGCTCCCAATTAGTGTTCCCAGGGGAATCCCAGAATCGCCATTCCGGATCCCGGAAACCGCAGTGATCAACTCCGGGAGTGCCGAGGCGACACCCAGCGTAACCACACCAATCAGAGAGCCGCCAACCCCCGTCTGCTCCACGATAGTTTCGGTAAACTGCAGGGCCACCATCGCGCTGACAACGGTAATGGTTAGTGCTGCGGTAGCGATTCCAGCATCACGCCAGGCTTCCTTGGCAACCCCTGGAACACCCGGAGGTAACGGCTTCCCGGGTTCGAAACCGTGATCTTCCTCCTGGTAGTGTTTTCTTTCATCGAGATAAAGGTAGTATAAATACCCGAGAAAGGTTCCTACCAGAATCAATCCATCCAGGCGGGAATAAGTCCGGTCCCAGCCCAGGATGATGCACATCAAAGTGGTTCCGATCATCGGCCCCATACTCTTCCATAGAAAGTAGCGTTTGAAATATAAGGTGCCGGCGATAAAGATGACGATGGCCATGATCAAGGTCTGCTGAATCACATCGGAACCGATATTGGAGCCCAATACTATGGCGGAGCCAATCCGGTAATCCAGGGTGTTGGTGATAATTCCCACGGAAGCTGTCAGGTGACTCGCGATCTCCGGGATGCTTGTCGCCAGAGAGACTACTGTGACCCCCATAAACGTGGTTGATAAACGGAAGTAGCCAGCCAATCCGGTTAATTTTCTGACCGCTACATCGGAGCTGAGCACCAGCACAATAATCGAAGCCAATCCAATCAGGATTGCAGATAATAAATTGGTTTGCATACCAAGCAGTTTCATGTCAAATTTCCTTTAGAAAATCAATGCCTTAAAAAAAAACTCGGGCAGCTGAAAGTCAGCCAACCCGATGCGTTAATCACAACCAGAAGCTATTTCTTTCAGTTCATTTTCACGACTTTTTTCCCCAATTCACCAGGTTTTAAGACCCAGGGGTAGTTCTGTGTCGATCCTTGATAATTAGCCATCATAATGATCATAATATTTCGCGACAATCTCCGTTATTGGGCAAAAAAAAATTATCAAATCGAATTCACCGTGTGATTTTATCATTTCTTTTGAAAAAAAAAAGGGTTTCATGAATTGTTAATTGATTGTTTACAATCGTTAATTCCAGCAATCAACCCCTCCAGATTACCGGGGGACAGGTACTTTTATCCTGGGATCGAAATTTGCGGGCTTTTTTTACCTGACGGGAACAAAATAAAATATCAAGAGAGGCCTGGATTTGATCTGCCCCCTGATCCAGTTTGTTTACCTGTCCATGTAGATTTAAGTCAGTCGCCCAGCCATCAGGCTGAGCGTTCAGGAGCAGAGATAAAAGGACTATTTTATGCTCATTTCAGGCAGTCATCTTCTCGGTGAGAATTCCTTTCAAACTCTCAGTGATCCCCGAAAACCCCGGGAGGAATAGAATGATTTTGCAGTGTTGTGGAAGACAAAGACGCGGCCGAAACGCCGATCCCCAAAAATGGCACCCCCCAGTTCCCTGACCTCGGCTGGTGTTTGCAGCCAGCTTTCGGTTTTGGTATCAAATTCTCCCAGCTGCTGCAGCTGGTGGTACTGTTCTTCGTCTAACAGCTTGGTCCCCATCGCGGCAGCCAGGTCCAAAGCATTTCCACCCGGGTGAACCCCTGTTTTTATTCTTTCCTGCTCCCCTTGCCCGTCGTAGCAGATGCTCCGGCGGCCTGAGGGGCTCTGCTCTGAACAATCATAAAAGATGTACTCACCTGTCTGGTGATCATATCCAACCACATCAGGCTCACCCCCGGTGCTTTCCATGGCAAAAAGTGAGGAAAGCTTCTTTGGGTCAGCTTCCAGTTTTGCTTTGATCTTAGGCCACTCAAGGTTCTTGTGGCGGTTCATGTTCTGCTCAAAACGATCCTGCAGGCTTGCCAGGAGTTCCTCACCCTGTTTTGTTGAAAATGATCGATTGACTTCAACTTTTGGGATTGTTTTCCCGGTGCCTTTGGATTTATTTTTTGCCACCGGATGACTCCTTTCGAACTTATGAATGAAATTCCCTGGAAATTTGGGATCACACCATCATCAATCATATCAGTATAAAACCCAAAATCAACCCCGGCATATATTGGGTAATTGTCTCTCCTCTGGCAAAAAAGGATGATCTTGTTTAGGGAGTTTGTTCCCGGTATAGCTGATAGACGGGTCAAAAAATATGGCTTTTTAAGATGCTGGATCCTGGCAGGGCGGGTGGGTCAAACAGAACTGGAGAAATGATTGGAATGGGAATCCAGTTCCAACTGCCAAACCCAAACAAAGCAGGAATAAAAAAACAGCACCGCCCCCCTGCACGGTGCTGTAAAATCTGCTGATTGAGATATCTAATTAACCCCACCTTCTGCTTTTTTGGTCAGGCCATTTCGAAGCGTTCAGAGTGGATCTGGCTTTCCGGAAGGCCAATCTCCCGAAGGCCTCGTTCCACAAAGGGAATCATCGGGATCGGGCCGCAGATAAAGGAGACCCAATCTTCCTGAACATCGGGAAGGTGCCTGCGGAACACCTCAGTGTTGATCAGTCCCACCTCCCCCTCCCAGTCCTCGGGCGGCTGCTCCAGGACGTGGACCAGTTTCAGGTTGAGCCTGGTTTTAAGTTCCTCGAGCTCCTCACGGAAAGAGACCCAATCCCAGTTCTGGTTTCCATAGAAAAAGACCACCGGCCGCTGATCGCCCCGGTCAGCCATGGTCCGCAGCATGCTGATCATGGGTACTGAGCCGATCCCGCCGGCAATCAAGATATAGCCTGGGGCGGGGTGGCGTTTCATGGTGAAGGTGCCGTACGGTCCGTCAACATAGACCCGGGTACCCGGTGAGCACTCATTGATCTGTGAGGTGAAGTCGCCCAGCTCTTTGATGGTGAACTTGTAGGTTTCTCTGCGCTCAGCGCTGGAAGCTATGGAAAATGGGTGCTCATGAATGAGGAATGGACTCCGGTTGATGGTCAGCCAGGCGATCTGCCCAGCCTCAAAGCGAAAACCCGGGTGGCCCACGGGTGCGATCTCCAGTGTCCAGGAATCCCCCCGCATTCCGATCACTTCAACGATCTCATACGGTTTTGACAGCTGAATTAACGGATGGACCAGCCGGATATAGAGAGCCATCACGATCCAAACAGCGCCGTAGGAAATCCACAGCACCCGCTGGGAGAGGACCCCCATGTGGTAGCCGACGCCGAAGATATGCCAGTAAGCAAGGCCCACCGCAGCGATCGAGAACAGGATGTGGGTCCAGTGCCAGGGTTCGTACTTGACATTAAACTCCTTGCGCCAGACGGAGATAACTATCAGCGCAATCAGCAGCAATACGGATGTCACTCCGGCCCGGGCCCGCCAGGGAGCTGTGGGGAGATAAAACAGTTGGAGGTAATTGTAGTTGTTGAGCACCAGGATCAGCGGATGAGCCAGGATGAATACAAATGAATAGATCGAGCTCAGGTGGTGGATCCGATAGAGGGTGTCCACCGGGAAGGTTTTCAGCAGGAAGGGCAGACGGGATGTGGGAATAAACTGCAGCCCCATCAGGGAAAGGCCCAGAAAACCCAGCGCCACAGAGAATTCACGCCAGAGCTCCCGCGCCGGGGGACGATCAATCAGGAACAGGATCATGGGCATCAGGACCAGAAGGATCAGGACTGCAAGCCAGAAGGCCGCCCAAAATCGGTCTCGTGTTCGTTCCGCGGTCAACATCATTGGATCTCCTCCTTTTCCGGGCGAACGAGTTTTTTCACAGGGGTATCCACCACTTGATCCAGATCCGCCAGGCTGTCATAAAGCAGCTGCAGCACATACCGTCCGTTGTGAACATAAGCACCGGGATCTTCGTGAACAAAATGATAGTTGTAAGCCGTGCGGACCAGTCTGGGAGACCACTCACTATACTGGTTGCTGAACCCGGTCTCTCCTTCATCAGCTTCCCCATCATTATCGCTGTCAATGAAGAAATAGGGGAATTGATCGGCGTAGATCAGCGATGTGCCGATCTCCTGCCGTGCGTAATCCTGGATAGCGGCATACACCATTTGATGAACAGCCTCGATCTCCATCGCAATCCCATCTTCAATGCTGCCGTTGCCGTCGTAGTCAATCTCGCTGTTGCGGATTGAGATCAGGTCGTTGTAATCGACCACAGCCACGTGACACGGCGTGCACTGGTCTACCGAAAACTGCTGGCTGTGGGGATCATGGCAATCGATGCAGGATTGGACCGTTTCGGCGTGATAGAAGCGGTCCACATAGACTTGATCTGGGTACTGGTACCCTCCCTGGACCTCGCCCCCGAATAATGTGGCCGCCGAGATTTTATAGTGGACATTAATAAAGCCGAGCTCATCCGATACCAGGTCATCGGGATACCCCTCGATAGCCTGGTCCACATCCCCGGTCGATCTCAGCCCGGAATGGCACTGCATGCAGATCGCCTCTCGCTCGAGCTGTTCAATCTCACTGCCGGAAGGGAATTCAACCGAGGTCATCTCGTGAGCCGGGTCATTATGGCAGACACTGCAGAAAATCACCGTCCCCGTCAGTGCCGATTGATCAACCTGCCAAGCGGTCGACCCATCGGCTCCCAGGAAGTCCCGGTAGCCGTACGTGGAGTGACACTTGGCGCAGTTCGTAGGGATCAGCGGGGGATCGTCCTCATCCCAATGGGTGAAGGCCGGGGAGTTGGGGTTGGCGTGCGTGGATATTGACCACTTCCGGCTGACTAACTCGATGGATTCCGGCCTGTAATTGCGGTAGGCGGCAATCAGGCTGCCGATGAGAATGAGAATGATGGCGATGATTGCCAGACGTTTAGGATTCACAGGTACCTCCCGGGAAATCTGCTCCGAGCCCAATCCCGCTCTTCCCTCAACCCTTCCCGGCTGGCCTGGTGGGCTCCGGGTTGTACCTCCAAGGGTATTGAGAGCAGAGAATTTGGAATTTCGCTTTTAGGGTAATTTATGTTGACATACGCGGGATGTCTGGGTCGGAATTTTTGTCGGCGATCAAGCCACCAGTAAATAACCAACCCTCCCATCACCACCTCTGGACCCGTTCCGGGCCGCAGTGGTTGTCTTGTACCACTATAACCTTATCTTGCTGAATTGTATTGATTAATCCCTGGATTGTAAAGAGCAGTTCATGCCCGGCAGTACGGGAAGTTGGGGAGATAGGTGATTGGATCCACGCTGAAATCAGCAAAGAGAGACTGGAAAAAGGAATTATCTGAAGTTACGAACTATCCTTTGGATTTATTGCAATCCAAAATCTTGTTCTTCCGACAATCCCTGCGGGGAATCTCTCTCCGCAGGCCTTTACCGGTCCTATTCAACAGTCTGGAGGAAAACAGATCCTAAATTGTGGACCAACCACCATCAAAAAAGCCAAATCAAGATCGAACGGTCATAGAAATACTGATAGCCAGCCTGCTTTTAATCGTGAGGGAAGAGGGCATGCCTCCCGGTCAGCTTTCCTTCTTCTCGATTTGCTCAATTTCCTGCAGCCATTCTTTCAAACTGGCATCGCTGGGCATGCGCCAATCCCCCCGGGGGGATAATGCGACGGAGCCGACTTTCGGGCCGTCAGGCATAGCAGACCGCTTGAACTGCTGGGAAAAGAACCGCTTGTAGAAAACCTTCATCCATTTAAGGATGGCATCAGGGGGATAAGCATCTCCAAAAGCCTGTCGGGCCAGGAAATAGATTTTCCCTGGAGCAAAGGAATATCTCACGGTGTAGAACAGGAAAAAGTCATGCAGTTCAAATGGTCCGATCGATTCTTCGGTTTTCTGGACCAGATCCTGGCCCTCTTTCAGCGGCAGCAGCTCGGGAGAAATGGGTGTGTTGCTGATATCCAGGAGCACTTCTGACAGCTCACCCTTGTATTCGCTCTCTGCAAACCATCTAATCAGGTAGCGCACGAGGGATTTGGGCACCCCCGCATTCACGTGGTACATAGACATATGATCTGCATTGTAAGTGCACCATCCGAGAGCCAGTTCGGAAAGATCGCCGGTGCCAACATTGAACCCCCCAACCTGGTTTCCCAGGTCCATCAGGATTTGGGTCCTTTCCCGCGCCTGGGCATTTTCATATGTTACATCAAACTGATCCTCAGGATGGTTGATGTCGCTGAGGTGCTGCCTGACTGCGCTGTCGATGGGGATCCGCCGCAGGCTGACCCCCATCAGCTCGATCAATTTTTCCGCATTGGATAAGGTGCGCTGGGATGTTCCTGGTCCCGGCATGGTCACGGCTATGATCCCCTTCGGGTCCAGGTCCAGGATCTCAAAAGCTCTTTTGGTGACCAGCAGGGCCAGGGTGGAATCCAGGCCTCCTGAAATTCCCAGGGTCACTTTTTTGGCTCCGGTGTGTTTCAACCGTTTGGCCAGGCCGGTGGACTGGATCCTGATGATCTCCTGACAGTGCTTATCGCGCTGGGCTGGATCATCCGGGACAAAGGGCGACTGGGAAACCGGATGAAGGAGTTTTGGTTCAGCAGGTGCTCCAGACGGAACTGGCAGAGAAAACTTAATCTCCCGGTAGTCCTGGGACGGACTGGATGTTGAGTAAGGATTATTTTTCAATCGCTCGTGAACCAGTCTGTCAAGGTCGATATCTGCAACTCCAACCTGGGTTTCAAAACGAAACCTGCTTGTTTCAGAAAGAACGACCCCGTTTTCTGCGATCAGGGAATGCCCCGAGCAGACCAGGTCTGTTGTGGATTCCCCTGGACCGGCGCTGGCATACAGGTAAGCTGCCAGACAGCGAGCAGATTGATGTTTCACCAGCTCATGTCGGTACTCTGCTTTTCCCAGCAGTTCATTGCTTGCAGAGGGGTTGACCAGGACAGTGGCTCCCGCTAACGCCATCTCCCCGCTCAGAGGATGAACCCCCCAGAGATCCTCACAGATCTCAATGCCTAAAGTCAGCTGGGGAAGATTTTCTGCCGTAAAAAGCAGGTCGCTACCGAACGGCACCGTGAGATTTCCAAATTCAACGTGATCCTGGGTGGCGTGGTATGCTGGCGTGAACCAGCGTTCCTCGTAGAACTCATTGGTGGTTGGCAGATTGGTTTTCGGCACCACCCCGAGGATCTCTCCTCCACAGGTGAAAAGAGCGCAATTATACAACCTGCCGGAAACCTTGAGGGGAAGGCCGATAACTGCAGCGATCTTGGACTGCTGTGCAGCCTGGGCGGCTTTAATAGCTGCCTCTGTTGCTCGCTCAAGCAGCAGTGACTGGTAGAACAGGTCACCGCAGGTATACCCTGTCAAGCATAATTCGGGAAAGACAGCCAGCTGGCAACCCTGATCGGCCAGATTGGACAGGGTGGAGAGGATCTGGCGGGTATTAAAATCGATATCTGCAACCCGTAATTCGGGTGAGGCAACCCCCGCCCGGAAAAATCCCCATGAATTAAGCTCATGCTTCATATAAAACTCCCGTGATAGAGATAAAGGGGTATTCCACCCAGATTTTCCTGGCTTTTTTGGCTGGTGGTGGAAGATGTTCGTCTGTCCAGCTTATTCTCCGGTGACAGCGGTCAGCCGTTTTTGGAATCCGGCATATTGTTTCCCTTTCAGGGTTATTAGATATCCCTATTATAAACACAAGGGATTTGCTATTCACGTGGAAAATCGTAATCTCATTGGTGGGGGATTGATCAGGAAGGCAAAAGAACTGGTGAATTATCTTAGCAAACAGTTATTCCGGGATGTATTTGGCACAGCCGTGCTGCGGATGGGGTTGTAAGGGTAGAAATTGCTCGCCCGATGAGCATCTTTTGTCCGCTGCTTGGAAAGGATGAATTTATTTTTCCCAGGAAAATGGTTTCTCCCTTTTTACAGGGTTTTTACAAACGGGATAAACACCGGTTACAAGTGCTTTCTACAATGGGTGTGTGAGGAAAAATCAAACAATTAAAAGGAGATGACCGATGTCTAAATTCTCACTTATTGCCAGAAAGATGCTGCTAGCCGTTTTGTTGATTGGCGCTGTCGGGGCTGCCCTGCCGGTTTCCCCAACCTTTGCTCAAGGGGAGCAGCCTCCAGAAATTGATTACTCCCGCCTGGAGGAGGCCTATGACAAACTGGTGGAATGGTACACCTACCAGACCGAGTGGATGGATGAGGCAGAGGAATTGATAGCCCGGACCCAGGACCTGATCGACCGGGCGACCGCTCGCGGATATGATCCCTCGGCTGTACAATCCGCGCTGGACACCTTTGCGGAATTGTATCCCCAGGCCAGGCCGTACAATCTCGAGGCTTCCGCCATCCTGGAAGCTCCGGCAGGGTTTGATGAGGGCGGGAACGTCACCGATCCGGAAGCTGCTCTTGAAACCCTCAAGTCGCTGCAGGCTGCTTTACATAGTGCTTACGAGACCATGGGCGGTGAAAACCACGCCGGTGGGGCCTTGATCGAGGCGATCAAGGATTTTGTTGAATCCATCCGGCCCATAACAACACAGCCAGCTGCCTAGGAAATGATATATTTTGGTGAACGGACGAAGAGAGTTCTCTCATGTAATCTCAGGCACCTTACAACCCAGTAGATCTAAACCCTCAGAGGAGCCTATAATAAAAAAGGCTCTTCTGTTCATTATTTAATAAAGATCTCTGGCCATTCATCCAAAAGCGATGATGGGAGAATAGTTACTGAGAACAAAGCGGAAGTCTACGCATTCAATTTCCAAGATGACGCTCCAGTAAGTTAACTGGTCTCTTGGTTGGATTTTTTTTAGCTGGTTATCCTACCTGTTGTTTGGATTGCCTCTGTTTCACAAAGCTCATCGATTGATTTCTTTTATGGTAAGCTAATATAATGTTAAGCCCAGCTAACCTATGATTCATCCATTGGCTGTTTGATAAATCTTCACAGGCTAGAATCATTGCAATCCCTGTGAAAATTGATCCAAAGGAGTGTTCCATGAAACCCTTTCGAGCTCTTATCCTGTTCCTGCTGATAGGTATTCTTCTTATATCCTGCACAGGGGATCCTCCCCCATCGACTTCACCCCTAGTAACTGAGGCGGTGATCGAGGACACTCCCACACCTGAGGATAATACTGCAGCTGAGGATACTCAGCCAGATCCAATCCCTGATCCACCTGAAGGATCTCCGGATACTATCTATCATAATGGTCAACTGATAACCATGGACCCAACCCAGCCTGAGGCAGAAGCGATCGCCATTATTGGAGAGACAATCCTGGCTGTCGGTTCCAACGCCGAGGTCTTAGTGCTGGCTGAGGAGGGAACCCGGCTTATAGACCTACAGGGGAAGACCCTCATGCCGGGATTTATTGACAGCCATTCCCACAAAATCACCCAGCGAGCAAACTGGGGATTTCAAGCAATCGCTGAGGCCAATCAGGAAGCGATTTCCCAGGGCTGGACAGGCCTGGATGAACTGTATGTCAACCAAGACCAGCTCCGGGAGATCGTGGAAGCTGACCAGCGAGGTGAATTGGATATCCGCTTAAATCTCTATCTGGCCCATAATGGATTTGCGGGTGAGCCATTCGGAGATTGGTATCAAGAGTACGATACCGGTCAGCAAATCACCCCTCACGTCCGCATTGCAGGGATCAAGATCTTTATTGATTTTGATTCCGGGCGGGAGTTCTTCTTCACCCAGGAAGAACTCAATCAGCTTCTCAGTAAGCTGCAGGCGGACGGGTGGCAGGTATCCATGAAGGCAGTCAGTGTAGCGTCCCACGAACTTGCCCTCAATGCGATCGATCACGCACTACAGGGTGAGGATAACGATGCCTACCGGTATCGTCTGGAGCACTCGACAGCAGCCTCAGATCAGCATGTTGCCTTCATGGCCGAGAGAAGGATTATCCCCTGCATCCTGCCGAGTTTCCCAGGAGTATATGCATTTGAACCGGATATCAAAAAAATCGCTGAGGAAAACGGTTTTGAGAACACCTACCGCTGGAGTGATTATTATGATGCCGGGGTATTCATGGTTGCCAGTCCATTAAACCCTCATGGCTCATATCAAGAACTCTATACGGCTTCCCACATATCGCCTATGGGATTACTATACCGTAGCGTAACCCAGATTGGGCCTGAATACCCAGAGCCTGAACCCTGGATGCTGGCACATACTCTAACAGTGGAGCAGCTCCTGCCGATGCTGACAATCAACGGGGCATATACAACATTTGAGGAAGAGTATAAGGGCAGCCTGGAAGCAGGGAAATGGGCTGATATGGTTGTTTTTTCGGACAATCCACTGGCAGTTGAAACCGATGATCTGCTGAGGATCGAAACCATCCTGACCATGATTGGCGGCGAAGTGGTTTTCTGCCAGCCAGGCAATGAAGCGCTGTGTGAGGGAGACCAACCCAGCCTGGTTGAAGATCAGGCAGACCCAGAAGAAAGCCTAGTGGAGGATTTGATCGTAATCCCTGCCGGTGGAGTGGTAAAGATCGCCTTGCAGGGTCCTGCGAGCGGCCCGGCAGCGAGCTTTCTCCCAGCCATCGAAAACACTGTGAGGATGGCAATTGAGGACTTCGGGTCTGTTCAGGATGAATACCCGGTTGAGCTGGTGATCATTGATGACCAGTGCAACCAGGGGGAGGCTGCGCTCGCAGTTAGCCGGATGATGGAGGATCATCCTGACTTGACGGGTGTGATCGGCCCTGTATGTTCCTCCGGTGGGTTGGGAGCGCTGCCGGTTTTGGAAGAGAATCGGGTGGTGATGATCGGCGGTAGTGCAACAAATGATCAGCTGTCTGAGCTGTATGGTGATGGGGTGTTTAACCGGACGATATACAGTGACAGTCAACTGGCATCCCAGGGATTAGAAGAAGGATTCCTGAATGAGACAGATGCTGTGATCGCGTTTATAGACAGGTTTGAGTCCCTGTATGATCCAGCCCCGAAAGAGATCATCAATTATTTACCTTACACCTATGATGCAGCCAGCATCATGCTCAAGGCGATTGAAGACAGTGCCGTGCAAAATGACCAGGGGAATCTGGTGATCAATCGTCTGGAGCTGATAACTAAGATCCGGAGGGTTTCCATTGATGGTTTGACGGGGGATGTTGTGATCGATGGCATGGGAAACCGGGAAACTTATCCCAGTGGGAACTGATTCTGCTCTTCCAGGTATCTCCAATAACCAGGAAAATGCTCCAGTTATTGGGAGCATTTTCTATCTCAATCCCATAACCAAGAAAACAGCTGGGTGGCGGTGGGGAGGGATGGTGCACCGCGGTGAAACGAAATAATGATGGTTGATATATTTCTGAATTGGAATCTCCAGTCAGCCTCTCCGATGCTGGCTAAAATCAGGAAATTTTTTTATTGGACACTATCTGGATCAAATCGGGAATCGCCTCTGCCTCCTTTCCAGACCGCTGCGGATATTCTCCCTGGTTCCCTCCATCACCGAGCTGTTGTTTAATCTATAACAAACCTAATATTTCGTCGGGATCACAGACTACTGCTGCCAACCACAGGAATATACTGAGGACCTGCCGAGGATCGCGGGCCCATTGGAATTTTCCCATAAAATTATCGCTGAACTGAAGCCGGATCTGATCATTGGGAACCGGGAGAAAAATTCCCGGAAGAAGAGTCACGCGCTCCGGGAGTATTATCCTGTCTGGGTTGCAAGCCGGGTTAAGATATCAATAACATTCTTTCCTGTCGAAAATCACATTGGCTGTAGATCAGTTGATTTTCCTCGAAAAAAGGTCTGGTAAAAGGGGGATTTGGACCTATAATAATGTATAATGTGAAAAAGGGAACAATCGGAATCTGCGCTGGATCTGGGGACACAACACGTGAACAGCTGCAGGTGCAGCCGAAATCAATTAGCATGGGACTTCTCTCCCGGAAAGGTGTTCATTTATGAAAAGGAAAATTAAAAATCTGCTCAAGAAATTCGGCCGTGACCGGACCAGGCTGATGGATATCCTGCTGGAGATCCAGGAGATGGAAAACCACATCCCTGACCAGGCAGTGGAGATCCTCGCGGATGAGCTGGGAATGTCCACCGTAAACGTAGAGCAGACAGTCAGCTTCTATCATTTCTTCTCCGAGGAACCGGTTGGTAAATATGCTGTTTACCTGAACAACAGCGTCGTGGCCAATCTGAACGGCAGGGCGGAAGTTGCCGAGGCCTTTGAAAAAGAAGTGGGCATCCCCTTCAACAGCGTCTCAGAGGATGGGTTGATCGGACTCTGGGATACCGCTGATATTGGCATGAACGACCAGGAACCTGCTGCCATTATCAACGGGACCGTTTTTCCGAACCTCACGCCCGCCAGGGTGAAAAGCATTGTGGAGGGGATGAAGAAGGAAAAATCCGTTCAGGAACTGGTTGAGGCGATTGGTGCCGAGCTGCATGGGCCGGACCAGCTGAAGAGCATGGTAAAGACCAACCTTCTCAAAGAAGGCCCCGTGCTGTTTTCTGAGTACGAAGTGGGCCAGGCGCTCAGGCAGGCAGTGGGGCAGTCCCCCGAGGAAATTGTTGGGGAAGTGAAGGAATCCAACCTCCGCGGCCGCGGCGGCGCCGGGTTCCCGGCGGGCTTGAAGTGGGAATTCTGCCGGAAATCAGGAGGAGAGGAAGTCTACCTGATCTGCAATGCGGATGAGGGGGAGCCTGGGACCTTCAAGGAGCGGGTGATCTTGACCAAGCTGCCAAGATTGCTCTTTGAAGGGATGGCCATCGCCGGATATGCTGTGGACGCCAAACAGGGGGTGCTGTACCTGCGCTATGAATACCGATATATGAAGGAGTACCTGGAGCAGGTGCTCCAGGAAATGCGTGAACAGAACCTGCTCGGGGAGAGCGTCGCCGGGAAACCAGGTTTTGATTTTGACATCCGGATCCAGCTGGGAGCTGGTGCCTATGTCTGTGGGGAGGAGACCGGCCTGATTGAGTCCATGGAAGGGAAGCGGGGGGAACCAAGAAACCGACCTCCTTTCCCAGTCGAGAAAGGCTATCTCGATCAGCCCTCAGTGGTTAACAATGTCGAAACCCTCTGCAATGTTGTTAAAATTATCCTCAACGGCGCAGAGTGGTACAAGAGCATGGGCACCAAGGAATCAGCCGGTACCAAGCTGCTGAGCATCTCGGGCGATTGTGAGAAGCCCGGGGTCTATGAAGTGGAGTGGGGGATGACCCTTCATGAGATGCTGAAAATGGTTGGTGCCGGGGAAGTGCAGGCAGTCCAGGTTGGCGGCCCGTCGGGAACCTGTGTGGATCCCGCCCAATTTACACGCACCATTGCCTTTGAAGACCTGGCCACCGGTGGGTCCATGGTTGTCTTTGGCAAACAACGGGATTTGCTGCATGAGTTTGTGATTCCCTCGATGGACTTTTTCATCGAGGAATCCTGCGGTTCATGCGGCCCCTGCCGGTCCCTGACAGTGGTCTTGAGAGACCACCTGCTCAAGATCATCGACGGGCATGGTGCTAAAAATGATATTGACAACCTCCTGGCCTGGTCGCGGTTTGAAAAAGCCGCCAACCGGTGCGGGTTGGGCCAAACCGCTGCCAACCCGATGATTACCACCCTTGAAAATTTCCGGAGCCTTTACGAAGCGTACATTGAGACGGATGAGGAATATGTTTCATCCTTCGACATGGAGAAAGCAGTCGCTGAGTCCTGTGAAGTTGTTGGCAGGGTTCCGAACATTCATTCCCATTAATCGACCTAGCTGAAAAATTGGAAAAGATATGAATAAGAATGAAAAACTGACCTTTGAAATTGACGGGAAGACCTGCTATGCCGAGCCTGGGCAGTCAATCATCGACGCTGCAAAAGCCAACGGTGTTTTCATCCCTTCCTTATGCCATGTCGAGGATCTGGAACCTGCTGGTTCCTGCAGGATCTGCAATGTGAAGGTGAACGGCCGGAACATGACAGCCTGCACGACACCGGTGGCTGATGGGATGGTGGTGGAGAACAACATCGCGGAGCTCAATGAGCTCAGAAAAGCGATTGTCGAGGTGCTGTTTGTCTCCGGGAACCATTTCTGTCCTTCCTGTGAAAAAAGCGGCAATTGTGATTTGCAGGCCCTGGCCTACCGCTTCCAGATGATGGTGCCCCGGTTCAGCTATGAATTCCCCATCAAGGGCGTGGATGCAACCCCGGATCATATTTTTCACGACCGCAACCGCTGCATCTTGTGCAAACGTTGCATCCGGGGGATTACCAAGAATGGCAAGCATGTTTTTGCTTTCCACGGCCGGGGAGGAGAACATCTCCACGTAGTTCTTGATAAAGAACTGGCTTCTAAGCTGACCGAGGAGGAAGCCCAGGAAGCGATGGATATCTGCCCGGTAGGGGCTATCTTGAAAAAGGAGCAGGGCTACCAGGTGCCAATTGGGCAGCGGAAATATGACAAGATGCCCATTGGGACAGATATAGAAAACTGATCATTTAGCCTAGGATGAAATGAATATGAGTAAACCAGTATTAGCAACAACATCCCTAGCAGGTTGTTTTGGCTGTCACATGTCCATTCTGGATATCGATGAACGGATCCTTGAATTGATTGATTTAGTGGAATTTCACAAGTCTCCGGTCGATGATATCAAGACCTTTACAAAGCAGTGTGACATTGGGCTGATTGAGGGGGGGTGCTGCAACAGTGAGAATGTTGAGGTTCTCCGGGATTTCAGGGAGAACTGCAAAATTCTCGTTTCGGTCGGGGAATGCGCCATTATGGGCGGCCTTCCCGCACTCCGGAATGGCCTGCCGGTCAAAGAGTGCATCGATGAGGCCTATCTCAACGGCCCTACTGTCGGGTTGAACACAGAGAACGTGCTGCCCAACGATGACGAGCTGCCGATGATCCTGGACAAGGTTTATCCCTGTCATGAGGTGGTGAAAATTGACTACTACCTGCCTGGCTGCCCGCCGCGTGCGGACCTGATCTGGAATGCCATCGTCGCCCTGGTCACCGGTGATGAATTGAAGCTCCCTTATGAAGTTGTAAAATTTGACTAAGCAAAGGATTGAAATATGTCCCAGAAAATAACCATTGAACCGGTAACCCGGGTTGAAGGACACGGAAAAGTTACCATCCATTTGGATGACGACCTCAATGTCTCCGAATCAAGGCTGCACATTGTCGAGTTCAGAGGATTTGAACGATTTGTGCAGGGCAGGCCGTATTGGGAAGCCCCGGTGCTTGTCCAGCGCCTGTGCGGGATCTGTCCGGTCAGCCACCACCTGGCTGCAGCCAAAGCGCTGGATGTGATCGTTGGCGCTGGCACAGGAGATGGGCTGACCCCGACCGGTGAGAAGATGCGCCGGTTGATGCATTACGGGCAAATGCTCCAGTCTCATGCCCTCCACTTTTTCCATCTCGTTTCCCCCGATCTGCTCTTTGGAATTGATGCGGATCCAGCGATCCGCAACATTATTGGTGTGGCCCTCGAGCACAAGGACCTCGCGGTCCAGGGTGTGATGATGAGGAAATTCGGGCAGGAGATTATCCGAGCCACAGCCGGAAAGAAGATTCACGGCACCGGCGCCATCCCCGGGGGCATCAACAAGCATCTCAGCGCCGAGGATAAGGAATCATTCCTGCATGGGGAGGATCCTCTGAACATCGATAAAATGCTGGAGTGGTCCCAGGGGATTGTCGATTTCTTCAAGGATTATTACAAGAAAAATCAGAGCTTTATTGATGATTTTGCCGTGTTCCCGTCCAACCATCTCAGCCTGGTTCGTAAGGATGGCGCGCTGGACCTCTACCACGGGGTGCTCCGGGCGGTCGACGCGGAGGGCAACAAGATCCTCAACGATGTGGACTACCAGGAATACGATAAATATATCGAAGAGGAAGTCCGCTCCTGGAGCTACATGAAGTTCCCCTATATTAAAGAGCTGGGGCCTGAGAAGGGCTGGTACCGCGTGGGTCCGCTGGCACGCTTGAACACCTGTGATTTCATCCCTACCCCCCTGGCCCAGGCGGAGTTTGAGGAATTCAAATCCCTGACCAACGGCAAACCGAACAATCATTGTCTCCATTATCATTATGCCAGGTTGATCGAAATTCTCCACTCGGCAGAAATGATCCATGAGCTGGTCAATGACCCGGATTTGACCGAAGGAGAGCTGGTTACCAAGGGCAAGAAGGTCAGCAAGGGCGTTGGCTTGCTGGAAGCTCCCAGGGGAACCCTGTTCCATCACTATGAGATCAATGAAGATGATCAGATCACCCTGGCGAACCTGATTGTGTCAACGACCAACAACAATGAGCCCATGAACCAGTCAGTTAACAGCGTTGCCCATTCCTGGATGGATGGGCAGGAAGAGATCACGGAGCCGATGATGAATGCAGTTGAGGTTGCCATCCGGGCTTATGATCCCTGTTTGAGCTGCGCCACGCACGCTTTGGGCCAGATGCCGCTGGAAGTTTCTCTGTACGATGCCAATGACAATTTGCTCGACAGCAAACGCACCTGATTGATGCAATGCGGATTTTGATGTACGGGTATGGAAATCCTGGCAGACAGGATGATGGGTTGGGCATCGCCCTGGTCAAAAAGGTGGAGGCCTGGGCTGCCGAGCAGGGGCTGACAGAAATTGCATTTGATAACAATTACCAGCTGAATATTGAAGATGCGGAAGCGATCTCCCATCAGGAACTGGTGATCTTTGCGGATGCTTCCGAAGAAGAAATTGAGGATTTCTGCTTGAGTGAGGTGGATGGGAAAGGAAAGCTGTCCTTCACGACCCATGCCGCCTCACCCAGCTACATTCTGAAGCTCTGCCAGGAGCTTTTTGATCACAAGCCCAGGGTGCTGCTGCTGCACATCAAGGGCTATGAATGGAATTTTAGAGAAGGCTTATCAAAGCGGGCCTTGGATAATCTGGAGCTGGCCTTCAACTACATCACCCGGTTGCTCGCGGATCCGGAAATAGCCACCGAATCAAAGGAAGAATTGAAATTATGTTAAACCTTTCTACATTCTACATGGGACTGGAGTTGAAAAATCCTATCATCGTCAGCAGTTCAAAGCTCACCAGCACCATTAACAATGTGCGGAAATGCGCGGAGCGGGGTGCAGGGGCGATTGTCTTGAAATCACTCTTTGAAGAGCAGCTGCTTGCGGACACGGAAAAGCTCATGGACCAGGATGAAAAGTATTTCTGGTTTCCTGAGGCGGTTGATTTTATCAATTCCCACTCCAAGGAGCAGGGTTTGCAGGAATACTTGAACCTGATCCAGGAAGCCAAAAAGCAGACGTCAGTTCCGATCCTGGCCAGTGTCAACTGCAATACCCCCAACGAATGGCCGAAGTTTGCCGCCAAGCTGGAAGAGGCGGGAGCAGATGGTCTGGAGCTGAATATCTCCATCATGCCTTTTTCGGCGGACGTCAGCAGCCAGGAGATTGAAAATACGTATCTCGAAATTGTTCATGAAGTAAAAAAGTACGTCGATCTCCCGGTTGCTGTGAAACTTGGACCGATGTTCACCAATCCCTTGCGGCTGGTAAACGGCCTCGCGGAAGCGGGAGCAGACGCGGTTGTGCTCTTCAATCGTTTCTACAGGCCTGATATTGACGTGGCCAATGAAAAGGTTGTCACGGATAATATTTACAGCGCTCCAGAAGAAATGACGCTGCCGCTGCGCTGGGTGTCGCTTCTCTCCGGTAGGGTGGACTGTGATATCGCAGCCAATACTGGCATTCACGATGCTGCAGGGGTGGTCAAGCAGCTGTTGGCCGGCGCGGCCGCCGCGCAGATCTGTACGACCCTCTACAAGAATGGTATTAAGTACATCGAGACCATGCTCGCCGATCTCGAGGGCTGGCTTGAAACTCATCATTATTCATCTGTCAGCAAGGTGCAGGGGAGATTGAGTCGGGATGAGGAAAATGCAGCTGCGTTTGAGCGCGTTCAGTATATGAAAAAGACGCTCGCAGAACTCTAGGCATCGGGCTGCTGTTCAAGCGCTTTCGACTGATCGTACCGGGGGTCGTAATCCTCGATGATGACCCCCTTATCACCTACCCGGTATCCCTTGGAATTGTATCCGGTGAGGCGGATGTTCTGGCCTTCACAGGCGCTGATGCCCACCCATTTGCAGTTTTTCTGGCAGTGTTCCAGGCCGTTGATCTGAACACCCCAGCATTCGTCGTGAGATAAATACGAAGTATCAATTTTTCGCATGATGCTTGCCTTTTACCCTGGTTGGCAGCGGATTTCCTGTGTCCTGGTGGATCGCACAAGAAGTGTACTCCCAGCCCGGAAAACCTGCAAGAGCAATCAAGCGGGGGATTCCATTATTCAAAAAATAGAATAATTATCGAGCTATTTTGGCCTCTGGACTTGCTTTGAGAGGGTCAGCAATGCCTGGTTCTGCTTTCAGTATTCCTGCCGGGACTTAACAGAACCTTTACAGAAATTAGATTTCCTTTGGAAAAACCCAATCCATTTGATATCATTAAGGTGTGGCATTCATCTGCAGGGAAAAAATTTCTTTGCGATGAACAGCGAAAACAACAGAAAAGGATCCGACCCGGATACGGGATGCGATGAAAAAAAAGCAACGGCTTGATCAACTTATCTCACTGCAGGGAAAGAGCGCTCTGATCACAGGTGCGGCTGCAGGGATCGGCAAAGCGATTGCCTGCCGTCTGGCCGAAGCCGGGGCGGACCTGGAAATCGTCGATATTGATGATAAAAGACTGGCTGCGATACAAGGTGACCTGGAAAAAAAGGGCATAAAAGTCAGGAGCCATGTCATTGACCTGTCTAAAAAGGACGAGAGAGACAGGCTGTGGGAAAGTCTGGCGGGAGAGGAACCGGATATTCTGGTCAACAATGCCGGGATCTATCCTTTCAAACCCTTCCTGAAGGTGAAGGAAGATTTCTACCGGCAGGTGATGGAAACCAACCTGGATGCTGTGTACTGGATGTGCCAGCAGATGGTCAGGCAGCGTTTGAAGCGGGGAGGGGTGATCATCAATTTGGGGTCTATTGAGGGTGTGACTCCCTTCAAAAACGACCTGGCTCACTACAGTGTCAGCAAGGCGGGGGTAACCGCGCTGACCCGCGCGCTCGCCAAGGAACACGGCAAACAGGGCTTCAGGATCAATGCCATCATTCCCGGGGGAATCATCACGAAAGGAACGAAGGCCGCGGTCAAAAAATTCTTTCAATTTGAATTGGGGCTGCTCAACACCGCCATCAAATTCAAGCAGCGCCTGCCGATCGGCCGGATGGGGAAACCAGAAGAAGTCGCCAACATGGTGCTGGTGCTGGCGAGTGAACTCGCCAGCTATGTCCATGGAGCGGCGATCCCGGTGGACGGCGGATTCCTGGCTGCATAAATGGCCTGTCTGCTGACAGATTTTGGGATCCTGTTCCAACCGTGATGGTTGGAAAAAAGACTGTGTATAATCAAAGAAGAGAAGATGAGCAGCCAGGCAGGAATCTCCTGCCCGGTTCTGCGTGTTTGTCTCTCTCAGGTTACCGGGTTCGACTCCCGCAAATTTGTCTCGAGGGGCTATGCCAGATGGCAACAAACCGACAGCCCTGCAGGTTAAGACCTCCGCTGAAAGTTTGGTAGCTCCTCGGGGCAAACCTTTATCCAAATTGCAAGGGTGCTGATATGAATCAAATGCTAGGGTTTGTCATGGTCCTGATTAGCTTTCTCACGATCCTCGCCATCGCTGCTCTGCGTCGGGTGCTGGTCTATGAATATGAACGCGGGCTATTTTTTACGCGGGGAAAGTACAAAAAAGAGTTAGCTCCCGGGGTTCACTGGTACTTCAAATTCATTCATCAAATCCAGAAAGTGGATATCCGGACCCGGTCCGTGACAATTCCGGGGCAGGAGGTGCTCAGCGCTGATAATGTTGGGGTGAGGGTCAGCCTGGCTGTCAAATACCAGGTTGAGGATCCTCACCAGGCGATTATCGGGGTGGAGGACTATTTCCAGGCGATGTATCTGGAACTGCAGGTAGCACTTCGGGATGCAATCGGGAAGGTGCCCATTGACGAATTCCTGACCAAACGCCAGGAACTTGGAGATACCCTGATTGCCCAAACGCAGGAGAAGGTCTCTGAGTACGGGATTGCCCTGGAATCTGTAGCCCTGAAAGATATCATGTTCCCTGGCAACCTGAAAAACATTTTTGCCCAGGTTGTGGATGCCAGATTGGAGGGGTTGGCCGCGCTGGAGCGCGCCCGCGGAGAGAGTGCTGCACTGAGAAAACTTGCCAACACGGCCAAACTGCTCGAGAAAAAACCCGGACTTCTGCAGCTCAGGATGCTGCAAACCGTGGAAAACAACCCGGGTAACACGATTATTTTGGGGGATATCTCTGGAAAAGGATTACTGACAAAACAGATCTCCGAAAAGACCCAGAATCGGGGAAAGAAATAATATTCTCCTTCAACCTAACCTACGACTGCCGGATGGGGGGCAGCACCGGTTTTGTTTGCATCTTTGTCAATGGAATCTAATAAAAATCCGAGGGTTTGGAAAAGGATCATCCGGGTGATAGTATTTATCTATCTTGGTTTCCTGGTGGTCCTGATTTCCCTGGAGATAGGAGGGTTTTTCGGAAAGGATCCTTGCTTATTTTGTGGTGCTGATCTTGCCCCGGAGATTATCGAGGCCAATGCAGGGATCACACTTCCTGATACTTATCAGGATATTTTCTCCTATACGGAAGGTTTTCGAGAACTTGTGACTTATGTGAGATTCTCTGTCTCCCCTGACCTAGTAGATGAATTCATTTCCTCCACGGCATGCGCAAAACCGCTGATCGAGATTAAACCTGAGGCCATCCTGGATTCCCCGGTTGATCCGGAATGGTGGCAGCCCATGGAAGCAGAAGTCATCAGTACCTGTGTGGGGAGTGCTGATTTTTACCATCAGACCATCTATGTTGATCAGACCCTTCCAGCTGAAACCATAATTTATGTGTTTTCTGCAGTGTATTGAAACCGGCTGCTGAACTTCTCCCACATGCTATCGTTTCTTTTCCCTGCAAATTTGTATGACCAGCTGATTTCTACTTTTCCAGGGGGAGCAGAAATACTCACAATCTGTATTTGAAAACCTGAATAATATCATATGCGCGTTTGGGTAAGATCAGATATATTACAGATATATCAAGCGTGCTGGGAACCCACCCGCGGGCCCCGCGCGAAATCAAACGAAGCTTGAGCCTTCCCCTGGTTCGGATCTAAAACACCGGTCAGGGGTGGGGGTTGTCATTTTTACTTGAGATTTTTGTTTATATCACGAGAAGCTGATCAACAAAGGAGAGAACGTCCATGGCTACTTCATCCAGCGGTGACTTCCTTTTTCGTAAGGAGCTGGAGGACTATTCACCGTTTGTATCTGACCTGATCCACTGGGAGGACGAGCGCCAGGCCAGGAAGCTGATTTTCATCCCTTCGCAGTCTTATGTTCCAAAGGCAGTCCGCCAGGCGCTGGCAACCCGTTTTCAAAATGTCTATGCAGAGGGGTATCCCCCAACACGGATGACCCAGGATTCCCCTGAGCGCTTAGAAGATGCTGCCTGGCAGCTGGCCTTCTACCGACGGTATGCCGACCGCCGGTTTTATAAGGGGAAGGATTATGTTAATTTTGTGGAGTGCCTGGCTCAGCGGCGGGCAGCTGAACTGTTTGCCCATGAGGAGCTGAGCGCAGATCAGATCTACGTCAATGTCCAGGCGCTGTCCGGGACCCCTGCCAACCTCGGGGTCTACTGGACCCTGATGGAGCCGGGGGATACCCTGATGGGACTGGATCTTTACCAGGGGGGGCACCTCTCCCACGGCTCGGAATTCAACATTTCCGGCCAGCGGTACCAGATTGTCTCCTACGGCGTGGATCCGGAGACTGAGCGGCTGGATTATGATGCCATCCGCGACCTGGCCCTGGAAAGCCGCCCCCGGGTAATCGTCGCTGGCTATACCTCCTATCCCTGGGCGCCTGATTGGGAAAAATTCCGGGAGATTGCCGATGAAGTCGGGGCTTATCTCCTGGCAGACATCTCCCATGTGGCCGGGCTGACCATCGGCGGGCAGTATCCCAACCCTGTTGGGATTGCGGATGTGATCACGTTCACCACCCATAAGACCATGGTGGGGCCCCGCGGGGCGGTGGTGATGACCACGGATGAAGACCTGGCAAAAGAGATTGACCTGGCGGTTTTCCCCGGCGAGCAGGGCGGACCTCATGTCAATAAATTTGCTGCCATGGCAGTGGCCTTTGAGATTGCCAAAACAGAAAAATTCCATCAGCTGCAGGCTCAAATTGTCAAGAACGCCAAAGCCCTGGGAGAAGGCCTGGAGTCGCGGGGTCTGCGGTTGGCTTACGGGGGCACCAACACCCACCTGCTGCTTTTGGACCTGAAATCCATTGATGCCGATCCCGCTTCCCCGACAGGAATGACTTTCCCTATCTGGGGTGAACCGGCGGTGCGGATCATGGACCTGGCGGGGCTGGTGGCCAATAAAAACACCATTCCCGGGGATGTTGAAACCTCCCTGGCCACCGGGATTCGATTGGGCACGCCCTGGCTGACCCAGCGTGGATTGATGGAAAAGGATATGGACACAATTGCCGGGCTGATCCACCGGCTGCTTTCAAACATTAAACCGTTTGCCTACAACGGGATGATCGGCACGCTCCCCCGTGGAAAAGTCTCTCTGGATGTCTTTGAGGAGGTGAAGCAGGGGGTGGCTGAAATTGCTGAAAAAGCAGGGATTGATTTTGAGGTTGAGAAAAGCGGTTATCCTCATTATTCCTTCCCGGGTCAGGCCGGGGATGCTTTCTCCATCCTGGTCACAGGTTGGCGTGCAAAACAGCATCTCAACCAGGTGGTCACTTCCAATCTGACTTCCTTTGATGTTGGAAGCAAAATGACCACATTCATGCTGGACCCGGAGGGCAGCCTGCTGGATGAGGTTCTCATCGAACGTCAGGAGCAGGATGAATTGGGACGGGACCGCTACCTGGTCACCCCTACCCAGGAGAACGGCGAGCAGGTGCTCTCCTGGCTGCGCGGGCTCTCGGACGGCTACACGGTTTTCGATGCGGGAGATCTTTTCCGGAAGGTGGAAGGCCCGGTGGTAGTTGAGGTGGTCGAATCAGCCGAAAAGCGGAAGAAACCGCCCCTAAAAACCGGCATCCCGGCCCAAAAAGCCTACCAACAATCCCCGGATTCATTTGACCTTCAAAAGGTTTATTTTGTTGGCCAGGAAGCCTTGCGCGGGGAAGCCCCCGATGTTGAGCGGGAAGCCTGGTCCTGGGAGGAGCAGGAAGGGGAGCTGAAGCGGACTGAGCTTTACCAAAAGCATGTCGACCTGGGGGCAAGGATGGTCCCCTTTGCAGGCTGGGAGATGCCGGTCCAGTACAGCGGGGTGATGGAAGAGCACCAGGCAGTCCGAGAGTGCGCCGGGTTATTTGATGTTTCCCACATGGGTGTGTTCTCGGTTTCAGGACCGCACGCGACCAGCTTCCTGGATACCGTTTTTTCCAATTATGCTGCCTGGCTGGAAGATATGCAGTCCATGTATGGTTATTTCCTGACCCCGGATGGGGAGGTCATTGATGATGGGATCATCTACCGCATGCGGCAGGATTTCTACTACCTGGTCATCAATGCCTCCAATGAAGACAAGGACTGGGATTGGCTGAACGCTGTCAATGAGGGAAAAGTCTTGATCGACCGGGACCGACCCTGGGTTGAGGTGGAGGCCAGGGCCACGCTCAAGAACCTCAAAGATCCCGCGGCCGGGAAGGAGCAGCGCCGGGATCTCGCCCTGCAGGGGCCTGCCTCTTTGCCCACGCTGCAGAAGCTGACGGATGATCCCGGGCTGAAAACAGCGCTGGCCCGGGTCAAACGGACCGAGATGATCCACTGCGAGCTGCTGGGCCTGGACCTGGTGATTGCCCGCACCGGCTACACAGGAGAATCCTGGGGATTTGAAATCCTGGTTCATCCTGATGATATGAACACGCTCTGGGAGGGCATCCTGGAGGCCGGTGAGGAGTTTGGGGTCAAGCCGGCCGGATTGGGCTGCCGGGATTCTACCCGCATCGAGGCAGGGCTCCCGCTTTATGGTCATGAACTGGCCGGACCTTTTGAGATCAGCCCGGTGGAAGCAGGATTCCCCGGGTATGTCAAGTACCACAAGCCTTTCTTTATTGGCAGAAGTGCCCTGCTCTCCCGGGAAGAAAGCCGGGAGCGTGCGGTGATCCGCTTCCGGTGCGACCAGAAACGCACCCGGCGCCCGAATATGGGCGATCCGGTGGTGGATGAACGCGGTCTGGAGATTGGCAAAGTATCCAGCTGTTCTGTGGATGTGGAAGGATACATGGTAGGGCTGGCGATCGTGGATAAGCGTTTCACGGAGCCGGAGATGAAGCTGGCAGTCTTCCCCCTCCGCGGGAAATCCCTGGAGGAGGCCCTGCTGCAGCGGAACCGGGTCGCGATGCCGGTCGAGATCACGGTCCTCACCCGCTTTCCTGAAAAGGAAGGAAAAATGCCCTCCTGGATGTCCGGCGAGGATTAAACGCAGTATAATAAGCACCAGCTAAAAGAGCCGCGCATTCTCAGGTGCCATCTGTGGAGTCCGCGGCTGCTTTTTTCAAAGCGCCGGAAACAACAGTTATTAGGAGGAAGGAGAATTTCATGGATCCGATTATTTTCACCATCCCGGGAACCAATATATCCCTGCACTGGTATGGATTGATCATGGCGGTGGGTATCATCATCGCAGGCTATGTCGCAGAATGGGGGACCAGGCAGCGGGGGGAGGATGGCGATCATGTCTGGGAGCTATTAATCTGGGCCGCGCCAGCCGGGATTATCGGGGCCCGGTTGTGGTACGTGGCCAACGAGATCCTGGGAGGCGGGCGTTATTACCTGGAGAATCCGCTGCGGATCCTTTATCTGCCGGAAGGGGGCCTTCATTTTTACGGAGCGGTGCTCTTTGGGGGGCTGGCAGCTTATGCGTATGTGAAGCGGAACAAGCTGGATTTCCGGCTCATCCTTGATGCAGCCGCGCCGGCACTGCTAATCGGCCAGGCGCTGGTCCGCCCGGCCAACTGGATCAACCAGGAGCTCTACGGCCAGCCCACTGACCTGCCCTGGGGAATCAAGATTGACGCGATCCATCGGATCGGGCCCTGGACGAACACGGCCCTCTTCCCGGTTGAGACCACCCGGTTTCACCCTACCTTTGCCTATGAGATGCTCTGGAACTTCCTGGCGACCGGGATCCTGCTCTACCTGGCCCTGGAGTTTAAAAAGCGCATCAAGCCGGCGACGATTTTTGCTCTCTGGCTGATCCTGGAAGGGGTGGGGCGCCAGATCATTGAGTTTTTCCGCCCGGACCAACCCCGCATCCCCGGCACAGATTTCAGCTACTCACGGTTGGTGGCTGCGATGATGATCCTGGGAGGGGTGGTCTGGCTTTTGATCAAATATGAGGTGATCAAACTTCCTTTCCTGAAATCAGGACCGGAAGAGTATCAGCTGGCCCCGGAAAAGAAGCGCGCGAAATAATTCGATCAGAATTCATGTTTTGCTTCTAACGGAAATGGAAAAATGGCCACCCCACGTTAGTATACAGAAATAGAGGCCAAAACCACGACAAAGAAACGCATAAACTGCACCCCGGAAGACAAAATAGGACTCTTACGAGAGCATCTCATTGAAGGCACACCAGTATCTGAGATCTGCGATTGGAACCAGCTTCAACCAAACGTATTCTATCTTTGGCAGATGAAAAGTGTCTAATTTTCAAAGGGCTTTTTTCCCTTTCACGCTGAACCAAGACATAAATAGGATGAAAATAATGGAATTTTCTAATCAATCAATTTGAAAATATGGCTAATAAAACAATTCTAGATTTCATTATTTGTTTTACTCCTGAACCAGTAATGGATTTTTTTTCTAAGGGACAAATAAGAACTGTAAAAGCCAAGAGACATATCGCCTTTTCTTTTTTTTATCGTGGCTTAGATTTGGCTTTGGGTTTTTTGCAGGTTCCGTTAGTTCTCAATTATCTTAGTGAAGAGGAATATGGCATCTGGTTGGTATTATTTTCAATTACTGAGGGGTTAGGATTTTTGGATGTTGGTCTTGAAAAAGGTTTGAGAAATAAATTTGCTGAAGCATTAGCAAAAAATGAAAAAGAAGATGCAAAATTTTACATAAGCACAACTTATGCAACGGTTAGCCTTATTGCTGTATCATTTTATTTTCTCTTTGTTATAGTTAATCCCTTACTTAATTGGCCTATATTATTAAATACTTCCCCTTCGCTAAAAGGAGAGTTATCAATATTAGCTATATTTATCTTTGGTTCATTTGCTATAACGCTCGTTCTTCGGATAATAATAACTATGCTAATTGCAGATCAAAGACCCTCGATTAGAAACCTAAATGGTTTATTTGCTAGATTATTAAAATTGGGTTTTCTGGTTTTCCTTATATTCACAACTAAAAGTTCTTTATTAAAGCTTGGAATTATGAATAGTATTGCGCCAGTGATAACACTATTATTGTTATCACTTTATTATTTTTCAAAAGATTATTCGGAATACCGACCATCAATAAGTTATGTTGATTTCGCTTATCTAAAAGAAGTGACGAATCTTGGGATAAATTTCTTTATTATCAGCATAGCAGGCGTAATCCTATTTACTTCTGATAATTTAATTATTACTCAACTATATGGGCCTGAACAAGTTACACCTTATCAAATTGCTCATAAATATTTTGGTTTGATTCTTACCTTTTTTATGATTATTGTTCAACCTTTATGGTCTGCAATTACAGATGCTTATTATCTAAGGGATTATAAATGGATAAAAAAGACAATCAAAACAATGCAGCGAGTTTGGGGTTTTGCTGTTGTAGGAATATTCCTAATGTTAATTATTTCTCCGTTTGTTTATAAAATCTGGATCGGTGAAAGAACTGCTATTCCGATATTACTATCAGTTAGTTGGGCTATATTCGCAATTGTTCAAATGTATTATGCAATCTTAGCCCATTTCATTAATGGAGTAGGCAAATTACGGATTCAACTAATATTATCGATAGCTTCGGTAATTATTAATATCCCCCTTTCTGTATTGTTGGCTAAAGTAATGGGTCTTGGAACATCTGGGATAATAAATGCTACAAGTATTTCATTATTAATAAATATTTTGTTTTTCACAATCCAATATAATAAAATTATTAATGAAAAGGACATTGGAATATGGGGTCGCTAAAAACAAGCATTGAATATCATGACGCTTGAAATGGTGTTCTTCAAACTAAGTGACGTTGCACTTGAGACTTGAATCTAAGTCATTATGCTATACACAAATAATCCATTACAGTGGATAAAACCATAAAGATAAAATTTTCAATAGACAGCTGGATCAATTATGGATATTTCTAAACTGCAACCAGGTGACAATCACTTTAAGGCTTATGTTGGACCGCCTGGACAATATGATTTCATGGGAGCATCCCAATTCTGCTTGTTAACCTCATTAGGGCTGCGGGCGACCCACTCCCTGCTAGACTTGGGCTGCGGATCCCTCCGAGCGGGCAGGTTTCTGATCAATTATCTGGATCAAGGGAATTATTTTGGGATTGAACCAAATCGCTGGCTGATTGAGGATGCAATTAATAACCTGGTCGGCTCAGATTTAATTAGGCTAAAAAAACCCCAATTCGACTACAATAATGAGTTTAAGACTGATGTTTTTGAAGAAAAATTTGATTTTATGGTTGCTCACTCGATCTTCTCTCATACAGGCAGTGATCTGATTAAATCGGCTTTGCAGAATATCAGGGCATCCCTAAAGGATACGGGGGTCGCCGCTGTCACATTTGTTGAAGGTTTGGCTGATTTCCAGGGAAACGGATGGGTTTACCCCGAGACTGTAACCTTCTGTCCAAGGACTATTAAAAGGATGGTAAATCGAGCGGGATTATATGCAAGGCGAATACCCTGGTACCATCCCAGGCAAACTTGGTACATCCTGGCAAAGGAAAAAAAGCAGCTGCCACGCCGAGCGTTGCTGCGCTATTTGTCAGGGGCAGTCCTGAATGATCCCGAGTTTACTGATAGCTGGAACTGGGGCCGAAAAATGGTTGTTTGCATTAACATGTTTCTCAGGCGGACACTGCCTGGCCCGATTAAGGATTTTTTCAAACAGTTTTTTACAGAATAGGCAGCCCTCCATTAAATCACAATATGGAATTGACCCTGTTAGATGGACATTGGTAATATTTGGAAAAGGACCAGAAAAATGCCGCAAACCTGTGCACCTTATCCGGAAGATTTTCGGCAGGGAATTCTGGAATTAATGCGGGTGGGTCAGACCCCAGATGAATTAGCAAAAAAGTTTGACCGGATCGCGCAAACCATACGTAACTGAGTTCTGTAAAACTCAATTCTCTCCAGATAGCTATGATTTCATCCAATTGAATATCACCATCCCCTTCTACACCCCAAGCCAGCAGAAAGAACAGGTCGTCTGGCCTTTGGAAAGGGGAACCATGGTCCTGGTAACCGCTATTTCGGTGTGGACCCATTTCCGTGAAAGGGATGCCAAGTTCTACCTGGGGGAAGTCGCCCGAGTACTTATTCCTGGAGGAAAAGCCATTATAATATTTTTTAGGCTAGATAAACTTGTTTTGCTTCTAACGGAAATGGAAAAATGGGCACCCCGTGTTAGTATAAAGAAATGGAGGTCAAAACCACGACAAAGAAACCCAAAAAGAGCGTTCCTATTAGGAAGGCTTTTTTTGCTTGGTCCAGGTAGGAATCCATGCTCAGGGAGAAGGTAAATGGTGATTATTTTCCAGGGTGTAGTTTCTCGTAGGGTGGATCCGCATATTCCCATTGAACTCCTGTGCTGGAAAGATTTGTACTATCTTTTTGGAGCGATATATCAGGGGGGACATTGATCGCCTAAATTTTAAAAAGCTCCCTTATAGCTGCACCCCATCCCACGGATCGAATCCAGAATTGCCCATAGGCCAGCCAGGGGCTGTTATCAAGCTGGTATAGATTGCTCCCCAAGGGAATTACCCGGAGGCTCTCTTCCTGCCCCGCAGCATCGATGATGATGACCTTCCTAAGCTGCTTTTTATTTGACATGGAGATTGGTTACCATACCTATGGTTGTTTTCCATCTGGGGCCAGGTTCAGCTGCTCTCAATTGTATACAAACACCGGGAGGGGGAGAATAGGAAACAACCCTACCCTACGGTCAGACCCAGCGGATGATCATCCCCCCGCGTATCCGATGGTAGAATTCAAGGGAACTTTTTTCTGGGATCCTACGTCTATCGTGTAGAAACAGGCACATTCTATCCCCTTGAGGAGGATACGATGGATGCACAACAGCCCCCTGCCGCTTCCCTTTCCCGATCTTCTTCCCTCCAAAAACGCTGGCTCTCCGCGATCATTCAGGGCTTGATCATCCTGGTGGTTCTTGCTGGATTTGTTGCCCTGCGCCGGATTGTCAGCCTTCCCGCCCGACTTGATGACCAGCAGACGTTCATTCTGGGATCCACCCGCTTTGCGCCGGATAGTAAGGCATCTCTCAGGGTGGTTGTCCAGGATTTTGCTGCGGGAAAGCCTATTGCCAATGCGGATGTGCAAGTCAGCCTCATGGAAGAAGGCAAAAAACCCCAACCGCTGTTTGAGGGTGCGACAAATGCAACCGGTAGTTTACCGGTTGACTTCCACCTTCCTGCGGATGCGCCTGCCCAGGCGACTCTAGTTGTTGAGGTCAGCTCGGCAATCGGCCAGGATCGGGTGGAAAAGGAGGTGACCATCCAGCGTGATTACCGGCTGCTGCTTTCTTCTGACAAGCCTCTTTACCAGCCGGGTCAGGTGATTCATCTCCGCACTTTGGCGTTGGGGGCATATGATCTTGTGCCAGCAAATGGTGAGACCGTCAAGTTTCTCATCGAGGATCCAAAGGGAAATAAGGTGTTCCGCAAGGAGGTCACTGCTTCTGAATTTGGTATTGCTGCGGTGGATTTCACCCTTGCAGATGTGGTCAACCAGGGGAATTACAAGCTCACGGCATCCATCGGTGAGACCTCCTCTGAGAAAACAGTCGAGGTTCGGCCGTATGTACTGCCGAAATTTGCTGTTGAAGTTACCACGGATAAAAGCTTCTACCTTCCGGGTGAGAAAGTGGAAGGTGTCGTGCAAGCGGATTATTTCTTCGGCAAGCCCGTTGCCCAGGGAGAGATTGAAATCATTGGCAGCGTCTGGGATGTGGAGCGCACCGTGGTGGTTGACCTCCGCGGACAGACAGATGACAGCGGCAGCTATTCATTCAGTTTTGACCTGCCAGAATATTTTGCTGGATCAGGACTGGACTCTGGACAGGCCCAGTTTGCCCTGGAAGTTTCAGTGATCGATCAAACGGATCATGCTGAACAAGCCAGCCAGGTTCTGCCGGTCTCCGCGCAGCCTTTGCTTATTGAAGGAATTGCCGAAAGCGGGATGCTCAAACCGGGCGTGGAAAACGTGGTTTATTTGCTCACATCCTATCCGGATGGGCGACCAGCCCGGACCCGGCTGGAAATCAGCCAGGATGGGGGCTCCCCGGTCCAGCTTTCCACGGGGGAATATGGGTTGAGCCGCTACAGCTTCATTCCTCAGCAAGGAGCAGTCCATTCTTTGTCTGTCACGGCTGTTGACGAGAGGGGGCGATCTGCAAATCGGCAGCTGACATTTGAATCGGAAGGCGGTCAGGACAGCGTTCTCCTTCGGGCAGATCGCGCTGCCTATGTGGTCGGGGAGACAATGGAATTGATCACCCTGACGGCCCAGGACTATGGGGATGTGTACCTGGATATCGTCAAAACCGGGCAAACTCTCTCCACACGATCTGAAAAGGTGGTTGAGGGGGGCGCTGAATTCTTTGTGGATGTGACCCCTGAGATGTACGGCACGCTCGAACTGCACGCATACAAAGTGCTCCTGGACGGCACGATCGTCCGAGACACACGGTTGGTTGTGGTGGATGCTCCCAAGGACATTGAGATCGCCATCCGGCCGGACCAGGAGACATACCTGCCTGGAGATCCGGCAAAGATTGATTTTCAAACCCAGGCAGCAGATGGGAGCGCCATCCAAACAGCCCTTGGATTGGCAATTGTGGACGAATCCGTTTTTGCCCTTCAGCGGCAGGATCCTGGTTTTGCAAAACTGTATTTTATGCTCGAGCAGGAACTGATGGAGCCCTTTTATCAGGTCAAGGGATTTGAGCTGCCAGCGGCGATGCCTTCCGACCAGGATCAGATTCGCTACGTGCAGGATGAAGCAGCCAAAGCCAGCTGGGCAGGTGCAGCCACTGACGAACCAGGCACTGCAATCAACTCGCGTCAGGAAAAAATGAATGCACTGCAAAATCGGCAGGAGAAGGGATATCAGCGGATGAATATCGCGGCGCTTGCTGGGATGATCATCGCGCCCGGAGGTCTATTTGCCGTGGCAGCGACCACCCTCACCCGCGCGGGTCTGTTCAAACGATCGCTGGGTCGGGTTGCCATTGCGTCCGGCGCCATTCTGCTGGTGGTTGGCTGCCTGGTGGGGGGGCTTATGACAGCCTCAAGGTTTTATTATTATTTTGATCCCGAGCCGTTCCTGATTGCCCTGGGTGGGATCTTTGGACTGGGAGCGCTGGCCTTTTTTGGATACGCCTGGGTCCAGAAGGATCCTTCTGCCCAGTACATGGCTGTTTTGACCCTTGCCTGGGGAGGATCGATAGGATTATTGCTGTCTGCTTCAAATCTGAGCCGCTCCACACCTCCCACGGGGTTGATCTTTGCCGCCGCCCTGGCATACTTGTTTATTCCGGGAGGATTCCTGTTTTTCGGACAGGGCCGGTGGCTCCAGAACCGGCGCCTGGGGGGTGGATTGGCGACCGGGTTGGGGGCCCTTTCAGCGCTTCCTGCTTTTGTCGGGCTGCCCGCGGCTTTCTTATTGCTGGTAGGCGGCGGATTTGGCGCCATGGCTCCTGCTCCGGAGGACATGCTTGATCTGGCCGCGGGCCAGCCTGAAATTGTCCGGGAGTTAGCCGTCGAAGCTGAAATGGATGCCATGCAGGAAGAGAGTGCACAGCCTTCCCCAGATGAGCAAACAGCCGGTGAGCCTCCCCGTCTGAGGCAGTATTTTCCAGAAACCCTTTATTGGGCACCGGAGGTGATCACCAACCAGGAGGGATTTGTTTCCCTAGATATCCCCATGGCGGACTCCATCACCACCTGGCGGCTGACCGCGCTGGCTTCCTCCCAGGATGGGCAGCTGGGATTCAATACCCAGGGCATCCGCGTTTTTCAGGATTTCTTTGTGGATATTGATTTACCGGTTGCATTGACCCAGGGAGACCAGATCAGCATCCCGGTAGGTGTATTCAATTACTTACCGGAAGCGCAGGATGTGCGTTTGGTCGTTGAGGAAGAGGATTGGTTTGAGCTACTGGGCGGCTCTGAACAGGAATTGAGCATCGCTTCCAATGATATTGAAGTAGTTTATTTTCCCATCCAGGTCAAAGAGTTTGGACGGCAGGGATTTCAGGTGACGGCCTGGGGCAGCCAGATGAGTGATGCCATCCGCCGTGAAGTCAGGGTGCTGCCTGACGGCAAAGAGATCCGTCTGACAGAAAGCGACTGGCTGCGGGAAAACAAACAGGTTGCCCTTCAGCTTCCCGCAGAAGCTGTTCCCGAAACCTCCTTTGTTGAAGTGAAGATCTACCCCGGGGTGATGGCCCAGGTGATTGAGGGCCTGGAAAAAATCCTCCGCCTGCCGCACGGTTGATTTGAGCAAAGTACGTCGGCGACGTACCCCAATGTCCTCATCCTGGACTATATGCAGCAGACAGGCCAGGGCAGTTCGGAAGCCCAAATCCAGGCGGAAAAATTTGTCGGCACGGGATATCAACGTTTGCTCACCTTTGAAGTCAATGGAGGAGGATTCTCCCTTTTTGGACAACCCCCCGCAAATGTTTTCCTGACCGCTTACGGACTGATGCAGTTTGATGATATGGCCCAGGTCTATCCGGTGGACCCTGCCCTGCTTGAGCGCACCGCCCAATGGCTGCTGGACCAGCAGCAACCTGACGGCACCTGGGTAGATCAGGGATATTCCGAACACTGGCAGATTGACTCGGCTGTCCCCACCACTGCCTATATCACCTGGTCTTTGATTGAGGCAGGGTATTCAGAGACACCTCAGGTGGACCAGGCTGTCAGCTATCTCCGTGAATTTGCCTTGCAGGAAGAAGACGCCTACAGCCTGGCCCTGGTCGGAAACGCCCTGGCTGCCTATGATTCTGAGGATTCGATGACCCGGGCGGTCGTGGATCGATTATATGAGATGCGGGTTGAAGAAGGAGATGTGGTCTATTGGACGACTTCAACAGCCTCATTCATGGGCGCTACAGGAGACAGCGGGAGCCTGGAGACCACGGCCCTGGCTGCGATGGCATTGATGCGGGCAAAAGCGCACCCGGATGCAGTCACGGGCGCTCTCGCTTACCTTATCCAGGGAAAAGACAGTTGGGGCACCTGGCAAACCACCCAGGCAACCATTCTTTCCTTGAAAGCCCTGCTGATGTCAACGGAGCAAGCGGGAGCAGCGGAAGGGCCAGCCACCATCCAGGTCAGCCTGAATAATGAACAAACCCGGGAGATTACCATCAATGAGAGCAACGCGGATGTCGTCCACCTGGTCACCTTTGATCGCGGTTTCTCCCCCTCGGGATCCAACCAGGTTGAGATCAATTTGGAGGGGGGTGGGAATCTGATGTACCAGGTTGCCACCAGTTATTACCTGCCCTGGGACCAGGTGCCACAGGCGGAGATGATGGGCGAGTTGATTTCGATCGAGTTGAATTATGACCGGACAGCGCTTTCGGTCAATGATACGGTGACAGTCAACACCAGCGTTGCACTAAACCGGGAAGGAACTGTCAAAATGGCCCTGATCGATTTAGGGGTCCCCCCGGGGTTTAACGTGATGACCGAGGATCTCGGCCAGCTGGTAGAGAAAGGGTTGATCGCCCGTTACGAGCTGACCGGGCGCCAGGTGATTATCTACCTGGAGGATTTCTCATCTGGATCACCGCTGCAGTTCAGCTACCGGATGCGGGCTCGTTTCCCCATGCGGGCGCAGACGCCCCCATCCTCTGCGTACGATTATTACAATCCAGCAGATGTCAGCACACGCGCTCCTTTGCAGGTGACTGTGATTGAGTAGCAGGAATCTGATGCTGGCAGGATCGCAAGCAAGGAAAGTTAACTTACAGGATCTATCTCGAGTGCTCTGTGTTTGAGCTTATCCCATTGCGGTACCATCCATAGCGGGGCTACCAGGGAAAACAGCGATAACGGAATCAACCCCAGCCCGGACTGCAGTCCAGGGCGGTCAGTTTTCTTATCCCAAGACCTCTTGTTTCCTCAGCCGGATCATATAGCCAAGCAGAATCCCAGAGAGCCCAATTGATCCAAATAAGATCGCTGCTCCCCTGACACCGTAGGTGTCAATCCAGCCTGGTTGGAGAACTCTTTGAACCGCGCTGAACAGCTCCAGGGCAAGATAAATTCCAAAAAGGGGAATGGAGCTTTTTTTTAGGAAGAAGAATAGCACCATTGAGGTGATCAACAATCCATTCAGGATGTAGGGGGAGATCTTTTCCAGTGCAGACCAGGTTTCAACCGCGGCAAAAACTTCCGGGTTGCTCGCCGTGATGGTTGGGGAAAGCAGGATTGTGGTAGAGGAAATGCCTGAGATGGCATTGAGGATGAAAATAATGGCGATAAAAGTTACCAGGGGTGGGCGTTTCTGTTTCTGGGTTTTTTCCATGAAATGCTCCTTTTTTGATCCCCTGACCTGGAAGTTCCATGGCTGCCTTCGGGGATCCTGACGGTATATCCCCGAGGATTGTCACAGAGCCGCCAGATGTGTTTCCTCAAACCACCCTTGTATATTCATTTGCGATTAGCGCAAAGAGGCGCAAGTTGGGCAGGTTCCATCCTTTCTCATCTGCCCAGTTGAACCATTGTTTTCCTTTTTTCTGAACCTGGACTCGTGTGAGATTGATGATAATCCTGTCAACCTCGTGCCAGGAAAGAGGTTCGCCTTTGTACCGGATCCCATTGCTGTTTATCTGGAAGATCTCAAAATCGACCTCCCTTCCTGATTTTACTCGATGGAGAGCAATCGGGAGGTGATGTTTCGTGATGCTGTTTTGTAAGTGATCCGCCAGTTTGTCAATATCCTTCAAGTTTCGATCAAGCCTGATGGAATCCCCGTTGTGCAGATCAAGGATGACATGGTGGTCAAATTTGGCTGGAAACAGGCTGTACTGAAGCCTGAAATATTTTTCCCGGATATACTTGACATCTTTCCACTGGAGAACTCTCTCAATGCCCCGGTTTCGGTAAATAAATCCCTGGGGGGTGAGGACAAATTCCTTTTTGATATTGATGAGAATTTTCCCAAGATTGTAAAGAGCAGAAATAAAAAAGAAAACTGCAAAAATCCACAAGCTGTTATCCTGGGATAAGGTAAGGGAAATGAACCAGGCACCCAGGAAAAACGCGACGAGAGATAACACCCCGAAGCGGAGATAATCAACTCGGTAGGTACCTGAAGGCTCGACTGCATGAGACCGGTCAAGAATGCGTTTGTATTCCGCTCGCTCAGCGAGTGGTTTGATCTGCTTTTCCCGCCAGTTCATGACTGCAGGCCCAAGAAACCACCCGGCTGCAGCCCCTGCAGCGCCAAAGATCATCATCAACAGGAAGCCAAAAGGGAGGTCCAGGCTGCCGGTGAGGTTGAAGATCAAGGCACCAAGGAGCCCGCCGCCGAACAGTCCAACCAGCACCCCCCCCAAGGCATGATTCTTATTCATGATGTTTTCCTAAAAGCTTTCTTCTGGAGAGGCCCTGCCGCATTGTAGGACACGGATTGGATGTCCGGGGATGCCGCTGGTTTGCTTTTGACACCCGCTGACTGCCGGGAAATTGCTCAGCCGCAGCGGAAGGTAGAATGCCGTTGTTGGTTTTGGATGTGGTCTGCTAGGCGCTAAGAAAACAAACTCTTCAGCTTATCAAAGAAGGAGGGTGATTTGAGGTCATTCAGGAACTCATCCCATTCTTCTTCCGCTTTTATTTTCCTGCGCATGTCCTTTTTTCTCTCTTTCATCAGCTTGAGGATTCTCTTCTCCTCATCCTTATCAAGCCAATACCCATGCTGGTTTTCACAGACTTCAAGCTGCAAATCATGAAGGCGGTATTTGAACCGTCTCAGCGCAGAACCGCATTCAGGGCACTGCAGATCTGTTGGCGAGCTTGTAAAAATGACCTTTCCCTTCAGCTGGTCATCTTCAAGCACTTGATCCTCTACCTGGTCAAGTTCCTCAATATCCAGCCACATTCCCTCACAGTTCGGGCACTCCTCAACATCAATACCCCTGTACTGAGAGGCCTCGAGCTCGACATCACATTTTGGACATTGCATTGATGCATCTCCTTTGAATAGTTTATCGCCTCTACTAGAAAAAATTACCTGCCGCAGACGAGCAGTTGGAAGCTGTTGATCGTGAGACACTGATTACCTGGTTTGCCGCTGCGGGTTCCCGGCCCAGGCGCTCACTGAAAACGGTGCCTGGTATTTTCCGGGTTCCGTTGATTAAAGGAGAGAACCCGCTGGAAATCCAGCTTTAAAAAATCCCCGGACCTTCACAATCTGGCAAAGACTATCTTTCCCGATTCGTATTTATTATTGAGAACCGATCAATTTCTGCACGGAGACAATATATCTCCCCTCATTTCTGGTCAGGATTCCTTCGACCGTAATCGTATTGTCCAGCCCGACCTGGTCCTTTTCCTCCTGGCTGAAGTCATTCCAGAAATCATTGTGGATAAAACCTCCCCCTTGACAGCCGTCCCCTCTAAATTCGAAATAGACCCCATCCGGAGGGCTGAGATCGACAAATGAGATTTTCCCGGTAGTGGTCACTCTCCACCCGATCAGGTCTTCACAAAGATCGCATATGGATACTTCCCCAGCGTCGTTTTCAGTCCCTTGAGGCGCTCCTCGAGAACAGCCGGACAGGACCAATAATATCAAGAGCAGACAGATGGTTGTGATTAATTGAGGGTTTTTTCTCATTGTTCATCTCCTTTTTTAGCACCTCTCATCATGACCGGCTGCCTTTATTGTCCATCGGCATTGCCGCTGGCGGGAAAAGACTGATGTACCCTGGGGACAAATGTCACCTGATTGATTTTACCAATAAGATCCTGAAAAGTGATGAGATTCTTCCTATTCTGTGATCAGGGAATAAAAGAATTTATAATCCCCGCTATCGCTGACTGCCGAGAACGACCCCCCTTCTTCCCAGAGACCCATGTAGCTGTAGCCCAGGTTATCCAATCCCTGGATTGGACCCTCTGTATTATGATAAAGCCGCAGATCTCCCAGTTCATCGCCAATCGGGTCTGTTGACCAGAGATCCTTGCCGGTGTCAAAATCAAACCCGGCAATTCTGATCACGAGCGTGTCCCCGACCTCAATCGTGGGGTTAAAGCTGAGATCACCCAGGCTGTGCGCGCCCTCACCCCAATGCAGCAAGGGTGAGTTATACCGCATCCAGACATCTTCTGATCCGGAGACACTCTCCCAGGACATCTCATGCAGCCTGCTGATATTGATATTTACTCTCCACTCCCCATGGCTGTATCGATCGTGATCATCATAGACAGCAATTTTATTCACCCGTAGTTGCAGAGGCCTGGTTGGCTTGATCATATACTTATTGTTATCTGGATTGGCATCTGGAATATCAAATACATCGACTGGATTTAAAACCAGGAGGACTTCATCATCCCAGGTGGAGCTTTGAATGTCCCAGAGCTGAGGGTCAATCCCGGGGGCTGTCTCTTCCGGGTGAACTAAGTCCACATGAAGCATGAGATGGGTCCCAGCAGGGACGGTTTCAGCAGCTCGAACATCCAAGGCGCGATCATCCGTTGCCGGGATGATTATGACATGAGGAGGGATTGCTGGCATTCCTGCACAGGAGAGGTTTTTGACCATGATGTGGAGTTTCTGATGTTCCCAATCCACCCAGGCGCTGGGAATGGTGGGATCGGGTAGGGGTGGGTCCCAGGTGATCGACTGCTCAAAGGATTCCACGTAGAAAGGTTGATTATTCTGATCGGACAGGACCACATACAGCTGATCTGTGTTCTGGGTAAGTTCCCCAAAGTATTTCACCGGCACAAGGACTGTCCCCTCTCCTGCCGTGATTTGCGGTCGGGATGATTGGATGGTTTGGATCCATTCCCCGGCTTGATACACCTGGACTTCCAGGTTGGCTGTCCCATGCAGGGAGTTGTACCGGTAGGAAACTTCAAAGGAGTGCCCCCCGTTATCGCAGATTGGCTCGGAATCAAGGCTGAGAACGTCATTTAACCCGCCGCAAAGCTCCCCCTGAAACGTAAGGGTGTTGCTGGGGGCGGATTCCACTTCATCCTTATACGCATAAATTTGATAAATATACTCTTGTCCGCACGGCGGGACAATCCAACTGGGTGGGATTTTCAGGTTGAGCTGGTCAGCTGGAACATGCACAATCAGGTTGTCGTTCCGGTAAATGTGATAGCCGCCGATATCTTGCAGGCTGCCCGTCCAGGACCACATCAAGTAGGTGCTGCCTCCCCAGCTGGCGGTCCGCAGGTTGGTCGGAGCCTCGAGGGGTCCGATCGCCTTGGTGATCTTATAGATTACCGTAAATCCTCCTCCATCCTGGCTTTGCCTTTCGATTAGCTCACCGTCCCAATCACTCTCTGGATGATATTGATCAATCATCCCGGCCAGCACCGGCTGCGTGCTTCCTGGCGGGGTTCCCCAGCATTCCAGGTTAACCCGTAAATCCTCTTCCTCCGAAATAAGGACTGTGGCTCGATTCTCTCCGGAAAGATAATCGGGGATATTCCAGGAATATTGATTGGAAACATCAAACGATCCAGCGGTTGGCACTCTATCCCCTGCCTGATCTTTCAAGGCAACAAAACAGTACAGCTCATCATAGGCGTTCTCCACAATCAGGGAGAGGGCTTCCACTTCGACCATTACATCATTCAGTTCAATGGGGACAAAAGGCTGCAGGACCATATTGAACATCCCCACCAGGTAGCTGGCAGGAAGCGGTGCGTCTGGCTCCGGATCCGGTGGGAAAGCAAGATCCTCCCCGCCATCACTTCCTCCCCCTTCCCCCTTAAAACCAGGGAATTCAGCTTGTGTAGGGGCTGAGATCTCCGGGGCCGGGTGTGCTGCTACCTGCCCTGCTGGGGCCTGGTGCTCGTCGGTTTGATCGTCAACGACCTGGACTTCTACAGAAGCCTGCCCGCTGATGCCTTTTAGGTTGGTTGCTTTGACGATCAGCTGATAGGTCCCCGGGGCGGCAGGCTGCCACCCCTGGGACACAGACAGGGTGCGGTTCGCTTCCCCTGGGGTGGCAGTATCGATCAGGGAAAGCAGGTGTCCCTGGGAAACCCACAATTCTACCTTTGAGATGTCAGACTGCTCATCCCGGGAAGTCGATTGCACAGCGAGGGGGTCTCCCAGGGGGAGACTTTTCCCGGATGACGGGATGTGGATCATCACGACCGGGGAAGGGAGCCTATCCTGCAGGGATTGAGCAGTCCAAACTCCTCCTGCGGCAAGAACCAGGAGGGCCGCAGTGATTCCACCAAGGATCAGCATCCGCTGGATGATTTTTTTTGTCATGTCCGCCTCCCTGTTTATCAGCTGTTTACTGCACACAGTAGTCGAGGGGGAGACTGCCGGTGGCGCTCTGGCCGTTATTGTTCTTAGTGTCCCAGGCCTTGACGTAGTACTCCATGTTCAGTCCGGCATATGGGCTGATGCTCGCGGTTAATTCTGACGGGCCGATGTCAACCTGGTAGATACTGCCCCCGACTGGGGACATAGTTTTGCTCTGCCAGGAGCCGGTAGTTCCTCCCTTGGCCGCCCTGTAAAAGAGCTTGACCTGCGACACGCCGGAGGGATCGGTCACCTTGGCGCTGGCGGTGACCGTGTTCTGCCCACAGGGCAGCTCGGCAATTCGTGAGGGCGTGTGATTTACATTCTGGATCTTCGGAGCCTTGGTGTCCGGGACCGGGGTATCTGTAGGGACTCTGGTGGTTGGGGG